>DASWPQ010000054.1:0-126419 GCA_036398375.1 Gryllotalpicola sp.
AGCACCTCGAGGTGCAGCGCGAGATGCAGCGGTGCGCCCTGAGGCACCGCGATCATGCCCGCGCCGAGCTTCTCGGGCGCGACGATGTCC
Organism: Gryllotalpicola sp.; assembly: GCA_036398375.1. Classification (GTDB taxonomy): domain Bacteria; phylum Actinomycetota; class Actinomycetes; order Actinomycetales; family Microbacteriaceae; genus Gryllotalpicola. Next base: position 91 of record DASWPQ010000054.1, read on the forward strand.
AGGGTCAGCTCCTTGTGCTGCCCTGGCTGGTGCATGAGGTCGTACACGGGAATCGAGTACGGGTTCTTGGCGGTGGTCACGACCTTCCAGTCTAGCGCGCTCGGTGCGCGCTCCGCGCCGTCCGCCCGCGATCGCTCAGAGCCTGCCGCGCGCCTCGGCCCGCCAACGGTCGATCACGGGCGCGACGAGGGACGCCGGCGCCAGGAGCGCCCACAGCCGCACACCGCGGGGCCGGGCCGCGCGCAACGCCGCGAGCACCCGCACGGTCGCGTCGGCGAGCCCGGCGCCCGGGCTCTCGGGACGACGAACGCCGGAAGGCACGATGCCGGGGCGCGGCGGTCCGTACTCCGACAGCTCGACCTGCGCAAGGATCGCATCGAGGTCCCGGCGCGGCGCGGCATCCGGAGGCCAGTCCTCCCGCAGCCGCCGGGCGAACGCGCGCGGGGTCTCGGTCGGCGAGTTCGCGAAGCCGAGGTCGCGCGCGGTGTCGCGCACCTCGTCCCACGCGAGCGTCGCGGGGGCACCGCCTCCGCGCAGCCGCGCGAGGCGGCGCCGGCGGCGCAGCATCCGGATCGCCATCGGGCCGGCCAGCACCACGAGGATCACGAGCACGCCCAGCAGCGCGGCGGGGCCCCCCTCGCGCCCCTCGGCGGTGGTCGTGCCGCTCTGCGCCCGCGTCGCCGTCGGCTGCGGGGTGGCGGTGCGGGCGCTCGGCGTCGTCTGCGGGACCGGCGTCGTCTGCGGAACGTTCGTCTGCGTGCTCGTGCCGAGCTGGTCCACGGTGTAGCCCGGCAGGCTGCCCCGGCTCACCGTCGGCTCGAAGGAGAGCCAGCCGATGCTCGGGAAGTACAGCTGCGGCCACGCGTGCAGGTCGCTGGAGTCGACCTGGTAGGTGGTCTGCGTGCCCCTGGTCCCGATGGGCGAGCCGGGCAGGTAGCCGATCGCGATCCGGCTCGGGATGCCGAGCACTCTGGCCATGACCGCCATGGCGGTCGCGAAGTGGATGCAGTAGCCCTGCTTGTCCTGCAGGAACCGCGCCACGACGGCGAGGCTCGTGCCGTCCGCCGAGTCCGGCGTCTCGGTCGAGTAGGTGAAGCCGCTGTCGCTCGACTGGAAGAAGTCCTGCAGGGCCAGCGCCTGGGCGAACTCCCCCGTGCCGTCGGCCTGCGCGGCGACGCTCGCGGCGGTCCGCGTGATGATCGCGGGCACCTCGCTCGGCAGGTAGAGGTCCCGGGCGATGTCCGGCGCCCCGGCGGTCGAACGGACGGGGGCCACGGCGTTCAGCTGCTCGCGGGTCGGCTCGAGGTCGAGGCTCGTCGCGGTGTAGCTCTGGCCGCTGAGCCGGGAGTCGCGCACGTCGAGGGTCAGATCGCGCGGCTGATACGTCTCGACCCCGCGTGCACCGACCAGACGCGTCGCCGGGTACGGCGCGGGGATCCAGAAGCTCGTGAGGTCGTCGACATCGACCCGGGTGGTGTAGCTCGTGGACGGGATGCCGGCCGCGGCGTCGAGCCCGGGCGTCTCGCCGAGCCCCGTGCCGGCGAGCAGGGGCGTGCTCTGGTCCGGACGGTGCCGCCAGACGGTGCCCGTGAAGGTGTCGAGGGTCGTGAGCTGCAGATAGGGGACGTTCTTCGCCGCGGTCGTGAACGTCAGCACCGGGACGGAGTCCGGCCGCTTGAGGTCTTTCGAGAGGTCGATGAGCGGATCGACCGAGCTGCCGATCGAGACCGGGCCGGCCTGGGTGCTGCGCCCGACGCGATCGAAGCCGGGCGCGGTGGCGGCGACCACGAGCGCGATGACGGTGGCGGATGCCCCGACCGCGACCGCGAGCCGCAGCCCGCCGCGCGTGCCGAAGCGCAACCGGCCGTCCGCCGCGAGCACCGCGAACCACGCGATCGCGCACAGAACGAGCGCCAGCAGCGCGAGACCGTTCGGCTGCAGCACCGCGGGCACGGCGAGCACGGCGAGCATCGCGATCGCCGTCGTCGCCGGCATCCGCACGGTCATCGCGAGCACGTCGAGCACGAGGGCGAAGACGCCGCCGAAGACGACGACGAAAAACAGCAGCTCCGGCAGCGGCTGCGCCGGCACGCCCTGGTACTGGATGGCGCGGAAGGCGTCGGAGAACAGCCGACCGATGCCCGCCACGGAGCTCGGCGTCGGGATGAAGCCGAGCAGGGCCCGATGCCGCTCGTAGACCACGTCCACGAGCGCGATGAGCACACCGAGGTCGAGGAGCGAGGCGAGCCACGGGACGACGCCGAGCGAGCGCAGCGCGGCGGGCGCCGCCAGCAGCAGCGCCGCGGTACCGACGAGCGCCCACCACCAGGAGCCGCCCTGCAGAAGCCCGACGATCGCGACGCTGCAGGCGAGGACCTCGAGCAGGAGCGCCGCGCTCAGGCTCCACGCGCCGCGGCGCAGCCCGACCGCCGCAGCGGGGCGACGGCGGTCAAGCACGGCGCGCCCCCGCGTCGTGATCGGCGAGCAGGCGCTGACGCGCCGTCACCGCGGCCGACCAGGCGCCCGGCGCCTCCGTCTCCGCATCGATGTCCACACAGATCCATCCGGATGCCTCGAGCAGCGGGCGCGCGCCCTGCGCCGCAGCCGCCAGGAACGCGACGGCGGGTTCCGCGTAGCGCCGCAGCGGTCCGAGCTCGACCCAGACGCCCTGGTCCCCGTCCGCGAGGAGCAGGAAGACGGGCGAGGCCGTGCTGCTCGTCCGCAGCGCCGCGGCGAGCCGTGCGGCGTGGTCTCCGTCGCGCCCGCGGGTCTGCTCCAGCGCGGCGAGCTGGGCGACGAGCTCGTGGTCGCCGCCGGGCAGGCCATAGCTGCCGCCGAGCTGCCGCTCCCCCGTCTCGACCACGCCGACGAGATAGCCGAGGCCGAGCAGGTGCATGGTGATCGACGCGGCGAGCTCGACGGCACGCTCGAACGCCGGTCCGTTCGAGCCGTGCGCAGCGGGGCCGCGCCCGCTCACGGTGTCCAGCAGCAGCCAGGCCTGTGGGTTGCTGCGCTGCTCCTCCTGCCGCACCATCAGCCGGTCCTGCCGGGCCGTCGCCCGCCACAGCACCCGCCGCAGCGGGTCGCCGGGCCGGTACTCGCGCGGAATCACCTCGTCGGCGCTCGGGGTCGCGTGGCGCACGAGCTCCTGGTCGGCGCCATCGCCGCGGGCGTCGTCGGGGCCGCCGCGCCCCAGCGGGAAGACCCGCGGCGTCACGAGCAGCGTCTTCGACTCGCCCACGGCGTAGCCGCTGCGCGCCAGGCCGAAGGGGTCGGTGCGGACCACCCGCAGCGGCCCGAGCGGCAACGCGCCGCGGCGCAGGGTCCGCGCCGTGTAGCGCAGCGTCACCGCGTCACCGCCCCGCTCGCCCGTGGCGCCGCGTCCCGCGAGCGAGGGGAAGGAGCGCACGGGCACGGCCGCCAGCCCGGCCGGCAGCCCGTCGGACCAGGCGAGTCCGGGGGTCGGGCGCGGGGACCTGTTGCGCACCTCGAGTCGCACCTGCGCCTCATCGCCCGCGACGATCGTGTCAGGCGAGTAGGAGCGTGTCACCGTGAGCCACGGCCGGTCCAGCGCCACCGCGATGAGCGCGGCGAGCGGCGCCAGCGTCAGCAGCAGCCCGATGAACAGCAGGTCGACCCGCGCGAACCAGGCCGCGGCCACGAGCGCCGCGACGCCGCAGGCGCCGACGACCCATCCGCGCACGGTGGGCAGGGGCCGAGGCATCCGTCCCTCCCCCTATCGGGCCGACGGAACGCGCGTGGCGGCGATGATCCGCTGCACGATCTCCTCGGTCAGGCGGGTGCTCTCGTGCTGCCGGCCGAGCGCACGGCTCGTGGGCAGCAGACGGTGACCGAGCACCGGCACCGCGAGCGCGTCGATGTCGTCGGGGAGCACGAACTCACGGCCGTCGATCGCGGCGCGCGCCTTCGCCGCGCGTACGAGCTGGAGGGTCGCACGCGGGCTCGCGCCGAGCCGGATGTCCGGATCGTCCCTGGTCGCGCGGGCGATCTCGACCGCGTACTGCTTGACCGCGCTCGAGGCGAACACCGACCGCGCCCCGTGCATCATCTGCAGCAGAGTGGCGAGGCTGATGACGGGCTCGAGCGCCTCGAGCGGGTTGACGGTGTCGCGGGCGCCCAGCATCTCCAGCTCGCTCGCCGCGTCCGGGTAGCCCATGGCGATGCGGGCCATGAACCGGTCGCGCTGCGCCTCCGGCAGGGCGTAAGTGCCCTCCATCTCGATCGGGTTCTGGGTCGCCACGACGATGAACGGCCGGCTGAGCCGGTAGGTCTGACCGTCGACAGAGACCTGCCGCTCCTCCATCGACTCGAGGAGGGCCGACTGGGTCTTGGGGCCGGCGCGGTTGATCTCGTCGCCGATGACGATGTTGGCGAACACGGCCCCGGGCTTGAACTCGAACTGGCGGGTCGCCTGGTTATACACGCTGACGCCGGTGACATCCGAGGGGAGCAGATCGGGCGTGAACTGGATGCGGCTGACGGAGCCGTCGATGGCCTTCGCCAGCGAGCGCGCCAGCATCGTCTTGCCGACGCCCGGGACGTCCTCGATGAGCAGGTGGCCCTCCGCCAGCAGCACCGTGAGCGCGATCACGACCTGCTCGTGCTTGCCGTCGATGACCCGCTCGATGCTCTCGATGATGCGACCGGCGAGCGTCGCGAGCCCGGGGGCGTCGAGCCCCTCGGCCGGATTCGGGGCCTCCGCCGGCTCCCGCGCGGTCTGCGGCATGCTGTTCATCGCGCCCGCACCGCCTCGAGCACCGCGGCGGGCACATAGGGGCTGACGTCGCCGCCGAGCGAGAGGACCTGGCGCACCAGGGTGCTCGAGACCTGGGCGTTCTGGGGCTTGGGCAGCACGAAGACGGTCTCCACTCCGGCGAGGTGTTCATTCACGATGGCCATGGGCGTCTCATAGACGAGATCCGTCTGCGAGCGGATGCCCTTCACGAGCGCGCTCGCGCCGATCTGCCTGCAGTACTCGGCGAGCAACCCGGCCCCCCACGCGTCGACGCGGATGGAGCCGGGCAACCCGGCATCCGTCACCGCCCGCGTGATGACCTCGACGCGCTCGTCCGGCGTCAGCAGGCCGGATGGCTTGTCCGGATTGTGCACCACCAGCACGCGGACCTCGTCGAACAAGCGCGCGGCGCGCTCGATGACGTCCAGATGCCCGAGAGTGACCGGGTCGAAGGACCCGGGGACGACGGCGATCCTGCTCATAGATTTTCAGAATAACCGGGGGTGCGGGTCTCCGAGCCATACTCAGCCTTTGGACAGGAACTGCCTCTCCTGCTCATCGAGCCGCCGGTCGACCGCCTCCTTGAGCGGTTGGTGGAGCCGCAGCGTCGGATCGGAGTCGATGACGGATGCCGCGGCGGCACGCGCCGCGCCGATCAGTTCGCCGTCGCTCGCCACCCGCAGCAGGCGCAGCGAGGACCGCCCGCCGGACTGCCGGGAGCCCAGCACGTCACCCTCGCGCCGCAACTCGAGGTCGATCTGCGCGAGCTCGAAGCCGTCGAGCGTGCCGGCGACCGCGTCGACGCGCTCCCGCGCCAGCGAGTCCTCCGGCGCGGAGGTCACGAACAGGCACACACCGGGCACGGCGCCCCGGCCGACGCGACCGCGCAGCTGATGCAGCTGGCTGACGCCGAAGCGGTCTGCATCGAGCACGATCATCGTCGAGGCGTTCGGGACGTCGACGCCCACCTCGATGACCGTCGTGGCGACGAGCAGGTCGAGCTCGCGGCGCCCGAAGGCGCCCATCACCGCGTCCTTCTCGTCCGCACTCATCCGACCGTGCAGCATGCCGATGCGGACGGACTCCAGATCGGGGCGCGCGATCAGCGCGTCGTAGACGTCCGCGACGTTCGCGAGCGGACGCTTCGCCTCCGCCTCCGTCGGCTCGTCTTCCTCCAGCCGGTCGCCGTCCTCGGCGTCCTTGCTGCTGATGGCGGGGCACACGACGAAGACCTGCCGCCCCTGGTCGATCTCCTCCCTGGCACGCTTCCAGACGTTGTTGAACCAGCCGGGCTTCTCGGCGAGCGGCACGACGAAGCTCTCGATGCCCTGCCGGCCGGCCGGCAGCTGCGTGATGGTCGAGATGTCGAGGTCGCCGAAGACGGTCATCGCGACCGTGCGCGGGATGGGGGTGGCCGTGAGCACGAGCAGGTGCGGCGGGGTCCTGCCCTTGGCGCGCAGGGTCTCGCGCTGCTCGACCCCGAAGCGGTGCTGCTCGTCGACGACGACGAGCCCCAGGTCGAAGAACTCGACCGCGTCCGACAGGAGCGCGTGGGTTCCGACGACGATGCGCGCCTGCCCGCTGACGATGCGCAGCAGCGCCTTCTTCCGCTCGGCTGCCGTGAGCTGACCGGTGAGCAGCGTGGGCATGAGCTCGGCCGCAAGGTCCGGACCGAGCGTGCGCACGATCGAGCGCAGATGCTGCGCGGCGAGCACCTCGGTCGGGGCGAGGAGCGCGGCCTGCCCGCCGGAGTCGGCGACCGTCGCCATCGCGCGGATGGCGACGAGGGTCTTGCCGCTGCCCACCTCGCCCTGCACGAGCCGGTTCATGGGGACGTCGCGGGCGAGGTCGAAGGCGATCTCGGCGCCGACGAGACCCTGGTCGGGCGTGAGCTGGAACGGGAGCGCTGCGTCGAGCCGTTCGGCGAAGCCACCGGGCAGCGCCTTCCGCGGCAGGGTGTGCGCAGAGCGGCTCACGGCGCGCTGCTGCAGCAGGGCCGTCTGCAGCACGAAGGCCTCGTGGAAGCGGAGGGTGTCGCGGGCGCGCCGCCAGTCGGCGTCCGTCTGAGGGCAGTGGATGAGGCGTAGCGCCTCGTGATAGCCGAGCAGTCCGTGCTCGGCGCGCGCCGCGGCCGGCAGCGGGTCGAGCACGTCCTCCTCATCGAGCACGTCGAGGGTCTGGCGGACGATCTTCTCGACCGTCCAGCTCGGGATCGAGGCGGTGGCCGGGTAGACGGGCAGCGGCTCCATCGCCCAGCTGCGCGCCCGCTCGGCGTCCACGGCCGGGTCCGGCATGTCCTCATCGTCGGAGAACAGCCGGATCTCAGGGTGTGTCAGCTGCGCCTCGCCCTTGAAGCGGCTCACCTTGCCCGAGAACATGCCGCGCGCACCGCGGGTGAGTTGCTGCTCGCGCCACGGCTGGTTGAAGAACGTCGCCGTCATCTCGCTGCGGCCGTCACCGATCGTAACGGTCTGGATCGTGCCACGGCGGGTCTTGAACGACTTGCTCGTCACCCGCAGCACCGTCGCGACGACCGTCGCGACCTCGCCTTCCGGCAGCTCGTCGAGCGCCGTCGGCTCGCCGCGGTGCGCGTAGCGACGCGGGTACTGCCCGAGCAGGTCGGCCACCGTCTCGAGCCCCCACGCCTTGTGCAGCATCGTCGCCGTGCGCCCGCCCACCACGACGCTGAGCTTGCTGTCGAGGCCGACCATGCCTGGATTGTAGAACACAGCTACGACATCGCGAGGCGGCCCTCCGGTACGGTGTGGAGGTGACCCGGATCATCGCAGGCGCCGCGGGGCGCGTGAGCCTGGCCGTGCCGAAGGCGGGCACACGACCCACGAGCGACCGGGTGCGCGAGGCGCTCTTCTCGGCGCTCGAGGCACGTGACGCGGTGGACGGAGCCCGGGTGCTCGACCTCTATGCCGGCTCCGGCGCGCTCGGTCTGGAATCGGCGAGCCGTGGGGCGCGGCTCGTGGTGCTGGTCGAGAAGAATGGCGGCGCCGCGCGGATCGTGCGCGCGAACGCCGCGCTGGTGGCGAAGACACTGGGGACGAGGACACCACCGACGAAGACAGCGCTGACGAAGACACCGGGGGCGGATGCCTCGGCCGGGCCCGCGGCGGACGCCCCACCGCTCAGCGTCGTCGTGAGCCCGGTTTCGGCCTTCCTCGGCGCGGCATCCGGCCCCTTCGACCTCGTCTTCAGCGATCCGCCGTACGAGCTCTCCGACGCGGACATCGCCGCGGATCTGGCCGCGCTCGTGCCGCTCCTGGCCCCGGCGGCGCTCGTTGTGGTCGAGCGCTCCTCCCGCTCCCCCGAGCCCGTCTGGCCGGGCGGCCTCGCCCCGGAGAAGCCCAAGAAGTACGGCGAGACGACGATCTGGTTCGCGACCCGCGCCTGACGCGCGACGCCATTCCGTCAGAGGCTCGGGTCTCCCCCGACGGGACTTGCCTCAGGGAGCCATTTTCAAACCCCAGGGAACCAATGTTTCCAGGCAACAATGGGTCCCGCGCGCCGGAAAATGGTTCCCTCGTGCAAGTCCTCGGGAGCAGAGTCCTCTGCTCGCGCGCGGCGCGCGACCTCAGAGCGCCTGCAGCCCCAGGAGCGACAGCGCCGGGCGCGGGTCGGTGCGCAGCCGCGCGTGCGTCTCGGCGTCGACGCGCCCCGTCGAGACCGCGAACTTCTGCCGCTCCACGCCCTCGGCGAGGAATCCAGCCCGGCTCGCCACCCGGCACACGGCCGGCAGATCGACGCGATGGCTCAGCTCGAGACGGAACAGGCCCAGCTCTGCGAAAGCCCACTCCGCCACCGTGGCGAGGGCACGGGCCAGGATGCCCGTGCCGCTGCCGGCGGCCGCGAGACGGTACTCGACCCAGGCGGTCCCCTGCACGGGCTCGATCTCGGAGAGCACGACGTCGCCGAGGGCGAGACCGTCCACCACGATTGCAAAGCCACGCGACGCGGGCACGGCCGGCTCGACCTCGACGAGCACGGCGGCTAGCGCCGCCTGGTGCCGAAGATCCCGTCCAGCACACCCTTCAGCACCGTCTGGGTGGTACGCGAGGTGAGCACCTTGACGGCGACCTTCCCGACCTGGGCGGCCTGGGTCTGACGCGCCTTCGACTCGTGCGTGGCCTGCTTCTCGGTGGCGGCGTGCGCCTTGACGTCCGCCGCGTCCTGTTTGGCCTTCGCCTTCGCCGCCGCCTCGGCGTGCGCCGCCTCCGCCGCCGCGTTGAGCTTCGCCGTCAGGATCTCGCCGGCCGACTCGCGGTCGATGGGAGTGCCATACCTCGCCTGCAGCGGCGAGGCAGCGATGACCGCGTCGATGGCGGACTCCGGGGCGGTCGTCATCGAGGACTGCGGGGCGCGCATGCGCGTCCACGCGACCGGCGTCGGCGCGCCGGACTCGTTCATCACCGTCACGATCGCCTCGCCCGTGCCGAGGTTCGTGAGCACCTGCTCCAGGTCGTAGCCCGACTTCGGATAGGTCGACACCGTCGCCCGCAGCGCCTTCGCGTCGTCCGGGGTGAAGGCGCGCAAGGCGTGCTGCACGCGGGAGCCGAGCTGGGCGAGCACGTCCTCGTGGACGTCCTTGGGGCTCTGCGTGATGAAGAACACCCCGACGCCCTTGGAGCGGATCAGGCGCACCGTCTGGGTGATCTGGGTCAGGAACTCCTTGCTGGCATCCGTGAACAGCAGGTGCGCCTCATCGAGGAAGAAGACCAGCTTGGGCTTCGGCGCGTCGCCGACCTCCGGAAGCAGGTTGTAAAGGTCCGCGAGCAGCCACATCAGGAAGGTCGAATAGAGCTGCGGCTGGTCGGCGACGCCCGGCACCTCCAGCAGGCTGACGATGCCGCGGCCGTCGGATGCCGTGCGCAGGAACTCGGCCGTGTCGATCTCGGGCTCGCCGAAGAAGGTGTCCGCCCCGCCATCGGCGAAGCCGGAGAGCTCGCGCAGGATCACGCCGGCCGTCTGCGGCGAGATGCCGCCGACGCCCGCGAGGTCGGCCTTGCCCTCGTCGCTCGTGAGGTACTGCAGCACCGCACGCAGGTCCTCCAGGTCCAGCAGGGCGAGGCCCTTGTCCTCCGCGTAGTGGAAGACGAGCTCCAGACTCGACTCCTGCGTGTCGTTGAGTCCGAGCACGCGCGAGAGCAGCAGCGGCCCGAAGCCCGAGATGGTGGCACGGATCGGCACACCCTTACCCTTGCCGCCGAGCGAATAGACCTCGGTCGGGAAGCGCGCGGGCGTCCAATCCTGCCCGATCGCCTTCGTACGCGCCAGCAGCTTGTCGTTGCCCTCGCCGTCCACGAGCAGGCCGGACAGGTCCCCCTTGATATCCGCCGCGAAGACGCTCACGCCGTTCGCCGAGAGCTGCTCGACGATCGCCTGCAGTGTGCGGGTCTTTCCCGTGCCGGTGGCGCCGGCGATGAGCCCGTGCCGGTTGAGCATGCCGAGGGGGATGCGGATCTGCGCGTCAGGGACGGGGGCGCCGTTCTGCAGCGCGCCGAGCTCGAGGCTCGTCTCCGCGAAGGCGTAGCCCGCCGTGACCCTGTCGACGTCGGCCTGGCTGAGGGGGCCATCGGATGCCGGGGCGGCCGGGGCCTGTGCGGCGGGAGCGGCGGCCGGAGTCTCCGCCTGCGGCGCCGCAGCCGCCGCAGCGGCCTGCGCGGCTGCCACGGCCTCCTGCGCCTTCTTCATGGCCTCGTCGGCCTGCCTCTGGAGCTCCTCCGCCTGCTTCTGCAGGTCCCCCGCATCGGTCATGAACGAATCATATTGCCGCGGATCGACGGATTCGCGACCCGTCCTGAGCTTCATGCTCACCCCGCGCGAAACCTCACGAGCACAGCTCGCTCACCCCGCGCGAAACCTCACGAGCACAGCTCGCTCGCCCCGCGCGAAACCTCACGAGCACAGCTCGCTCGGGAGCGCACAGCGCGACAACCCACCGGGTTGTCGCCCTTAGCTGCGCGCTCCATCCCACTCCTCGTAGGGGTCCCAGCCGCCGCGCTCCGTGACCTCGCGGCCCCCGACGAGCACCCGCCCTGCCCCCGCGGCGGCGACCACCCGCCCGATCGCCCGGAAGCCGTCCGGCAGGGTCGCCCCCGGCGGGAAGGTCGCGAGCAGGCCGTGATCCTCTCCGCCCGTCAGCTGCTCCTCCGTCAGCGGATCGAGCTCGAGGTCGGCGACGGATGCCTGCGCGAGGCGCCGCGCGTCGAGGGCGAGCCCGTCGCTCAGGTCCAGCATGGCTGTCGCTCCGGCATCCGCCGCCCGCGGGCCGAGTGCGATCGGCGGCACGGGCCGCAGCTGGCGTCCGACGGCGTGCGCGTCGATGCCGAGCGCCGCCGCGCGCCCGTGCGCGAACAGCAGCGCGAGCCCGCGGCCCGCCGGTCCGAGCTCCCCGGCCACCGCGACGACGTCGCCCGTCCGCGCACCAGAGCGTCGCACGGGATCGCGTCCCTCCAGGTCGCCGAACGCCGTGACGGCGATCGTGAAGACGTCCGAGGTCGCCAGATCCCCGCCGACCACGCCGCAGCCGGGCGCGAGCGCGAGGCAGGCCAGCCGCAGTCCGTCGGCGAAGTCCTCCAGCACCTCGACGGGGGTCGTGGCCGGCGCCGCGATCGCGACGACGAGGGCCGTCGGCCGCGCACCCATCGCGGCGACGTCCGAGAGGTTCGTCGCGGCCGCCTTCCAGCCGAGGTCCTCCGGGGTGGAGAACTCCCAGCGGAAGTCCGGCCCGTGCACCATCGTGTCGGTCGTGACGACGTAGCGCCCGTCCGGCGCCGCGAGCACCGCCGCGTCGTCACCGGGGCCGAGCAGCGCGGCATCCGCACCGGGCAGCCGGGGGAAGATCCGTGCGAGCGCCGCCGTCTCCCCCAGCTGTGCCAGGGTGGACCGCTCAGCTTCTGCCATAGCCTCCACGCTAGCGTTGCCCATGACATGTCCCGCCTCCGCTCCGCCCTCGCCGCCCTTGCCGCAGCCGCCCTGGTCGCCGTACTCGCCGGATGCACCCCGACCGTGGCGATGAGCCCTGCCACGCACGCGAACGATCCGAAGTGCGCCTCGGTCACGGTCGTGCTGCCCGACACGGTCGCCGGCCAGCACGAGGACTACACGAACGCGCAGGCCACCGGCGCGTGGGGCAACCCGGTGCGCGTGCAGCTGCGCTGCGGCGTCACTCCGCTCGGCCCCACGACGAAGCCGTGCGTGACGGTCTCCAGCGGGCAGGACGCGGTCGACTGGGTGCTCGTGAACGACCCGGACGACAAGGTCCTCAGCTACGTCACCTATGGCCGCACCCCGGCCGTCGAGGTCACGATCGACCACGGCGCGGGCGGAGTCAGCGATGCGAACGTGCTGCCCGACCTGGCGCAGGCCGTGGCGAGCATCCCGCAGTCGACGCACCACAAGTGCATCGCCACGAATGCGGCGCCCTAGGGGCGGCGACTACTCGCGGCCGTCGAGGGCGAGCGCGACGAGCTCGTCGAGCAGCTTCGGGTAGGGCAGTCCGGACGCCTCCCAGCAGGTGGAGTACATCGAGATCGGCGTGAAGCCGGGCATGGTGTTGATCTCGTTGATCACCCAGCCGCCGTGCTCCGGCGCGTCGGTCAGGAAGAAGTCGACGCGGCTGAGCCCCTCGGCACCGATCGCCTCGAAGGCCCGGACGGCGAGCGCCTGCATCTCGGCGAGCTGCGCCGGCGTGATCGACGCCGGGCACTCGAGCGCGACGCCGTCGCCGCCGAGGTACTTGCCCTCGTAGTCGTAGAACTCGCGGCCGGTCAGCACGATCTCGCCCGCGACGGAGGCCCGCGGTGCACGGCCGCCCGGGCTGCCGAGCACGGCGATCTCGATCTCGCAGCCCACGACGGCGGGCTCGATGAGGGCCCGATCGTCCTCCGCCAGAGCCGTCTCGACGACGGCCGCGAGGCCCGCGGCATCCGTCGCCTTGCCCACGCCCACGCTCGAGCCCGCCCGCGCGGGCTTGACGAAGACGGGGTAGCCGAGCTCCTCGGCGGCGGTGTGCACGGATGCCGGGTCCGCCGCCCATTGCCGGCGGGAGACGGTCGCCCACGGGGCGATCGGGAGGCCCGCCTGCCCGAAGACGGTCTTCATGTAGTGCTTGTCCATGCCGAGCGCGCTCGCGAGCACGCCGGAGCCCACGTAGGGCAGCTCAGCGAGCTCGAGCAGGCCCTGGATCGTGCCGTCCTCCCCCCACGGCCCGTGCAGGATCGGGAAGACGACGTCGACGGGCACGGTCCGCGTCTCACCGTCCGCCGACACGACCGTCAGCTCCTGCGAGACCGCGTCCTCCGGCCAGCGCACCCGCGTGCCGTTGTCGACCACGGACGGCATCCGCCCCTCGCCCATGAAGTAGTCGGCCGGGTCGCCGCTCGCGAGAACGTACGCGCCCTCGCGGGTGATGCCGATCGGGATGACGTCGTAGCGCTCGGGGTCAAGCGCCCCCAGCACCCCGCCCGCGGTCGCGGCCGAGACCGAATGCTCGCTGGAACGCCCGCCGAAAAGCAGAGCCAGTGCGAGCTTGCGTGTCATCCGTGGTCCTTTCGCCCTGAGGCTCTTCGTCGGTGGTGAGGTGGGGTGCGATGTCCTTCGGGTCGAGCGTACCCGCGAGCACCCGGTGGACCTGCTCGACGATCGGCATGTCCACACCGCGGGCGCGGGCCAGAGCGAGGATCGGCGCCACCGAGGCGAGGCCCTCCGCCGTCTGGTTCATCTGCCGCACGACCTCGTGCAGCGCATAGCCCTGCCCGAGCAGCCGGCCGGCGGTGTTGTTGCGCGACAGGGGCGACTGGCACGTCGCGATCAGGTCGCCGAGGCCGGCGAGCCCCGAGAGCGTGTCGGGCCTCGCACCGTAGGCGACGGCGAAGTCGGTCATCTCGACGAGGCCGCGCGTGATGATCGAGGCCTTCGTGTTCTCGCCGTAGCCGACGCCGTCGACGATGCCGATCGCCACCGCGATGAGGTTCTTGAGCACCCCGCCGAACTCCGTGCCCACGACATCCGTGTTCACGAAGCTGCGGAAGTACCGGTTCCGCGCGGTCATCGCGACCGCCTGCGCCGTCTCCAGGCTCGCGGAGGAGACGACCGCGGCGGTCGGCTGCCCCTTGGCGATCTCGAGGGCGAGATTGGGGCCGGATGCCACGGCGATCCGCTCCGGCTCGAGCCCGAGGACGTCGGCGATGACCTCGCTCATCCGCTCGTTGGTGGTCTTCTCGACGCCCTTCATCAGACTGACCACCGGGATGCCGGCAGGGAGCAGGGGCTTCAGCGCCAGGAGGTTGTCGCGCAGCGTCTGACTCGGCACGGCGAGGTAGAGCTGCTCCGCGCCACGCAGAGAGTCGCGCAGGCTGCTCGTGGCGATCACGGTGCGCGGCAGGTTGATCCCCGGCAGGTACTGGGTGTTGCGGTGGGTCTCGCGGATCTCTCGCGCCACCTCGGGCCGGCGTGCCCACACGGTCACCTGTGCGCCGCCGTCGGCGAGCACCTTGGCGAAGACGGTCCCCCAGCTGCCGGCGCCGAGCACGGTGACGCGTCGGGTCGGTCGCTTAGGGCTCAAACCGCCCGGTCTCCTTCTGGCCCTGGACGGTCGGATCCCACCGGCCGGCCGGGGCCTTCTCACCGCGCAGGAACTCGAGCTCGGCGGTGATGGCGGCCATGATCTTCTCCGTCACCTCGGCGAGCACGTGCTGGTCGACCGGCTTGCCCTGGAACTCCGAGAGGTCGACGGGCTCGCCGATGGAGAAGTCGATCGGATGCCGCGGGAAGAGGCTCACCTTCTTGGCGTAGCGCCCCATCAGCGCCTGAGTGCCCCAGTGCGCGACGGGGATCACGGGGATGCCCTGCTCCAGCGCGATCCGCGCCGCGCCGGTCTTGCCGCGCATCGGCCACATCTCGGGCTCCCGGGTGAGGGTGCCCTCTGGGTAGACCACGACGATGCGCTGCTTCTCGACGAGCTCGTGCGCGGCGGCGAGCGGAGACTTCGCCGCGGCGGCCGCCGCGGCCGTGCGCTCGACGGGCACCTGCCCGCTGCGGCGCAGGAACCAGCCGACGACGGGGATCCGGAACAGGCTCGCCTTGGCCAGGAAGCGCGGGTAGCGGCCCGCGCGGTAGAGCATCATGCCGACGATGACGGGGTCGATCTCGCTGTAGTGGTTGGGCGCCACGATGTACGCCCCCGTCGGCGGCAGTCGCTCGGCGTGGGCGACGCGGAACTTCACGCTGCCGCCGAGCAGGCCGAAGCACACCCATGCCATCAGCCAGAAGACCGACGGCCGACGGGTCTCCGTCCGCGCCACCCCTAGGCCTCGAGGACGAAGTCGGCGCCCAGCTGGCGCAGCTTCGTGATGAAGTTCTCGTAGCCGCGCGCGATCATGCCGACGTTGCTCACGGTCGAGGTGCCCTCGGCCGTGAGCGCCGCGATGAGGTGGCTGAAGCCGCCGCGCAGATCGGGCACCACGACGTCCGCCGCGTGCAGCGGGGTCGGGCCGACGATGACGGCCGAGTGGTTGAAGTTGCGCTGCCCGAAGCGGCACTCCGCCCCGCCGAGGCACTCCCGGTGGAGCTGGATCTGCGCCCCCATGTCGACGAGCGCGTCCGTGAAGCCGAAGCGCTGCTCGTACACGGTCTCGTGCACGATCGACACGCCCTCGGCCTTGGTGAGCGCGACGACGAGCGGCTGCTGCCAGTCCGTCATGAAGCCGGGGTGCACGTCCGTCTCGATGACGACCGGCTTGAGCTTGCCGCCCGGGTGATAGAAGCGGATGCCGTCGTCCTGGATCTCGAAGGCGCCGCCGACCTTGCGGAACACGTTGAGGAAGGTCAGCATCTCCGACTGGCGGGCGCCGCCGACGAAGATGTCGCCCTCGGTCGCCAGCGCGGCGGCCGCCCAGCTCGCCGCCTCGTTCCGGTCGAAGAGCGCGGTGTGCTTGTAGCCCTCGAGCTTGTCGACGCCCTCGATGCGGATGACGCGGTCGGTGTCGACCGAGATGATGGCGCCCATCTTCTGCAGGATGTTGATGAGGTCCATGATCTCGGGCTCGACGGCCGCGCCGCGCAGCTCGGTCGTGCCCTCGGCACGCACCGCGGTCAGCAGCACCTGCTCGGTGGCGCCGACGCTCGGGTACGGCAGCTCGATCTTGGCGCCGTGGAGGCCGTTCGGCGCCGTCAGACGGATGCCCTGCGGCTGCTTGTCGACGACGGCGCCGAAGCGGCGCAGCCCCTCGAGGTGGAAGTCGATCGGCCGGTCGCCGATGCGGCAGCCGCCGAGGTCGGGGATGAACGCCTCGCCTAGCCGGTGCAGCAGCGGTCCACAGAACAGGATCGGGATGCGGCTGGAGCCGGCATACGCGTCGATGACCTCGAAGTGCGCGCTCTCGACGTTGGAGGGGTCGAGCAGCAGCGTGTCCGCGCCGATGTTGGAGACCTTGACGCCGTGCACCTCGAGCAGGCCGCGCACGACGCGCACGTCGCTGATCTCCGGAACGCTGCGCAGCTCGCTCGGCGTGTCGCCGAGCAAGGAGGCGACCATGGCCTTCGTCACGAGGTTCTTGGCACCCTTGAGCTCGATGCGGCCCTTGAGCGGACGGCCACCGCGGATGGTGATGCGTTCCGCGGTCAGACCGACGCTCGCTCCGGCTGCCTGCGCGTCTTCGAGGAGTGTGTTCACACGGCCCCCTTGTGGGATCTTTGGGATTGCGGAGCCCTACTGGGCCCGCACGGGAAGGGTCTGGGGCCGCCAGGATGCGCGGCTCGCTTCGAAATCGGTGATCTGCGACTCGTTGCGGAGGGTCAGGCCGATGTCGTCGAGGCCTTCCATCAAACGCCACCGAGTGTAATCGTCGATCTCGAAAGGAACCGTGAGGTCGCCGACCCGGACCTCGCGTGTCACGAGATCCACGGCCGCTTCACGGCCGGGCGCGGCGTCGATCGCCGCCCACAGCCGTTCGACGTCGGCCTCGGAGACCGCGCCGGTCAGCAGGCCCTGCTTGCCCGCGTTGCCTCGGAAGATGTCGCCGAAGCGCGGGGCGATCACGGCCGTGAACCCGTAGTCGCGCAGCGCCCACACGGCGTGCTCGCGGGAGGAGCCGATGCCGAAGTCCGGGCCGGCGATGAGGATCTTCGCGTTCCGGTACGGCTCCTGGTTGAGCAGGAAGTCCGGGTCCTGCCGCCAGGAGTAGAACAGCGCGTCCTCGAAGCCGGTCTTGGTCACGCGCTTGAGGAACACGGCCGGGATGATCTGGTCGGTGTCGACGTTCGAGCGCTTCAGCGGCGCCGCGACGCCGGTCAGTACGGAGATCTTTTCCATGTCAGGCATCCGCCTTCGTCTCGTCGGCAGGCAGATCCCAGGGGCTGGACAGCGTCCCCCTGATGGCGGTCGCCGCCGCCACGAGCGGCGAGACCAGGTGCGTTCGGCCGCCCTTGCCCTGCCGCCCCTCGAAGTTGCGGTTGCTCGTCGAGGCGCAGCGCTCCCCCGGCGCGAGCTGGTCGGGGTTCATGCCCAGGCACATCGAGCAGCCGGCGAAGCGCCACTCGGCACCGAACTCCTCGAACACCTTGTCGAGCCCCTCGGCCTCTGCCTCGATGCGCACCCGCGCCGAGCCGGGCACCACCATGACGCGGACGCCGTCGGCCTTCTTCTTGCCACGGACGACCGAGGCGAAGGCGCGCAGGTCCTCGATGCGGCTGTTCGTGCACGAGCCCATGAAGACGGCATCCACCTTGATGTCCTTCATCGGGGTGCCGGCCGCGAGATCCATGTACTGGAGGGCGCGCTCGGCATTGGCCCGTGCGTTGGGGTCGGCGATGGCGGAAGGGTCCGGCACGGCCTCCGACAGGGACACGCCCTGGCCGGGGTTGGTGCCCCAGGTGACGAAGGGCTCGAGCGCGTCGGCGTCGATGTCGACCTCGGCGTCGAAGTGCGCGCCCTCGTCGGTCACGAGCGTCTTCCAGTACGCGACCGCCTCGTCCCAGTCCGCGCCGCGCGGGGCGTGCGGGCGGCCCTTCAGATAGGCGAAGGTCGTCTCATCCGGCGCCACCATGCCGGCTCGGGCACCCGCCTCGATGGACATGTTGCAGATCGTCATCCGGCCGTCCATGGACAGAGAGCGGATCGCACTGCCGCGGTACTCGAGCACGTAGCCCTGACCGCCCCCCGTCCCGATCTTGGCGATCACGGCGAGGATGATGTCCTTCGCGGTCACACCGGGGCGCAACGTGCCCTCGACGTTGATCGCCATCGTCTTGAACGGCGTCAGCGGCAGCGTCTGGGTGGCGAGCACGTGCTCGACCTCGCTCGTGCCGATGCCGAAGGCCATGGCACCGAAGGCACCGTGGGTCGAGGTGTGCGAGTCGCCGCACACGACCGTGACGCCGGGCATGGTGAGGCCGAGCTGGGGGCCGACGACGTGCACGATGCCCTGCTCGAGGTCGCCGAGCGAGTGCAGGCGGATGCCGAACTCCTGCGCGTTCTTCCGCAGGGTCTCGATCTGGGTGCGGCTCGTCAGATCGGCGATGGGCTGGTCGATGCCGATGGTCGGGGTGTTGTGGTCCTCGGTGGCGATCGTCAGATCCGGGCGGCGCACGGGCCGGCCGGCCTGCCGCAGCCCGTCGAAGGCCTGCGGGCTGGTCACCTCGTGGACGAGGTGGAGATCGATGTAGATCAGGTCGGGCTGGCCGTCCTCGCCCTTGACCACGAGGTGGTCCGCCCAGACCTTCTCCGCCAGGGTGCGCGGCTCTGCGCGGTCGGCGATGGGGGTGTCCGTCATTGCTCTTGCTCCTAGATTCCGGTGGTTCAGCCCAACACGAGACTCCGCGACGAGGATGGCCTGGAGGAAACTAGGCCCCGTCGCGGCAACTAAGAAGGAGCTGCACAGCCGGCACGTTGTGAGGCTATCACCCTCGCTCGCGCGTGAGGCGCATGTGAACGAGGCTCGTCCCGGTGGCGAGCGCCATGGTCACGACGATGACGCCGAGCGAGACGAAGGTCGAGATCTCGGGGGCCCATTCGATGGGATGCCCGCCGTTGAGGAACGGCACCTCGTTCTCGTGCATGGCGTGGAGGATGAGCTTCACGCCGATGAACGCGAGGATCACCGCGATGCCGTATTTGAGGTAGACGAGCCGCTCGAGCAGGTGGCCGAGCAGGAAGTAGAGCTGCCGCAGGCCCATGAGCGCGAACACGTTGGTGGAGAAGACGAGGAACGGGCTCGTCGTGATGCCGAAGATCGCGGGGATCGAGTCGAGCGCGAAGAGCACGTCGGTCGTGCCGAGCGAGATGAACACCAGCACCATCGGCGTGAAGACGCGGCGGCCGTCGACGACGGTGCGCAGCCGGTTGCCCTCGTACACGCTGCCGATGCGCAGGTGGTGCTTCAGGAAGCGCGTGAGCGCGCCCTCCGTCGCGGACTCGTCCTCCCCCGTCGCGGACTCGCGCTCCACCGCCTGCCGGATCGCTGTGTACAGCAGGAAGGCGCCGAACAGGTAGAAGATCCAGCTGAAGGTCGCGATGAGGCCGGCGCCGAGCACGATGAACACGCCGCGGAACACGAGCGCGACGATGATGCCGACCATCAGCGCCTCCTGCTGATACCGCGGCGGCACCGCGAACCGGGCCATGATCAGCACGAACACGAACAGGTTGTCGATGGACAGCGAGTATTCGGTGAGCCAGCCGGCGACGAACTGCCCGGCCGGCTCGACGCCGCCCACCGCCCACACGGCGCCCGCGAAGGCCAGCGCGAGGACGACGTAGAACGCGACCCACAGCCCGCTCTCGCGCGGGCTGGGCACGTGCGGGCGTTTGTAGGCGATGGTCAGGTCGGCCGCGAGGATCGCGATGAGGATCGCGTACGAGGCGATCTCGAACCAGAGGGGAAGATCGAAGTGCACGGGGGCTTCTTTCGGGGTCGTGGAACGGCTCCGAAAGTCTCTCCCGCACCACCGGGTCTCCAGCGGTGCCGTCGCACCCGGGGCCGGACGGCCCGTGATGACGGATGCGGCGCTGAGGGATACTCCCCTTCGACCGGCTCAGAATACCCGACTCGGGCCCGCCGCGGGGAGGAACCAGGGGGCCGAGCCCGGGATCGCCTCGATGAGCCGGCGCGTGTAGTCGTCGCCGGGCGTCTCCAGGATCTGCGAGGTCGTGCCCGTCTCGACGAGGCGTCCGGCCTGCATCACCCCGACCCGGTCCGCGATCTGGCGCACGACCGCGAGGTCGTGGGTGATGAAGAGGTAGGCGAGGCCGAACTCCGCCTGCAGGTCCGCCAGCAACTGCAGGATCTGCGCCTGCACCGAGACGTCGAGCGCCGAGACGGCCTCGTCGAGGATCACGAGCTCCGGCGCGAGGGCGAGCGCCCGGGCGATCGCCACGCGCTGCCGCTGCCCGCCGGAGAGCTCGGCCGGGCGGCGGGAGGCGAAGGCGGCCGGCAGGGCGACCCGGTCGAGCAGCTCGGCGACCCGGGCGGCGCGCTCGGACGGGGGTGCGCCGTAGGCGCGCAGGGGCTCGTCGATCGCCTCCGCCACCGTGAAGCGGGGGTCGAGGGAGGCGTAGGGGTTCTGGTAGACGAGCTGGAAGCGGCGGCGCAGCCGCCGCAGTTCCTCCCCCCGGCGGTGCGTGTAGTCCTCGCCGCCGAGGGCGAGCGTGCCGGCCGTCGCCGTCTCCAGCCGGGCGACCAGGCGCGCGGTCGTGCTCTTCCCGGAGCCGGACTCCCCCACGAGCGCGAAGGTCTCGCCCCGGCCGATCTCGAACGACACCCCGTCGACGGCGCGCAGCCTTCCGCGACCGGGCACCGCGAAGTCCTTCACGAGCCCGCGAGCCGACAGCAGCGTCTCCGCCGGGGCGCCGGCCGAGGCATCCGGCACCACCCGCTCGCCCACGGCGACGGACGGCGTGAGCCGGCTGCTCACGAGGGCGGGCGCGGCTGCCACGAGAGTCTGGGTGTACGGATGCCGCGGCCGCTGCAGCACCTCGGCCGCCGTGCCGCGCTCGACGATCTCGCCGTCGTGCATCACGAGGATGCGGTCGGCGCGGTCCGCGGCGACGGCCAGGTCGTGGGTGATGAGCAGCACGGCGGTGCCCCGCTCACGCACGAGCGCCGTGAGGTGGTCGAGGATCTGCTTCTGCACCGTGACGTCGAGAGCGCTCGTCGGCTCGTCGGCGATGATCAGCTCGGGCTCCGGGGCGAGGGCGGCGGCGATCAGGGCGCGCTGCTTCATGCCGCCGGAGAGCTGGTGCGGGAACTGCTGGGCGCGCAGCGCCGGCTCGGACAGCCCGGCGAGCTCGAGCAGCTCCACCGCACGGGCGGCGGCCTGCCGGCGACCGGCCAGGCGGTGCACGCGCAGCGCCTCGGCGACCTGCTCGCCGATCTTCTTCACCGGGTCGAGCGAGACGACCGGGTCCTGCGGGATCAGCCCGATGCGGGCGCCGCGCACCTCGCGCCACTGCCCGCGGGAGAGGTCGGAGAGGGAGGAGCCGTCGAAGACGAGCTCCTCGGCCGTCACCCGCGCGGCGGGGTCGAGCAGGTGGATGACGGCCTGAGCCGTGGTCGTCTTGCCGCTGCCCGACTCGCCCACGATCGCGACGACCTCGCCCCGGGCGAGCTCGAAGTCGACGCCGCGAACGGCCTCGACGCGGCGGCGCGCGGTCTCGTAGGCGACGCGCAGCCCGCGCACGGTCAGCAACGGCTCGTATGGGTCCGTCTCAGCGCTCATCGGGTGCCTCCGTTCTTCTCCACGGCGTGGCTGATGCGGTTGGCGGCCAGCACGATCGCGACGATCACGAGGCCGGGGAAGGTCGTCAGCCACCAGGCGATGGCGAGGTAGTTGCGGCCCTCGGAGATGAGGGCGCCCCATTCGGGCGCGGGTGGTGGCGCTCCGAAGCCCAGGAAGCTGAGGGAGGAGATCGCGAGCACGGCGGTGCCGAACTCGAGGGCGGAGAGCGCGAGCACCGGTCCGAGCGAGTTCGGCAGCACATGCCGGCGCAGCACCGTGTACCAGCGCACGCCGGAGGCACGGGCCGCCTCGACGTAGAGCGCCGTCGAGATCGAGATGACCTCGGAGCGCATCACGCGCGCGAAGCTCGCGGCGCTCGCGAAGCCGACCGCGATCGCGACGTTGACGGTGCCGAAGCCGAGTGCCGTGATGATCGCGAGCGAGAGCAGCACCGAGGGGATGGCGAGCACGACATCCATCACCCGCATGATCGCGTCGTCCACCCAGCCGCGCACGAACCCCGCGATCAGGCCGAAGAAGGAGCCGACGACGAGCGCCAGCGCGACCGCGAGCGCCGTCGAGGCGAGCGAGTCGGCCGCGCCGTAGACGACGCGCGCCCAGAGGTCCCGGCCGAGGTTGTCCGTGCCGAAGACGTGCTGGACGCTCGGGCCCTGGAGCCGGTCGGACACGTCGCCGACGAGCGGGTCCCAGTGCGTGAACAGCCCGGGTGCGACGGCCCAGACGAGCACCAGCAGGATGGCGAGGACCGCGAGCGTGAGCGAAGGGCGGCGCACGGCCCCGCGCAGGGCGGCGAGCGCACGAGCGGATGCCCCGCGCCGAGGCGCCGTGGCCGCAGCATCCGGCTCGGACCCCGCGGGCTGCACGAGTTCGGTCTCGGAGATCAGCAGTTCGGACACGATGGGACTCCTCCCGCGCTCAGGCGGCTGCCACGGCCGTACGGCCGAGGGTGATGCGGCGATCGACGAAGGGGTAGAGCAGGTCGACGACGAGGCTCGAGACCACAAAGGCGACGGCGGCGAAGACCACGACGACCTGCACGACGGGCAGGTCCCGGTCGCCGACCGCCTGGACGACGAGACGGCCGACGCCCGTGCGGGAGAAGACGGTCTCGGTGACGACGGTGCCCGCGAGCAGGTTGCCGACGAGCACGCCGACCATCGTCAGCGTCGGCAGCACGGCGTTGCGCAGAGCGTGCGCGAAGTGCACCCGGGCCTCGCTCGCACCCTTCGCGCGCACCTGCTCGATATAGGGGCGCCCGAGGGTGAGCCGCAGGCTGCGCGCGAGCAGCTGGGCGATGTACGCCCCCGTCGGCACGGACAGCGTCACGGCGGGCAGCACGAGGCTGCGGAGGCCCTGATCGCCGAGCGAGGGGAACCAGCGCAGGTGGAACGAGAAGGCCTGGAGCAGGAGCAGCCCGATCCAGAACACCGGCACCGCCGCGCCGATCGGCGGCAGCCCGGCCAGCAGCTGACGGATCCAGGCCGCGCGGGGGAAGGTGCTCGCGATCGCCACGAGGAAGCCGATGACGATCGCGAGCACCAGCGCGGCGGCGGCGAGCTCCAGGGTGTTCGGCAGCACCCGCACGACGGCCTGCAGCGCCGGCTGCCCCGTCTGCACGTTGTCGCCGAAGTTCCCGGTGAGCGCCCGCCCCAGGGCGTGCAGATACTGCAGCCACAGGGGCTCGTCGAGCCCGTACTCGTGGCGCAGCCTCACCACGAGCGCGGGGTCGACGCTGCTGGCGTCGCCGCCCCCGGCGGCCGCCACCGTGGCGGCGTCGCCGGGGAGCAGATACAGGATCAGGAACGACAGGGTGTAGGCCGCCCAGAGGACGAACACCCCCTGCAGCACCCGTCTGATCAGGTAGCGGATCATCTACTTGCTGAGCCAGGCGTCGTAGAAGTCGATGCGGGTGGATGCCTCGAACTTCAGCTCGTGCACCTTGTCGCTGGCGGCGATGGTGGTGGACAGCTGGTAGACGGGGATCGCGTCGCCGTCCTGGATCAGCTCGGTGGCCGCCTCGTCGACGAGCTTCTGACGGTTCGCCTTGTTGGTCGTCGCAGCCGCCTGGTCGAGCACGCCGTCCACGGGCCCGACCGGCCGGTGGTTGTTCTGCTGGACGCCGCGGGCCGAGAAGATCGTGCGCAGCACGTCGGGGTCGGCGCGGGTCAGGTTGAGCCAGGTGAGCGCCTGCGTGCCGTTGTTCTCGGCGGTGGCGTCGGCGATGGTCGTCTGCTTGAGCTGCAGATCGACCCCGATGGCCTTGAGCTCCTGCTGCACGAGCTGCAGCTCGTCGTTCGACGGCTGCCAGTAGACCAGCGTGAACGCCAGCTTCTGGCCGTCCTTCTCCCTGATGCCGCCGCGGCCGGGCTTCCAGCCGGCGTCGTCGAGCAGCTTCGTGGCGGCCGCCGGGTCCGAGGCGAGCAGCGCGCTCTGGTCGCTCCAGTACGGGGTGGAGGAGGACAGCACGCTCGTGGCCGGCTTGTCCCACTTCGTCAGGAGCTTGGCGACGGCGCTCCGGTCGATCGCCTTCGAGATCGCGAGCCGGACGTTCTTGTCGGCGAGGATCGGGTTCTTCTCGTTCGGGATCAGATTGTAGGCCACACCCGGGTTGCTGCGGTTCGTCACCCAGAAACCGTTGCCGTCGAACTGCGGCAGGTCGGTGACCTGCACGTCCGCGGAGGCGTCGATCTGGCCGCTGGAGAGCGAGCCGGTCAGGGTCGACAGCTCAGGCACGACCGTGAAGGTGACGGAGTCGAGGTAGGCCTCCCCCGTGTGCGCATTCGTCCCCGGGCCCCAGTCGTACCCCGTGCGCTTGGCGAGCACGGCCTGACTCTGCGGGGTGTAGCTCTTCACCGTGAACGGACCGGAGCCGGCGAACTTCCCGGCGCAGCGGTCGGCGACCGACAGCTTGGTGCTGGCCGGCGAGACGAGGCCGAGGCTGAACGTCGAGCTGGCCTGCAGGAACTGCGCGCTCGGGCCGGAGAAGTCGATCTCCACCGTCTGCGGGTCGATCACCTTCACGTCCGTGAGTCCGCTCAGGTAGGTCGAGCCGAGCGCGGCCTTGGCCCCGAGCGCCTGGATCCCCTCGAAGTTGTCCTTGACGGATGCCGCGTCGACGGGCGTGCCGTCGGAGTAGGTGGCTCCCGTGCGCAGCGTGAAGGTGAAGCTGGAGGCATCCGCGTTCGTCTTCCACGACGAGGCGAGCCACGGCTCGATCGCGCCGGTCTTCGGGTCCTGGCTCGTGAGCGAGGCGACCGTCTGCCGGGCGATGTTGATGTCGTCGTTGTTCCCGATCTGCTGCGGGTCGATGCAGCCGAGATCGCTCGAGATCGCGAAGGTGAGGTTGCCGCCGGCGACGGGCTTGCCGCCGGCCGCCCCTCCCCCGTTCGTGGCAGAGCCGGAGCCGCCGGAGCAGCCGGCCAGCGCGAGGGCGAGTGCGACGGCGCCCGCGGCGAGCGCGCCGAGGCGACGCGGGGTCGGGCGCGGCGCGGCGGGGATGCGTCGGGTCACTGGGTTCTCCTGGTGGGGTCGGTGGTGCGGGTCGGTGAGTCGAGGTCAGACGAGGTCGAAAGAGGGCGCGGTCCGCGCGGCATCCGCCCGACCACCGCGCCGACTGAGCGGCGCACGCAGCCCGAGGTGCTCGCGCAGGGTGTCGCCGCGGTACTCGCTCGGGTACACGCCGCGCTCCTGCAGCTCGGGGACGAGGTGGTTGACGATGTCGTCGAGACCGGAGGGGACGAGATAGGGCGAGACGTTGAAACCGTCGACGACGCGTTCGTCGGCGAAGCGGGCGAGCAGCTCCGCGACCGAGCGGTAGGAGCCCACGATTCCGCCCTGGCTGCGGCCGCCGACCGCGATCACGAGCTCGCGGATGCTGAGGTCCTCCGCCTCGGCCCTCGCGCGCCAGGCGGCGACGGTCTCGCGGGTCTTCTGGGCACGGAAGCCCGCGCCGCGGGTCTCGCCGGTGACATCGACCACGGGGTCGATGTCGGGCAGCGGCCCGTCCGGGTCGTAGTTCTGCAGCGAGGTGCCCCAGACGTTCTCGAGGAAGGCGAGGGCGGTGGCCGGCGTGATCTGACGCTCGACCACCCAGCGTGCCTTCTCCTGCGCTTCGGCATCGGTCTCGGCGAGCACGAACTGCTGCCCGGGGAAGATCTTGAGGTCGTCCTCTGGGCGGCCGGCGAGCGCCGTGCGGCGGCGGATGTCCGCGGCGAACACCTTCGCGTCCTCGAACTGGCCGTGCGCGCTGAAGATCACGTCGGCGTTGCGGGCGGCGAAGTCGCGCCCCTCGGAGGAGTCGCCGGCCTGGAACAGCACGGGGTGCTCCTGCGGGCTGCGCGGCAGACGGCCGAAGGTGCGCACGTCGTAGTGCTTCAGCTCGCGGGCGACGAGACCCGGGGTGTCGTCGTCGTCCCACGAGTCCCACACGGCGCGGACGGTGTTCACGACGTCCTCGGCATGCGTGTAGCGGTCGGCGTGGTCGAGGTAGCCGCCGCGACGGAAGTTCGCCCCGGTCCACGCGTTGTCGGTCGTGACGACGTTCCACGCGGCCCGGCCGTCGGAGAGCAGGTCGAGGCTCTGCAGACGGTGGGCGAGGTCGACCGGGTCGTTGTAGGTGGCGTTCTGCGTGGCGACGAGCCCGATCCGGGTGGTGATCGCCGCGAGCGCCGCGAGCTGCGTCTGCGCGTCGGGGCGGCCGACCACGTCGAGCTCGTGCAGCCGGCCGAGGTGCTCGCGCAGGCGCAGACCCTCCCCCAGGAAGAACGCGGTGAACAGGCCGCGCTCCGCGGTCTGGATGATGCGCCGGAACGACTCGAAGTCGGTCTGCGAGCCGCTCTCGGGCTCGGTCCAGATCGTCGAGAAGTTCACGCCCTGGAAGAAGACGCCGAACTGGATCTGGTTGCGCGGCATGGGATCGGTCATGCGGTGACTGCCTTCGTGGAGTAGCGGTTGACGGATGCCGGCAGGCCGAGGCTCTCGCGCAGGGTCGCGCCGACCGCCGGAGGGGTGTGCGCGCCCGCACGGCGCAGGGCGGGCAGCACCGCGCGGCCGAGCTCGTCGAGGTCCTCGTCGAGCACTGCGGGGCGCAGCCGCACCCCGTCGACCTGCCCGAGCAAGCCGGTCAGCAGCTCGACGAGTCCGGCGGCGTCGCCGAGGTAGCGGCCGAAGGGCCCCACGGCCCAGGGCTCGTGCGCGTCGAGGCGGGCGACGCGCTCGGCCCCCGTGAGCCCGGCATGGTCGAGGGCGACCTCGAGCTCGAGCCAGACCAGGCCTGCGCCCGCGGCGCGCGCGGCGGAGACGGTGGCGTTCGCGCTCGAGGCGACGAGCGCCACGTCCGCGGGGACCCCGGCCGAGGCATCCGCGATGATCGGCAGCTGCCCCTGCGGGGGCCGCGGGATGATGCTCGGACCCTTCACCGAGAAGCTCTCGCCCTCGAAGTCGATGTAGTGCACCCGCTCGCGGTCGAGGTAGCGCCAGCTCGCGGTGTCCCGGATCGCGGCGTCGTCCTCCCAGCTGTCCCAGAGCCGCCGCGCCACCTCGACGGTGGCGGAGGCGTCGGCGGCCGCCTGCGCCGCGTCGACGGGCTCACGGCCGGAGGAGGCGGCGATGCGCGCATCGGGGTCGACGCCGACGATCCAGCCGGCGCGGCCGGAGGAGGCGAAGTCGGCGGTGGCGAGCTGGGTGGCGAGGTGGAACGGCTCCGCGTACACGGCATGGGTGACGGGGATCAGCCCGATGGCGCTCGTGAGCGGCGCGGCGAAGGCGGCGCGCTGCACCGCGTCGACGCGCGCGCCGTGGGACAGGCCCGGGGCGAGCGGCGCATCCTCGAAGGTCGCGGCGGTGAAGCCGGCGCGTTCGGCGGCGCGGACCGTCTCCGCGACCCGGGCGCCGCGCAGCAGCCCGCGCGTCGTACGGCCATCGGCGTGCCACGCGGCGGGGTGCGCACCGTGGCCGTCGAGCTCGACGACGAGGGCGAAGGGACGGCTGGTCATACTCTCTCCTCTGCGAGGACGGCGGCGGGGACCGCGACGGGAAGGGGGACGGGCGGCCTGACCCCGAGCAGCTCGCGCAGGGTCGCGCCCTCCGGGTAGTCGGTGCGGAACACGCCGCGCTCCTGGAGCTCGGGGATGACCGTGTCGGCGAACTCGTCGAGGCCGCCCGGGGTGAGATGGCCGACGATGACGAAGCCGTCGGCGGCGTCACCCTGGACGTAGCGGTTCAGCTCCTCGGCGACGTGCTGCGGGGTCCCGACGAAGGAGTGCCGGGAGGAGACCCGGATGACGAGCTCGCGGATGCTGAGCCCCTCGGCCTCGGCGAGCTCCCGCCAGCTCTGCGCGATCGCGCCAGGGTCGCGGTCATGCCGCACCCGGCCGCGGGTGATGTTCGCACCGCCGAGGTCGGGCTCGACGTCGGGCAGCGGCCCGTCGGGGTCGTAGGCAGACAGCTCGCGCCCCCACACCTGCTCCAGGAACGCGATCGCGGTCTGCGGGCTCACCTGCTGCAGGGCGATCTCGCGGCTGCGCTCGCGCGCCTCTTCTTCACTGTCACCGAGCACGAAGGTGACGGCGGGCAGGATCTTGAGGTCGTCGCGGCCGCGGCCGTGCGCAGCGAGTCGGGACTTGACGTCCTCGTAGAAGGCACGACCGGCGTCGAACTCGGAGTGCCGGGAGAAGATCACCTCGGCGTAGGCCGCCGCGAAGTCGCGCCCATCGGCCGAGTCGCCCGCCTGCACGATGACGGGGTGCCCCTGCGGGCTGCGCGGCAGTGTGCCGTAGCCCTCGACGTCGAACTGCGGGCCGTGGTGGTCGATGCGGTGCAGCGCGTCGTCGGCGAGGAAACGGCCGGCGGACGTGTCGGCCACGAGTGCTGCGGAGTCCCAGGAGTCCCAGACCTCACGGGCGACGTCGATGAACTCGCCCGAGCGCAGGTAGCGGTCGGCATAGTCGAGGAAGCCGCCGCGGCGGAAGTTCGCCCCCGTGAAGGCGTCCGAGCTCGTCACGACGTTCCAGCCCGCCCGGCCGCCGGAGAGCAGATCGAGGGTCTGCAGCTGCCGGGCGAGCTCGTACGGCTCGTTGAAGGTCGAGCTGAGCGTGCCGACGAGCCCGATGTGCTCCGTGATCGCGGCGAGCGCGGCGAGGATCGCCAGCGTGTTCGGGCGGCCGACGACGTCGAGGTCGTGGATGCGTCCACGATGCTCGCGCAGCCGCAGGCCCTCCGCGAGGAACAGGTAGTCGAACCGGCCCCGTTCGGCGGTGCGTGCGAAGTGCTCGAAGGAGTCGAAGTCGATCTGGCTGCCGGAGGCGGGGTCGTTCCACACGGTGGTGTTGTTCACGCCGGGGAAGTGCGCGGCGAGGTGGATCTGCTTGAGCGGCTTGCCGGTCATGACGCCTGGACCTCTTCTTCTCTCTCGTAACGGTTTCGGGCCGTGGGCAGGCCGAGCCGGGCGCGCAGGGTCGCGCCGTCGCGAGGTGTGCGCAGGCCTGCCCTCTCGAGCGACGGCAGCAGCTCGTCGGCGATGCGGTCGAGGTCGAGCGGCAGGCGCGCGGGGCGCAGGCGGATGCCGTCGACGCCGGCCCGCTGCCAGGCCCGGATGAGCTCGGCGATCCTGCCGGCGGTGTCGGCGACGACGAGCGCGTCGCTCGTGAGCGGCTCCCCCGCGAGCTCGTCGAGCCGCGCCAGAGCCGCGCGTGCGGCATCCGTCGTGCCCTCGATGAGCACCAGCACATCGGCCCACACCCGCAGCGGCTCGCCGGTGCGGCCGACCGCGCGCTCGGCGTCGCGCACCTCGGCGGTGATCGACCTCAGCTGCGCCTCGTCGTGCGGGGTGACGTACACGATATCGGCCTCGCGTGCGGCGAGCTCGTAGGGGATGCGCTGATGGGCGAGCACCGTCACGAGCGGCTGGCCCTGCGGGGGGCGCGGCACGATCGAGGGGCCCTTCACGCTGAAGAAGCGCCCCTCGAAATCGATGTAGTGCAGTCGGTCGCGATCGATGTACCGGCCCGTGGCGGCGTCGCGGATGACCGCGTCGTCCTGCCAGGAGTCCCACAGCCGGCGGATGACCTCGAGCGCGTCGGCCGCCTCGTCGAAGCGCTCCGCGATCGCGGCCTGGCCTGCTGGGGAGGCGAACTCGTCCGGCCCGATGTCGGGGAACACGCGCCGTCCGACGAGCGCCGCCTCGTGCGGCTTGGCCGAAGCGACCGCGCGGAGCCCGGCCCGACCCCGGCTCGCGTGGTCGAGCGTCGCGATCGCCGTGGAAAGGTGGAACGGCTCGGTGTGCGTCGTCGCCACCGTGGGGATCAGCCCGATGCGCCGCGTCAGCGGGGCGAGCCAGTCGGCCAGCAGGACGGCGTCGAGCCTGCCCCGCACCTCGCGCGTCTCCTGCGGGTCGACGGGGGCGAAGGGCTGCCGCGTCTGGAGCCCGAACGCGTCCTCGATGGTGAGCAGCTCGACGCCGGCCTCGTCTGCGCGGCGGGCGAGCCCCGCCCAGTAGGCGCCGGTGAGCAGCTCGGCCGGGCGGGCCGATTCCTCGCGCCAGGCGGCGGGGTGCCATCCGGCGCCGTCGAGCGCGACACCCAGATCGAGGTGGTCGGGGTGGGAGGGCGGGAGTCGGTCAGCCGGGGGGACGCTCATGCCCCCGACGCTATGCAGAGCCGACGAGCGTGCGTTCGAGTGTTAAGAAGTGGGTCGTCGCGTTACGCGCCGACGGACAGGACGGTGCGCACGATGCGGTTGAGGCTGCCCACGGCCAGCCGTACCGACTCCGTGTCGATGCGCTCATCCGTCCCGTGCATGAGCGCGCGGGCGTACTCGTGCCGCCAGCGGCGCGACAGCATGCCGAAGCCGTAGGCGGGCACGCCGAGGCGCCGGAAGAAGCGGCTGTCCGAGCCGCCCGGGGAGATCACCGGCACGGGCTCCGCGCCCGGATACGCCGATCGCACCTCCGCCGCGAGAGCGGCGTAGAGCTCTGTGTCGAGGCTCGATCGACTCGCCGGGGTGTTGCCCAACGGCCGGATCAGCACCCGCTCGTTCAGCCCGCCGAGCGCCTCGCTCAGGTGCCGGTCGATGTCGGCGCCGCTCGTGCCGCGCAGGGTGCGGATGTCGAGCTGCACTTCGGCGCGGGCGGCGATGACGTTGATCTTCTCGCCGCCGCGCACGAGATCGGGGGCGATCGTGTTGTGGGTCACCGCGTGCGCGAGCCCGGCGAGCGGGCCGAGTCTCGGCAGGGCGGCGTCCAGACGGGTCGGGTCGGTGAGCTCCGCCTTGAGAGCGTCGGGCACGTCGAGGGCCGCGACGTAGCGCGGCCAGAGGTCGTCGGGCGAGGCCGGGGTCGGGTGGCGCACGATCCGCCCGATCGCCTCCGCCGCGGTCACGACGGCGTTGTCGGCTCCATACGGCGTCGAGGCGTGCCGCGGGTTGCCCGTGACCACGAGCTTGCGGGCCGCACCGCCCTTCTCGCCGACCGCGACGGTGACGCCACGCACCTCGTTGCCGACTCGCAGCGGGACGCCCCCGGTCTCGGAGAGCACGCCGTCGGCGGCGACCAGCTCCGGTCGGTTCTCGACGAGCCAGTGCGCGCCGAGCCGCCCGCCGGCCTCCTCGTCCGCCACGGCGGCGAAGACCAGGTCGCCGCGCAACGGCGCCCCCTCGACGGCGAGCCGGCGAATGATCACCGCGTACGCCGCCGTGAGGTGCAGCATGTCGATCGCGCCGCGCCCCCACACCCAGCCGTCGACGAGATCGCCCGCGAAGGGATCGCGGGACCAGCCCTCGGCGACGGGGACCACGTCGGTGTGCCCGAGCAGCAGGAGCGCGGGGTGCCCCGGCTCCGTGCCCTTCAGCCGGGCGATGAGAGAGACGCGGCCCGGGTGGGGCTCCACGAGCTCCCACTCCAGGCCCGAGCCGTGCAGGAAGCGCTCGAGGACCGCGACCGCGCGATGCTCCTGCCCGGAGTCCGGCGAGCCGTCGTTCACACACGCGGCGCGGATCAGCTCGCGCAGCAGCCCGATGGTCTCGGTGGCAAGGCTCACAGCTGCAGCCACGAAGGGGCTCCTTCCAATACCGAGCCCAGGTGGCGGGCGATCGCGCGCGGGCCGGAGACGGGGGCGGCGGCCTCGACCGCGGGGTTGTAGTTCGTGTTGGTGTTGACGTCGTAGGTCACCAGCCGGCCGTCCGCGGTCTCGATGAACTCGATGCCGGCGACCTCGATCCCGTGGGCGCGGGTGAAGTCCAGGTAGCGGTCGATGATGGGATGCCGGAAGCCGGAGCGCAGCGTGAACACCTCGCCGGCCTCGCCGATGGCGCAGGCATCCGCCGGGCACAGCTCGAAACCGCCGAGCGCCGTGTCGGCGCGGACGGCGTAGAGGAACTCGCCGCCGACGATCTCGACCCGGGTGATGGACGCGTCGGCCGGCTGCACGTACTCCTGCACGAGGGTGATGCCGTCCTGCGGCTCCTCGAACCGCCCGTCCGCCACGAACTCCGCCAGTTCGTCGGCGGAGTCGAACCGGGCGACGCTGAGCCCCTTGCCGCCCTGGTTGTGCTTGATCACGAACGGGCCGGCGAAGCCCCGCGCGACCCCGAGCAGCTGCGCGGTCCCGATCGCGGCGACCGTGCGGGGCACGTCGATGCCGAAGCTCGTCAGGGCCGCGAGCTGGGCGAGCTTGCTCACCTCCAGCTCGAGCACGGCCCGGCCGTTCACGGTGCGCCGGTCGTGGGCCTCGAGCCAGGTGAGCACGTTGCGGGCGTAGTCCTTCGACAGCGTGTGCCCGCGGGTGTGGCTCGAGGCGCTGATCCGCGACCAGAACACCCCGTCGGGCGGCGTCGCGAGCGGGTCGAGCACCCCGTCGACGAGGACCCATTCGATCAGGGGCACGCCCTCGGCCGCGAAGGCGTCGCGGAACACCCCGAACCACTCCGGGTTCTCATGGATCGCATAGACGGCGGGGCCGGCGGCGACAGGCAGCTCGTTCATCGGAAGTACTCCTCCACATCCACGACGCCGCCCGCGGCGTCGAAATCGGTGCGCACGGCCCGCCGTAGCTCCCCGTCGCTCAGAAAGTCGAGCGCGGTCAGCGCGAGGCCGTACGCGGCATCCACCGCGGCCCGGTCGCCGTGCTCCGAGCGCGCCCAGCGCGCGAACTCGGCGGTGTGCAGCGCCACCTCGGGCGGTCCCACCCGGATGATCGGGTGGATGCCCGGCACGCGTACGCTCACATTGCCGAAGTCGGTCGAGGCGGCGAGCTCGCCCGGCACGACGGCGCTCGTGAGGGCTTTGCGCCCGCGCGCGGCCTGGTGCACCGCCCAGCGCTCGGACAGCGGTCGATTGAAGCGGGTGGGCAGGGTCCCCGGCTGCGGGTCCCAGTGCAGCGTCACCCCCGTGCCCGTCGCGAGCGCGGCGCCGTGGGCGATGTCGGTCACCCGCCTGCTGAGCTCGGCGAGCGTGTCGGCCGCGTGCGAGCGCAGGTAGAACTCGAGGACGGCCCGGCGCGGGATGACGCTCGGCCGCTCGCCGCCCTCGCGCACGATGCCGTGCACGCGGTCACTCGGCGGGAGCTGCTGTCGCAGCAGGCCGACGGCCTGGTAGGCGAGCGCGACCGCGTCGAGCGCGTTGCGGCCGAGGAACGGCGAGGCCGAGGCGTGCGCGGGCACTCCCTCGAACTCCACTCGCAGGATGCGGCGACCGATGAACGGCAGGTCGATCGCGTCGTATCCGTGGCCGTGCGCCATGATCGCGGCGTCGATGCCGTCGAAGGCGCCGCGGCGTGCCATCAGCTCCTTGCCGCTGTTGCCCTCCTCCGCCGGTGTCCCGAGCAGCACGACCCGGCCGGGCAGGCGCTCGCCGAGCGCGGCGAGCGCGAGGAACGCGCCGGTCGCGGCGGCGGCGATCAGATTGTGGCCGCAGCCGTGACCGATGCCCGGCAGGGCGTCGTACTCGGCGAGGATCGCCACGGTGGGCGCGCGCTCACCGCCCGGGGCGCCGGCGGATGCCTCGAGCGCGGTCTCCAGCCCGTGGACGCCGCGCACGACGGGCGCGCCCGCGACCCGTTCGACCGTCTCGGCGACGGCGGCGGCGCTGCGTACCTCCCGGAACGCCTCCTCCGGCGTCTCGAAGATCCGGTGGGAGAGGGCGATGATCTCCGGCGCCAGCCGCTCGACCTCGGCGCCCGTCTCGGCCGCGAGCTCGGCGGGGGCGCCGGCGAAGGGCGAGCCGATCGGTGCGGCGGCCTCGGCCAAGCGCTCGGTGCGGGCCCGGAGGGCGTCGGCGTAGGAGCGGTCCGGGGCCTCGGGCACGGAGAGGTCTCGGATCGCCATGCCGACACGCTAGGCATCCCACCCGGCCTCCGGCGCGGATGTTGCGTTCCGTGACGGGTGCCCCCGGACGCACGAAAGCCCCCGGCCTGAGCCGGGGGCTTTCCGCTGTGACCCCAGCGGGATTTGAACCCGCGTTACCGCCGTGAGAGGGCGACGTCCTAGGCCGCTAAACGATGGGGCCGGACTCGTCGTGCTCTGGGGAAGCGCCCCGAGCACAACGGATTCGAGTTTACATGCCGGTCACCCGCCGTCCAAATCGGGACCGAATAGCCTGGAGGCATGCGCATCACAAAGCTGGAACATGCCACTTTCCTCCTCGAGAAGGACGGCGCGAAGCTCGTCATCGACCCGGGCGGCTTCACGCGCCCCCTCCCCGATCTGAGCGCGGTGGCCGCGGTCGTCATCACCCACGAGCACGGCGACCACTGGGACGCCCCGCACCTGCAGGCCATCGTCGACGCGAACCCCGGCGTGCCCATCTACGGGCCGCATGGGGTGAAGGACGCCGCCACCGGTTTCGACGTCACCGCCGTGGGTGCGGGCGACACCGTCACCGCCGGCCCCTTCGAGCTGAGCTTCTTCGGCGGCACGCACAGCATCATCCACTCCAGCATCCCGGCCGTGGACAACCTGGGCGTGTCGGTCGACGGCGGCGCCGTCTACTACCCGGGCGACTCTTTCGCCGTGCCGGAGGGGGTCGAGGTCGACGTGCTCGCCGCCCCGTCGAGCGCGCCGTGGCTCAAGATCGGCGAGGCCATCGACTTCGTGCTCGCGGTGAAGCCGCGCCGTGCCTTCCCGACGCACGAGATGATCAACTCCGAGCTCGGCCAGCACATGGCCAAGGACCGCATCGGCTGGGCCGCTCAGCAGAACGGTGGCGAGCTGCTGGACCTCAGCGCGGGAGGCTCTGCGGAGCTGTGACCGGCTCCTCCTCCCACACCGCCGACGGGTAGAGGCGCCTCAGCTCGGGCGCGACGTCCAGCGCGAAGCGCTCGAGCGAGGCCACCCGGTCGGCTTTGGGCAGGCCGAAACCCTGCACCGCCACCTGGAACACGTCGTGGCGGATGCGCTCGTAGTAGGCGGCGATCTTGTCGAGCACCTGCTGCCGTGAGCCGATGAAGTACGGGCCGATCTCGATCGCCTCCTCGATCGTGGTCCACTCGGGACGGTTGTGCGAGGCGGCGAAGGTGCGCATGACGTTCTCGAAGAACGGGCGCAGCCTCTCGACCGCATCCTGCGAGGTGCGGCCCACGTAGAACGCGCCGGAGCCGAGCCCCACCCAGGCGCGAGCCGGGTCATGGCCGTGCGCCGCGTAGCGCTCGCGGTAGTGGTCGACGAGCACCGCGTACTTCTCCATGCGGTGGAAGGCGTTCGCGCTGAAGAGCGGGTCGCCGTACTCGGCGGCGAGCTCGGTCGACTCGGTCGAGCTCGCCGAGCCGTGCCAGACCCGGGGCCGGTGCCCGAGGTAGGGGCGCGGCGTCGTGATCACGTCCGTGAGCGGCGGCCGCCAGGCATCCGGCCCGCCGTCCCAGCTGACGGGCTCGTCGCCCCACAGCCGGTGCAGCAGCGCGTACTTCTCCCGGTTGAGCCGCCACTGATCGGCGATGTCGATCCCGAAGTATTCCAGCTGCCGCGGGTCGTTGCCCTTGCCGACGATCGGCTCCAACCGGCCGTGGGAGAGCTGGTGCAGCGTCGCGTAGTCCTCGGCGACGCGCACCGGGTCCAGCAGCGGCAGCACCGTCACGGTCGTCAGGAGCCGGATGCGGCTCGTGCGCGCCGCGATCGCCGCGAGCGTCACCGTCGGAGAGGAGGCGAGGAAGTCCTGCGCGTGCCGCTCCCCCACGCCGTAGGCGTCGAGGCCGAGCTGCTCGACGAGCTCCGCCTCCTCGACGGCGTCGTCGAAGACCTCATGCTGGGGTCGCAGCACCCCCTGCGGGTCCGGGTGGTGCTGCAGCAGGGTCATGATCACGAACTTCATCTCGGGCCTTCTGATCG
Source organism: Gryllotalpicola sp. (assembly GCA_036398375.1). Lineage (GTDB taxonomy): Bacteria > Actinomycetota > Actinomycetes > Actinomycetales > Microbacteriaceae > Gryllotalpicola. The sequence continues at coordinate 35,903 of DASWPQ010000054.1, forward strand.
AGCAGGCGCAGCACGGCGCGGGCGACCCGGTCGTTCTCGCGGAACGACAGCGCATCGGTGCCCGGCCGGGCGAACGCGCCGGCGTTGGGGGCGGTGGTGTACGGGCCGATAGCGAAGCGGACCGGGTGCGGCACGCCGGCCGTGCCGAGCACCCGCGAGTCCTCGGCCCGCACGGGCAGCAGCGGGGCGGATGCCACGCCGACGGCGTCGCGCAGGGCGGGGTTGTCGCTCACACCGGCTGACTCCGCGGGCAGCCAGGCGTCGATGAGGAAGCGCGAGGCGCGCTCGCCGGGGACGGAGGGGCTGGACGCCCGGAAGACGCCGGCCGCGGCATCCGCCCGCACCTCGAGCTCGGCCCCGAGGAAGCGCACCACACCGGCCTCGGCGAGGGCGAGCAGCTCCTCGAGCCGGTGCACGGGCGGGCCGGATGCCACGTAGCTGAAGAAGCCCCTGAACCACGGCGGCACCTCGAGGCCCGCCGTGCCGAGGGCGAAGAAGGCGAACAGCAGGGAGGTGAAGAAGCCGAGCGTCTCGCTGTGCTCTGGCCGGGTGCGGCGGCGCAGATCGTCCGTGATGTACGCGGTCATCCAGTCCTGCAGCGCCTCCGGGCCGTCGAAGCGCCGCCCGGCGAGCGGCCGGTCGAACACGGCGAGGTCGAGCGCGTCGGCGGGGTCGGCGAGCGCCTCCGCCGCGAGGGCGCGCAGCCCGTCCGACCACGGGTCGAGGGGGCGGAACCGGGGCAAGAACTCCTGCCAGTCGAGACGCGCCCGCTCGGGGTGCCCGACGAGCAGTTCGTGGTAATAGCCGTGCAGCGCCTCCTTCGCGAGCAACGGCCACACCTCGACGGTGAAGTCCACCTCGCCGCGCGCCGCGAGCGCCGCCGCGATCGCGGGCGTGAAGAAGACGGGCTCGGCGCGGCCGGCGCGGAGCGTCGAGGTCACCTTGGAGTGGTACGGCACGCCGCGGCGCGAACCGAGGTGCAGGCGCGGCTCCCGGCCGGAGGGCAGGTAGCGCAGGCCGTCCGCGCCCGGCTCGAAGCGCCCGCCGCGTCCCTGGCTGAGCAGCACGACCAGGTCGACGGCGGCGAGCCCGAAGCCGCGCACGATCACCTCGGCGCCGGCCGGGATGCCGTCGAAGTCGGCGTCGGCCGTGAAGGCGGGCGCGACGTAGTGGGCGCCGCTGCCCCGGGCGAAACGGTGCAGCAGCGCATGCTCGCCCGCGAGCTCGGAGCCGCTGTGCCCGAGCGCGTACACGACGACGTCGGCATCGAGCTCCGCGCCGTCGTCGAGCAGGATGCGCTGCGCCCCAACCCCGTCCGAGACCCCCGCCCCGTCCGAGACCGCGACCGCGCTCGCCCGGCGCCACTCGACCTCGAGGCCGTCCGGCAGGCGGCTCAGCGTGCGGCGGTGGAACCAGTCCAGGTAGAAGCTCTGCAGCCGGCGGCTCGGGAAGCTCGTCGGGCCGAGTCCGTCCAGCTCCGCACGCACGACCGGGTCGTCGATGGTCACGTCCAGCTCGCCCGCACGGACCTGCTCGGCCCATTCGACGAGCGAGGGACCGGGGACGATCGGGCCGTCGAGCGTGCTCGAGGCATCCGTGAACATCGTCACATCGGCCGCGAGCGAGTTCAGCTTCAGCAGCGGTGACTGCCCGTAGCGCCAGATGCGCCCGGGGCCCGGCACATGCGGGTCGACGAGGGTGATGCGGATGCCGGCCGAGAGCGCCGCGTCGCCGAGCGCGCCCGTACGCAGGTTCTCGACGAAGCGCTCGAGCCAGCCGACACCGCGCGGGCCCGCACCGAGCACGGCGACGGAGAGGGCGACCATGCGGACAGCCTGCCCTCAGGCCGAACGCGGGGCACCGAGTGTTGCGGTCTGTTTCAGGCCGGCGGGAACTGCAGCATGCCGGGCGGGGTGTTCCAGCGCAGGATGACCGGCTGGGCGTGCTCGAAGCCGAGCACGCTGACCGTCGCCGTCGCGAGGGAGAACGCCTGCGCGTCGACGGGGCGCAGGCCGAGCCAGGCGGCGGCCATCGCCCGCAGGAAGTGGCCGTGCGCGAAGCAGATCACGTCCTTGCCGTCCCACATCGTCGCGAGCGCGCGGGCGATGACGCGCTTGGCGCGCTTCTGCACGTCCTCGGCCGACTCGCCGGGGGTGTCCCCCGCAGGCACGCCGTTGCGCCAGAGGTTCCAGGCCGCGCCGCGCTGCTCGATGATCTGCGGGGTCGTCAGGCCCTCATAGGCGCCGTAGTCGAATTCGGCGAGGTCCTCGTCGCGGATCACCTGGTCGCCGTAGCCGGCGAGCTCGGCGGTGCGGATCGCCCGCTGCCGGGGGCTCGAGAGCACGAGTCCGAAGGCGTGCCCGTTGAGCACCTCGGCGATGCCGGCGGCCTCGGCCTCGCCCGCCGCGGTCAGCGGCAGGTCGGTGACGCTCGTGTGCCGGCCGTTGAGGCTCCACTCGGTCTGCCCGTGCCGCACCAGCACGAGGCGGCTCCTGTTGGCCCCGCCGTGCTCCGAGGTCGACTCCCCCGGGCGGGTGGAGCTGACGGTGAGGCGTTGCGAGGGACTCATCGGTTTCCTTTCAGAATGCGGCACACGACGCGCGGGGGCGGCTCATGACGCCCCCAGGCTGCGCAGCAGCAGGTAGGCGTCCTCGAGCCGGTAGTCGAGGAAGGGGGCGAAATACGGGTCGTCGTCGAAGCGGGAGGTGCCGCCGAGCTCGTGCTCGCGCAGAAGCCAGTCCAGCTCCGCGCCGACGGTGTCCGCGTAGCTGCGCGGCTGGAAGCCGAGCGCCTGGGCGGCGGTGCCGTCGAGCACGACCGGCGGCACGACATCCCAGGGGTGGGCGCCGTACTTCGCGTCGACGTCGTCCTCGAGCAGCTCCGGCTCGAAACGATGGCCCGTGTGCGCGGCCACCGCCGCGGCGATCTGCAGGCCGGTCGGGGCGTCCGCATCGGCGGCGTTGAGCACACGGGTGCCGGGCTGCGCGGCGACGGCCTGGACGAGCGCGGCGATGTTCGCAGCCGCGGTGGTCTGGTCGCCGCCGGCGCCGCGATGCGCGAGCGCGAGCTGTTCGCGCCCGTCGATGGCGCGCTTGAGGAACGCCCATTCGCGCGGCCGTGCCGCGCCGGCCCCGTGCACCTTGCCCGCCCGCAGCACCGTGACGGGCAGCCCCGCGTCGAGCAGCAGGTTCTCGGCCGCGACCTTGTTGGCGCCGTAGCCGTCCCGCGTGCCCGGATCGCCGCGCCCGGGCGCCACCGTGGCGTCCGTCTCGCGAACAGGCAGCGGGAAGACGGGCGTGACGAAGGAGTTGCCATGGTTGCCGAACTCGTCGACGTAGACCGCCTTGCTCGACAGCATCACGGTCGCGTCCGCGTCGGCGAGGAACGGGGCGAGCAGCAGCGCGTCGCCCTCCGTGAAGCAGAGGCAGTCGACCACGAGCTCGGCTCCGTCCCCGACGGCGGCGCGTACGGCGGCAGCATCCGTTCGCTCAGAGGGGAGGAAGGCGAAGCCGGGGGCGGCGGCGAGCGTGTCCGGCACGTGGGCGGCATCGCGTCCCGTGACGTCGACCCGCCAGTCCGCGGCGAGCAGCCGGGCTGCAACAGCCCGTCCGATCAGTCCTGTGCCCCCGAGAATCAGTGCGCGCGCCACTGAACCCATCCTACCGGGGGCATGATCGATGCATGCGTATCGAGGTGCGAGTGCGGCCCGGTGCGTCGCGCACGGTGGTGGGCGGCGAGCACGACGGCGCGCTGGTCGTCCGGGTCGCGGAGCGCGCGGTCGACGGCAAGGCGACGAAGGCCGTGCTCGCGGCCCTCGCCGCGGCGTTCGGGGTGCGGCCCCGCCACGTGGAGCTCGTGTCCGGGCAGACCAGCCGCACCAAGGTCGTCGACGTGGACGGGGCGACGGAAGCCCAGGTCGAGGCCCTGAAACGGCTACCGTAGTCGCGTGGATCTGGTGGAGAACCCCCTCGACGGCACCCGCATCAACTACCGCGTCGCCGGGAAGGGCGCGCCGGGCGCGCCCGCGGTCGTCCTCGTGCACGGCACCGCTCTGACGCAGGCGATCTGGCGCGGCTTCGGCTGGGTGCGCGAGCTGCAGGCCGACTACCGGGTGGTCACCCTCGATCTGCGCGGCCACGGCCGCAGCGACAAGCCGTATGAGGAGGATGCCTACGACCAGGCGCTCTTCGTCGCCGACGTCCTCACCGTGCTCGAGGCCGTGGGAGTCGAGAAGGCGCACTACATCGGCTACTCCCTCGGCGGCCGGGTCGGCTTCGAGCTCGCCTATTCGCACCCGGGCCGCCTGGCGAGCCTCGTGACGCTCGGCGGCTCGCCGCGCACGGGCGGGCAGGGCATCTTCGACAAGACCTTCTTCCCCGGCGTCGTCGACACGCTCGTCGCCCGCGGCATGCAGGCCTTCATCGACCGCTGGGCCGAGCATCTGGGGCATCCGCTCGACAACTCGACCGCCGTCGCCCTGCTCGCCAACGACCCGAAGGCGCTCGCCGCCTACATGCGCAAGACGGAGGAGGACCCGGGCGTGCCGGTGCACGCCCTCTCGATGCTGCCGATGCCGCTGCTGATGATCGCCGGCACCGAGGACCACATCCGGGTGCGGGCGGCGGCGCGGATGCAGTCGTACCTGCCCACGATGACCGTGCGCCTGCTCGACGGCGCGAGCCACGGCCGCACCCCCCGGCATCCCGATGCGCTGCCGACCATCAAGGACTGGCTCGCCGCTCAGCGCTGAGCGGACCCGGGAGGACTGATGCGGCTGGGGAGGACCGATCGCAGGAATCGGTCCTCCCCAGCCGCCTTTGTCCTCCCGAACGAGGCGCGCGGAGCGCCCGGCGCCGCTAGCTCTCCGTGTACTGGGCGATCAGCGACCAGTCCGCCGCCGAGAGCCGGTCGGCGGAGGTGTTGCGCTGGTGCCAGTAGGGGTAGTGCAGATCGGGCAGGGTGAGCGTGTCGATCTGGGCGCGCTCGTCGTCGCTGAGCACGAGGGATGCCGCGGCGAGGTTGTCCGTGAGCTGCTCGTCGGTGCGGCCCGCGACGATGAGGGAGGTCACCTGCGGCCGGCCGAGGGTCCAGGCGAGCGCGACCTGAGCGGCCGAGACGCCGTGGCCGTCGCCGATCTGCACGAGCAGCTCGATGAGGTCGTAGAGCAGCTCCTCGTCGTAGACGGGCGGCTCGCTCCAGCCGAGGAAGCGGCGCGAGCCCTCGGGCGCGTCCTGGCCGCGGCGGTACTTGCCGGAGAGCAGGCCGCCGGCCAGCGGGCTCCAGACGAGGATGCCGAGGCCCTGGTCGATCGACGCCGGGATGATCTCGTTCTCGATGTCGCGGGTCTGCGGCGAGTAGTGCACCTGGGTGGCGACGGGCTTCGTGAAGCCGCCCTTGTCCGCCGCCCAGATCGCCTTCATCGTCTGCCAGCCGGTGTAGTTGGAGATGCCGAGGTAGCGCACCTTGCCCGACCGCACGAGGTCGTCGAGGGCCGACCAGGTCTCCTCCAGGCGGGTCTGGCCGTCCCACTCGTGCAGCTGGTAGAGGTCGATGTGGTCGGTCTTCAGCCGGCGCAGGCTGTCCTCCGCCCCGCGGATGATGCGCGCACGGCTCGCGCCGGTCTCGTTCGGCCCGTCGCCCATGGCCATGCGCACCTTCGTCGCAACGATCCAGTCGTCGCGGTCCTGCGTGAGCGCCTCGCCGAGGATCTGCTCGGACAGTCCGAAGGAGTAGACGTCGGCCGTGTCGAGGATGTTGACGCCGGCCGCCTTGGCCAGGTCGAGCTGACGACGGGCGTCGGAGACGTCGAGGGTGCCGACCGGGGTGGCCCATCCCTTCCCGCCGTAGCCCATGGTGCCGAGCGTGAGAGTCGAGATCCGGAGTCCTGAAGTTCCGAGCTGCCTGTATTCCATGGCTCCGAGCATAGGCTCGAAGGCATGCCACTTGAAGGAGAATACGAGCCCGGTGTCGCCGAGTGGGCGCGCGTGCAGGCCGAGAAGTTCGAGCAGACCGAGGGCGCCGAGGCGAACGAGCTGAAGGGCCGCCCGATCATCGTCCTGACCAACCGCGGGGCGAAGAGCGGCAAGCTGCGCAAGACCGCCCTCATGCGCGTCGAGCACGACGGCGCGTACGCGGTGGTGGCCTCCAAGGGCGGTGCCGAGAGGCATCCGACCTGGTATTGGAATCTGAAGGCGCACCCGCACGTCGAGCTGCAGGACGGCGCGGTGAAGAAGGACTACGAGGCCCGCGAGCTCACCCCGGGCGCCGAGCGGGATGCCTGGTGGGAGCGCGCCGTCACCGCCTGGCCCGACTACGCCCGCTACCAGACCCTGACGGACCGGCTGATCCCGGTCTTCGTGCTCACACCGGTCGAGCCCCTCGCCTAGACCGCGAGGGTCGTGGCGGTCCGCCTCCGCTGACGACGGCGCAAGGAGGTCCCCAGGATCACGACGGCCAGGAACATCGGCAGCATGACCGCCGCGTAGATCTTGTAGATGAGGTAAGGGTCGCTCGCGGCGAGGCCGGCCCAGTCCCACGCTCCGTGCAGCGCCATCGCGATCAGCAGGCCGGCGAGGACGAGGGCGACCCGGGCGCCGCGCCGTCGCGCAGCGGCGGCCGCGGCGACGCCGAGGCCGGTGATGGCGACCAGGAAGGGGTGCATCAACGGCACGAGCACGACCCGGAGGACGAGGGTCGCCGCGAGCGTCGCGATGGCGCGCGGGTCCGAGGTGTCAGAGTGCAGGAACGTGGTGACCGCGCCGCCGAGGTAGAGCGAGTTCTCGACGAGCGAGAAGCCGGCGCCGACGAGGCCGCCGTAGACGATGCCGCCGAGGAGGCCGCCGATCCGACGACGATGGAAGACCAGAAGCCAGACGAGGAACAGGCCTTTGAAGCCCTCCTCCGTGACCGGGGTGATGATCAGCGGGCGGATCCACCTGCCGGCGTCGACGCCGAGGGTGCCGTCGACGAGGGCCTGCAGTCCGTTCTGCGACCACAGCGCGCAGAAGGCGGCGATCGACGCGCCCCACACGAAGGCGGAGACGAGCAGCCGGGGCTCCCGGGGCGTCCACCGGCCGAGCCAGAGGATGACGCCCACGATGAGCGCGGCGAGGATCGCGGAGAGCACCGCGCCGATGAGCAGTCCGCTGACGCCGAGCTGCGTCGCGATGTAGACCATGGAGGCCAGCCAGGTGGCGGCCGCCAGAATCGGCCACAGCACTCGGAGGTGCCAGGGCGCCCGGCTCGGCACGGGCTGATTCGCTGAGGAGGACACGTCGATCCCTTCGATCGGTTCGCGCACCGCGGTGTGCGGCGCCGAACCATTGGAAACCATGCCGTTACGGCATACTCAAGTACGAAATCGACTGTTGGCGGACCGATCCGGGGAGAGCACATGGGTTGGAGCACGCGCGAGCTCGCGCAGCTCGCCGGAACGACGCTGCGGACGGTACGGCACTACCACGAGATCGGGCTGCTGCCGGAGCCGCAGCGCCTGCCGAACGGGTACAAGAGCTATCGCACGGAGCATCTGGTCCGTCTCCTCGAGATCCGCCGTCTGAGCGGCCTCGGCCTCTCCCTGACCGCCATCGCCGAGATCGAGGGCGGATCCGGCGACCGGGACGAGGCGCTGCTGGCCGCCGAGGCGGAGCTGGATGCCGCGATCGGACGGCTGCAGCACGCCAGGTCCGAGATCGCGAAGCTCCGTGCCGTGCCGGTGCCGACGGACCTGCCGTTCGAGATCTCGATCGCCGCGACATCCGCACAGCTGTCCCAGACCGATCGTTCGCTGTTCGCCGTCATGTCCCACCTCGCCGACGGCGCGATGGCGCCGCACTGGCAGGAGCTGATCGAGGACTACCGGCCGGACGAGGCGACCGCCGAGTTCGATGCGCTCCCGGCCGACGCCGATGAGCGCACCCGCGAGCTTCTCGCGGCGCGCATGGTCCCGCAGGCCGGCGCGCTGGCCGAGAGGCACCCGTGGCCGCCCGAGCACGACCAGCTTCCCGCGGGCCGCGGGCAGCAGTCCGCCCAGACGGTGATCAGCGCGATGCTCGACCTCTACAACCCGGCGCAGCTCGACGTGCTCGTGCGCGTGTGGCGAGCCGTCGGTCTCATCTAGCCGCGCCGAGCGCCGCCTCGTAGGCGGCGACGAGCTGGTCCGCGGCCCCGGCCGGGACGCCGGGCGCCATGGTGAGCAGGTGGCCGAGCGGGATCGCCGCGAACATCCGCCCCTCGGTGCTGTCCGAGCTGAAGTCGAAGCCCCCGGCGTCGGGGAGCTGCGCGAGCGCCCCCTGCAGGATGGCGCCGCCGACCGGGTCGGTGAGCCATTCGCCGATCGGCGAGTACACGGTGAGCCGGTGCGCCGGGCCGGAGGCGGCCAGACGCACGTCCCCGGCGAGCCGGATGTCGCGGCTGGAGGAGCCGACCTCGAGGGTGAACAGGCCCGCGTCGACGACCCAGCTCGCCCGTTCGGCCGACCAGTAGGCGAAGGCCCGGCTGTCCAGCTCGATCGTCACGGAACGGGACTCCCCCGGCTCGAGGAACACCTTCTGGAAGCCCACGAGCTCATGGCTCGGCCGGTCCACCGCGCTGTGGCGGTCGCTGCGGTACAGCTGAGCGATCTCGGCGCCGGCGAGCGTGCCCGTGTTGGTGATCGTGAAGCCGACGGATGCCCCGGCTCCCGTCCCCTCGATGGCCAAATCCGAATACTCGAACTCGGTGTAGCTCAGGCCGTGGCCGAAGGGGTACGACACGGGCAGCCCGAGGGTGTCGTAGTAGCGGTAGCCCACGTAGATCCGCTCACCGTAGACGACCTCGCCCTCGCCGCCGGGGAAGTTGAGGAACGACGGCGTCGACGCGAGGGTCACCGGGATCGACTCGGTGAGCTTCCCGCTCGGGTTCGCCCGCCCCAACAGCAGCTCCGCGGTCGCCCGCCCGCCGGCCTGGCCGAGCAGCCAGCCCTCCAGGACGGCGCGGGCGCGCCCCTCCCAGCTCTCCGTCTCGACGAGGCCGCCGTTGGAGAGCACCACGACGATGCGCCGGGTGACGGTCGCGACGGCGTCAAGCAGGGCGAGCTGATTGTCCGGCAGGGAGATGGTGGTGCGATCGAATCCCTCGGACTCGACGGAGTCCGGCAGGCCGAGGAACAGCACGACCCAGTCCGCCGCCGCGGCGTGCCGATGCGCCTCGTCGAGCAGCTCGGCGTCCTGGGCGGCGTCGCCGTCGAAGGTGAACCCCGGGCAGAACGACACCCGCTCCCCCAGCAGGCCGGTGAGGGCGTCGAGGGCGCTGTCGAGCCGGGTGGGGTTCACCTGCGAGCTGCCCGCCCCCTGGTAGCGCGGCGTGCGGGCGAACTCGCCGATGAGCGCGATGCGCGTCGACCCCGTCTCCGGCAGCGGCAGCGCCGCGTTCTCGTTCTTGAGCAGCACCGCCGACTCGCGCGCCGCGCGCAGGGCGAGCTCGTGATGGGCGTCGACATCCGGAGCGACAGGGCCCTGCGCGCCGGCATCCGCCCGCTCGGCCAGCCGCGCGATCCGCTCCACGACCCGGTCCAGCACCGCCGTGTCGAGCTCGCCCGACCGCGCCGCCGCGAGCACCGCCTCGTTGCCGGAGTCGGTGGGCATCTTGAGGTCGAGCCCGGCCCGGAGCGCCGCAACCCGGTCCACGACGGCACCCCAGTCCGAGACCACGGCCCCGTCGAAGCCCCACTCGCCCCGCAGCACCCGGGTGAGGAGCCATTCGTTCTCGCTGGCGTACACGCCGTTGATGCGGTTGTACGAGCACATGACGGTGGTCGGCGCGGCGCGCGTCACGATGCGCTCGAAGGCCGGGAAGTACAGCTCACGCAGGGTGCGCTCGTCCACCTGGGCGGAGACGTGCATGCGGTCGGTCTCCTGGTTGTTCGCCGCGAAGTGCTTCACCGAGGTGCCGACGCCCTGCGACTGGATGCCCTCGACGAGCGCCTGCCCGAAGGCCCCGGCGACGAGCGGGTCCTCGCTGACGTACTCGAAGTTGCGCCCGCCCAGGGGGCTGCGCTTGATGTTCACACCGGGCCCGAGCACCACGTCGACCCCGAGCGCGCGGGCCTCGCGGCCGATCGCGGCGCCGACCTCGCGCTGCAGCTCCGGGTTCCACGACGAGCCGAGACCGACGGCGGGCGGGAAGCAGGTCGCCGGTTTGGCGCCGAGGATGCCGATGTCGTCGACGACGCGCAGGCCGTGCGGCCCGTCGTTCAGGGTGATGCGCCGGATGCCGGGGACCTCGGGGGTGCTCCAGTAGTCGGCTCCTGCGGTGAGGGCGACCTTGTCGTCGAGGCTGAGCTCCATGACCCGACCCTACTGTCGCGACCACTCCAGCAGCCAGGGATACAGTTCCTCGATCTGCGGGGCGCGCACGGTCGGATCGGCGCCCTCCGGCACCGGCATCCGGTCGATGAGCGCCGTCGCCGCGCCGAGCGCCGCGACGGGTGCGAGGTCGTTGACCCAGATGTCCCCGACGGAGACGAGCCGGCCCGCGGCGAGGACGCGCTCGGCGAGGACGCGCTCGGCGATCGCCGGCAGCCCTGCCGGCTTGTCGGCGCTCGTGACCACCTCGTCGAAGGAGCGGGTGAGCCCCAGCTTGTCGATCTGCTCGGTGAGGCCGCTGGCCGGCGAGTTGGAGACGAGGACGCGGTGCGCCTCCCCCGGCAGCGCCGCGAGGAAAGAGGCGAACGCCTCGGGGGCATGGGTCGAGATCAGCCCGTCGGCGAGGTCCGCGCGACTCGCCCGATAGGCGGCGTCGATCGCCGCGGACGAGAGCCCGAGCAGCGTCGCGAGACGCTGCACCGCGTCGTAGCCGTCGATCGAACCGTCGACCGCGTGGAGGCCGAGCAGCACCGGATCCGCGTCGGTCAGACCTTCCAGCGCCTCGGCCAGCCGGCCGTCGCAGGCGAGGAAGCGGGAGACGACCCGTGTGATGAGCCCGGAGGCGCTGCCGGCCTCCTCATCGAGGTGCCGGGCGTAGGCGATGACGGGCTCGTCGCCCAGACTCACCGTGCCGTCGAAGTCGAACAGCAGCACGCAGGAGGTCACCTCGCCACCCTAGTGGCGCACCCCTCAGCCCCGACCGTCGAACAGGATCTCGGAGATCCGGTCGACGTAGGCGTGGAACTCCGGGGAGCGCAGGATCGCGGGCGTCCGCGGGCGGGGCAGCCCGATCTCCACGAGCTCGGCGATGGTGCCGGGGCGCGGGGTCATGATCGCGACGAGGTCGGAGAGGAACACCGCCTCGCCGATGCCGTGCGTGACCATCAGCGTCGTCGCGGGCTTCTCGCCCCAGATGCGCTGCAGTTCGAGGTTCATGCGCTGCCTGGTCATGTCGTCGAGGGCGCCGAAGGGCTCGTCGAGCAGCATGATCGCGGGCTGCACGACGAGGCAGCGCGCGATCGAGACGCGCTGCCTCATGCCGCCCGACAGCTGCGCGGGCTTGGCATGCTCGAAGCCCCTCAGGCCCACGAGCGCGATGAGGTCCTCGACGACCTGCCGTTCGACCCGCACCCCGGCGAGCTCGAGCGGCAGACGGATGTTCGCGTACACGGTGCGCCACGGCAGCAGCGCGGCGTCCTGGAACGCCACGCCGATCTCGTGGCCGCGCCGCAGCTCCTCGACCGGCGTGCCGTTGATCGCGACGGTGCCGACGGTGGGCTCCTCCAGCCCGGCGAGGATCCGCAGCGTCGTCGACTTGCCGCAGCCGGACGGCCCGAGCAGCGACACGAAGGAGTTCCGCTCCGTGCGCAGCTCGAGCCGGTCGACGGCGGCCACCACCCTGCCGCCGCTGCCGAAGGTCTTGCCCAGCCCGCGGATGTCGATCCCGGTGGCGAGGGCGGTGGGCTGCGGCATCCGCCCCACCACTACGCGGCGCGGGCGATGAGCTGCGCGAGCTCGGTGAAGCCGCCGAGCTCGCGGGCGGGCTGCGGCTGGTGACGCCCGTGCGCCCAGCCGTGCCGGTTCAGCCAGACGCCCTCGATGCCCACGGCCTGCGCGCCGGCGACGTCGTATTCGAGGCTGTCGCCGATGTGCCAGGCCTGGTCCGGCTCCACCTTCAAGGCGGTGAGCGCCGCCTGGAAGATCAGCGGGTCGGGTTTGGCGGTGCCGAGCTCGGCCGAGATGAGGACCGCGTCGAAGGCATCCGTCAGCCCCGTCGCGGCGAGCTTGGCCCGCTGCACGGCGCTCGGTCCGTTGGTCACCAGCGCGGTGCGGATGCCGGCCGCCGCGGTGATCTCGAAGAGAGCCGTGACGTCCGCGTAGCTGCGGAACGCGGCGAGCTCCGCCGTCCAGTGCGCGGCGGCGAGCTCGGCCGCGGGGTCGGGGTCGAGCCCGTACTCGTCGAGGGCGCGCCGCCAGAGCGCGCCGTACAGCTCCGCCGCGCCGATGCCGCCGAGCAGCCAGCCGCTCTCGTGCGACTCGTACACCTCGGCCTCGAAGGCGAGGGTCTTCGCCGCCACCTCCGCCGCGTCGAGATCGAAGAGCCGGGCGAACTCGGCCGCGCCCGCGTGCACCCCCGCCTCGACGCCCGCGATCCAGTCGATGAGCGTGCCGTCCAGGTCGAGCAGGAGCGCGTCGGGGGCCATGCGGCGATGCTAGCCCAGCCGGGTTGCGCGGCGCACCGGCCTCACCGGCGTCACCGGCGTCACCGGAGCAGGCTCGCCCGGGCGGCGGCGCGCACGGCATCCGTGACCTCGTCGAGCACGGTGGAGGCGAGGGACCAGCGCTGCCAGTACAGCGGCACCCGCACGTCGTGCGAGCCGGACAGCCGCACGAGCTCGCCCCGTTCGAGCTCGGCGGCGCACTGCTGATCGGGCAGCAGCCCCCAGCCCAGCCCGCCGACGACGGCCCGGGCGAAGTCGGCGGAGGTCGGAACGTAGTGGCGCGGGGCACGGACCTCGCGCCCGAGGACCTCGCGGTAGAGCCGGTGCTGCAGCTGGTCCTTGCGATCGAAGTCGACGAAGGGCGCGGCGCCGATGCGCGCGAGCTGCGCCACTCCCCCGAGATGTGCCGCGGCGAAGGCCGGGCTGCACACCGCGCGGTAGCGCATGGCGCCGAGCCGGATGCTCAGCGCACCCTGCACGGGCTCGGCGACGCTCGTGACCGCCGCCGCGACCTCGCCCGCGCGCAGCAGCTCGACCGTGTGCTCCTGGTCCTCGCGGCGCAGGTCGAAGACGACGTCCGTGCGCGGCCCGAGCGCCGTGAGCGCGTCGAGGAACCAGGTCGCGAGGGAATCCGCGTTGACGGCGATCGGCAGTGAGAGCGCCACGCCGTCGCGGCCGTCGGAGCCGAGCTCGCGAGCCAGGTCGACATCGAGCAGCGCCTGCTTGCGGGCGTGCCGCAGCACCACGAGCCCGGCCACGGTCGGCTCCACGGGCGTGGTGCGGCGCACGAGCACCTGCCCGGCGGCCTGCTCCAGCGCCTTCATTCGCTGGGACACCGCGGAGGGCGTGACGTGCAGCCTCGCCGCCGCGGCGTCGAAGGTCCCCTCGTCGATCACGGCGACGAGCGTGCGCAGCTGCTCCGGGCCGAACTCCACCATAAGCAGATCTTATGCGGCATCACTTTCTTTAGCTGGACTGACGTCGGCGTCGCGCCTAGCGTCACGGGAGTGTCACCCGCGACGACCCTGCTGCCCGCCCTTCTCGGCCTCGGCACCGGCCTCTCCCTCATCGTCGCGATCGGCGCGCAGAACGCCTATCTGCTGCGGCTCGGCATCACGGCCACCCGGCACGTCATGCTGCCGGTCGTTCTGCTGTGCGCCCTCTCGGACGCCGTGCTGATCGCCGCCGGCACGATCGGCATCGGGGCGGTCGTCCGCAGCGCCCCCGCCGCGCTCGTCGTCGTCCAGGTCGTCGGCGCGGGATTCCTCGTGGTCTACGGGCTGCTGGCGGCACGGCGGGCGCTCCGGCCAGGCGGTGAGACGCTCACGGTGACGGATGCCGGCGGCACGGGCATCCGGCCGCCCTCTCTGCCCTCCGCGCTCGCGACGGTCGCGGCCTTCACCTGGCTGAACCCGCACGTGTACCTGGACACGGTGGTCTTCCTCGGCTCGGTGGCCAATCAGCAGGGGCAGGCGGAGCGCTGGTGGTGGGTGGGCGGCGCCGTGCTCGCGAGCTTCGCCTGGTTCTTCGGCATCGGCTTCGGCGCGCGCCTGCTGCGGCCCGTGTTCGGCCGGCCGCTCGCCTGGCGGGTGCTCGACGGCGCGATCGCCGTCATTATGGTCGGGCTCGGCGTGAAGCTGGCGCTCGGCGCCTAGCCCGGCCGCCCGATCGGGCGGGCAGACGGGCTGGCGGATGCCTCAGGCCACGAACTCGGCGGCGACGCGGCCCCAGCCGCGCAGCTCGGCGAGGCTCGTGCCGAGCTGCAGCCGCGCGTCGGGCAGGGTGTCGAGCAGGATCTGCGAGGTGGCGACCGGATGCCCCGGGTCGTCGCTCCACGGCAGCAGCAGCACGGGCATCCGCAGGGAGGCGAGCGCGTCGACGGGCGGCAGATCGGTTTGCGCCGCACCGCGCAGCACCGTCGGCAGCAGTGCCTCGGAGACCTCGGGGGTCGCCATGGCCGCCGGGTCCAGCCCATCGAAGGGCGCGGGGGTCGGGGCGTCCTGCGCGGCCATGAGCTGCTCGAAGGCCGCCAGACCCTGCGTCTCGATGAGCTCGGCGAGGCTGAGGTAGATCCCCGACTGCGCCGCCCGGGTCTGCCAGGCGGTCGGTGCGCTCGTGAGCACGAGCCGGCGGAAGCGCCCCGGCTCGGCCAGCGCGGCGTGGAGGAGCGTGGCCGTGCCCATCGACGAGCCCATGCCGTCGACCTGCTGCCCCGGGGCCACGGTCGCGAGGAACGCGAGCAGGTCCTGAGCGAGCTCCGGCCAGGTGTAGTCGGTGGCGTCGGATGTCCCCGTCGAGGCACCGTGCCCGCGCGCGTCGTAGCGGATCAGCCGGTGCCCCGCGGCCGAGACCGGCGACCAGTCGAACATGCCGGACCGCTCCTGCCCCCAGCCGCTCGAGGTCATGCCGTGCGCCCACACCACGGTGGGGCCGTCACCGGACTCCGTCCAGCTCAGGCGCGCTCCGCGCACCTCGGTCAGGTGGCGCTCGGGCGCGGCGGCATCCGTCATACAGCTACCCTAGGCGTCATATTTCTGGACGCGCGCGGCGGCGACGGAAGACTGGTGGCATGAGAGCCGTCGTCGTCGTAGGCAATCCCCAGCCCGCCTCCCGCACCGCCGAGGCCGCCCGGCGCCTCGCCACGGCGCTCGGCGCCGACGAGGCCGAGCTCATCGACGTCGTCACCCTCGGCCCGGGGCTGCTCGGCTGGGGCGACCCGGGCGTGGCCGCCGCAGTGGCCGCCGTGCAGGCATCCGATCTCGCGGTCTTCGCCTCGCCGACCTTCAAGGCGAGCTACACGGGGGTGCTCAAGCTGTTCCTCGACCAGTTCGCGACCGGGACGGGGCTGCAGGGCGTCGTCGCGGTGCCGCTGATGCTCGGCGCCGGCCCCGCCCACGCCATGGCCCCCGAGCTGCTGCTCAAGCCCGTGCTCGTCGAACTCGGCGCGACCGCCCCGGCGCCCGGGCTGTACCAGCTCGACTCTGCCTACCTCGACGACCCCCGGGCGGCCGAGTGGGTCGAGCGCTGGGGGCCGATCATCCGCACACTGATCGCAGCCTGACCCCAGCCTGGTCACGGCCCGGCCTTGGTCTGGCCCCGGGCCGATCTTGGCCTGATCTCGGCCTGGAAGCGCGGCGGGCCCGTGGATCGTAGGATTCCAACTCCACGATCGCTTCACGACCGTCGGACCGGCGATCACCGCCGCCGTCAACCTCGGGGTCCTCATCTGGCTGCTGGCGAGCTGACGCGACCGCCGCCCGAGAGCGCCGGACGACATCCGAGAACGCCCGGGAACGCTCGAGAAGGCGTCCGTTCACGACGATGGTGTCTGATGGAGGGGTCTGTCCGCAGGGGACGACACGGAGCCGGGGAGGCAGGCAGTGAGCAGCATTGTCGACGAGGTCTGGGCGTCGCCGTCCGTTCTGATGAGCTACGACGGGCGGGTGCTCGAGGTCTTCGGGCTCGTCGACGTCGCCCGATTCCACCGCGGCCTCCGCCCGCAGATCGTGTTCGCCGGGAAGACCCGGATCACGATCAAACCCCGTTCCGGCGGGAACCTGTCCTTCTTCTTCGACCCCGCGCGCCGCGACGAGGTGGAGGCGTTCGCAGCGCGAGTCCACGCGTCCTACGGCACGGATGACGGCGCCGAGGCTTCGTAGCCGTCCGGAGCGGTCCGAAGCGGGGCACGGCACGGCCGCAGAGCCGGCGCCCGTCGCATCCGATCGTCGACAAACGTCGACAAACGCCGACAGACACGACGGGATGCCTGCGGGATGCCGGCGGGAACCCGCGTCGCCCTACGCGCCGAGCCTTCCGGTGAGTCGCTGGTGGAGGCGGCTGCTGCGCTCGTCGAGGCCGTGGATGCCCACGGTGGCTCCGCGCACCCGGTACTTCGTCTCGATGGCGTCGAGCGCGGCGACGGTGGAGGCATCCCAGATCTGCGCCCGGGTGAGGTCGATGGTGATGTCGGCCGGGTCGTCTGCGTAGGAGAAGCGATCGTAGAGGTCGTTGCTGCTGCCGAAGAACAGCGGCCCTGAGACCGTGTAGCGGGCGGCGGTTCCGTCCGAGGAGAGCTCGCGGTCGACGGTGATGACGTGGGCGACGCGGCGGGCGAAGAGGACCATCGCAAGAATGACGCCGGCGATGACGCCGTAGGCGAGGTTGCCGGTGGCGACCACGATGACGACAGTGACGCCCATGACGATCGTCTCGGGCAGCGGCATCCGCTTGAGGGTGGCGGGCCTGACGCTGTGCCAGTCGACGGTGGTGATGGCGACGACCATCATCACGGCGGCGAGGGCGACCATCGGGATCTGGCGAAGGATGCCGCTGAGCCCGGTGACGAGCGCCAGGAGGAACAGGCCGGCGACGACGGTGGAGATGCGGGTCCGGGCCCTTCCGGTCTTGACGTTGAGGACGGTCTGTCCGATCATCGCGCAGCCGGCGATCCCGCCGTAGAAGCCGGCGAGGATGTTCGAGACCCCGAGCGCCCACGACTCGCGTCCCTTGTGGGATGGCGTGTCGGTCATCTCGTCGACGAGCTTGGCGGTGAGAAGCGTCTCCAGGAGGCCGACGAACGCGACGCTCAGGGCCGTCGGCCAGATCAGCGCGAGGGTGTGCAGGTTCAGCGGCACGTCGAGGGCGGTGATGCCGGGGAGCGCGCCGGTGAGGGGGCCCTCGTCGGCGACGTCGGGGACGGTGAGGTGGGCGATGATGACGACGGCGGTCACGACGACGATGGCGACCAGCGGCGACGGCACCACGGCGGTGAACCGCGGGACGATGAGGATGATCGCGAAGGTCAGCGCGAACAGGGCATACGCCAGCCACGGCACGTTGACGACGTGCGGGATCTGCGCGGTGAAGATCAGGACGCCGAGCGCGTTGACGAAGCCGGTCATCACCGATCGGGGGATGAACCGCATGAGCCGGGCCAGGCCGGCGAACCCGAACACGATCTGCACGATGCCCGCGAGGACGACCGTCGGGAGGACGTACCGGACGCCGTGCGCATGGACGAGCGGGGCGATGACGAGCGCGACGGAGCCGGCGGCCGCGGTGACGACCCCGGGCCGGCCGCCGAGGACCGACATCGCCAGCGACAGCACGATGGAGGCGACGAGACTGACCATCGGGTCGACGCCGGCGACGATCGAGAACGAGATCACCTCGGGGACCAGGGCGAGCGTGGTGACCATGCCCGCGAGGACCTCGCGGGTCAGCAGCTGGGGCGAGCGCAGCGCGGTGAGGACGGTGATCGGACGGTGGACGGCGGACGGTACGGGGTCGACGGCGGTCACCAAGCGAGCGTAGCCGCCGGACGGGCGGACTACCGGACTACCGCCTGCTGCGGCGGCGGCGCGAGCGGATCGCCCAGGCGACGAGGATCCCGGCGGCGATGAGGATGATGAGGACGGCGATGCCGCCGCCGATGATCCAGGCGAGCTCGCGCCCGGAGAGCCCGGCCGGTGCGACGGTGGTGGCGCGATGCCCCGCGGCGGGAAGGGTGACGGTCGCCGCGATGCTCTGGCTCAGAAGGCCGCTGCTCAGGGTGAGCTTGGCGTCCCATGGGCCGCGGGGCAGGCTGGCGCTCAGCGGCACCGTCACGTTCCCCTTCGCCCCCGGGGCGAGCGTGACGATCCGTTCCGTCGGGAAGGGGCCGGCGTTGAGACCGGCCGGCCCACCGGAGAGGGAGAGCGTGCCGGAGAGGTCGATGGCGCGACCGCCGGTGTTCTCGACCGCCGCGAGCACGTGGGGCGTACCGTTCGCGTCGCGCTGCGCCGTGAGCGAGGAGATCGCGAAGGAGGACTGAGGCCCGTTGCCGGGCCCGACGGAGAGGTAGGTGCGGACCCCGACCCTGCTGATGCTGGTGATGCTCGGATGGTGGGCGTCGGCGCCCGCGCTCGGCCGTGCGGAGCGGATCTCGGCCCATACCGCCGCGTACCGCTCCCCCATGGTCGCCGTCGCGGGGACGGCGATGGTGACGAGGTCGTCCGCGGTCGCGTGCGCGGCGACGGACAGCTCGGGCTGGGCGACGGAGATCCAGCTGGTCAGCTCGTTGGCGGTCGCTCCCTCGTCCCCGATGAAGGCACCGCCGCTGATCCGCGCGGCGGCCGGGTAGACCGCGATCGACTGCGCCGTGTCGGTGCCGTTCCGGACGCGCACGCGGCGCTGGATGGTCGTGCCGGGCGGCACGTTGTCGATGATGTACGCCCGAGCGCGGGGATCGGTCTGCGAGGCCGCCGGGATGTCGAGCATCCGGATGCCGATGCCGATGCCGGAGTCGGCGGCATCCCCACCGCCCGCATCGGGCGTCGCCGCCACGGCGCGCGACGGCACGACCGCCGACGCGCTCAAGAGGGCCGCCAGAACAAGCCCGATCGCCATGCCGGATCGCTGTTTCATCAGGGCCCCTCAGTCCAGAATCGCCAGGGGGAAGAGCGGGAGTGCCCCGCTCTTCCCCCTGGCGCGCTCGGTTCCTACAGCTCCTACAGGACGGAGTAGGTCAGGGTCGCCGTGTAATCGGTCGCACCCAGCGCATCGCTCGGGATGGCGACGTTGACCGTCTGGTCCCAGGTTGCGGTGTTGTTGCCGGTGACGTCGGTCGCCGTCTGCACGGCGCCGCTGGTCGCGGCGACATCGCTCGGCGTGACGGTGGCCGTCCCCTCCACAGCCGCTGTCGAGGACGTGAAGCCGACCGCGTCGGCCGGAATGGTCGTCGTGGTGGTGGCCGAGGTGAAGTCGCTGATCGCTGCCGTGGTGGCCCAGCCGAGGATGCCGGCGCGCTGGTCGGAGACCTCGACGCCGGACAGCGTCCCGGTAGCGGTGGAGCCGGGCGCGGCGGCGGCGAGCGCCAGGACGTCGGGGGCCGAGATGCTGAGCTCCCCCGCCTGGACCGCAACGGTCGCGGTGGTGGAGGTGGTGGCGGCGTTGGCGGGCACGGCGACAACCGTGACGAGAGCAGCAGCTCCGGTGGCAGCGAGAAGAAGGCGCAGTGAGGTGCGCATGAGTACAACCTTTGGTCGGGGTTCTGATTGCCGGGCGATGTGCCGGCCGATAAGAGGAGACGCGAGGCACTCAGGCGCTGCGTCACTACGAATCCCCTAAGTGCGAACATAACACCGATATGAATCAGGTCCGAAGAGTCTGTGTATTTGAACAGGTGTTCTCAGTATCGGGGTGCACGCGTCGCGGGCGGAATACACCCGCGGAACGATGCGGTTCCACTCATCTCTGATGCGCCCTCCCGGCCGATGAGGATGTCAGGCCGCTCGGGTGGGACCGGCCCCGGATCGACCCGGGATGCACGACGAGGACCCGTCCGACCCGGGCGGTGAGCTGCCGGAGTGCCCGTTCGGCGTCCCGTTGCGGGTCATCGCCTGGGCCGATGTTGGCCCGGCCGTCGGTGAGGGCGACGACGTCGACGCCGGCGGCGTCATGACGTTGCGCAAGCCGTGAGGCCAGTTCGAACGCGCCCGCAAGCGGAGTGCCGCCGCCGGTGGGAAGCGAGCGGAGGGCGTGGTCGGCTTGACGGATGCTGCGGGTCGGCGGCACGGCGAGATACGCAGTATGCCCGCGGGCGATGACAACGGCCACGTGGGCCCGATCGCGGTAGGCGGTCTCCACGTGCCGCAGGGCGATGCTCTTGGCGCGGCGGATGCTGCGGTGGGCCATCGATCCGGATGCGTCGACGACCAGGATGAGCAGCCGCCCGCTCGGGTGCGCCCGGCGGCGGGAGCGCAGGTCTTCGGGGAGGATGCGCACGCGCCCGGTGGCCGCCGAGCTGCGGAGGGGCTGCCGGGACAGGGCGATCAGGACGCTCGCAAGGACATCGGGGGAACCGCCTGCGCACAGCGGCACGGTTCGGCGGCGGCGTCCGCGACTCTGATCCTCGGTGGTGGGGCCGCCTCGGCCGGGCAGAGGCGTGCGGGTCGAGGTGCGGCTCCGCGGAGGCTTCGGAATCGCGGGCGCGGTTTCGGGAGGCTCGGGTGGCTCTGGCGGGGTTTCGGACGCGTCGCCGTTCGCGCCCGGCGACGGGTCCTGCGGAGGCGACGGTTCCGATTCCCGCGGGTTCGGCCGCTCTGCGTCGTTCGGTTCCTCCGGCTGCGGCGACGCCGGGTCCTGTCGGCGGCGTGGGAGGCAGACGGTTTCCTCGATGGCATCGCGGCGGCGTGCCTCGGGTGCAGCGATCTGCTGGGCGAGACGTGCGGCGCCGAGGTCGAGGCCGTGGTCGGCCAGCCCGTAGCGGTTCAGGATGCCGATGAGGCCGCTGAGATCGGCGGCGGTGAGCGGGTCGGGGACGTGGAGCGGCGCTGCGGTGCCGCTGCGCGGATGAAGTTGTGCGTTGAGCTCCGCGGAGGAGCTCCGTTCCGGGGCGGGTTCGACGAGCGCGGTGAGTGCAGGCTGGAGCGGAGCCGGAATGTCGCTCAGCTGGTGTGCACGGGCAAGGATCCGCGAGCACGACGCCGCGAGCGCCGCGCGTGCGCTGTCGAGTCCGGCGGCGTGGCCGAGCACGAGGGTCTGCGAGGCGGCCCGGGTGAGGATGCCGGGGACGACCGACCCCGTCCAGGGATCGGCGCGGGCCGTGAAGGCGTCCAGTCCGGTCGCCGGCGAGACCGCGATGGCGGCAGGGCCGAGCTCGGCGACGAGCTGGGCCCAGAGGGCGTCGGCCCGCCAGCTGCTCCCGGCGATCAGGAGCCCGAAGCGGCCGCCCCGGCGCCAGGCCTGCACAACGTCACGCTGACCGGTTGTGAGAGTGATCATGCGACCAGTCGGGTCAGGCGGCGCTCGATGTCGTCGTTGGTCTCGTAGCTTTCACGGGGGACCCGGTGCCGCAGGGTCAGGCGGGCGACGGCAGACACGTCGTTCTCTGTCACAGCGTGCGCGGACTCCAACGCGGCGTAGGCGCGGGCGGCGCGCATCAGGACGATCTCGGCGCGGTGACCGACCGCTCCGGCATCGATGCAGAGTCGGACGATGTGCTCGAGGGTGGCATCCGGCACGGCGAGCTGTTCGAGTCGGCGCCGCGCAGCGGCGATGCGCTCGCCCAGCTCGGCCTCGGCAGCCGCGTAGTCGGCGGTGAACCCCTCCGGATCCGCGTCGAAGGCCAGGCGGCGGCGGACGATCTCGGTGCGCTGGGACAGATCGGCGATGGTCGTCACGGTGGTCGCGAGCCCGAAACGGTCCTCCAGTTGCGGACGCAGCTCCCCTTCCTCGGGGTTGCCGGAGCCGATGAGGACGAAGCGGGCAGGGTGGGTGTGGCTGATGCCGTCGCGTTCGACTCGGTTGATGCCGCTGGCGGCGACGTCCAGCAGCAGATCGACGAGGTAGTCGTCCAGCAGGTTGACCTCGTCGATGTACAGGAAGCCGCCGTGTGCATCGGACAGAAGGCCGGGGGCGAAACGGCGCTGTCCGTCGGCGAGCGCGGCGGAGATGTCGAGGGAGCCGAGCACCCGGTCCTCGGTGGCGCCCAGGGGCAGGTCGACGACCGGGGCGGGAATGCCGGTGGTCTCCAGCAGCTGGCCGAGGGCGCGGACAGTGGTGGACTTTCCGGTGCCGCGGTCGCCGAGGGCGAGCACTCCGCCGATGCCGGGATCGACGGCGTTCAGCAGCAGACAGTCCTTCAGCTCGTTCTGTCCGAGAACGGCCGTGAATGGGAAGACGGGGGTGGTCATGCGACTCCTTCGGAGAGGTCGTCGAGGTGTTCGGTGAGCTCATCCAGCCGCTCGGAGTCCTCGTCGGACGGCGCCCAGAGGCCACGGTCGCGGGCCTCGGCCAGGCGGTCGGCGAGGGCTTTGACCGCCTGGGGGTTCTGCTGCGTCATCCGCTGCCGCAGTTCGTCATCGAAGAGGAACGTGTGGGCGGTGTCGGTGAACACCCAGTCGGGGATGCTGCCGGTGGTGGCCTGCATGCCGTAGGTGTTCTCAAGTCGCCGCATGACGGCGCCGACGCCCTGGTAGCCGTGCGCGAGCTGGGCCTCGTACCAGCGCGGGTTGAGCAGCCGGGTGCGAGATTCCAGGACCATGGCGTCCTCGAGTGTGCGCACCCTGGGCCGGGCGGCGTAGGAGTCGGCGACGAGCGCTTCGGGCCGGTGGCCGGTCTCACGGGCGACCGCCGCGGTGAGGCCGCCGAGGTATTCGAAGTAGTGGTCCACGTCGCCCAGCGAGGTCTCGGCGGAGTCGACGTTCTGAAAGGTCACCGTGGCAGTGGACAGACTCCTTCGCAGCAGCTGCTCCTGCTCCGCTCCTTCCAGTCCCGCGCCCCAGGCGTGTCCCATCCGGCGGGTGAAGACATCGGCGAGATCGGCTTCCTCGTCCCATTGAGAGGCCTGGACGACATGGTTGACGCCGGCGCCGTATTGCCCGGGTGCCGCCGACCAGAGCCGGGTGGCCGCCGCCACCGTGGTGAGGCCGAGGGCTGCGGCCTGGACGCGTGCGTGGGCGCGCAGATAGTTGAGCTCGTCCGGCTCGTCCGCCTCCGCAACGGCACGGATGGCCCGGTCCAGCAGGGTGATGGTGGTGGGGAACAGATCACGGAAGATCCCGGACATCGTGGCGACGACGTCGATGCGGGGGCGCCCGAGTTCGCCGAGCGGGATGAGCCGGAATCGTTCCACCCGGCCCGAGGGGTCCGGCAGAGGTTCGACTCCGATGAGGGCGAGGAGCTGGGCGATGGCCTCTCCCCCGTTCTTGACGTTGTCGACGCCCCACAGCACGAGCGCCACGGTCTCCGGCAGCGCACCGGTCCGGTCGCGGGCGGCCTCCACGAGGGCGTCGGCGAGTGCCCGCCCGCGGACACGGGCGGCCGGGGTCGGGACCCGTTGCGGGTCCAGGGCGTGCATGTTCCGGCCGGTCGGCAGTACCGCCTCGTATCGGGAAGGCTCACCGCCGGGACCGGGGCGGACGTATCCGCCGTCGAGGGCGTGCAGCAGTGCGCCGAGCTCGTCGTTGTCGTCCAGGTCACGGCGCAGTCGCCTCAGGAATGCGAGCCATCCGTCCACGAGCGCAGCGGGCAGCGCGGTTGGCGGCACCGGGCCGCCGCTCAGAGCGGCGGCGAGGACGGCATCGAGCTCGGTCTCCGCCGCGATTCGGCCCGCGTCGTCCGGCGGCAGATCGGCCAAGGGCGTCCCGGCGGTGTGCTGCGCCTCGAGCTCGTCGACGAGGGCGGGCAGGCCCCTGTCCGGGCGGGCGTGGCCGGCGGCGGCGTGCAGGGTGACGCGGGCCTCGTCGGCGGGGATGCCGGTGCCGAGCACATGCAGGCCGATGGGGATGAGGGTGGCGGAGATCTCCTCGACCTCCCGCTGCAGCGCCGCGAGCGCGGCATCCGGATCCGTCTGCGCAGACAACGACAGGTGCGCCTGTTCGGCCGCCGACGCCACGGCGGCGAGCCGCGCCTGGACATCCTCGCCGGCTGCGCGTGCGGTACGCGTGTGCCGGATCTCCTCGGCGAGGGTGGTGAGCTCTCCGTAGAGGCCGGCGTGGTCCAGGGGCGGGGTGAGGTGGCTGATCAGCGTGGCGTTGGAGCGGCGTTTGGCGATGCTGCCCTCTGAGGGGTCGTTGACGCAGTAGAGGTAGTAGTGCGGCAGGCTGTCGCCGAGCAGACCCGGCCAGTCGGTCGGGGCGAGGGCGGTCTGCTTGCCGGGCATGAACTCCAGGGAGCCGTGGGTGCCGACATGGATCATCGCATCCGGTCGGAACTCCCGACGCAGCCAGGAGTAGAAGCCCGCGAAGCTGTGGCTGGGGGTGGCCTCCGGCTGGAAGAGGAGCGCCATCGGGTCGTCGTCGTAGCCGAAGGAGGGCTGTACCCCGATGAACACGTTGCCGAGGGTGACTCCGTGGACGAGCAGGTTGCGTCCGTCGGTGTCGACGTCACCAGGGGGCGGGCCCCAGCCTCGAGCGATGCGTCGCGCCTGCTCGCCGGCGTGGGCGAGGTACGAGGGGATCGGATAGCGGTCGGCGACGGCCGCATCGCTGCGGGCTCCACCGCCGGCAGAGGTGAGGACGAGATCGAGCAGCGCCTCCGGGGTGGCCGGCACGGCGATCCCGTATCCCTCGCTGTGGAGCCGCTGCAGGATGCGATGCAGGGATGCCCAGACGTCCAGGTGCGCTGCGCTGCCCACCGTGCCGCCGGCCGGTGGGAAGCCGAAGATCACGAATGCGAGCCTCTTCTGTACGGCCGGCATGCGGCGCAGCCGGACGGTGTTCGCCGCCAGCTCGGCCAGCCGGTGGATGTTGGGGAGGATCGGCTGCAGCTCATCGGTCTCCGCGTCCCTGCCGGCGATGACGATCGGCGCGGCGGCGCCCTCCAGCTCGGGGATGGCAAGCTGCATCGCCGTCTGCACCGGAGTCAGCCCGACCGGTGAGGCATCCCATTCCTGCACGGTCTGATGGAACAGCGGGACGGCCCCCAGATGCGGAATGTCAGCGGCGGCCAGGAAGGCGACGTCGCCGTCGATGTTGGCCTGCCCATGAGAGCCGGTGAGGGTGAAGCCGGTCGCGTTCAGCACGAGGTCGACCTCTGGCAGGTCGGGAATGGCATCGATGGTGCCGAGCCACCCGATCACCGCGACTCCCCGCTGCTCCAGTGCGGCGACGAGGGCGCGCAGATGTCGGTCGTTGCCGGTGGTGATCTGGGTGGGGAAGCAGGTCAGCAGGACCCGGCCGGCTGCCCGGTCCGGGAACGCTTCGCGAGCAGAGATGTGCTCCGCCCAGGTGTCGTGGACACCGCAGGACGGATGCCAGTAGCCGCGATGCGCCACCGGCTCGGGGACGCCCGGGGTTGTGGGGAGCAGGCTCGGGCGCAGTGTGTGCACGATCCAGGCCAAGGCACGAGCGACGTTGCCGGCGGTGAGATCGCGGAAGCATGCCGTCACGCTGCCCAGCGGGCTCGTCGGTGCGCGCACGCCGGAGGCTGGGCGGTCGCCGCCGAGCCACGCGAAGGTGCGCAGCTCGGCGGCATTCGGCATGACGGAGATGCATGCTTCGGGAGGTGCGGCCTCGAGCGTCTTCCGCAGCGCAGCGGCATCGTCCCGGTCGTGGACGCCGTTGACGATCACCACATCGGCTGCGCGGATCTTCTCGGCGACCTCCATCCGTGCTTCCGCGGACCGGAGCCGGGAGCGTTCCACGGTCAGACGTCGGATGAGGCCCGGGTATTGGTCCTGGAAGAACCCGAAGCCCTGGCGCACGGCGTGGGCGGTGTGGCCTTCGAAGCCGATGGTGAGTACGGTCAGAGCGTCCATGAGTCCCTGCTCTAGTTCAGCTCGGGGTGGATCCAGGACATGATCTGCTGGATGCCGGTGACGATCTCGGTGCCGGCGACCCCGTAGACGTCCTGCGCCTGGAACAGCTTCACGTGACCGTCCTTGACCGCGGGAAGGTTGGCGACCGCGGGGTTGGACAGGATGCTCTGGAAGGAGGACTGTCCCTTGCCGAGCACGTCGACGAGCATGATGTAGTCCGGACTCGCCTTCACCACCTGCTCCGGGTTCACCGGCATGGTGGCATGCGCGCCGGCTGCCGTGGCGGCGTTGGTACCGCCCGCATCCGTGATGAGTTCAGAGGTGATGACGTCGCTGGCGTTGATGAACGGCATGGGCGCCTGGTTGCTGAGAACCAGCACGGACGGCGACGAGGAGATGCGTGAGGTCTTCGCCGTCGCGGCCGCGACGCCGTCGTTGATCTGCTTCACCAAGGAGGCGGCCTCGGCCTGCGCGTTCAGGGCCGTGCCGAGCAGGGTGAGGTTGTCGGTGACGTCCTGCACGGTGCCCCAGTTGTTCGTCAGGCTCAGCACCGGGGCGCCGGCCGCGCTCAACTGGCTGGAGGCATCCTGCTCGCCGGTGTGCCGGGCGGTGACGACGACCAGGTCCGGTTTCCAGGACAGCACCTGCTCCGGGTTCGGGTTGGTGTCGTCGGTGATCGTGTGGGGAACCGCGGAGAAGTCAGCGGCGCGGGGGTTCAAGGTCGTGTTCTTCGCCGCATCCGTGGCGGCGACGATGCGGCTGGTGCCCACCAGCTCGTCCACGGCGATCGAGGCGTCCGGGGAGAGCACTGCGATCCGCTTCGGCTGTTTCGCGAGGGTCAACGGCTGGCTCTGGCCGGGTACGTTCAAGGTGAGCGGGTAGCTGGTGGTCGCCGAGCTGCGGGCGGATGCCGGGGAGGCCTTCTGTGCGGAGGCGGTACCGGTGCAGCCGGTCACGGTCAGCAGGAGTGCGGCGGCGCCGAGCAGGGAAGTGGCGAGGATGGTCGGTGAACGGTGCATCGACAGTGCTTTATATCTTGATGGTGCGGGGATGGAACTGCCCGACGGTGCCGGGACGAGGTGAAGCGGGGTGATCTGCGGGGCGTCCACGGCCGGGTCGTAGCGGACCAGCGCATCGATGCCGTAGACCTGCGCGAGCAGATCGGCCGTAAGGATGCGCGCCGGGTCCCCGACGGCGCAGACCCGCCCTTCGGCGAGCACGGCGAGCCGGTCGCAGAATCGTGCGGCGTGGTTCAGATCGTGCAGGACGACGCCAATTCCTCGGCCGTCGGCCGCGAGTCCTCGCAGCAGCGCGAAGACCTGCAGTTGGTGGCCGAGGTCCAGGGCGGCGGTCGGCTCGTCCAACAGCACGACGGGGGTGTCCTGGGCAAGCGCGCGGGCAAGGTGGACGAGCTGGCGCTCGCCTCCGGACAACGAGGGGACGAGCCGGTCCGCGAGATGGGCAACACCCACCCGGGCAAGAGCGGCGCGTGCGATCCGTTCGTCGTCGTCGTGTGCCCGAGACCATCGGCGACGGTGGGCGTAGCGCCCGATGAGCACTAGGTCGAGCACGGTGAACTCTGCGGTCAGCGTGTGGTCCTGCGGGACGAAGGCAAGCTGTCGCGCCATCGAACGCGCGCTGAAATCGCGCAGCGGCCGGCCGGCCAGTCGGACCTGGCCCTCCGCGATCGGGATCAGCCCGGCGAGGGCCCGCAGAACGGTGCTCTTCCCGGCGCCGTTGGGCCCGACGATACCCAGGACCTCCCCCGCCCCGATCATCAGTCCTGCGTCGCGCACGAGCGTCCTGCCCGCCACCGAGACAGTGACGTCTACGGCTTCCACGAGAGTCATGCGGCACGTCCCACCCGGCGGGAGCGCAGGACCAGAACAAGGAACACCGGCGAGCCCGCCAGGGCGGTCACGACGCCGGTCTGCCAGCTCACCGGCTCGACCACGACCCGCGCCACCGTGTCCGCGGCGGTCAAAAACGACGCACCCAGAAGCGCCGCAGCCGGTATGAGCAGACGATGGTCCGCCCCCAGCACCAAGCGCACGACATGAGGAACCACCAGGCCGACGAATCCGATCACTCCGGTGACGGAGACGATACTGCCCACCAGGACCGCGGTGAGGATCAGCAGCCCGCCGCGCAGAAGGGACACGTTGACACCGATCGACTGCGCCTGCTCGTCACCCAGCAGCAGGGCGTTCAGCTCCCGCGTCACCAGCAGGGCCGCCGTCGAGCACACCAGCACAGGCACCAGCACGAGCTTCACCTGTGCCCAGCTGGCCGTGTTCAAGTCGCCCTGCAGCCAGAAGACCGCGCCGCGCACCGTCTGCGAGTCGCTGGCATTGGAGACCAGAGCGCCCACCGCGGCGCCGAAGAACGCGTTCAGCGCCACCCCGACCAACAACAACGTCACCGGGGTACGGTCGCGGGCGACGAGACCGATGCCCTGTACCAGCCCCATCACCAGCAGCGCCCCCGCAAACGCCGCAGCCGGCAACGTCCATGGCCCGAGGACGTCCACTCCGCTGGCCAGCACGGCGACCGCACCCACCGCGGCGCCGCTGGAGACCCCGGTCACGCCCGGATCGGCCAGCGGATTGCGGAAGAACGCCTGCATCACGGCCCCCGCGACTCCCAGCCCTCCGCCGGCCAGCACGGCCAGCAACACGCGCGGCAGCCGGATGTCCCGGACCACAAGAGCGAAGCTCGACGAGGCTTCCCCGCTATGGACGCCGAAGAATCCCAACACGATCCGGCAAGTGTCCGAGAACGGAATCAGCACCGGCCCCAGACAGATCGCTACCAGAGCGACGACGATCAGGACCAGGCCCAACACGATCAGACTCACCCAAGCCGACGGGCGCATCGTCGCCACTCGCGGGTGGCCCAACCGTGCGCGCCGAACGAGCGTGGTCATCAAACCTCTTTCACGAGTGGGATGCCACCACCCTAGTTGTTATTGATATTGATTCTCAATAAGGGTTGCGACGGCGCGCGCAGAGGCGAAGCTTCCGGAACGCCGCGACCCACGACTTCGCTCTCACCTCAGTTCTGCTCGACGGCACCCTCGACGGCGACCCGCCTGCAGGCATCCGTGATGTCGTCGGCCACGACCCGAACCCCGCGCGTCGTGTCGCTACGGCGAATGCCGGCCGCCTCCGACGTGGGCCGGGCAGCCGGACTGCTTCCGCCTGGAGGTCGCCGCCCGGGCCAGCATCGTCGGGGACGGCGAAGAGGTCCGAGAATGAGGCCGGGCCGCGCTGCAGCTGTCGCCGAGGCTGGCGACACCGGCTCCGAGCCACCAGAAGCGCGATGGAGACGACGGTGCGCGGCGGGGCGCCTCGACTCATGTGAGGTCATCCTCGCCGGCGTGAGGCCGCTCAGGGGATAGCCGCGAGTCGACTGCCGCCGCGGCCAAGAGGCTGCCACCGCTCCGGGCTGGCGACTTGCAGCTCAATGCAGAGTGGCATATAAGGACGGCGGCCACGGACCCAAGGTCGCCTGGGCGGCGACGGAGGAGATCGAGGCTCGATCACGCCGTGGGCCGTTCAGGGTGCCGTCGCGTTCCCTGTGCCGATTCGCCGCTCCGGGCCTGGGTACGGGTTGCTACTTGCCTGACGGGTCTCCGACCGCTTCGACCGCGGTGCGAAAAAGCGGTATCAGGCGGCCGGAGTGGGCGTCGAAGGCCCATCGGGCCACCGCAACGTCCAGGCACGCCAGGACAGCGGCCACCATCGCGCGCGCGCACAGCTCCCGTTCCCGGGCGGGCTCTTCCAGGCGCTGGGCCACGGCGGGCGTGATGTCGTCTTGCCAGCGCTGACGCTTCTCAGCCAGAGCCCCGCGCAACTGCGGCGTCGAGGCGAGCAGACGGGAGCGGGCGCGCGCGGCGTCCCCGCCGGATTCCAGGTCGTGGGCGAACCCTTCGACACCGGCCACGAGCGCCGCCCAGGGCCGCGAGCTCAGGGGGCTGGTCGCGATGCGATCCGCGATGTCGAGCCCCAAGTCCCCCATCGCGCCGACGACCATCTCCTCCTTCGAGGCCACGTACCGGAACACCGTGCGCACCGAGACACCGACGGCAGCAGCAACGTCGTCGACCGTGGTCTCCTCGTAGCCGCGCTCCAAGAACAACTCCATCGCGCGCTGCGCGATCACGCCACGCACCGCGCCCCGCTGGGCATCGCGAATCCCCGCGCCGATCTCGGTCATTCCCCCATCCTACTGGCAGGAATATGCGAGAATGACAGTGTCTGCCATTTTTGTGCTTAGACTGTCAGGCGGCCGAGGTGCGGCCACGAAAGGAGCAACTGATGAAGGCTGTCGTGTTGGGAACGGGAACTATCGGAAGCGCGGTAGCCGCGACGTTCCGCGAAGCAGGCCACGAGGTCATCACGGTGGGCAGGACCTCCGGTGACGAGCAGGCCGACATCACCGCGAAGGCGAGCCTGGACGCGCTCTTCGCACGGATCGGCTCCTTCGATGCGGTCGCCAACGCCGCCGGCGACGTGTTCCCCGCGCCGTTGACGGAGACCACCGATGAGCAATGGGCTACATCCATCGCCGCCAAAGGGATCGGACAGATCAACGTCGCGCGGGCGGCGCTGCCTTTCCTTGCGGACGGCGGGTCGATCACACTGGTCTCCGGGATCCTCGGAGATCACATCGTGCCCGCTATGACCGTCGGCACCGCAGTAAACGGCCTCATCGAAGGCTTTGTGCGCGGCGCCGCCACCGAACTGCCACGCGGTGTTCGCATCAACTGCATCAGCCCGTCGGTGCTGGCCGAGTCCACGGCCTATCACCCGTACTTCCCGGGGTTCCCGCCTGTTCCCGCCAGCGACGTCGCCCTGGCCTACCTGCGCGCGGCAAGCAACCCCGTCAACGGCGCAATCCTGCGCGTGCACGGGCTCGGCTGACGATCAGAGCGAGGCACCTGGACGTCAGCACCGAGACCACCATCCTGAGCCGCTTGTGGTCGGCGATCCCGCAGTCGAGCGCAGCGCTGAGCTGCCGGCGAAGGCCCCGTGTGATCCCGCAGGAAAATCACCTCGCCGGGCCGCAAGAGGTCTTCTGCTCAGCGGCCGAATGCCTGGGATGCGACGCCGTTAATGGTGGTGCCGGCCTGCTGCCAGTTCAGGGCGGTGGCCTGCAGGAAGGCGAAGGGGAAGCCAAGCTCCGGCTTGGTGAGCTCGTCGAGCGTCGCGAGCTCCTCCGCGGGGATCTCGACGTTCAGCGAGCCGAGGTTCGCGTCGAGCTGCTCGACGGTGCGCGCGCCGATCAGGGTCGTGGTCACCGGCTGCTGCTGACGCACCCAGGCGAGCGCGACGGACGCCACCGAAGACTGGAGCCGCTCCGCGACCGTGGTGAGCTCATCCAGCAATGCGAAGGTCGGCTCGGAGAGGTAACCCGAGGGGCTAAGCGTGGCGCGCCCCGAGTCGGCGGGCTTCTGGTTCTCGCGCGTGTACTTGCCCGAGAGGACGCCGCCGGCCAGCGGGCTCCAGGGGGTCACGCCGAGGCCGAGCGCGTGCGCGGCACCGAACAGCTCGCCCTCGACGGTGCGCTGCAGCAACGAGTACTCGACCTGGATGCCGGCGATCGCGGACCAGCCACGCAGCTCCGCGATGGTGACCATCCGCGAGACCGCCCACGCCGGGGTGTCCGAAAGTCCGATGTAGCGGATCTTGCCCGTGTGGACGAGGTCTTCCAGCGTGCCGAGGGTCTCCTCCAGCGGGGTATGGCGGTCCCAGTTGTGCAGCCAATACAGGTCGACGTAGTCGGTGCCGAGCCGGGTGAGCGAGGCGTCCAGCTGCCGCATGATCGCCTTGCGGCCCGCTCCCCCGCCGTTCGGGTCGCCGGGGAACATGTTGCCGGCGAACTTCGTGGCCAGCACCACCCGGTCGCGCGCGCCGGGATGCTTCGCGAAGTAGCCGCCGAGCGTCTCCTCGGAGCGGCCGCCGGTGTAGCCGTTGGCGGTGTCGAGCGCATTGCCGCCGGCATCCAGGTAGCGGTCGATGATCGCCTCGGCCGTCTCGGCGTCGGCGCCCCAGCTGGGGTCGCCGAAGGTCATCGCGCCGAGGGTGAGGGGGCTCACGCGGAGGCCGGTGCGGCCGAAGGTGCGGAAGTCGGTGAGGTTCATGAGTCTGTTCTCTCCTTGTCATGGGCACGTATCACCCAATCAGACTGACTAGTCTGAATTAATGTAGCCCCCGCACCCACGAATTCAAAACCGACTGGTCAGTCAGATAACATGATTCGATGGCTTACGATTCCGCCGCGACGCGTCAGCGCTTCCTCGACGCCGCGTTCGACGAGTTCGTCGGGCACGGCCTGGCCGGTGCCCGCGTAGATCGCATCGCCGCCAAGGCCGGGGCGAGCAAGCAGGCGATCTACTCCTACTTCGGCTCCAAAGAGGGCCTCTTCGACGCCGTCCTCACCCAGCGCCACCACCAGATGATCGAAGCTGTGCCGCTGACCCCCGATGACCTGCCGGCCTATGCCGGTGCGATCTACGACTACCTCACCGCCCATCCCGGCTACGCACGCCTGACCATGTGGCGCAGGCTCGAGCGCGAGGATGCCTCCGCGGCGGACATCGAGGCCTACCAGTCGAAGCTCGACCAGCTCACGGAGACCATCGGCGTCGACATCTCCAAGTGGGGCGCCATCGACGTGATCCTGCTCGTGCTCGCATCCGCGAATGCCTGGGAGAGCATGGCCCCCGGTATCCGCAACCTCGACCCCGACGCGAAGAACCAAGCTGACCGGCGAGCCCGCGAACGACGGGCGCTGATCGCGGGCGTCACCGCGATGGTGGCTGCGCTCAGCTCGTAAGACCCTTCACTCCGGGAACTTCACGTCGGCGAGCTGCTCGGAGACCTGCCAGAGGCAGACGACTCATTTCGGCTCGATGCCGAAGAGCCGCCGCGCGTTGGCTGCACCGAATTTCTCGCGGTCCTCGTCCGTGTCGAACTCGGCCAGGAAGCGCTGCAACTCGTCCCGGCTGGGACGTCCGAAGGGGTAGTCGGTCGAGAACAGCAGCCGGTCGATGGTGGTGACCTCCAAAGCGTGACGTAGGAGGGCGGGGTTGAACATCCCGGAGCTGGTGATGAACACGTTTGATCGAACGTAGTCGGACACGCTGCGCTCCAGGCCGGCGATGCGGGACAGACCGTCTGCACGGTCCAGCCAGAACAGAAGCAGTTCACCCCAGTGCCCGAGGATGAGGTTGAGCGCGGGATGTCGGTCGAAGGTGCCGCGGGCGATCAGGCGCAGCGCGGCCTGGGCGGCCTCGAGATGCCAGCCCCAGGCGAAGGTCGACAGTGCGAGGTCGGCCGTAGATCCCAAGCCTGCGTATGACGCGTCGCGGACGGCCTGGGGTGGGATCTGGGGGTGGATGAAGATCGGTTGGCCCAGGGATGCCGCGGCCTCGAACAGTTCCTCGTAGCGCGGATCGTCCAGCAGGACTTCGCCGGTGCGGCCGTAAACCATGGCGCCGACCATGCCCAGACCGGCCGCGCGCTCGAGCTCTCCGGCGACCGCACCAGGAGCGGCCATCGGCAGGGTGGCGAGGGCGCGCAGACGCGTGGGGTGCCGGCCGACGACGGCGACGGCCGTGTCGTTCAGCTCTCGGCTGAGTGCGATCGCATCGGCAGCGCCGAGCGGGCCGGTCCCGGGAGGCACCACGGAGAGCACGTGCAGGTCGATGCCCTGCTCGTCCATGGCGGCGATCCGCGCCTCGCCGATGTCCTCCAGCCGGGCGAGGTTGTCGCCCATCTGGTTGAACGCCAGGCTCTCGTCCCGCCGGCCGGGCGGCAGCCCATCCAAGGCGGAGCCCAGCCCGGGCGTGGTCCAGTGCTCTTCGATCCCGATCAACGTCATCGTGTTGCTCCCTCCGGTGATGCCATGGGTCTCGCCGTCGACCAGCCCGCGGCGCTCATCAAGCGGCCAAGAACGTACGATTGCCATCCAGGAAGGGGCCAGAATGGCGGAATCCATCACAGTCCAGCCCGATGACGTGCGTCTCATCCGCGCGCTGCAGATTGCTCCGCGGGCGTCGTTCGCCGCCATCGCCGGCGCGCTCGGTGTGACAGAGGGGGCCATCGCCCGCCATTACCGCCGGCTGCGCGCCGCCGGCGTCATCCGTGTCGCCGGCATCGTCGATCCCGGCGCGCTCGGGCAGAGCGAGTGGCTGGTGCGCCTGCGCTGTCGCCCTGGCAGCGTCATGGCGATCGCCGACGCGCTCGCAGCGCGCGACGACGTCAGCTAGGTCTCCCTAGCCGCTGCCGGCTCCGAGATCACCTGTGCGGTCCGCTCCCGCACCCGGGAGCAGCGCGACGACCTCCTCGGCCGCCGGCTTCCCCGAACCGCCGCGGTGGTCGACATCCACGCCTCCGCCATGCTCCGGCAGTTCCTCGGCGGACGCGGCCACTACTGGGCCGCCTTGAGTGGCACGCTCACCGCCGAGGAAGAGGACGCGCTGACCGCGCTCGGCGACGGCGGCGCTCCGTTCACGGAGTCGCCCGTCGTCGCCCGCGAGCCCGTAACCCTCGCCCCCGAGGACGAGAGGATGCTGAACGCCCTTGCCGCCGACGGGCGGGCGACCCTCGTCGACCTCGCCGCGGCCGCGGGACTCACACCCGGCCGGGCATCGCGTCGGTTGAACGCCCTGCTGGCACGCCGGGCCGCCCACGTCGATGTCGAGATCGCCGCCGACGCACTGGGCTACCACGCCCGCGCGAACCTCTGGCTGCGCGTGCATCCCGCGGCGGTCAAGGCCATCGGTCGAGCGCTCGCGCAGCAGCCTGAGATCGCCTTCGCTGCCGCAGTATCCGGCCCGCACAACCTGCATGCCGTCGCCCACTGCCACGACCTCGACGAGCTGTTCGAGCTCACCTCCGAGCGCATCGCCCCGCTCAGCGGGCTCCAGACCATGGAGATATCCCCGCTCCTTCGGCACGTCAAACAAGCCGGGACACTCCTGTCCGGAGACCGTCTTGTGCCACCGCACGCCTTCTGACGCACGCGTGCAATCGGCCTCGTCCCGGCGGCGACCGCGGACGCAATATGCATCTGCCCGCCAGCCGGTGACGAGGACAGGTGGCAATGGGCTGCCGTCCAGCACATCAGGCGTTGTCGACGAGATCGACGGTGTCGGGTGCCCAGCTCGACAGGATGGGGAGCACGCGAGCGGTGAGAGAATCAGGCTCGACGGTAGAGATCGCCAGTCGCTGGTCCGGCTCGTGCAACGTCGTCACCGTCTCGATGCCGAAGACGAGGTCTTCCGCATGGGGGGTGGCGGATGTGCTTCGTGACGGAGGCATAGTCGCGTACGGCGTGGTCCTGCCACCACGCCTCGACATCGGGGTCGGGGTCGGCCGAGCGCAGCTCATCGATCAGCTGGTGCAGTTGGCGGTCGTGCCGGCGCTTGCCTGCTTCGAGCCGCAGAGTTGCCACGGCGTTGCGTGCGAAGACGTCCCAGTTCGCGATGCGCTCGCGGGCCAAAGGGTCCAGGAACAGGTAGCGGATGAAGGACGACCCCGGTTCGAGTGCTCTCCCGAGCACGGCGGGTAGCAGCGCGTTACGGGCCAGGACTTCACCGCGATGGCCTAGCAGCAGCACCGGCACATGGTCCAGCGCCCCCATGATGCGCAGCCGGCACGGATCAGCGCGCTGTGACGCCTCAGCCACGGCAAGGTTGACACGTCGCGGGATCGGGGCGGCCGGCGGACGCGCCGACTTCCTGACTGTGGACCTTCGTGGCCCATACGCCGGCATCCGCGACTTCGCCGCCGAGGCGACATCACTCCTCGGAGATCGGATCGACATCCTTGTCAACAACGCCGGGCTCTACCCTTCGCCACCGACCACCCAGCTCGCCGACGACGACCTCGACGCGATGCTCGCCGTCAACATCGCCGCTCCCTACGTCCTGACCGCTTCGGTGATCCCCACCATGGCCGAACGCGGATCGGGCTCGGTGATCAACATCGGCTCCTGGACGGCGCAGGTCGGCTCACCGTTCGGCGCGATGTACACCGCGACCAAGGCGGCCGACGAACAGCTCACCCGCTCCTGGGCCGCAGAGTTCGGCCCGCGCGGCGTCCGCGTGAATACCATCGCACCCGGCGTCACCCTCACCCCGGGCAATACCGAGTTCCGGGCGATGCTCGACGCGATGACCGCCGCCACCCCGGCCGGTTCCGTAGTGCTACCGACCGATATCGCCGCAGCGGTCGCCTTCCTGGCGTCCGAGGACGCCGCCGGCATCCATGGCATCACTCTTTATGTCGATGGCGGCATCTCCGCCACCCGGCTCTCGTAACGGCGCGTCGATACCGCTCCGGCCCAGATCAGGCTCGGCCTCGGCGGGGTTCGCGTCGAGAGGGTCCCCGACCGCAATCTCTAGTCCGTGATGACACGGTATGTCATTAGGCGACACAGTGATGCCAGATCACTGACGTCAGAAAACGACGGCCCCAGAAGGACACCGTGAAGTTTTTCGTTACAGGTACCGGCAGCGGGGCTCACGCAATCCATCCCATTGGCAGCGGCGCACGGTGAAGCGAATACCACCTGCTCGCCCGCCCCCGCGCTCCCCACGATCGCAACCGTCAAAGGGGCCCGCCCATGACCGACCAGCAGCACACGCACAAGCAGACTCACGACGAGCTGGCCGGTCGCACCGCCCGACGGTGAGCGCGCGCCGAGGGTGATCCCGCCGCACTGGGGCACGATGAGCCGCCATAGCGCCGTCTCGTAGGACTCGTGGGTGGAGAACGAGAGGGATCCGGCGATCGCGCG
Source organism: Gryllotalpicola sp. (assembly GCA_036398375.1). Classification (GTDB taxonomy): domain Bacteria; phylum Actinomycetota; class Actinomycetes; order Actinomycetales; family Microbacteriaceae; genus Gryllotalpicola. The sequence goes on from DASWPQ010000054.1 coordinate 72,577, forward strand.
GGCCCGCAGCTGCTCGAGCCAGGCGGCGCCGGCCTCGGCGATCGTGTTGGAGGCGTCGAGCCCGGTGAAGGCGGTGCTGCTGAGTCCTTCGGCGCGACGCAGGAGCAGAGCGCGGGCCTCGTCCTCGGCATCGGGGACGACGCGCAGCTGGTGCAGCTCGCCGGCGTCGTCGCGGGCCTGGGCGCGGATGCGCCATCCGGTGGCGAGGCGGTTCACCTGGATGTTGCCGATCTCGCCGGCAGGGGTGCGCTTCCTACCCGTGCCGGTGCTCCCCCACCCAGGCGAGAATCTCTGACTGCTCGTAGCGGACGTGGCGGCCGAGCTTCAGCCAAGGCGGCCCTGTGCAGGTCAGGCGCCAGTCCTCCACCGTGCGCAGCGGCACCCGCAGCAGCTCGGCGACCTGGCGGCTGGTGAGGGGGACGGGTGCTGGCGGGTTCTTCTGGTTCATGCACGCGAGGTACGCGCAGGGAACCGGCAATGGCTCGCTGTCACCGGCAGAATCCAGAGCAGGACGGCCGGAATCGGCAGGCATAGCGGCGTCGGACGGGAATTCCGTCGCATATTTCGTCACAGGCCCGGAAACGGGCCCTGGAGAGGAGGGATCGGATGGGCTGTTTAGCCGCGTGGTCTCACCGATCGCGTGGCTGGGGTACCTGGACTCGAACCAAGAACAACTGAACCAGAATCAGCCGTGTTGCCAATTACACCATACCCCAAGGGTGCGAACCCGCTAGGCGGGCCGAGAGTCAACATTACCTGATGAGGGTGCCGTCTCTGAAATCGAGCGGGCCGGGCGCGTCGGATCCGCTCAGCAGGTCGAGGTGGATGGACCGCGCGACGATCGCGCCCTCCCCCGCCGCGACCGCGATCTGCATCGGCTCGCGGGCCGTCACGTCGCCGGCGGCGTAGAGCCCGGGAACGTTCGTGCGGAAGCCGGCGTCGACCACAACGCGGCCGGAGCCGTCGCGGGCGGCATCCGTACCCGTCAGGAAGTCGGCCTGCGGAATCCATTCGGGGCGCACGAAGCCGGCCTCACGCGCGATGACCGCGCCGTTCTCGAGCCGGAGCCCGGTCATGATGGCCCGCTCCCCCTCGACCTCGGCGAGCGGTGCCCGTTCGACGCGGATGCCCCGATCCGACAACAGCGTCTCTTCCTCCGGCGTCACGACATCCGCGCCGTTCGTGAAGACGATCAGATCGTCCGACCAGTGCACGATCTCACGGGCACGCTCCGCGAGGTCGCTGCTCTCGCCGATGAGGGCGAGCGGCAGCCCGATCTTCTCGTAGCCGTCGCACTCGATGCAGGAGTGCAGGGCCGTGCCGTAGTACGCGCGCAGGTTCGGCACGTTCGGCAGCACCTCGGTGAGCCCGGTCGCCACGAGCACCGCGCGCGGGCGCAGCTCGAGATCCGGATTGCCGCGCAGCCCCTGAACGGAGACGGTGAGGTCCGGCGCGACGGCCGTGACGCGGCCGCTCGTGTGCTCGGCGCCCGGATAGGCGAGGAACTGCTCCCGCCCGATACGGCGCAGTTCGAGCGGCGGGACGCCGTCGAGCCCGAGTGTGCCGTGCGAGTGCAGCGTCGGCGCATGGCGGGGTCGGTTGGTGTCGACCAGGAGCACGCTGCGGCGTGACCGCACGAGGTTCAGCCCGGCCGAGAGCCCGGCAGGGCCGGCGCCGATGATGACGACGTCCGGCTGGGCAGGATCGCGGCGCACCGCTTCGGATCGCACCGGGTCAGAGCTCACCCGTTCAGCCGGCGAGGCGCTCATTCAGCTTCCGCAGTCGGGCCAGCGACTCGTCCTTCCCGAGGATCTCGAGCGACTCGAAGAGCGGCGGCGAGACGCGCCGGCCGGAGGCCGCGACCCGCAGCGGCCCGAAGGCGACCCGCGGCTTGAGGCCGAGACCGTCGATAAGCGCACCGCGCAGCGCGACCTCGATCGCGTCGCCCGACCAGTCCGCGAGCGGCTCGAGGGCGCCGATCGCGGCCGCGAGGACATCGCCGGAGGCATCCGTCAGGGTCGCCAGCGCGTCGTCGTCATAGACAAGCGCGGCGGAGTCGGTGAAGAGGAAACCGAGCATGCCGGGCGCCTCGCCGAGCAGCTGCACACGCTCCTGCACGAGCGGCGCGGCCGCGAGGAGCACCGTGTTCTCGGCATCGGTCACGGGGTCCGAGAGGATGCCGGCCGTCTGCAGGTACGGAACGGTGCGCGCCGCGAAGTCAGCCACCGACAGCTGCCGGATGTGATCGCCGTTGATGGACTCCGCCTTCTTCAGGTCGAAGCGCGCCGGGTTCGGGTTCACGTCGATGATGTCGAACTTCTCGACCATCTCGGCCATCGAGAACACGTCGCGGTCGGCCGAGTAGCCCCAGCCGAGCAGCGCGAGGTAGTTGTCGAGCCCTTCGGGGATGAAGCCGCGGTCCCGGTGGTGGAAGAGGTTCGACTGCGGGTCGCGCTTGGAGAGCTTCTTGTTGCCCTCGCCGAGCACGCTCGGCATGTGGCCGAAGCGCGGCACGAAGCTCGTGACGCCCAGGTCGATGAGCGCGCGGTACAGCGCGATCTGGCGGCCGGTGGAGGGCAGCAGATCCTCGCCGCGCAGCACGTGCGTGATCTGCATGAGCGCGTCGTCCACCGGGTTGACGAGCGTGTAGAGCGGATGCCCGTTGGGGCGCACGATCACGAAATCGCTGTACGAGCCCGCCGGGAAGGTGATCTCGCCGCGGATCAGATCATCGAACGAGACGTCCTCGTCAGGCACGCGCAGCCGGATGGCGGGCTCGCGGCCCTCGGCGCGGAACGCGGCCTTCTGCTCAGGGCTGAGGTTCCGGTCGTAGTTGTCGTAGCCCTGTTCCTTGGGGCGGCCGTTCGCCTCGTTGCGGGCGTCGATCTCCTCGTTGTTCGAGAACGACTCGTAGGCGTGCCCGGACTCGAGCAGCCTCGCGACGACGTCGCGGTAGATGTCGTAGCGCTGCGACTGCCGGTACGGGGCGTGCGGGCCGCCGACGTTCACACCCTCGTCCCAGTCGATCCCGAGCCAGGAGAGACCGTCGAGGATCTGCTCGAAGCTCTCCTCGCTGTCGCGGGCTGCGTCGGTGTCCTCAATACGGAAGACGAGCTTGCCGCCGGTGTGCCGTGCGTAGGCCCAGTTGAACAGGGCGGTGCGGATCAAGCCCACATGCGGGGTGCCGGTCGGCGAGGGACAGAACCGCACGCGCACACCGGCGCCGGTCGCGGACGTGAAGGAATAGGCAGACATACGCCTCGAAGTCTACCGAGCGGCGACGGCGGCTTCTTCGAGCGAAAGTCTCCCCAGGTCGAGCGCGCGAATCGCGTCGAGGGTCGCACCGATGGCCGGAACGCGCGCCGCGCCCTCCGTGGTCACGACATGGATCGTGCGCTTGTCGCCGCGCGCGGTCGGGCGCAGCACGACGTCGTCGGGGATGCGCGTCGAGTCGAGGGCGAGCGAGGGGACGAGCGCGACGCCGATGCCGGCCTGGACCATGCCGATCACAGCCGAGTAGTTGTCGGTCTCGTAGGCGATCGCCGGGCTGAAGCCGGCGAACTCGGCCACCTGCAGCAGGTGCCCGCGACAGCGCGGGCACCCGGCGACCCAGGTCTCGGTGGCGAGCAGCTCCATGGGCACGGGGTCGTGCGCGGCGGCCGGGTGGTCGGCGGGCAGGGCGAGCACCATCTCGTCGTGCCACAGCGTCTCGACCGTGAGCCCCTGGGCGCTGTCGCGGTGCGGGTCGACGCGGTCGCCCTCGTAAGAGAAGGTGATCGCCACGTCGACCGCGCCGGAGCGCACGGCCTCGACGGCCTCGGGCGGCTCGTCCTCGAGGTAGCTCACGGTGAGCCCGGGGTGCTCGCGCGCCAGGTCGCGCAGCAGGCGCGGCACGAGCGTCGAGGAGGCCGTGGGGAAGCCGACGAGCCGCACCCGGCCGGCGCGGAGGCCGCTCAGCTCGGCGAGCTCCCCCGCCGCCGCGTCGAAGGCCGTGGTGATGGTGCGCGCGTGCCGGGCGAGCACGAGTCCCGCCTCGGTGAGGCGCACCGAGCGCCCGACGCGCTCGGCGAGGGCCAGGCCGAGGCGCTGCTCCGCCCGGCGCAGGTGCTGGCTGACGGCGGGCTGACTGTAGCCGAGCGCGTTCGCGGCGGCCGTGATGGAGCCGTACTCGTCGATCGCGCCGACGATGCGCAGGGTCTGGGCGTCGAGCTCGGGCAGCTCGGCGGCGTTGGCGGCGATCAGCGTCATGCCCCGATCATAACGCCTGGTTATCGGATTCATCGATCCCCTGTTCTTGTGCAATGGGTCGCGGATTCCCACCATGGAGGGCATGACCTCCTTCGACGAGCTGCGCGGCGAGTTCCCCACCGGGACCGGCTACCTCGCCGCGTGCACGATGGGCCTCGGCCCGGCATCCGTGCGCCGCGCTCTGACGGACGACCTCGAGCTCTGGGGTGCGGGTGCGGCGGGAGCAGCGGGCGCCGAACGGTACGAGGCGGCGGTCGCCCGTGGCCGCTCGGCATTCGCCCGTCTGGTCCACGTGGCGCCCTCCCGGGTCGCGATCGGCTCCCAGGCCTCGGTCCAGGCCGCCCTCGTCGCGGCCTCCGTGCCGGACGGCGCGGAGGTACTGTGCGTCACCGGCGACTTCAGCTCCATCGCGGCGCCCTTTGCCCAGCAGGCGTACCGCGGGGTCCGGCTGCGCCAGGTCGCCCTGCCGGCCCTCGCCGAGGCGATCACCGCACGGACCTGGCTCGTCGCCTTCTCGCTCGTCCAGTCGGCGACGGGCGAGCTCGCCGACGTCGAGGCCGTGCTGGAGGCATCCGCCCGCCACGGCGCCCGCACGCTCGTCGACCTCACCCAGTCCGCCGGCTGGCTCGACTTCGACGCGCGCCGCGCGGATGTCACGATCACCCACGCCTACAAATGGTTGTGCGCGCCCCGCGGCGTGAGCCTCATGACGGTGAGCGAGCGGATGCTTCGCGAGCTGCGCCCCGTGCAGGCCGGCTGGTACGCCGGTCAGGACGTCTGGTCCTCCTGCTACGGCGCGGAGCTTCAGCTCGCCGCAGACGCCCGCCGCTTCGACGTCTCCCCCGCCTGGCAGGCGTGGATCGGCGCCGCGGAGGCGCTCGAACGGTTCGCCGCGATCGAGCTCGCGGAAGTGGCGGCGCACAACGTGGCCCTGGGCGACGAGCTGCGCACGGCGCTCGGGCTGCCCCGGCGCCACTCGGCCATCGTCACCTGGTCCGACCCGGCGGGCCGGGACCTCGCCGCGCTCACCGCCACCGGCCTGACCGCCTCGGGCCGGGCCGGCAACGCGCGTGTGGCGTTCCACCTCTGGAACGACGAGCGCGACGTCGCCCGCATCGTCGACGCGCTCCACCGCGCGCGAACTCTGCCGAGTGCAGCTTGAGCGGACGGCGGAAGCTGCAGTAGACGGATCTCGCGGGCGGAGCGAGCGCCGCAGCGGGCCGAGCTACGCGTTCTTGACCGGGTTGCGCAGGATTCCGAGCCCCTCGATCTCGACCTCGACGACGTCGCCGTCGACGATCGGTCCGACACCGGCAGGCGTGCCGGTCATGATGACGTCGCCCGGCAGCAGTGTGAACGCCTGCGAGGCGTGCGCGATGATCTCGGACAGGCCGAAGATCAGGTCGCCCGTGTTGCCGTCCTGGCGGATCTCCCCGTTCACGCGCACCTGCAGCGCGGCATCCGTCGCCTCGAACTCGGTCTCGATCACCGGGCCGAGCGGGGCGAAGGTGTCGAAGCCCTTCGCGCGCGCCCACTGGCCGTCTGCGACCTGCAGATCGCGGGCGGAGACGTCGTTGCCGATCGTGTAGCCGAAGACGTAGTCGAGCGCGGTCTCGGGCGAGACGTTCTTCGCGACCTTGCCGATGACGATGACGAGCTCGCCCTCGTGCTCGACGCGCTGCGACACCGCCGGCAGGACGATGGGCTCGTTCGGCCCGATCACGGCCGTGTTGGGCTTGAGGAACAGCAGCGGCTCCGTCGGAGCGCCCCCGCCGGTGACGCTCTTCATCTCCTCGACGTGGTCGCGGTAGTTCTTGCCGACGCCGACCACCTTGGAGCGCGGGATCACGGGGGCGAGCAGCGTCACCTCGGTGATCTTGACGCGCTCTCCCGTGGTCTCGTACCCGGCGAACATGGGGTCGCCCTTGAGGACGACCCAGTCCTGCTCCTCCTCATCGAGGATCCCGTACCTGAGCGCTCCATCGTGGCTGAACCGGCCGATCTTCATGATGCGAGCCTAGCGGGATGCCGCTGCCACGCTCGCGCGGCGGCACCCCGCCGCGATTAGACCAGTCTGCGCAGCCAGCCGTGCCGATCCTCGACGCGGCCGTACTGGATGTCCGTGAGCTCCTTGCGCAGCGACATGGCGACCGACTCCTCCTCGGCCAGCACCGGCAGCTCGATGGTGAACTCCTTCGCCTTGAGCTGCGCGATGGGGTTCACCACGGCGGCGGTGCCGCAGGCGAATGCCTCGACGATGTCGCCGCTCGCGACGCCGTCCCGCCATTCCTCCAGCGAGACGGGGCGCTGCTCGACCGTGAGGCCGCGGTCCTTCGCGAGCTGCAGGAGCGAGTCGCGGGTGATGCCCTCGAGGATGCTCTCGGAGGCCGGGGTGACGAGCGTGCCGTCCTTCTTCACCAGCACGAGGTTCATGCCGCCGAGCTCTTCGAGCTTGCCGTCCTGCAGGAACAGCACCTGGTCGCAGCCCTGCTCGTAGGCCTCCTGCTGGGGAAGCAGGCTCGCGGCGTAGTTGCCGCCGGTCTTCGCGGCGCCCGTGCCGCCGTGCGCGGCGCGCGCGTACTCCGTCGACAGCCAGATCGAGACGGGCTGCACGCCGCCCTTGAAGTACGAGCCGGCGGGTGAGGCGATCACGAAGTAGTACACCTTGCGTGCCGCGCGCACACCGAGGAACGCCTCGGCCGCGAACATGAACGGCCGCAGGTACAGGCTCGTCTCGCCGCCCTCCGGCACCCAGTCGGCGTCGACCGCGACGAGCTCTGTGAGCGAGTCGAGGAACAGCTCGAGCGGCAGCTCGGGCAGTGCCAGACGGCGCGCCGAGCGCTGCAGGCGCAGCCCGTTCTGGTCGGGGCGGAAGCTCCAGATGGAACCGTCCTCGTGGCGGTATGCCTTGAGCCCCTCGAAGATCTCCTGCGCGTAGTGCAGGACCGCGGCGGCAGGGTCGAGCGAGATCTTCGCGTACGGCTCGACGGCCGCCCGGTGCCAGTTCCCGCGCTCGCTCCAGTGGATCTGCACCATGTGATCGGTGAAGAACTGGCCGAAGCCGGGGTTGGCGAGGATCTCGGCGCGCTCGGCGTCGGACTTCGGGGACGGGTTCCGCGTCACCGCGAACTGCTGGGGCGTGACGTCGGTGAGATTCAGCGACAACGACATGATGAAACCTTAACTGTTGACGAGCCGGACGATCGAATCACCGATCTGAGCCGTCGAGCGCGTGCCCTCGCGGGTCGCCAGGTCCTGCCGGACGGCGGCGGAGACCCTGGCCCCGGCATCCGCCAGGCCCGGATGGGTCTGCCCGAGGTGGTCCAGCATCAGCGCGACGGACAGGATGGCTGCCGTCGGGTCCGCCTTCTGCTGGCCGGCGATGTCGGGTGCGGAGCCGTGCACGGGTTCGAACATGCTGGGGAACGTACCGTCGGGGTTGATGTTGCCCGAGGCCGCCAGCCCGATGCCGCCGCTGATCGCGCCGGCCAGGTCGGTGAGGATGTCGCCGAAGAGGTTGTCGGTGACGATGACGTCGAATTTAGCAGGATTCGTGACGAAGAAGATCGTCGCGGCATCCACGTGCAGGTAGTCGACCGCGACGCCCGGGAACTCCGCGGCCACGCGATCGACGGTGCGACGCCAGAGGGACCCGGAGAAGACGAGCACGTTGGTCTTGTGCACGAGCGTCAGCCTGCCGCTGCGGGCGGATGCCTGCTGGAAGGCGTAGCGGACGACGCGCTCGACCCCGTACGCCGTGTTGACGCTGACCTCGTTCGCGATCTCCTGCGGCGTGCCGATGCGGATCGCGCCGCCGTTGCCGACGTAGGGGCCCTCGGTGCCCTCGCGCACGACGACGAAGTCGACGTCGCCGGGGGCCTTGAGCGGGCTGTCGACGCTCGGGTAGAGCACCGTGGGGCGCAGGTTGACGTAGTGGTCGAGCTCGAAGCGCAGTTTGAGCAGCAGACCGCGCTCGATGTTGGCTGCGGCCAGCCGCGGGTCGCCCGGGACGCCGCCGACGGCACCGAGGAGGATGGCATCGGCCTTCTTGATCTCGGCGAACTCGTCCTCGGGCAGCACCTGGCCGTCCTCGAGGAAGCGCGCGGCGCCGAGCCGGTACTCGGTCTGCGCGAAGACGACGTCGTCGGGCGCCACGGCGTCGAGGACCTTGAGCGCCTCCGCCACGACCTCGGGGCCGATGCCGTCGCCGGGGATCACGGCCAGGCTGATCGTTGTCGTCACACTGTCACCTTTCCTTCGATGATCGTCGCGGTACGCCCGCCGATCCAGATCCGCTCGCTGTCGAGCGTCACGTGCACGAGGCCGTCCCGGCCGATGGCCTGGCCCTGCCCGGCGAGGTACGAGGCGGTGACGCGGCCGGAGGAGACCAGCCACTTCGCGAGCCCCGCGTTCAGGGACCCCGTCACCGGGTCCTCGAGCTCGCCGAAGAAGGCGCGGACCTCGAGGAGGCGCTCGTCGCCGTCGGGGTAGCGCGCGAACGCGCCGACGCCGTGCAGCCCTAGGCCGTCCAGGTGCGCCTCGACGGCGAGCAGCTCGCCGACGGAGGCGAGCTCGACGGCGATCCAGCCGGGGCCGTTGTCGACCCACTGGGACGACACGATCGTGCTGCGCTCGATGCCCAGACCGGTGGATGCCTGCGCCAGCAGCTCCTCATCGACCGGGCCGGAGCGGAGCAGCTCGGGCGCAGCGAAGGACAGCACGCCGTCGTCGTCGCGCACGGTGACGAGCCCGATGCCGCACTCCTGCACGAGCTCGCCCGGTGTGGCCGGGCGTCCGCCCGCCCCGAGCCAGGCGTGGGCGGTGCCGAGGGTGGGGTGGCCGGCGAAAGGCAGCTCGCCGCTGCCGGTGAAGATCCGCACGCGGTAGTCGGCGCCAGCGGTCGTCGGCGGCAGCAGGAAGGTGGTCTCGGAGAGGTTCGTCCACGTCGCGAACCGCTGCATCTCGGCGTCCGTCAGGCCGTCGGCGTCGATGACAACCGCGACGGGGTTGCCGCGCAGCGGCTCCCTGCCGAAGACGTCGACCTGCGCGAAGCGGCGATCCCGTGGATCGCCGTCACCGCTTCTGGTCGAGCGGGCTGCGCTCGCGAGGGACCGGGGATCGCCCATCCGCTTACTCGGTGATGTCGATCTCGATGAGCTCCTCGGCCGAGATCGCCTGTGCGACCGAGGCCAGGATCTCGGCCGGGACCGGCGAGTCGACCGTGAGCACCGAGAGGGCCGTCCCGCCCTGCTCCGAGCGGGCGATCTGCATGTTCGCGATGTTGATGTCCGCCTCGCCGAAGGCCTTGCCGTAGACGGCGACGATGCCGGGACGGTCCTGATAGACCATCACGACGTGGTGCTGGGCGATCGGCACCTCGATCTCGTAGTCGTTCAGGCCGACGATCTTCTCGACCATCTTGGTGCCGGAGAGGGTGCCAGCGACCGTGACGACCGAGCCGTCGGCGAGGATGCCCTTGAGGGTGGTCGTGTTGCGGTAGTCCTTGGACTCGGCCGCCGTGGTGAGCGAGACCTCGATGCCGCGCTGCTCGGCCAGCGGCTGGGCATTCACGTACGACACGCGTTCGCTGACGATGTTCGTGAAGTAGCCCTTGAGCGCCGCGAGCCGGTAGACGCTCACGTCATAGCCGGCGAGCTCACCGCGCACCTCGACCTCCAGGCTCGAGAGCGCCTCCTTGCCGGACAGCTCGGCGAAGACCTGGCCGAGCTTCTCGACGAGCGCGATGCCGGGGCGCACGAAGGGGTCGATGACGCCGCCGGCGACGTTGACCGCGTCGGGCACGAGGTCGCCGCCGAGGGCGAGCCGCACCGAGCGGGCGACGGAGACGCCCGCCTTCTCCTGCGCCTCTCCGGTCGAGGCGCCCAGGTGCGGGGTCACCACGATGTTCGGGGCCGAGGTGAGCACGTCGTCCTTCGGCGGCTCCGAGGTGAACACGTCGATGCCGGCGCCGGCGATCGTGCCCGTGCGCAGTGCGTCGGCGAGGGCGGCCTCATCGATCAGGCCGCCGCGGGCGACGTTGACGATGTACGCCGTGGGCTTCATGAGCCCCAGCTGTGCGCTGCTGATCATGCCGGTCGTCTCGGGCGTCTTGGGCATGTGGATCGTGACGAAGTCGCTCGTCTTCAGCAGCTCGTCGAGCGGCAGCAGCTCGACGCCCAGCTGCTGGGCGCGGGCCGCGGTGACGTAGGGGTCGTAGGCGACGACCTTCACGCCGAAGGCCTGCATGCGCTGCGTGATGAGGGTGCCGATGCGGCCGAGGCCGATGATGCCGAGGGTCTTCTCGAACAGCTCGGTGCCGGTGTACTTGGAGCGCTTCCACTCCCCCGCGGCGAGCGAGGCGTGCGCGGCCGGGATGTGCCGTGCGAGGCTCAGGATGTGACCGATGGTCAGCTCGGCGGCGGAGATGATGTTGGAGGTCGGCGCGTTCACGACCATGACCCCGGCCGTCGTGGCGGCCTTGATGTCGACGTTGTCGAGGCCGACGCCCGCACGGGCGATGACCTGCAGCACGGGCGCCGCGGCGATGGCCTCGGAGTCCATCTTGGTCGCGGAGCGGATCAGCACGGCGTTGGCGTCGGCGAGAGCCGCGAGCAGGGCCGGACGGTCGGTGCCGTCGACGTTGCGGATCTCGAAGTCGGGGCCCAGGGCCTCGACGGTGGCGGGTGAGAGTTCTTCGGCGATCAGCACGACCGGCTTCGACACGGGCGAGGATTCCTTACAGTCGCGGGGCGGGGTTCGCTCCCACCCTAGCGGTGTCGCGTATGCCAGAGTTGCGGGCATGAGGCCCGTGCCCGAGCTGCTCGCGCTCGCTCGCCGTCTGACCGAGGGGCGGCTGACCCCCTGGGTCAAGCAGATTCCGACGGTCGTCACCTTCGCGGCGGCGCTCGTCGTCCTGCTGGCGACACGGATGCCGGTGGCCTCCGCCGGCCTGCTGTGGGCGTCCGTCGCGCTGGAGGCGGCGACCACGGTCGCCTCCTTCGCCGTGCCCTGGCGTCGTCTCGACCAGCTCTGGAGCGTGCTGATCCCCACCGCCACCTTCGTCGCGATCGCGCTGCTACGTCTCGCGACCGGCGGGACCCTCTCGCCCTTCAGCGTGCTGCTCATCATCCCGACCATCTGGGTGGCCTCGGAGCCCGGAGCCTGGAATCCGCTCATCGCCGGCATCGGCACCTGCTTCGCGCTGCTGCTGCCCGAATACCTCAGCGGCCGGCCCGCGGCGCTCGGCGACATCGCCCGCGACTTCCTCACGCCGTTCGTCTACGTCGTCGCGGCGATCATCATCAATGAGGTGGCTCGGCGACTGCGCGAGGCCGCGGATGAGCGCGACCGCGTCAAGGACGAGTTCCTCGGCCTCGTCTCGCACGAGCTGCGCAACCCGCTCACGAGCGTGCTGGGCTATCTGGAGCTGCTGCGGATGGCGCCGGAGCCGCTCACCGAGGCGCAGCGCGGCTACGTCGCGATCGCCGAGCGGAACGCGAAGCGGCTACAGCATCTCGTCGGCGATCTGCTCACGACGGCCCAGGCCGGGGCGGGCGCGTTCCCGCTGCAGAAGTCCCGGGTCGAGCTGAACGAGGTGGTCCGACAGGCGGTGGAGGCCGCGGGGCCGGCGGCGGAGACCGCCGGCGTCACGCTGAGGACCCAGCTCGCGGCATCCGTTCTGCTCGACGCCGACCCCGAGCGGCTGGGCCAGGCCGCCGACAACCTGATCTCGAACGCGATCAAGTTCACCCCGGAGGGCGGCACCGTCACCGTCTCGACGGCGCTGCGCCGCGCGAAGTCCGTGGGTGCGGAGCCCGGGCGCGCGGATGCCCTGCTCACGGTGCGCGACACGGGCATCGGCATCCCCGCGGACGAGCTCGACCACCTCTCCGAGCGGTTCTACCGGGCGTCGACGGCGCAGGCGATCCCCGGGATCGGCCTGGGCCTCACGGTCGTGCGCGAGATCGCCGCCGCGCACGGCGGGTCGCTCGGCGTCACGAGCACCCCGGGCGAGGGGACGGCGTTCACGCTGAGCCTGCCCGCGGACGCGGGCCTGGCCGAGCTCTGAGCCCGCTTCCGGGCCGGCCCCGTCCCTGGCGTGAGCACGCCCGGACCCGGTCCGGTGCGGCTAGCCCTCCTCCCGTTCGGACTCGCGCATCCGCGCCGCGATCTCACGGGCGGCTCGCTTGAGCAGTGGGACCGCCCGCTCCTCGAAGACCTCGTTGACCCGCTGCGCAGGCCCCGAGACGGAGACCGCCATGGGAGTGGGCGCGTCGGGCACGGGGACGGCGAAGCAGCGCACGCCGACCTCCTGCTCGCCGTCGTCGATCGCGTAGCCGCGCTCACGGCTGACCGCGAGATCGGCCAGCAGCTCGTCGACGCTGCCGTGGCTGGTCGTCGTCGGCGTGGGCATGCCGACGCGCGTGACGATCCCGCGCACGGTCTCGTCGCCGAGCAGCGTCAGAATGGCCTTCCCGACGCCCGTGTCATGGACGTGCACGCGCCGGCCGACCTCGGTGAACATACGCATCGAATGGGTCGAGGGCACCTGCGCGATGTAGGTGACCATGTCGCCGTCGAGCACCGCCATGTTCGCGGTCTCGCCGAGCTCGGCGACGAGGCCGGCGAGGATGGTGTGCGAGACCGCCCCGAGCTGCTTGGTGGCGCCTTCGCCGAGCGGGATCAGCCGCGGCCCGAGGGCGTAGCGGCGATCGGCCAGGCGGCGCACATAGCCGCGGTTCGTGAGCGTCCGCAGCAGGCGATGGATCGTCGGCAGCGGCAGCCCGGAGACCGCCGCGAGTTCGGACAATGACCGGGCCCCGCCGCTCTCGGCGATGAACTCGAGCAAGTCGAGCACACGATCGACGGACTGCACACCGTTGCTCGTCTGAGTAGTCGTCGTCATCGATGGCTCCCCTCTCCCCTGGCAGCGCGGAGTGGGCGTGCCTTCCTAGTGTGCTCCAGACTACGAGCAAAGAACGAGGATTCCACATTCCGGAAGACACGCCCGCCGCGAGTGATCGCTACAGCTGCCCGATGACGACGACCTCGTGGTCCGTCACCGGCGGGACCGTGAACCGCACCCGGTCCGGTCCGAACTCGCCCGCGAGCGCCGTGTCCGCGACCAGTGCTCGGATCGCGCCGCCCGCGATGGACGAGCGGGAGATCTCGATCTCGAGCGCTCCGGTCGGGATGGCCTCGTGCAGGGTGCCGGGGACCGGCGAGGCCGCCCCCGTGTTGACGAGATGCAGCACCAGCCGCCCGTCCTGGGCGTACAGGTTGCAGTCGATCTGACCGGCCCCCGTGACGCGGAGCGCCTCGTCGGCCCCGAGTTGCCAGCGCACGAGGTTCGCGATGAGCGTCAGGTGATCGGGGCGCTGTTCGCGCCCCGCGCTGCGGTCGAAGTCGGCGGCGAGGTAGGCGACCCGCGCGCCGCTCGAGGTCGTGCGCGCGGTGATCACCGGGGTCGTCGTCGGCTCGGAGGGGAGCCAGGCGAACTCAGGCGGGTAGAAGGGGAACGGCTCGACGTAGGTGCCGAGCACCGCCGCGTCCTCCACGCGGATGCCCTGGAGACGGCCGCCGAAGGAGACGATGTCGGTCCGCTCCAGACCGGCGAAGATCGCGGCCACGTCGGACTCGGTGATCCCGGCGAGGCGCGGCTCGCGATCGAAGCGCACGTAGTCGTGACGCGTCCACACCTCGATGTCACCGCCGAGCGGCTGGTCGCTGCCCGTGCTGGAGCCGGTTGCGTGCACCCCGAAGAGCTCCGCGAGGAGGAAGTCGTCGCGCAGCTGTCCCTCCTCGTCCTTCAGGCTGGTCTCCCCCGTCGCGACGACGGAGACCCCGCGAGCGGCGAGTGCGTGCACGGCGTCCGCCTCCGCCTCGGTCATCACCGCCACGTCCGGCAGCACGAGGACGCGGACGTCATCGCCGAGCCGGTCGAGGTCGTCGATGTGCACCGGGATGTAGGGGATGCGCGCCCGGGAGAGCGCGGAGATGACGCCCCGGTAGGGGTTCACCGCGCGGTTCTCCGCATCGTCCGTGCCGTGGAAGGCGTCGTTGGCCTCCGACCAGGCCACCGCCACCTGCGCGACGGGCGTGCGCCCGACCAGGTACTTCTCGGCCCGCTCGTGGAACGCGAAGATCGGGATCGGGGTGTCGTACTGCCGCCGGTCCTCGTGCACCGCGCTGATGTGGTGCCACCAGGGCTGGATCCCGCCGGCGAAGGCCGATGCCGCCCAGGCGCGAACCTCGGCCTCTGGCATGCTCGTGGCGCGGAAGAACCCGGAGCCGGCGCTGTACATCGCCATGCTCTCGGGCATGAGCTTGTCCCAGCCGATGAGCCCGTGGAGCCGCTTCCCGGCGTCCGCGTTCGACATGAAGCCGTCGCGCGGCGTGCGGCGCTGGTGGTCGACGAAGAAGATCTTCGGCCCGTTCTCGCGCGCGATCGCGTGCAGGTCCTGGAACCGGGCGACCTCGTGGCCCTGGTCGCCGCTGATCATGCCGATCCAGACGCAGTCGGGCCCGCCTGCCGCGGAGGTCGCCCGGGTGTTCTCCGCCCAGACCTCCGTACGGCGCTCGAAGTTCCAGCGCACCCACGTCCGGTACGCCGGGTCGCTCCAGTCGTGCTCCTCGGGCAGCGCCGTCTCGGCGTACTTCGCGAACGCCGTCCGGCAGTTCTCGCAGTAGCAGATCTTCGATGCCTCGAGGCCCGCCCAGCTGTTGTCGGCGAAGCCGTCGGGGTGGCTGCGCTCGATGATCTCCTGGAACACCGCGGGGAGGAACTCCCGGTAGTAGCCGCTGTTGATGCAGGCGATGTAGTTCGGGCCGGCCTTGTATGGCGTGCCGGCCTTGTCCCGGGTGAACCATTCGGGGTGCGCGTCGAAGAGGGACTGGTCGGCGCGGTTCGAGTCCATGCGCGCGATGACGACAAGACCGTCCTCGCGCGCCTGCGCGACGATGTCGCCGTAGAAGTCGCGCTCGCCCAGTGCGGTGGCACGGTGCTGCGGGAATGCGCTCGGGTAGTAGGCGACGATGCCTCCGGCGTTGATGATCACGCCCTGGATCTTCGTGTCGCGCCAGCGCTGGCGCCAGAAGTCCGCGTCGTAGCGGCCCGGGTCGATCTCCGTCAGATTGGTCTGACCCCATCTCACGGCACGTTCGTACCAGGGGGTCTGCTCTTGCGTCATTGCGTGGGGAGCCCTTTCGAGATCAATATCCATTTCTCTATTCAGACATTATTTTCCGCATCGTGAGATGTCAATGCCCTGCGCTGATTCGAGGGAGATGCTCCGAGCGCGAGGCGTGGCCGGAATATCACCGCCTGTCGAAATAAAGATATCGCTATGCGAAAGAATCTTGGCCTGAGCGGCGGATCTAGACAAGACGGGGCGCGGCGGATGAAGCGCAGCGGTTAACGACGGCGAGGCGACCCGTGCCAGGCGAATCCATGATCGGATGCCTCGGCACGGGTCGCCTCGATGGCGCTACGGCGTCGGGTCAGCGAGCTATCGGGTCAGCGAGCGACCGACCCGACGACACGTGCGCCGGACACGGACCGGCACACCGGACAAGCACAGCCGTCCCGACTGCGTCGACGGGTCAGCGAGCGACTGACCCGTCGACGTAGTCGTCGTCCGTGTTCGCGTTCCAGGCGAAGAGGGCGCGCAGCTCGCGGCCGGTCTTCTCGATCGGGTGCGCCTCGCCCTCGGCGCGCAGGCGCAGGAACTCCGGGGCGCCGGCGTCCTGGTCCGCGATGAAGCGCTCGGCGAAGGCGCCGTTCTGGATGTCCGCGAGGACCTCCTGCATGTGCACCTTCACGGCCGGGTCGATGACGCGCGGGCCGGAGACGTAGTCGCCGTACTCGGCCGTGTCAGAGACCGACCAGCGCTTCTTGGCGATGCCCCCCTCCCACATCAGGTCCACGATGAGCTTGAGCTCGTGCAGCACCTCGAAGTAGGCGATCTCGGGCTGGTAGCCGGCCTCGGTGAGGGTCTCGAAGCCGTACTGGACGAGGTGCGAGACGCCGCCGCACAGCACGGTCTGCTCGCCGAACAGGTCGGTCTCGGTCTCTTCGGTGAAGGTCGTCTTGATGCCGCCCGCGCGCAGGCCGCCGATGGCGGCCGCGTAGGACAGGGCGAGCTGCCAGGCGGCGCCGGTGGCGTCCTGCTCGACGGCGACGATGACGGGCACGCCGCGGCCGGCGACGTACTCGCGACGCACGGTGTGACCCGGGCCCTTCGGGGCGACCATCACGACGTCGACGCCCGAGGGCGCGGTGATGTAGCCGTAGCGGATGTTGAAGCCGTGGCCGAACAGCAGCGCCTTGCCGTCGGCGAGGTGCGGGGCGATGTCGTCGGCGTAGAGGTGACGCTGCACCTGGTCGGGGGCGAGGATGACGATGACGTCGGCCCACTCGGCCGCCTCGGCGTTGCTCTTCACCTCGAAGCCCGCCTCGCTCGCCTTCTGGATCGACTTCGAGCCCTCCTTCAGGCCGATGACGACCTCGACGCCCGAGTCGCGCAGGTTCTGCGCGTGGGCGTGGCCCTGCGAGCCGTAACCGATGACGGCGACCTTCTTGCCCTGGATGATGCTGAGGTCGGCGTCGTTGTCGTAGTAGATCTCTGCCATGTGTCTTTCGTTCTGTGTGAGGGGTGGGAAGGTCAGGATTTGAAGACGCGGTCCGTGATGGACTTCGAACCGCGTCCGATCGCGAGCAGGCCGGACTGCGCGAGCTCCTTGATGCCGTAGGGCTCGAGGACGCGCAGCAGCGCCTGGATCTTGCCGGTGTCTCCGGTCGCCTCGATGACGAGCGCGTCGGTGGCGACGTCGACGACACGGGCGCGGAAGAGGTTCACGGCCTCGAGCACCTGCGAACGGGTGGCGTTGTCGACGCGCACCTTGACGAGCAGGTGTTCGCGCTGCACCGACTGCGCCGGGTCGAGCTCGACGATCTTGATCACGTTGATGAGCTTGTTGAGCTGTTTGGTGACCTGTTCGAGCGGCAGCTCCTCGACGTCCACGACGACCGTGATGCGCGAGAGGCCCTCGACCTCGGTCGTGCCGACCGCGAGCGAGTTGATGTTGAAGCCGCGGCGGGCGAACAGCCCCGCCACGCGCGTCAGCAGACCGGGTTTGTCCTCGACGAGGAGGGAGAGAACGTGGGCGCTCATGGGCTTAGTCCTCCCCCCAGGCCGGGCTGTGGTCACGGGCGTACTGCACGTAGCTGTTGCTCACGCCCTGCGGAACCATCGGCCACACCATCGCGTCGGAGGAGACGACGAAGTCGATCACGACGGGCCGGTCGTTGGTCTCGAGCGCGAGCTTGATCGCGTCGTCCACCTCGTCCTCCGTTGTGACGCGGATGCCGAGCGCACCGTAGGCGTCGGCGAGCTTCACGAAGTCCGGCACCCGCTCGCTGCCGGCGCCGGTGTGCAGCTCGGTCTGCGAGAAGCGGCCCTCGTAGAACAGGGCCTGCCACTGCTTGACCATGCCGAGCGAGGAGTTGTTGATGATCGCCACCTTGATCGGGATGTTGTTGATCGTGCAGGTGGCGAGCTCCTGGTTCGTCATCTGGAAGCATCCGTCGCCGTCGATCGACCACACCACGCGGTCCGGCTGGGCGACCTTCGCGCCCATGGCCGCGGGGACCGAATAGCCCATGGTGCCCGCTCCGCCCGAGTTGGCCCAGGCGTTGGGGCGCTCGTAGCGGATGAACTGCGCGGCCCACATCTGGTGCTGGCCGACGCCGGCGACGTAGACGCCCTCCGGCCCGGTCAGTTCGCCGATACGCTGGATGACCTTCTGCGGGCTCAGCAGTCCGTCGCTCGGGGGCGCGTAGCCGAGCGGGAACTCCTGCCGCAGCCCGTTCAGCCGCGTCCACCAGTCGGATGTATCGGGCGCACCGCCGGCCGTCGCCTCGCGGTATGCGACCGTGAGATCGGGCAGCACCTCGGCGAGGTCGCCCACGATCGGCACATCGGCGACGCGGATCTTCGAGATCTCGGCGGGGTCGACGTCGACGTGGACGACCTTCGCGTGCGGCGCGAAATCACTGACCTTGCCGGTGACGCGGTCGTCGAAGCGGGCGCCGAGGGCGACGATGAGATCGGATTCCTGCAGGGCGAGCACCGCGGGGACGGTGCCGTGCATGCCCGGCATCCCGAGGTGCTGCTCGTGCGAGTCCGGGAAGGCGCCGCGGGCCATGAGCGTGGTCACCACGGGCGCGCCCGTCGCCTCGGCGAGCTCGCGCAGCTGATCGGATGCCCGAGCGCGGATGACTCCCCCGCCGACGTACAGCACCGGGCGCCGCGCCTCGGCGAGCAGGGCGGCCGCGGCCTGGATCTGCTTGCCGTGCGCCTTGGTGACGGGGCGATAGCCGGGCAGCTCGACCTTCGGCGGCCAGCTGAACTCCATGGGGTCCTGCTGGGCGTCCTTCGTGATGTCGACGAGCACGGGGCCGGGGCGGCCGGTCGAGGCGATCAGATAGGCCGCGGCGATGGCGGCCGGGATCTCCTCCGGGGTCTTCACGAGGAAGGAGTGCTTCGTGATGGGCATGGTGATGCCGACGATGTCGGCCTCCTGGAAGGCATCCGTCCCCATCAGGGTCGAGAACACCTGGCCGGTGATCGCGAGAAGGGGCACGGAGTCCATGTAGGCGTCCGCGATGGCGGTGACGAGGTTCGTCGCCCCGGGGCCGGAGGTGGCGATGGCGACGCCGACCCGTCCGGAGGCGGCGGCGTAGCCCTCGGCCGCGTGGCCGGCGCCCTGCTCGTGGCGGACCAGGATGTGGCGGATCGAGGTCTGCGCCATGAGCTCGTCGTACAGCGGGATGACGGCGCCGCCCGGGATGCCGAAGACGTCGGTGACGCCGAGCTTCTCGAGGGTGCGCAGGATCGCGGCGGAGCCGCTGATCAGCTCGGGGCCGGCCGCGGCCGGCGCGGGTCGGGGGGCCGGCACAGGATGTGAGTCCGTGGACATGTCAGAACGTTCCCTCACAGGTGCGTGGATGATCGGTGGGTCGCGGCTACCCCGTGATCGCGCCCTCCGCAGCGGAGTGCACGAGCTTGGAGTACTTCGCGAGAACGCCTCGGGTGTAGCGCGGGGGAAGCGGAGCCCAGCCGTCGCGGCGGGCTTCCAGCTCAGCCTCGTCGACGAGTAGGTCGAGTGAGCGAGCGGCGATATCGACCCGAATCAGATCACCATCGCGCACGAAGCCGATCGGACCTCCGTCGACGGCTTCGGGTGCTATGTGGCCGATGCACAGGCCGGTTGTGCCGCCTGAGAATCGCCCGTCTGTCAAGAGTAGTACATCCTTGCCCAGCCCCGCGCCCTTGATGGCGCCGGTGATGGCCAGCATCTCACGCATGCCGGGGCCGCCCTTGGGGCCCTCGTAGCGGATGATCACGACGTCGCCGTGATGGATCTCGCCGTTGGTCAGGGCGTCCATCGCCGCCCGCTCGCGCTCGAAGACGCGTGCGGGTCCCTCGAAGACATCGAGGTCGAAGCCGGCCGTCTTGACGACCGCGCCCTCCGGCGCGAAGGAGCCCTTGAGGATGGTGAGTCCGCCGGTGGGGTGGATCGGGTTGTCGAGGGTGTGCAGCACCTCGCCGTCGAGCGCCGGCGGGTCGATCTCGGCCAGGTTCTTGGCGACGGTCTTGCCCGTCACGGTGAGCGCGTCGCCGTGCAGCAGGCCCGCGTCCAGCAGCGCCTTCATCACGACGGGGATGCCGCCCTGGCGGTCGACGTCGTTCATGACGTACTTGCCGAAGGGCTTGAGGTCGCCGATGTGCGGGACCTTGGCGCCGATGCGGTTGAAGTCGTCGAGAGTGAGCGGCACGTCCGCCTCGTTCGCGATCGCGAGCAGGTGGAGGACGACGTTGGTCGAGCCGCCGAGCGCCATGGCGACGGTGATGGCATTCTCGAAGGCGTCCCTGGTGAGGATGTCGCGCACGGTGATGCCGCGACGCAGCATCTCGACGACGGCCTCGCCCGAGCGGTGCGCGTAGTAGTCCCGGCGGCGGTCGGCCGAAGGCGGCGCGGCCGAGCCGGGGATCGACAGGCCGAGCGCCTCGGCCACCGAGGCCATGGTGTTGGCGGTGTACATGCCGCCGCAGGCGCCCTCGCCCGGCGCGAAGGCGCATTCGATCCGGTGAGCGTCCTCGGCGCTCATCGTGCCGGCCTTCACGGCGCCGACCGCCTCGAAGGAGTCGATGATCGTGATGTCCTTCTCCGTGCCGTCGGAGAGCTTCACCCAGCCCGGTGCGATCGATCCGGCGTACAGGAAGACGCTGGAGAGGCCGAGGCGCGCCGCAGCCATGAGCATGCCGGGGATCGACTTGTCGCAGCCGGCGAGCAGCACGGAGCCGTCGAGGCGCTCGGCCATCATGACCGTCTCGACGCTGTCGGCGATGACCTCGCGCGAGACGAGCGAGAAGTGCATGCCCTCGTGGCCCATCGAGATGCCGTCGGAGACGGAGATGGTGCCGAACTGCAGTGGGTAGCCGCCGCCGGAGTGCACGCCTTCCTTGGCGGCCTGCGCGAGCCGGTCGAGCGAGAGGTTGCAGGGCGTGATCTCGTTCCACGAGCTCGCAATGCCGATCTGCGGCTTGTCCCAGTCCGCGTCCCCCATGCCGACGGCGCGGAGCATGCCACGGCTGGTGGTGGCTTCGATGCCGTCGGTGACAACTCGGCTGCGAGGTTTCACGTCAATTTCAGACATAAAACAACCCTAGTCAGGAAACAACACCCGCTAGGCGGTGACGGATGCCGCACGCGCGGCGGCCAGCCGGGTGAGCAGCGCGGCGAAGGTCGGGACGTCGGCCACGCGGGAACTCGCACGCGTCTCGCCCTCCCCCACCTTGACGCCGAGGTCGGCAGGCTCCAGCACGGCGAACGCGTCCTCGTCCGTCACGTCGTCGCCCGCGTACAGCACGGTCACCTCGGCGCCCGTCCGGCCCGCGAGCAGCTCGCGCAGCATCCGCACGCCGTCGCCCTTGTCCACGTCGCGCACGCTGAACTCGACGATGTCCTTGCCGTCGCGCTCCGTGAAGCCGCCGATCGACCGCGCGGCCTCCCGCGCGGCGGCCTGGAGCCCGGGCACGAGGGACGTGTCGGCGACGCGCCGGCTGTGCACGCCGTAGCCGACCGGCTTGTGCTCCAGCCGGGCCTCGGGCACCGCGGCGACGATCGGGGCGAGGGCCGCCTCGAGACGGTCCATGCGCGCCCGCTCCTCCGCCGAGAGGCCGAGCTCGGCGAGCTCGCCGCCCGTGCTCACCTCGACGCCGTGCGAGCCGACGAGCAGGGCGTCGGGATCCGGTCGGCCGTCAGCGTCCGTCCGGGTCAGCCGGGCGAGCGACTCGAGCGGCCGCCCCGAGACGAAGGCGACCCAGGTGTTCGGCAGCGCGCGCAGCCGGGCGATCGCCGCGGCCGCCACCGGGGTCACCCGCGAGGTCGAGGGGTCGTCCACGAGCGGCGCGACCGTGCCGTCGAAGTCGAGGGCGACGAGCAGGGCGGGAGCAGAGGCGATCGAGGCGACGGCGCCGAAGGCATCCGTCGTCTCAGTCGCCATCGTCGGCCGCCATCACGATCCGCTTGGGGATGTCGGCGTGGTTCGCCGGGTCGGCGTGGTTCTCCCGCACGAGCGCGTCGAGGAAGGTCGCGCTCCAGCGCTGCACGTCATGGCTCAACACGCGCTTGCGCAGTGCTCGCATCCGGCGCATGCGCTCCCGCTTGGGCATCCGGATCGCCTGGAGGATCGCCGACTTGAGCCCGTCGATGTCGTGCGGGTTCACGAGCAGCGCCTGGCGCAGCTCGTCGGCCGCGCCAGCGAACTCGGAGAGGATCAGCACCCCGTCCTGGTCGATGCGGCTCGCGACGTACTCTTTGGCGACGAGGTTCATGCCGTCGCGCAGCGCGGTCACGAGCATGATGTCGGCGGCGAGGTAGAGCGCCACCATCTCCTCGCGCGGGTAGCCCTGGTGCAGGTAGCTGATCGCCGGGTGCCCGAGCTGCGAATAGTCGCCGTTGATGCGGCTCACCGTGATCTCGACCTCGTCGCGCAGCTGGGCGTACGCGTCGACGCGCTCCCGGCTGGGGCTCGCGACCTGCACGAGGCTCACCTCTTCCGCGGTCACGCTCCCTTCGGCGAGCAGCTCGCCGAACGCCTTCATGCGGTGACGGATGCCCTTGGTGTAGTCGAGCCGGTCGACGCCGAGCATCAGGACCTGCGGGTTGCCGAGCTCGTCGCGGATCTCCTGCGCGCGCTTCTGGATGTACGGGTCGGCCGCGAGCTCCTGATACGCCTGGGCGTCGATCGAGATCGGGAAGGGCCGGGCGAGCACGGTGCGGGTCGGCCTGCCGCGCCGGTTCAGCGTCTTGTGCCGCATCGGGACGTCGGCCTGGCTGTCATCGAGGGGGACCGAGATCAGGTTGGCGCGGGTCTCGTAGCCGTGCAGGCGCCGCACGGCGCGTGCGAAGTTCCCGGCGTCGGCGACGCGCTGGAAGCCGACGACGTCGCTGCCGAGCAGCCCGTCGATGATCTGACGGCGCCAGGGCAGCTGCGAGTAGATGCCGTACGGGGGGAACGGGATGTGGTTGAAGAAGCCGATGATGAGGTCGGGCCGCGCGTCGCGCAGCATCTTCGGAACCAGCTGCAACTGGTAGTCGTGCACCCAAACGATGGCGTTCGGCGCGGCCACGGCGAGCGCGGCGTCGGCGAAGCGCCGGTTCACGGTGGAATACGCATCCCACCACTCGCGGTGATAGCCGGGAGGCGAGATCACGTCGTGGTACAGCGGCCACAGCGTGTCGTTGCTGAAGCCCTCGTAGTACTCCTCGACCTCCTGCGACGACAGCGGCACCGGGATGAGGTCGATGCCCTCGGCCTCGAAGGGCTCCAGAGAGGTGTCCGCCAGCCCGGGCCAGCCGATCCAAACACCGTCGCGATCGCGCATCACCGGCTCCAACGCGGCGACGAGACCGCCAGGGGATGTTCGCCAGACCGCGTCCTCGCCGTCGCCGGAGACGTGGTCGACCGGCAGGCGATTGGAGACGATCACCAGTTCGTACTGCTCGTTTCCCTCGGAAATGAGGCACCTCCGCTCGCTTTTCTCGAGGCTATCAGGAGGCCACGAACCGGAATTCAACACGTCACCGTTCGTTCAACAGGCGGGCGTATTGTGGGCGGACCCATGATGCGCATCGGCATGAGCACGTCTTGCGTGTATCCGCTCTCCACGGAACACGGATTCCGCCTCGCCCGGGAAGCCGGCTACGACGGCGTGGAGGTGATGGTGACGCGGGACGAGCGGACGCAGAGCGCCGAAGCCCTGCTGACGATGTCCGAGCGCTATGAGCAGCCGATCATCTCGATCCACGCACCGGTGCTGCTGCTCACGCACTTCGTCTGGGGCCGGGACCCGAAGATCAAGCTCGAGAAGAGCGCGGAGCTCGCGGCATCCGTCGGTGCAGAGTCGGTCGTCGTGCACCCGCCGTTCCGCTGGCAGGCGGAGTACGCCGAGGACTTCCTCGACATCGTGCGGCAGACCGCCGCCGACCACGGCGTCCACATCGCCGTGGAGAACATGTTCCCCTGGAAGGCGGCCGGCCGCTCCATGAAGGCGTACATGCCCGGCTGGGACCCGACGCACTTCGACTGCGACGACATCACCCTGGACTTCTCGCACGCCTCGCTCTCGGGCCAGAGCAGCATGGATCTCGCGCTCGGCTTCGGAGAGCGGCTACGGCACGTGCACCTCTGCGACGGCTCCTCCTCGAGCGACGAAGGACGCATCTTCGACGAGCACGCGCTTCCGGGGCACGGCACCCAGCCCGTCGCCGAGGTGCTCGCGATGCTCGCGGCGCAGAAGTGGGACGGCAACGTGGTCGCGGAGGTGAACACCCGCAAGGCGCGCAGCGACGAGGAACGCTTGCAGATGCTCGTGGAGACCGTCGACTTCGCGCGGAAGCACACAGGTCAGAGCGTCCTGGGTACCGTGAGGGCATGACGCTTCGCAAGTACGCGCTGAGCCCTCGGGTGATCGGCTCGGCTCTCGCTGTCGTGCCGGTCGTGAGGGCGATGCGGCGGCCGGCGCTCGGGCAGCGCTCCTGGGTGCTGTGGGCCGCGTGGGGCGCGGGGGCTGTGCTCGCCGTCGCGACCGTGCGGCAGAACTCCGCCCGCCGGGCCACCGCCGACGCGACGCTTCGGCGTGTCGGCACACACAGTCCCTGATCCGGGCGCGAGAATCTGCACATGTTCTTTGGTCGCCGCAAGCATGCCGCCCCTGCTCTGGCGACCCCCACGTCCGCCGCGACGAGCTCAGCGACTCCGCCGGCGTCCTCCGCCGCGGTCACGGCGCCCGTCGTGCCCCGGCTCAGCGATGAGCTGATCTTCTCGGTCGTACAGCAGAAGCTGGTCGAGGTCTTCGGCGAGGACGGGCAGTGGACCGTGACGCGCCGCTCGGACGACGAGTCCGACACCATCTTCCAGGAGGTCTTCGTGCACTCCCTGGCCACCGCGGTCACGGCCGGGGTCACGGCGGCCCGCGCCTCGCTCCAGGCGGAGCCCGCGTCGACCGGGCTCGCAGCGCCGAGCGCGAGTGCGATGCCGGATGCCGGCCCGATGCCGAACGACGGCCTCGTGCCGAACGACGGTCCGCTCGGCCTGCTGCGCGCACCGCGCATCGCCCAGCCCGCCGTCGAGCTTGAGGGCGACGACGTCGAGAACGAGCCGGCCGCCCTGAGCTGGGAGCCCGCGCCGATCACCCGCTGGGCCGACCTCAAGCGCCCCGTGACCGGACCCATCGCGCTCCTCGACGAAGAGGGCAAGGCGGCGTAGCCGCCGCATCCCCCGCATGGCGCTGCCGATCGAGGACTATGCCCTCATCGGCGACTGCTTCACCGCCGCGCTCATCGGGCGCGACGGCTCGATCGACTGGCTCTGCGTCCCTCGCTTCGACTCTCCCAGCGTCTTCGGCTCCCTGCTCGGGGAAGAGGAGAACGGCCGCTGGCTGCTCGCACCCACCGCGCCGGATGCCGCAAGCTCACGCCGCTACGACGGTGCCGGCTTCACACTCGTGACCCGCTGGACGACCCCGAGCGGCGAGGTCGAGGTCATCGACGTCATGCCGGTCGGCCGCGGCCGGGTGGACCTCGTGCGACGGGTGCGCGGCGTGCGCGGCTCGGTCGAGCTCGGGCAGGAGATCCGGTTCCGCTTCGACTACGGCGGCACCGTGCCGTGGGTCTCGCAGTACCGCGACCGCGATCCCGTCGAGGTCGTCGCCGTCGCCGGCCCGAACGCCGTCGTGCTGCGCGGTCCGGCCGTGCGCGGCAGCGACCACAAGCACACGGGGACCTTCACCGTCGCCGCGGGCGAGACCGTCGACATCGTGCTGAGCTGGTTCCCCAGCCACCGCGCTCTGCCGGATCCGCTCGACGTGGACACCGCGCTGGCCCACACCCGCAGCTGGTGGGCGGCGTGGGCCGGGCGCTACGAGCATCCCGTCGACCCCCGCTATCAGCAGGCCGTGCTCCGCTCACTGCTCGTGCTGCGCGCGCTCACCCACGAGTCCACGGGCGGCATCGTCGCGGCAGCGACCACCTCGCTGCCGGAGCTGCTCGGCGGCAGCCGGAACTGGGACTATCGCTTCGTCTGGCTGCGGGATGCCTCGCTCACGATCGACGTCCTCGCCCGGCACGGCTTCGAGGACGAGGTGGACCGCTGGCGGCAGTGGGTGCTGCGCGCGGTCGCGGGCGACCCGGGGGACGTGCAGATCATGTACGGGCTCGCGGGCGAGCGCTGGCTTCCCGAACGGGAGATCCCTACGCTGGCGGGCTACCGGGGCGCCGGCTCCGCCCCCGCACGACCGGTGCGCGTCGGCAACGCGGCGAGCGAGCAGTTCCAGGCGGACGTGATCGGTGAGGTCATGCTCGCCTTCGCCTCCGCCCGCGACGCCGGGGTCGCGGAGAACGCCGTGTCCTGGGGGCTGCAGCGTGCGCTGCTCGGCCACCTGGAGCGGGTGTGGCATCGTCCGGACCAGGGCATCTGGGAGATCCGCGGGGAGCCGCGTGCCTTCACCCATTCGCGCGCCATGTCCTGGGCGGCCTTCGACCGAGGCATCGACGCGGTCGAGAAACACGGCCTGCGCGGCCCGGCGCGGCGCTGGCGCGAGCTGCGCGAGCGCATCCGCCACGAGATCGACACGGCTCACGTCGACGCGGGCACGGGCTCCTTCGTGCAGTACGCCGGGGCGGTGAACGTCGATGCGGCGCTGCTCCAGCTGCCCCAGATCGGATTCTGCGCGGCCGACGACCCGCGCATGCTCGCGACCGTGGCGCGCATCGAGTCCGAGCTCATGCATCACGGCCTCGTCGACCGCTACACCTCGGGTTCCGGCGTCGACGGTCTGCCGCCCGGGGAGAACCCGTTCCTCGCGTGCTCGTTCTGGCTCGCCGAGCAGTACGCGCGCAGCGGGCGCCGCGATGACGCCGTGACGCTCATCGACCGGGTGCTGGCGCTCGCGAACGACGTCGGGCTGCTCTCGGAGGAGTACGACCCTGTCGCCGGGCACCAGGTGGGCAACACGCCGCAGGCGCTCTCGCACCTCGCACTCGTACGCGCCGTCGACGCGCTCTCCGACGGGGAGACCACCCGGTAGGATCGGCAACGTGACCGTGAACGCGACCCCGGCCGTCAGCCATGAAGACGGCGTCCAGAACAGCTCCTTCGTCCAGGGCCTCGCCCGCCGCATCCCGACGCCGCTGGGCGGCCTTCTCGTCACGCTGCTCGCCGTCCTCGCCTTCCTGTACTGGGCCTACTGCCTGGTCGTGACGTGGATCGGTCACGGCAGCTGGGGCACGCCGCTGTTCCAGACCACGGTCGCCGCCCTCCTCGTCGTGAGTGTCGCCTTCGTCGCCCGCAAGACCCTCGCCTGGCTGCCGCTGCTCGTCTTGGCCGCCGCGTGGAGCTTCTTCTCGGGCCTCCCGCTTCTCCCGATCGTCCAGGTCATCGTGCAGGCCGCCGCGGTGGCGCTGATGCTCGCCTCCGCGGTCTTCGCGACCGTCGCGGCGCAGCAGAGCGAGAAGCCCCGCTGGTAGCCGTAGGCTCGGCTGCATGACGATGACGTCCGCGAACGGCACCGGTTACGACATCTCGCAGCTGCGCGGGGTCTTCGAGAACCACTTCACCTGGGCCAGCGCTTTCGAGCGCAACACCCACCGCTACGCCCACCGACCGGCGCTCTCCGATCCGGAGACGGGCCGCTCCTGGAGCTACGCCGAGCTCGGCGTGGTGACCGGGCAGCTCGTCGAGGGACTGCGCCGCGCGGGCGTCGGTGTGGGCGATCTCATCGGCTACCAGCTGATGAACCGTCCGGAGTTCGCCTTCCTATACGTCGCCGCCCAGGGGCTGCGCGCGGTGAGCTCGCCCATGAACTTCCGCCTCTCCCCCGGTGAGACGGCGTTCATCCTGGATGAGTCGAAGCCCGTCGTCTTCGTGTACGAGCGGGAGCAGGCATTCCTCGTCGCCCAGGCCCTCGAGCTCGCCACGCACGCCCCTGCCGTCGTCGCCGGTGTCGGCGAGGGCGAGCTGCTGCCCGGCACGATCGCCTTCGAGGAACTGCTGGCGACGGATGCCGCGAGCTTCCGCGCCCCGGAAGACGGCAGCGTGTGGGACGAATCCAGCCGTCTGTACACGAGCGGCACCACGGGCATGCCGAAGGCCGTGCCGCTCACGAGCCTCAACGAGACGCTCTCGGCGCACGACGTGATCATGGCCTTCCCGCTCTCCTCCACCGACAAGACCATGAACATGTCCCCGTGGTTTCACCGCGGCGGCAACTACTGCGCAGGCCCCAACCCGGTGCTCTTCGTCGGCGCCGAGTCCGTGTGCCTGCGCCGCTTCGACGAGGCGGTCGTGCTCGACGCGATCCAGAACTCGAGGCTCAGCTATGTGATCGGCGCGCCGACCAACCTCGAGCGTCTCGCCGACGAGCAGGAGAAGGCGCCCCGCGACATCTCCTCGCTGCGCGGCATCGTGACGATGGGCGCGCCGCTCGAGAAGGCGGCGGCGATCCGCTACCAGCAGACGCTGCACCCGCGGCTCATGAACGGCTACGGCACGACCGAAGCGTTCTGGAACACCTTCCTGCGCCCCGAGGACCTGCCGGAGTTCGCCGGCAGCGCCGGCCGCGCGTGCATCGACGACGACGTCGCCGTCGTGCACGTCTACGAGGACCGCTTCGCGGAGCCGAGCGACCAGGTGCCGCAGGACGGCAAGACCGTCGGCGAGGTCATCATGCGCTCGGTCAAGGCCGGCTATGCCTACACCGACCCGGAGCGCACGGCGGAGAAGTTCCGCGGCGGCTGGATGTACCCGGGCGACCTCGCCACCTGGGACGAGAACGAGATCGTGACGATCGTCGGCCGCAAGGACGACATGCTCATCTCCGGCGGTGAGAACGTGCACCCCGTGCAGGTCGAGGAGGCCCTCGCGGAGCATCCGGGGGTCGCCGACTCGATCGTGACGGGCCTCGCCGACGAGGAGTGGGGGGAGCTCGTCGTCGCGTATGTGCGCGTGAAGCCCGGCCAGCTCGCCGACGCGCAGGAGGCCGCGAACGACCTCGACGCCCACTGCCGCGCGCACCCGGGGCTCGCCGACTTCAAGCGGCCGCGCCGCTATGCCTTCGTCGAAGAGCTGCCGTACACCGCGACCGGCAAGAAGCAGCACTACATCCTCAAGCAGCAGGCGCTGGCGGATGCCGCGGAGGGCAGGCTCCTCGCGCCGCAGCGTCGCCGCTAGACCTTCTCCGATCTCTTCTGCCGGGCCGGCCACGCCGGCAGTTCCGCGCCGTTCCAGACGCTGATGATCCCCCAGGCCGTCGCGGCGATCGGAACGGCGAGGACCGCACCGACGATGCCGCCGATGATGGACCCGGCGGCCAGCGCCAGCAGGATGACGAGCGGGTGCAGATTGAGCGAGTGCCCCATGATCTGCGGTTGCAGCAGGTGCGCCTCGAGCTGGTTGACGACCACGACGATCGCGATGACGATGAGCGCGGCGAGCGGCCCGTTCGCAACGAGCGCCACCAGCGCGGCGAGGATGCCGGCGACGGTCGCGCCCACGATCGGGATGAACGCCGTGATGAAGACGATCATCGCGAGCGGGAGCGCGAGCGGCACCCCGATGATCTCGAGCCCGATGCCGATGCCGACGGCATCCGCCGCCGCCACGGTCGCGGTGCCGCGCACGTAGCCGCCGAGCACCTGCACCGTCTTGTCGCCGATACGGCGCGCCCGCGCGTAGGTCGCCCCCTCGAAGGGGCGCAGGAGGAACTCCCAGATCTTCGGGCCGTCCTTCATGAAGAAGAACAGCACGATGATCGTGAGGAAGAGGCCCGTGACCCCCTCCGCCGCGGCGCCCACACCGGCGAGCGCACCGCGGCCGAACTGGGCGGAGGTGAGGTAGCCGACGATCGCGTCCTGGGTCTCCTTCAGGTTCTTCGTGCTGATGATGCCGGCGGGCAGCTGGTCGAGGTAGCCCTGCACGGTCGTGAGCCCGTCGCTCGCCGACTTCACCAGCATCGGCCATTGGTTGCGGACCGCGAAGACGATCAGCGTCGCGAGCCCGCCGATCACCACCAGGATCGACAGCAGGGCGATCCAGGTGGCGAGCAGTGACGGGACGCCGTGCTTGCGCATCCACCCCATGAACGGGTGGATGGCGCTGGAGAGGATCAGCGCGAGCGTCACGGGGATGAAGACGAGACTGACCTGGGTGATGCCCACGACGAGCACCGCGGCCACAAGAAGCACCGCGATGATCTGCACACATCTCGTGGCGATCCGGCCGAAGCCGTCACCCCACTGGGCGCCGGCCGCGGCGCGCGCCGCCGTCGCGAATCCGCTCGGCTGCGCCACGGGCGAGGGCACGGACTTCTTCTTGCGGAGGAATGCCATGCCGGAAGGGTACCCAGCACCCCCGACGATCAGGCGTTGACGCCGTGCGGGTCGAGCCGATTGACGGTGGCGACGACCTGGTCGTAGTCGCCGCGGGCCTCGCCGAAGCGCAGGAACTTCACGTTCTCGACCAGGATCTCGTGCGCGTCCGGCTGCGTCTCGATGAGCGAGATCGTCTCGTCGGCGAAGGCGTCGAGGGGCATGGCGAAGGGGCTCTCCGCCTGGCCGGGCACCAGTTCGGTGGCGACCGACGGCGGCACGAGCTCGAGCACCTTCACGTTCGTGTCCGCCAACTGCAGACGGATCGACTCGGAGAGCATGTGGATGGCGGCCTTGCTCGCGTTGTAGCTCGGCGTGACCAGGAGCGGGGTGTGCGCGAGACCGCTGGAGACGGTGACGATGGTCGCGTCGGGGCGGGACTGCAGTTGCTCGATGAAGGCGGCGATGAGGCGGATCGGGCCGAGCAGGTTGGTCGTGATGATCTCCTCGGCGTCGGTGAGGAAGCCGTCGGCCGAGTGCCAGTCCTCGATGCGCATGATGCCGGCCATCGCGAGGAGCACGTTGAGGTCCGGATGCTTCGCGACGACCTCCGCGGCCGCGGAGCGGATGCTCGCGGCATCCGCCGTGTCCAGCCGGACGGTGTCGAAGCCGTGCTCGGCCCGCAGCTCCTCGAGCAGGGCGGCGCGGCGTCCGCCGATGATGACGGTGTTGCCCTTGGCCTGAAGACGGAGCGCGAGGGCGAGGCCGATGCCGCTCGTCGCGCCGGGGATGAAGATCGTGTTTCCGCTGATGTTCATAACAACACGATGACGCGGATGACGCGCGGGCGGGAGAGACGCGGCGATCGGGGGATCGGCGATCCCTGGCAGCTCTCGGGCATCGGCCGGACAATGTCCTGATGGATCGTTCCGCTCTAGCCGACTTCCTGCGCCGTCGTCGCGCGGGCCTGCTGCCGGAGGACGTCGGCCTGCCCGCGGGGGCGCGGCGACGCGCCCCGGGTCTGCGGCGGGAAGAGGTCGCGCAGCTGACCGGCATGTCCGTCGACTACTACACGCGTCTCGAGCAGGGGCGCGGTCCGCAGCCGAGCGAGCAGATGCTCGGGGCGCTCGCCCGCACGCTGCGCCTGTCGGCGGACGAGCGCGACTACCTGTTCCGGCTCGCCGGCCACTCCGCGCCCGACCGCGTGGACTCCCTCCCCCACGTCGCACCCGGGCTGCTGCGCGTGCTGGACCGGCTCGAGGACACCCCGGCCCTCATCCTCTCGAACCTCGGCGAGACGCTCGTGGCCAACGCCATGGCGAAGGCGCTGTTCGGCGACGTCGACAGCCGCACCGGCATCGAGCGCTTCGAGGCGTACCGCTGGTTCGCCCTGCCCGGCGGCAAAGACCGCTACCCCGAGGACGATCGCCCCCGCCAGTCCCGCGCGCTCGTCGCGAGCCTGCGCTCGACATACGGCGTCATGGGAGCACGTTCGCAGGCGGGCGAGCTCGTGCGCGCCCTGCGGGCGACGAGCCCGGAGTTCGCCGAGCTGTGGGAGCGCCACGAGGTCGCCAAGCGCTTCGAAGACCACAAGACCCTCGTGCACCCCGAGCTCGGCCCGATCGAGCTGGACTGCCAGGTGCTGTTCACCGAGGACCAGTCGCAGGCGCTGCTCGTGCTCACCGCCCCGCCGCGCAGCGAGGGCGGAGAGAAGCTGCGGCTGCTGTCCGTGCTCGGGACGCAGCGCTTCACGGCCTGATCGCGGTCGGGCCCGATCGTGGTCGCGGTCCGGATGCCGCAGCCTAAGGTCCCTGTCGGCGAAACCTGCCCCGGGCCAGCATCGGCTCTGGAAAGGGTTGAAATGACAGAGACTGAGGGCCGGCTCGCCGGCAAGGTCGCGCTGATCAGCGGAGGATCCCGCGGGATGGGCGCATCGGAGGCTCGGCTGTTCGTGGCCGAGGGGGCGAGCGTCGTGATCGGGGACGTGCTCGACGTCGAAGGAGAGGCCCTGGCATCCGCGCTGGGTGAGAAGGCGGCATACGTGCACCTGGACGTGCGCGATCCCGAGCAGTGGACGGCCGCGGTCGCGGCGGCGACCCGGGGCTTCGGCCTGCTGAACGTGCTCGTGAACAACGCGGGCATCGCGGAGATGTACCCGCTGGCCGAGTACCCGATCGAGGCGTGGCGCCGCATCATCGACATCAACCTGTCCGGCGTCTTCTACGGTATGCGCGCCGCGGTGCCCGCACTGCGCGCAGCCGGCCGGGCCTCCATCGTGAACATCTCCTCGATCGACGGCCTCGGCGGCTCCCCGCAGCTCCCCGGCTACGTCGCCGCGAAGTTCGGCGTGCGCGGTCTCACGAAGGCCGCGGCGCTCGAGTTCGCACGCGAGAACATCCGCGTCAACTCGGTGCACCCGGGGCTCATCGACACGCCGATGACGGAGGGCATCCCGGCCAGCTCGATGGCGATCCCCATGGGACGCGCCGCACAGCCGGAGGAGGTCGCCGAGCTCGTCCTCTTCCTCGCCTCTGACGCGTCGAGCTACTGCACCGGCAGCGAGTTCACCGTCGACGGCGGCGTGATGAGCCAGGTCCCGATGAGCGGCGACATCTCCCTGCCGACCCAGGCGCCGGTGGAGGAGGCGCTGATCGCGCACTGAGGCGCTAGCGTGACGGTATGACCGTCACCGCCGTGCTGGAACTGACCATCAAGCCCGAGTCCCTCGGGGACGCCGAGCGGATCCTGGACGAGACCCTCGCCACGACCCGCGCCTTCGCCGGGAACCTGGGCTGCCAGGTCGCCGTCGACACGGAGGACCCGAGCCACTACGTGGTGTTCGAGCGCTGGGAGTCGATCTCCGCCGATGACGCGTACCGCGCCTTCCGCGCGACGCCCGAGGGCGCCAATCAGCTCGGCGAGATCACGAGCGGGCGGGTCCTCACCCGGTACACCGAGCTGTAGGCGTCCGCCCACACACGAGGGGCCCGTCTCGTCGCCCAGCCGCAGCTGGGTCGATGGGACGGGCCCCCTCGGTGAGGCGTGTTCCTCAGTCGTCGGTCACGGTGATCGTGACGTCGATGTTGCCGCGCGTCGCGTTCGAGTACGGGCACACCTGGTGCGCCGCGTCGGCGAGGGCCTGCGCCTCGTCGTGCGCCAGCGTCGGGATCGTCACCTCGAGCTCCACGGCGAGCTGGAAGCCGCCCTGGCCGTTCGGGCCGATGTGCACGCGCGAGCCGACCGTCTCGTCGCTGAGCTTGATCTTCTGCGCCCGCGCGACGCCGAGCAGCGCCGAGTGGAAGCAGGCGGCGTAGCCGGCGGCGAACAGCTCCTCCGGGTTGGCGCCGTTGCCGGAGCCCCCCATCGACTGCGGGATCGCCATGTCGAGGTCGACGCGGCCGTCGGTGGTGGTGACGTGGCCGTTGCGGCCCTCACCGGTCGAAAGGGCCTCAGCCGTGTAGAGAATCTCCATCATTCTTCCTTCCCATTGGGGTGGTCCTGGGCGCGCATCCGCGCGCTCAGCGTCTTCGCGAGCGCGAGCAGCTGCACATATTCCTCGTTGGCGAGGCCGGTGCGGTCCCCGAAGCACCCGGGCACGTCCGCGAGCTCGGACTGCAGGGCGCGCCCGGCGTCGGTGAGCGAGACCTCGACGACGCGTTCGTCGGCGGCGGCGCGGCGGCGGGCGATGAGACCGCGCGCCTCGAGCCGCTTCAGCAGCGGCGAGAGCGTTCCGGAGTCGAGCCCGAGCAGCTCCCCGAGCCCGCCGACCGTGAGCGCGTCGTCGTTCCACAGCGCGACGAGGGCGAGGTACTGGGTGTAGCTCAACCGCCACGGCGCGAGCAGCTCGCGATAGACCTGCCCGAACTGGCGCTCGACGGAGTACACCGCGAAGCAGAGCATCGGGTCGAGCGCCTCGGCCGCCTGCGACGATGTCATGTCCGTATCATTGCACGCAATTCAATTGCGCACAACTGAACAGCGTGAGTACATCGGAAGTCGGGCAGCCGAAGCCGGACGGCCGGAAGTTTAGACTCGAGAGGATGACGGATTCCCCTGCAGCGGCGGCCGAGCTGCCGCACGGGTCCCCGTCACCGCGCTCCCGCGTGCTCCCCTGGCTGTGGCGGCTGCTCGTCGCCGCGATCATGGCCGTCCTGCTGTGGCGCATCGTGCTCCCCCAGCTCCACGCGGCCTGGCACGACGTGCACCGCCTGCCGGACTACAGCTTCCTCCTCGCCGGGCTCGGCTTCCTCGTCGAGCTCGGTTCCATCGCCGCATACGGGCTGCTGACCTACGCCGTCCTGCCGCCCGCGACGCGCCCCCGGCCGTGGCGCGCGATCCGCATCAACCTCGCCGGGGTGGCGGCGACGAACGCGCTGCCGAGCGGCGGCGCTCTCGGCACGGCGCTGCGGCTCTCGCTGCTCGGCGGCGGCCGGAGCGCCTACGCCGGCGCCGCGGGCGGGCTCGCGATGGAGCTGCCGATCTCCGGCGTGGTGCTGTCCGCGATCTTCGTGACGGGCGCGATCGGATGCCTCCCCGCCGCCCCCGGCGGCCGCTGGCAGGGCGTCGCCGTCGTGATCGTCGTCGGCATGCTCGTGCTCTTCGCCCTGCTCGCGGTGGCCCTGACGAACAGGCGCGCGATGCTGCGCGTCCTCGCGGCGCTCCTCGGCTGGCTGCCGACCGGCGTCCGCCGCCGCACCGTCGTCTTCGCGAACGAGACGGTGCGCAACATGGCGGTCTTCGCCCGCACTCCCCGGCGCCTGGCGACGCCCCTGGGGTGGGCAGCGGCGAACTGGCTGCTGGATGCGACGGCGCTCGGCACCTTCCTCGCCGCCGCGGGCTTCCGGCCCGGCATCCTCGCGCTGCTGCTCGCCCACGGCCTGGCCTGCGTCCTCGCTCTGCTGCCGTTCACGCCCGCCGGCCTCGGCGTCGTCGAAGGGGTGCTCGTGCCGACGCTCGTGGCGCTCGGCGCCTCCCCCGCCGAGGCGGTCCTGGGCGTGACCGGGTGGCGGCTCGCCCAGTACTGGCTGCCGATTCCGCTCGGTGCGCTCGCGCTGCTCACGCTCCGCTGGCGGCCTCGGCGGCGACCAGCTCGTACTTCCGCCGCGTGACGGAGTCGCGACGCAGGTAGCGCACGAGCTTCCGCGGCGAGAGGGTCCGCAGCAGGTCGACCTGGGCGCGCACCTGCGGCTCGAAGCGCATCCTGCCGCCGAGGCTGCGGATCGCGAGCGCGACGTCGATGTCCTCGTTCACCTGCTCATCGACGCTCACGAGGGGACGGATGGCCTCCCACGCCTCACGGCGCAGCGCCATGTTGTGCCCGTAGAGCAGCACCTTGGCGCCGAACAGCGTGCGGTGGAAGACCCGGAAGGCTCCGTAGACGTGCACCATGAGCCGGGTGAGGGCCGAGCCGGCGTGGGACTGCCGCACATCCCCGGCCACCGCGGCAAGCGCGGGATCGTTTCGGAAGGCGGAGCGGAGCGCCGCCGCCCAGCCGGCGTCGACGATGGTGTCGGCGTCGATCCGGGCGATGATGTCGCCGCTCGCCGCGTCGAAGCCGAGGGCACGGGTCCGGCCGATACCCGGCACGGCCTCGTAGAGAACGGTGACGCCCGGATAGGCCGCGGCGCGTTCGGCGGTGGAGTCCGTCGAGCCGTTGTCGACCACGATGATCTCGTCGACCGGATCGCTCTGGTGCACGAGGGCGCTGAGGCAGTCATCGATGATGGCCGCTTCGTTGCGCGCGGGGATCACCACGCTCAACCGGGATGCCACGGCGGAAGCAGCTGCCATGAGGCCCTCCTTCTTCATGGCTGTTTCCCCATGCACCACTCACCCTACTCTCAGCTTGCGGACTCCGGTTTAGGCTCAAAGGCATGCGCGCCGTCGTGTATTCATCCCAGGGCCCGTCCGACGTTCTGACGCTCGCCGAGCGCCCGCTTCCCGAGCCGGGCGCAGGCGAGGTGCGCGTGCGGCTCGTACGGGCCGGGGTGAACCCGACCGATTGGAAGGCGCGCGCGGGAACCACCGCCCCGCTGGCCTTCCCCGAGGTCACGCCCGGGCAGGACGGCGCGGGCGTGGTCGATGCGCTCGGCCCCGGTGTGGTCGAGCTCGCGGTCGGCGACCGGGTCTGGCTGTACCTCGCCCAGCACGGGCGGCCGTACGGGACCGCGGCGGAGTACACGACCGTGCCGGCCGGCCGGGCCGTCCGGCTGCCCGACGCCGCGTCGTTCGAGCTCGGCGCATCGCTCGGCGTGCCGGCGATCACCGCCCACCGGGCTCTGACCTCGGGGGCGGTCCCCCGGCTGGCCCCTGCCGCGTTCGCGGGCCACACGGTGCTCGTGCAGGGCGGCGCCGGCGCGGTCGGCAACGCGGCGATCCAGCTGGCGCGCTGGGCGGGCGCATCCGTCATCACGACCGTCAGCAGCCCGCAGAAGGCCGCGCTGGCCCGGGCGGCGGGCGCCCAGCACGTCGTCGACTATCGGGCGACGGATGCCGCGGCCGCGGTGCGCGCGCTGGCGCCGGAGGGCGTCGACCTCATCGTGGAGGTCGCCCCGGCGATCAACAACGCGATGGACCAGGCGGTCGTCCGCAGCGGCGGCACCATCGCCTTCTACGCCAACAACGGTGGGGAGCAGCTCGCCCTCGACATCCGCCCGACCTTCGGTCTCAACCTGCGTTACCAGGGCCTGCTGCTCTACACGCTCGCCCCGGAGCACCTCGACGCCGCCACCCAGGACATCACCGCGGCCATCGCGGAAGGCGCCCTGCGTGTGGGGGAGGATGCCGGGCTTCCGCTGCACCACTTCGCGCTGGCGGAGACGGCGGCCGCGCACGACGCCGTCGCGGGCGGTGCGATCGGGAAGGTCATCATCGACCTCTGATCGCCCCGGCCGGAACGACGTCAGCGACCACCCGTCGCGCAGGCAACCGCCCCCGGACGTCAACGCGGAGGGCTCTCAGCGTCCCACCAGGTAGCCTGTCCCGAGTCATGAGCACGACCGATGCACGCCGAGCCGCCGCGAACCTGGCGAGGTACACCGAACTCGACGTCGACGCTTGCGCGCGCGAGCTGTACGACGGCTCGTTCTTCGACGTCAAGGTCGCCGTCGACCGCGAGAGCGGTGAGACCCGCCTGCGCTTCGACTTCGTCTCCACGATCAGCGAGACCCTCCGCCACCTTCTCAGCACCGTCGGCGACGTGCCGCTCGTCCTCGATGTCGGCGACGGAGGCGAGGAGGTGTGGGAGGAGTGCGTCCGGCCGCAGCTGGCCGCCGCGCTCCGCCGGCTCGCCGGCGACGACCCGGGCCTCGAGGTGCGCGTCGAGCCCGCGCAGCCGGGGCAGGGCGAGGTGCTGCACGGGCTCGCCTTCATCGGCCTGCGCGGGTGGAAGGGCGCCCCGGAGCCGGAGGACGACCGGGCCGCCTGAGCGCAACACGGCGGGTGAGGCATCCCCGGGAAATACGACGGCCCCCGCGCCGGTTCGCCGTCTATGACGGCTGTCCGTGCGGACAGCAAGGCATCCTGCCTCCGACGACGAAAGGCGACAACATATGGACGATGCAGCGGCGAAAGCGCTCGAGAGCGACCGCGTGGTGGACATCACCACGATCGGACGCCACTCCGGTGAATCCCGGCGGATCGAGATCTGGTTCCACCGGCTCGGCGACAGGTTCTACATCACCGGCACGCCCGACCGCCCCCGCTCCTGGTACGCGAACCTGGTCGCGCATCCCGCGTTCACCTTCCACCTGAAGAAGTCCGCGACCGCCGATCTGCCGGCCACCGCCCGCCCCGTCACCGACCCGCAGGAGCGCGAGGAGGTCTTCACCGGGATCTTCACGGCCCTGCCCCAGCTGACCGAGGGCGCCGGGAACGAGGCGGAGGTCTGGATCGCCCGCAGCCCGCTGGTCGAGGTGGACTTCGCCGCTTAGAAGGCGCCCACCGGCCAGCCGACCCGGCTCGGCCGCGGGGCCAGCGCCCCTCAGCGTCGTGCGCCCAGGGCGGCGTCGATCAGCGCGGCGGCCTTCGTCGCGACCTCGGCGAGCTCCCGCTCCGGGCGGCTCGCCGAGGTGATGCCCCCGCCGGCCCCGATGGTCGTCTCGTGCGGCCCGACGACCCCCGCGCGGATGGTCATCGCCAGCTGTGCCGTGCCGTCGAAGCCGAACGCCCCGTAGCAGCCGGAGTAGACGCCGCGCGGGCCGCCCTCCAACCCGTGCAGGATGCGCATCGCCGCGATCTTCGGGGCGCCCGTCATGGAGCCGGCCGGGAAGCACACGCGGAGCGCGTCGAGCGCGGTGCGGCCCGGAGCGAGCACACCCCGCACGGTGCTGACCAGCTGATGCACGTGCGGGTGGGACTCGACGCGGAAGAGCTCCGTGACCGCGACCGATCCCAGCCGACACACGCGGGCGAGGTCGTTGCGCATGAGGTCGACGATCATGAGGTTCTCGGCGCGTTCCTTCTCGTCCGCCGCGAGCTCCGCAGCGAGCGCACGGTCCTCCGCCTGAGCGCTCGCGCGCGGGCGCGTGCCCTTGATCGGCCGGGTCGTCACCACGCCGTCCACGTCCACGGTGAGGAAGCGCTCGGGCGAGGAGCTCACCAGGGTGGTGTCACCGAATCGGATCAGCGCGCTCTCGGGGGCCGGGTTGGCACGGCGCAGCAGGCGGAACATCTCGACCGGGTCGATCGCGGCGCGGATCGTGGCCGTGTTGGTCAGGCAGAGCTGGTAGGCGTCGCCCCGGCGGATCGCGTCGAGGCACGAGCGGATGAGCTCGAGGTAACGCGCGCCGCTGTGGCGCCATTCGACCACAGCCGCCGGACGCGCGTCGGCGCCGGGGGACGACGGCGGGCGCGGTGAGGCGCCCAGGCGGGCGAGCCGGGCGAGCGCCGCGGAGACGTCGCGCGCCCACTCCCCCGCACCGACATCCCCCTCGACCCAGGCGAGCTCGACGCGCGAGCTCACGACGTCGACGAGGATGAGGCGCGAGCACCGCATCAGAGCCGCCCCCGCACCGCCCGATCCGGCGGGGTAGGCGCCGACCTGCTCTGCGCCGCTCTCGTAGTCCAGCCAGCCGAACCAGCCCGGCGCGGGGCGTCCGTCGCCACGCACCTCGGTCGCGGGCAGGCGCGCCGCGAGCTGCTCGAAGGGATGCGCCGTGATGGTCGCATCCGGGTCGTCGGCCCGGCCCAGGACGTGCGCGCCCGACAGGGTCAGCCAGAACGAGTGCCGTTCCTCGCCGAGCATCGCGCGATAGACCAGCTCGGGATCGACGTGGATGCCCAGATCCTCCCGCACGATCCGCAGCACGTATCGAGACTAGGGCCCTGCGAGGATCGCGGCGGCGTGCTTCCACCGCGCCGTGATACGCCGCGGCGCCCCGCCTGCCGGAGCAGAGGGGGCGCCGTGGTGCCGATCGTCGTCAGCTCTGGACGGGCCGGATGTTCGCAGCCTGCGGGCCCTTCTGGCCACGCTCGGTGTCGAATTCGACCTTCTGGCCTTCTTCGAGGCTGCGGAAGCCGCTGCTGCTGATAGCGGAGAAGTGGGCGAAGACGTCGGCAGTGCCGTCGTCGGGGGCGATGAAGCCGTAGCCCTTGTCTGCGTTGAACCATTTGACGGTGCCAGTGGCCATGTCGTCGTCTTTCTTTCGTGTTTTCGGGCCGCGGATGCGACCCAGGGTGCCGCGACGGAGATACCGCCGCGGACGCATGGTGGGGTGCTGTGCGGAGAGCGCCATCGGGGAGGACTCCGTCGAGGACGATGCCGTCGGGGAGGGCTCCGTCGAGAGGAGAGCGCAACGCGCCTCCTCCAGGCTCGGGAAGGCCCCGAGCTGACGGGCATGCGCGTTATGCAGCACGAACCGGCCATCGCCGGCGGTGACGAACCCCGCGAACTCGCCGGCGAGCGTGGCCACGTGCACGTTGTCGTCGGCCTGCCGCCACTCGGGCACGGCAGTGGGGAACAGCAGGGATGAAGCGGGAAGAATGATCAGAAATTCGTTTCGTAGACCGCAGCGGCGCCGCCATTGGCTCGGAACTGCGGGAAGGCTCGGGGCGCGATGCGCATGGTAAGGGGTGATGACGGGGCAGACAAGCGGATGCCATGTCCACAGCCCGGCCCGGTTGAGGTGGGCGGCGACGCCAGCATCGGACGAGCTGACATTCTTCTAGTATACGGGATACCCCTCCAACTCGGCGACGGGCGTCTGCTCCGACGTCCGAGGGCACGGTCGGAGGCCGCCTCGGACGCCTGATGTCGCGCGGCTGTAGCCTTCGCAGATGAGCTCACCGATTCCGCGTGTCCCCTCGACGCGACGCCGGGCGGCGGTGGTCTACAACCCGGCGAAGGTCGATGTCGCCCGTCTTCGCGCACTCGTCGCCGCCGCCGAGACCCGGGCGCAGTACGACCCCGCGCTGTGGTTCGAGACCGCTCCGGAGGACGACGGCGCGCGGGCGGCGATCGACGCCGCCGCCGAACGACCCGCGGTCATCCTCGTCGCCGGGGGCGACGGCACGGTCCGCGCCGTCGCCGAGCAGGTAGCGGAAAGCCGCATCCCGCTCGCCGTCGTCGCGGCCGGAACGGGGAACCTGCTGGCGCGGGCGCTCGGCCTGCCGCTCAACGACCTGCCCGCCGCGGTCGCCTCCGCGTTCACCGGCACCGCGCGTCCCCTCGACGTCGGGCGGGTGACGCTGCAGCACGCCGACGGGTCCGTGGCCTCGCACGCCTTCCTCGTGATGGCCGGCATCGGCCTGGATGCGCGCATGGCAGCCGGGACCAATCCCCGACTGAAGAAGCGCCTGGGCTGGCTGGCCTATGCGGACCCGATCGGACGCTCGGTGATCGCCAACTCGGATTTCGCCGTTCACTACCGCCTGGATGACGGCCGGAGGCACTCCACCCGCGCCCACACCGTCATCGTGGGCAACTGCGGCACCCTCACCGGCGGGCTCCTCCTCATCCCCGAGGCCCGGCCGGACGACGGCATCCTCGACACGGTCATTCTGCGCCCGCGCGGCGCGGGCGGCTGGATGCAGATCGGGCTGCGACTCGGCTTCGCCCGCTTCCTGCACCGGACCGCCACCGGCAAGCTGCTCCGGCAGCTCATCCGGCAGCCCTACGCCCTGCGCTACAGCCGGGCCCGCCAGATCAGCGTCACGTTCAACTCCGCGCAGGAGGTGGAGCTCGACGGCGACAGCTTCGGCGCCATCACCGGCGCCAAGATCACCGTCAGACCGGGCGCGCTCCGCTTGATCCGCTGACGCGCCGGCATCCGGGCCACCCCAGCCTGTGAGGGTGCACATCTTATGCGCCTAACGTCCGGTTATGACGCAAACAATCCGGCCGGCAACGATGTCTCGGCCGACCGATCCCCAGGCCCTGGGGCTCTCGCATGTCCTTACGGACCTCCTGCCGCGCACCGTGCATGCGCCGGGTGGGCCCGAGCGCTACACCGTCTCCGCGGTGTTCACGCGCCGCCCCTCCGCGGGTGAGATCGACGCCATCAATGGCTCCGAGGCCCGCAACTGGCTGGATCGAGCACAGTTCCCGAACGTCACCGTCACGGTGAGCGACCGGCGGCTGGAGATCGCGAACACCAACCTCGACGAGCTCGCCGGTGGCCTCGCCGCGGCCCTCGCGGGGCTCCTCAGCCACATCAGCGCCCTCGAGGCGACGCGCGCCCACCTCGTCGCCGACGAGCTCGTCGGCTACGAGCAGCACGAGGAGAAGCGCTGGGCGGAGCTTCACGCACGCGCCGAGGCCATCCGGTTCCGCGACGCCGCACTCGCGAACGACGAGGCCGGGCTCGGGCTCTCCCGCCTCCTGCCCGGGATGCTGCCCTCCGCGCTCGGATCCGACTTCGCCCCCCTCCGCTACACCGTGGTCGCCGAGTTCACCCGGCCGCCCACGTCCACGGAGCTCGCGATGATCGCCGGCACGCTTCCGCGGCAGCGACTGAGCGCCGCCGGCTACGTCGAGGCGAGCATCACGACCCGCGACCGCCGGCTCGAGATCCACGACACGAACCTCGACGAGCTCGCCGAGGGCCTCGCCACCACCGTGGACACGCTGCTGAACGACATCAGCCGCTCCGCCGCCGCCCAGGACACCGAGGCGGAGACCGAAGCCGCCCGGCTGGCCCAGCAGGAGCACGACCGCGCCGCGTACGTCACGACCGCGGCGGCCGCGATCACGTTCGTCGCTCCCCCTGCGCAGGACCAGCCGAACGCCGAAGGCGGCGCCATCGCTCCGGGCCGGGCCGACCTCGGCGAGTGGGAGGACGAGGGCGGCACCGTCGACGCCCGCGGACGAGGCATCCGCTGATGAACGGCGCGCTGCTGGACACCACGGCGATCCAGTCCCCGATCGCGGTGCCCTTCGGCCATTCCCGCGACTTCGACATCGCGGGACGGGCCGTCACCGTCGCGCGCACCGAGACCGGCCTCTACCTCCTCATCGAGGACCGCCGTTCCGCCGTCATCCACCCGCAGCCCAACGGCCGCTACATCGTCACCGGTCCTGACGAGGCCGATCCCCGCTCGGAGCCGGTCAGCTACGAGCAGGCCGTCCGCATCTGCCTCATCCGGCTCGCTGACCGGCCGGAGACCGAGCTGGTAGGGCGTCCGATGGAGTAACGTCGGAGACGGCGAGGGAGCCCTCGCAATCGAAAGGCGGCTGACAATGGCGTGGGCAGTCAGAACAGTGGAGCGCACCGAGAACGGGCAGTCGTTCTGGTACGTCGAGCATGATCACGGTTCCCCGGCGGAGTTCCGGAGACAACTCCCCCACCCCGGCCCGTACGGGTCGCAGGGCGAGGCCGAGAAGGTCGCGCAGCAGACGCGCGACTTCTTCGACGCCCAGCCCTGATGGCGCGGCATCCCTTTCCAGGATGGGCGGAGTGCGGCATCCTTTCGGGGATGCCGCACCGCCGGGCCGGGCAGCGGCCGCTCAGGCGGCGACAGCAGACCCCGTGGTCTCGGGTGCGGTGGCCAGTGCAGCTCCGCGCCGGCGACGGAAGAGCAGAGCGGCCAGCAGCCCGCCGGCGACAAAGATCGCGGCGGTGACCCAGTACACGGTCGTGTAGCTGTGGATCGTCGCCAGGCCGACCGTCGCAGAGGTGGCCGGCTGGTGCGCGACGACGTAGGCGGTGGCCGAGCTGGCCGCGATCGTGTTCAGTAGAGAGGTGCCGATCGACCCGCCGACCTGCTGGCTCGTGTTCACCAGCGCCGAGGCGACGCCGGCGAAGTGGCGGTCCACGCCGAGGGTTGCGGTCTGGATGGACGGGGGCATGATTGAGCCCATCCCCGCGCCCATGATCAGCAGCGGGGGCAGCACATCGGCCGCGTAGGTGCTGTGGACGTCGAGGCGCGTCAGCAGCACCATGCCCACGGCGACGACGAGCATGCCGATCGGCACCAGGATCTTCGGCCCGAAGCGCGGGTTGAAGAGGTTCGTGCCGAACTGGGCGCTGAGGATCAGCATGCCGATCATCGGCAGGAAGGCCACGCCGGTCTTGATCGGGCTGTAGCCCAGCGAGCTCTGCAGGTAGTAGGTGAGGAAGAGGAACAGCGCGAACATTCCCGAGCCGGCGATGAGGATCGAGAGATACGACGCGCCGCGGTTGCGGTCCAGCACCACCGCCAGCGGCAGCAGCGGATGCGAGGCGCGCCGCTGCCACAGTACGAACGCCACGAGCAGGATCGCGCAGGCGACCAGCAGCCCCCAGGTCTGCAGGGCACCCCAGCCGTCCGTCTCGGCGTTGGAGAAGCCGAGCACCAGGGCGAACAGGCCACCGCTGATCAGCACCGCGCCGGGCACGTCCAGACGTGGCCGCGCCTCGGCGCGCCCCGGCGTGCGGACGAACAGGACCGCGCCGATGATGGCGACGATCGCGAAGACCACGTTCACGTACAGGCTCCACCGCCAGTCGAGGTCCTGCGTGAGGAATCCGCCCAGCAGCAGACCCACCGCGCCCCCCGCGCCGGCGATCGCTCCGAATACGCCGAAGGCGCGTGCGCGTTCCTTCGGAATGGTGAAGGTCGTGGTCAGCACCGCCAGAGCGGTCGGCGCGAGTATGGCGCCGAAGGTGCCCTGCAGGGCCCGCGCCGCCACAAGCATCCCGAAGCTCGTCGCCGCGCCGCCCAGAGCCGATGAGCCGGCGAAGCCGATCAGCCCGACGATGAAGGTGACCTTGCGGCCGACGATGTCGGAGAGCCGCCCGCCGAGCAGCAGCAGGCTGCCGAAGGCCAGCGAGTACGCGGTGACGACCCACTGCCGTTCGCCGTCCGTGAAGCCGAGATCCTTCTGCGCGGACGG
Organism: Gryllotalpicola sp.; assembly: GCA_036398375.1. Lineage (GTDB taxonomy): Bacteria > Actinomycetota > Actinomycetes > Actinomycetales > Microbacteriaceae > Gryllotalpicola. The sequence goes on from DASWPQ010000054.1 coordinate 117,068, forward strand.
CAGCGCGATGTTCACCACCGAGGAGTCCAGCACCACCATCAGCTGTGCGGTGGCCACCGTGGCCAGAACCCACCAGCGCAAGGAGGTCGGGGTGGAAGTAACGGACATCGCGGTCCTCCTGGACTACGTCAACGGACACGGGAACGAACACGGGAAAAGTCAGAAGCCGGTGGGTCGCGTCATCGTCGACACAGTGCACTCTCCGGTCGCAACACGACGGCTCCCGAAGCCATTCCCCAACAGGCGGAATCCCCATTTTGAACAATCCCTGCGAACGGCTGGAGCCTCTTTGCGAGGCATCCCCGGGGCATCTCAGGGGACGTGGGCCCGGACGGCTCTGGCCACGCTCGGGATGCCGACCCTACGCTGTGTCCATGACCCTTTTCGACGGTACCGCCGCAGCGGATCGCGAGACGGCCCACGGCATCGCACGCCTCACCCGCAGGATCGTCGTGGCCGGCGTGATCGTGACGATCGCCGGCCTGGTCTGGAACTGGCTGCGCTGGTGACCTGATGCCCGACCGCATCTCCTCGTGGCTACGACGCTGGTGGCCGGCGGTCGTCGGCGCGGTCGCCCTGGCCGCCGGGACGATCGGCTACCACCTGGGAACTCGGCGATCATCGCGGGGATGAGCTCCGGTCCCGGGGCGTCAGGAGGTCTCGGGTCGCCAGCAAGAGCAAGCCGCCGAGCACGTCGGTCACGAGCAGGAGGACCACCGCCGCGGTGCCGACAAGCCAGGTGAGCGCATCGTGAGGCAGCAGGTAGCTCTGGTCGAAACCGCCGAACGCCTCGCTCCGGTCCACCGCCCACTCGTCCGCGATCCGATAGAGCACGTAGAACGCGACCACCGCGAGATTCAGCAGCACGCCGACGACCGCCACCGCGACACGCAGACGCGACACGACGAGTGGCCGGGAGACCGTCTCCGGCCGGGACACTCCAATACTCATGTCGCCACGTTAGGAGGGATGCGTTTCCCCGGCATCCGCCGCAGGTCGCATCATCGCATCCGCCTCAGCTCGCTCACGCCCGCCCACGCTCGCGCTCGCTCAGTTGGGCGGCGCCGGAGGCGAAGCCGCTGCGGTCGAGGCTGCCACTACGGTCAACGCCTGGGGAAGGCGAAGCCGCCACGACCGTAGATGCCGTTGGGATCGGTCGCACGCGCACGTGGACGACAGCACTCCGGATCCTGCGCAACGCGGCCGTTGCGATCGACGGCGCATCGCCGCATCGATCGCCTCCGGCGTCGTCGCCCTTGTCGGTACGGTGCCGTTCTTGTTCGTCTCAGGATCTGGACGAGCTGAAAGCGTTGGGATTCGATGGTTCACGGCGGGCGCGATCAGACGGGCGAGCTGAGCACACGAGAGCCGAGAGCCGAGAGCCGAGAAGACACCCCCTCGCGCTCCGGGGCGCACCCACTCCCCCCGGCGTCCCGCGAAGACTCGCTCACCCTCCCGAGGTATCGCCGAGTTCGGGTGGATCCGGCGGTGCCACGTGAGGCACGTCTCTCACCGGACATCCCCCTGCCGACGCGGCATACCGCGCGTCAGATTCACGAGGGGCGGCAGGGGGCATCGGCCACTCCTGACCCGCCTTCGGGAGAGACGCGCGGGGGCAGTGGCCGGCCCTGTCCGCCGTCGGCTATCTGGAGCAACCGTGTCGCAGCCGATCTGAAGACCTTCCGGAGCTCGTCGGGCTCGTCGATGATCACCTCGCCGTCCAACTCGGCGATGACGGCGGGGAGCCAGTCCAGGCGTTTGGCGCGGATCTCGACGCGGCGCCAGGACGCTGCATACCCGCTTCCCGAGTCGTCAAGCGGCTGGAGAACTGCGATGCTCGCCGGAAGGTGCATCCGGATCTGCTCCTCGGTCGCGCGGATGCGCAGCAGGATATGCCAGGGATACTCCGCGACGGCGAAGCCATCGATGAGGCGCGGCAGCGGATCAGGCGTGCCCGAAGAGGCGAAGGAGCCGACCAGGGCGCGGGCGCTGCGGATGCGGTCGATCCGGAAGGTACGCTCCTCCTGCCGATCGACGTCGAGCGCACGCAGGTACCACCGGCCGGAGTAGGCGATCAGGTCGTAGGGATGCACCGTGCGTCGCGAGGGCGTGCCGTCCGCATCGCGGTAGCGCAGATCAAGAGGTCTTCGCTCTCGTACGGCGTCGGAGACAGTGAGCAGCACACCCGCCTCGGGAGTGTCGCCCGGTCCGGAAGGGCTCAACGCCGCGGCCTCCATGAGCGTCGTGAGGCGACTGGCCGATGTGGCGGGGAGCAAGCGCCGGATCTTGGCCAGCGCGATCTGCGCTGCGAGGTCCGGCGGATCCGAGGCCGCCTGAGCCCGGCTCAGGCCGAGGAAGACAGCGACAGCCTCCTCATCGCTGAGGATCAGCGGCGCCATGCGGTAACCCGCGGAGAGGCGGTAACCGCCGTATCGGCCGCGCACCGACTCGACCGGGACGCCCACGTCCCTCAACTGTTGCACGTAGCGGCGCACGGTGCGCTCGTTCACCTCTAGCCGGTCCGCGAGCTCGGTGACGCTCCGCATCTCCGCAGACTGCAGCAGCTCCAGAAGCTGCAGCACACGCGAGGTCGGAGTCTCCACGTCCCCATCCTTCCGCAATACCGGGCGTTTTACGCCCGGTATTATTCATACCGTTGGTCTGGCACCCACGGCAGTGGGCAGGAAGACCGATCGAGGAGACACCCATGCAGTTCGCAGCCACCCGTATCATCACCGACGACGTCGATGGGCTCGTCGCCTTCTACGAGAGGATCACCGGTGTGGCCGCCGTGCGGCTGCATCCCCTGTTCGCAGAGTTGCGCACCGATTCCGGCACACTCGCGATCGCGAGCTCGGCCACCGTCCCGCTACTGGGCCAGAATGCCGCAGAAGCCCGCGCCAACCGATCCGTGACGCTGGACTTCCTGGTCGATGACGTCGACGCGATCTACCCGCTGCTCCAGGAGGTCGTGGACGCGTTCGTCAACGAGCCCACGACCATGCCGTGGGGCAACCGGTCGCTGCTGTTCCGCGACCCAGACGGCAACCTCATCAACTTCTTCACCCCGGCCACCGTCGGGGCGCAACAGCGCTTCACATCTGAAGCGCTCGGCTAAGACCGGCCACGCTGTCGTCAGGCTGGCCACAGTTCGGCGCCCTCCTTCTCCTGCCCCACACACCTCAGGACAGAACCCGCGCGTCTCCGTCACGACCTACGACATCGAGGCGGCTCTCGAAGGCCCGGCGTCCCGGCGGCGAGATCGTGCACCCTCCGGCCACCGAGTCGTGGGGTGTGGCCCCATGATCTGCCAGCCGTGGAGCACCTCGCCGTCCCTGTCGCGATAGCGGCCCCTGGCGCGCGCCGCACCCGAGTGGGTCTTCGTGGTGTTGATGTCTCCATGGAGAGACTCCGGGAGGCGACGGTCGGAAAGTTCGACCGCTTCTTGAAGAGTCAAGCGACCATGTCGCGCACCCGAGCATGGCACTCTCGCGTCGTGCTCTCGTTGATGTTCGGCTTCGCCCTGCGGCAGGAAGCAGTCCGCCAGAATCCCGTCGTCGGAACTGCGCGTCTCAAGAATCCGAGGATCCGGGTCAGGACGCTGACGCTGCGCCAACTCGAGCAGATCCGTGACGCGGCTGCTAGCTGACGAGGGGGGTAGAGGTCCCGACGGCCCGTGTGCGCCGGACCCTGCGGAAGATGCTCGCCGACGCCGGTCTGACCATCACGGTGACGCCGCACAGCTTCCGCCGTGCCGGAGACACCGTCGTCGCGCGCGTCACGGATGCGAAGACCCCCGCCGACACGCTCGGCAACACCGAGGCGGTCGCAAAAAGGCACTACGTCGAGCTTGAGAAGCTCGATGTGAACCCGATGTCGGCTCTGCACCTGAAGCAATTGGCGCTGACCGCATGCCGCGCCTGATCAGGACTGCGCTGACAGTCCTGGACGTCCCGCTCGTTATTCATACTCATGTCGAGGATCTTTACGGCTTACGGCGGCAAGTCATAGAACCGAGCAGTTGACCTGGCGGAGACTCCGGCGACGTCCAACACGACCGCCGTCCGAGCTGTTCCGCCGCCGCCGCCCAAGCGGCTGGTCGCACCGCCGAAGCGCCCGGGTGCCATCGGTCAAGGGGCGTCCCAACCGCCGCGAACCGGCCTAGTGTTGCCGGATGGCAGAGCTGTCCAGTCCGAGCGGCCGGGAGAATGCGCTGCGCGCGCGGCCCCGCGATGACGGCGCCGCGCCGCGCGCTCTCGTGATCGGCGCCACCGGCTATCTGGGCGGCAGGCTCACACCGCGCCTGCTCGCCGCAGGGTATCGGGTGCGCGTTCTCGCGCGGGACACGAGCCGTGCACGCGCCTTTCCGTGGAGCGAGGAGTGCGAGATCGTCGAGGGCTCAGCGGACGACGACGAGGCGCTGACCCCGGCGTGCGACGACGTGGACGTGCTCTACTACCTGGTCCACTCGATGAGCTCCGGAAAGGGCTTCGAGGAGACCGATGAGCGCGCGGCCCACGCAGTCGCGGAGGCAGCCGCGACGGCAGATGTCCGACGCATCGTGTACCTGGGGGCGCTGCATCCCACCGATGTCGAGCTCTCCCCCCATCTCCGCTCCCGCGTGCACGTCGGCGAGATCTTCCTCGAGGCGCCGGTGCCCGCGCTCGTCCTTCAGGCCGGCATCGTCATCGGCTCCGGCTCGGCCTCCTTCGAGATGATCCGCCACCTCACCGAGGTGCTGCCGTACATGCCGGCGCCGCGCTGGGTGCGCAATCGCATCCAGCCCATCGCGGTGCGGGATGTCCTGCACTACCTGCTCGGCGCCGCGCGCGTCGAGCAGGGTCTCAACGCGGCCGTCGACATCGGCGGGCCGGATGTTCTGCGCTACGGGCAGATGATGAACGGCTATGCCGTCGAGGCCGGGTTGCCCCAGCGCGCGATCGCCCCGCTTCCGGTGCTGACGCCGAATCTGGCCTCGCTCTGGGTGAACCTCGTCACCCCGGTCCCCCGCTCCATCGCACGGCCGCTCATCGCCTCGCTGCAGAACGAATGCGTGGTCAAGGGCCACTCGATCGACGAGATCATCCCGCCTCCGCCTGGCGGCCTCACCCCCTACCGCCGCGCCGTCCGCCTCGCCCTCCAGCGCTTGGACGCCGATCTCGTGGAAACCAGCTGGGTCGACACCGAGCTCAACTCCGCGCCGAGCGACCCGTTGCCCAGCGACCCCGACTGGGCCGGTCACACCGTGTTCACCGACCGCCGCTCGCAGCCCACCACGGCCTCGCCCGCCCGGCTGTGGTCCGTCATCATCGGGATCGGCGGCCGCAACGGGTGGTACTCCTCGCCCCTGCTGTGGGCCCTGCGCGGCTGGTTCGATCGCCTGGAGGGCGGGGTCGGCCTGCAGCGCGGCCGTCGGAGCATCAGCACCGCGCGTGTCGGGGACGCGATCGACTTCTGGCGCGTGGAGACCGTCGAGGAAGGGCGGCTGCTGCGACTGCGCGCCGAGATGAAGGTTCCGGGCCAGGCCTGGCTCGAGCTGCGCAGCACACCGGACGGCGACGGCGCCCGCTACGAGCAGCGTGCGATCTTCTTCCCCCGCGGCCTCGCCGGACGCCTCTACTGGTACAGCGTGCTGCCCTTCCACGGGCTCATCTTCAGCGGCATGGCGGCGCGCATCACCGCCACTGCGGAAGCCGAGGCCTCCGGCGAGCGCTGAGGCTCAGCCGCCGCGCTCCCAGCCGGCGACGGGCCCGGGCGCCATGACGAACAGCGGATGCGGAATCGGAGCCGCCCACTTGATCGCAGCAGCATAGGCCGGCGGAGACCGCGCCCCGAGCCTGCACAGCAGATCCCCCATATACGGTCCCGCAAGCACGGATGCACGGACCACAGCCTCATCGCTGCGGCCCTAAGCGCGTGTCGACCAGAGCGCCCAGGCCACTAGCAGCGGCTGGAAGAACAAGCGCACAAGTCGTTTCCGGTGCGTGTCCAAGCCGAAGCCATCCCTGCGCCGCGTGTACTGCTCGACATTGCCCGGGAACACCGCTCCGAAGAACACCGCGAGAAGCGTGCCGATTCGTCGCCGTTCCCGCGGCAACACGATAAGAGAAGCACCGAGCGCCACCTCCACCGCCCCGGACGCAACCACGACCCCGTCCTTGTCGATGGGAACGACGCGCGTGGCCCAGTCGGGAACCTGAGCCTGGAAACCGCGCCGAGCCCAGAAGAGATGACTCAGCCCGGCGAAGATCATCGACCCGGCAAGCAACCAACGAAACATCACGCGCATGGTTCCACTGAACCCCAGCGAACCTCGCGTGTCGACCCTTTGACCGTTCTTCGGCCGGAGAGCAGCTCACGCCAGATAGATCAGCGGGTGTGCTGGACGTTGATCCAGATCAGCATCCTTCGGAGCCTACGGCGCGATCCGAGAGATTCGTCGCCCGGCATTTGCTGATCTTCCGTGGTTCGATGCCGGATGGTCCACGTGAAGGAGCTCCTGCACGAGCGATCTGCCAGGCCGAGGTGGCTACGGATTGGGGAGGGGTGCTGGCATGGTCTCTGGCCAGACGCTCAGTGAGGCCGATCCGCGACCGCCCGAGCTGGTGCACAGACCCCGAGCGTCGCACACATGGACGCGCAGGCCGTGACCAGCGAAAATTCTGACCACGGGGATCTCTGCGTGGTGCGCCCCCTGGGACTTGAACCCAGAACCCACTGAGGAAGTTTCAACTACGGGAAACTCGCGGCACTCACAAAGAAAATCCCCGAACAGGTCGATTTTCTACTGCGGATGATCGCAGTCTAGCGCGGAGCTCTTTGGGGTTCCGCCGTGCGTCTCGGAGCGGGTTTGTTCACCATAAATGACACCTGACGGTGGCGTTCTCCAATGGGACTGTTGTTCGCAGGCGACCTTGCAAGAGGCGCGTACTTCGCAGAAGGCCAGCGCTGAAGAAGCATTGGGCGTGTCGGCACACACGCCGGGCTTCGCTATGGAATCAATAAGTCATGGGATTCCAAGAGGGCGAAACCGACCCCTACAGAGCTGGAATTGTCGAGTCGCTTCGCCAGCTTGAAACCAGCTTCATCGTGACTTTCGGCCACGCCGAGGCCCCAACGGGATCTGACCTCTCCACTGCAGTGCACCGCATTCGCGACGGCTCCGCCCGTTGTCTTAGCCTCTTTCACCCGGGAGACGAAGAAGTCGCCTGGTGGTGTCAGGTCGAGCTATTTGGCTCGCTCGCCCAAGTTCTTGGCTTGATCTCGCAGAAGAGGCCTCTTGTCGACGACCGCGGCGATCTCACATTCCTACCGCCCCGGTCCGAATCGCTAGTGCCGTGGGCTTTGCATGACAGTTTGGGACCAAGGTACAGAGGTCAGCACTGTTCCGCTCCGGACAATATAGACGATACGCGAGTCAAATACGTGACCCCGTACTCCGAAGCCCCAGAAGACATGCTGTGGGCGCCGATAAATGACTGGCGAGTTCGGTAGGAAGGATGATGCCAATCATCGCCACGCTTTTGCTTGGCGCGGCGGGCGCGGCGCTGCTTTGGGGGTTCTATCGCTCGCTTGAGACGAGATGGCCAGATCACTACATATCGCTGAACGAGACATTTGCGCTTAGGGTCTCCCAGACGTGGATAAGGGTCGTATCCTTCCGCGCCATCCCTGTCTTCATCGTCGGGGTGGGAGTCGGTGTCACCACGAACCGCCTTGGCGGCTGGGCGTGGGTTGCTATCGCCCTGGCAACCGCCCTCCACGCCGCCCAAAGCAATGTGAGAGCGTTCATAGAGTCGGTCCGAGGGCGTGATTCCCGCGACAACTTCGTCATCAACCACGGCGCCTACCATCTCGTTGCGATCGGCATTACTCTTACGAGCGGAGCAGCGGCCATTTTCTGCTATCGGGTGCTCGGATTCCTGGTCCCCAAGCCAGTCGCACTCCTGGAGAACCTGTGGATTGCTGGATTCGTGACCGTCGTCGGTGGTCTCGCCCTGGGCCTTATCGGCCAGCCGCCATCGAGCCGCAGAAGCGACGGAGTGTCCTATCTGATCTGGCGCGGTCGCCGCGACATCGGCATCGATCTTCTCGACGCCGCCTTCGAGACCGCCGTCTCCGATGGCACAGACCCGGTCCTTCTTCAGTCGATCATGATCGTAGAAGCTCTCCAACGTCCCGCGTGGGTACGGCGGATCGAAAGGGTCAAAGGAAAGTTCCTTCCCAGGGGAAGCTATGGAGTTACGCAAGAGTATGCAGATCACCCGCTGTCGGACGAGGAGGCCCTGCGACACACATCATCGGCACTCTCCCAATGGGGATTAGTGTCTTCGGATATCGGGATGCACATCGACCACGGCGCAATCTGGCTTGCGGCTTCCGCCCACAATCCCGAGCTTCGATTTATCCAGTCAGTACAGAACGTATATGGGCAGCTGTTCTACCAAGATGCATCCGGCCTATATTCCGATCATGACGATTATTCTCGTGTGGTCTCCGTGCGGAGATACCCCGACCGTATAGGCCTACGGATCGTCTCCATGGCGGAACGCCTCCTCCTTGCAACTCCAGGGGGAGAACCTCTCGTGGACACCTCCCGCCCACCTGGCGGCCACACATATTGGGCGGCTGAACTAGTTGTGAGGCCAACGGACTCGACTCCGGTGTTGTACTCCTTTATCGACGATCGTCGAATGGTGAAGTCGCAGCTTGTGATCGCACTTCAGGTGGAAGAGTTCGGGTCCTAGATCGAGACACCGGCATTACGGCCGCGCTTGACACGCGTTCGTCAGCTCAATTCGGTGAGATGCGAACGGACTTTCCTATTCGCATCGTTGGAGCTCGAGGGCATCGAGGACACACGTCCAGCTACGCTCGTAAATGCTCGGCATCACGTTGCGCATCAGACTCTGGAGAGCAGCTGTGCGCTCACCCCGGAAGTGGTCAACGGCACGATGTTCCGGGACGAGTGGTTGAGATCACGCTTCCAAGGCGAGCCTTTGTGCGGATGCGCACCGGCCCCATTGATCTGCAAGAAGCGTGGCGTCTCAATCGGACTTGGAGAGCGACGTATCGGCAATGCCGGAAGCATGGTCGGATGAAGCCTTGGCAGCAGTCCATTTAGGTTTGGGGTGTGCGACGCAGACACGCCATCGGTGTGGATCGCGAGGTCATGAAGCATGCTCGTCGCGAAACAGCAGAGCAGGCACGCGGGTCTGCTGCACGGATTTGTGACGTCTGATCTGGCTTGCTGTGGCGGGCCTGGAAGGATGTTCTTGTGCCGAAGCCGTTCCCTCGTGAGTTCCGTGAGGATGTCGTTCGTGTCGCCAGGGGCCGTGAGAGCGGGGTGACT
>DASWPQ010000055.1:0-36531 GCA_036398375.1 Gryllotalpicola sp.
AGCACGAGCGGCGAGACACCGCGGTGCACGTTGAGCTTCTTGAACTGCGGGCCCTCGGGCGTGGTCCAGGCGATGGTGAGGCCGCCGAACAGCGCCGGGGCCACGTTGTCGGGGTGGCCCTCGAGCTCGGTCGCCCGCGCCAGCAGCCCGAGCGCGTCGATCTCGACGATGCCCTCCAGCAGCCCCTTGGCCGCCATGATGCCCGACACGATGGCCGCACCGGACGAGCCGAGACCCCGCCCGTGCGGGATCGCGTTGTGCGCCACGAACTCCAGCCCGGGCAGCGCGACCGCGTGCCGGGCGAAGACGTCCGCGATCACCGCGGCGACCAGGTTCGAGGCATCCGTGGCCACCGAGCCGTCTGCACCAACGCCGTGCACCTCGACGCGCACGCCGGGCACGGCGACGGCCGTCACGTCGAGCTCGTCGTAGAGCGAGAGCGCGAGGCCGAGGGTGTCGAAGCCGGGGCCGAGGTTGGCGGTGGTCGCCGGGACCTGGACGTGGACGCTGCGGCCGACGGGGACCGCCGGCGCAGGATTCATACGGATGCCTCGGCCGGTGCCTTCTCCAGGCCGATCGCCCCCGCGACCGCCGCGGCGTCGACCCCGACGACCAGCGGGGACACCTCGCTGCCGTCGGCGCGGCGCAGGGCCCACTGCGGGTCCTTCAGGCCGTGGCCGGTGACGGTGACGGTGACGGTGGAGCCGGCGGGGATCGCCCCGGCGGCCGCCCGCTCGAGCAGCCCGGCGACGCTGATCGCGCTGGCCGGCTCGACGAACACGCCGACCTCGGCGGCCAACAGCTTCTGCGCCGCGAGGATCGTCTCGTCGTCGATCGCGCCGAAGTAGCCGTTCGTCGTGTCTCGGGCGGCGAGCGCGAGATCCCAGGAGGCCGGGTTGCCGATGCGGATCGCGGTCGCGATGGTGTCGGGTTCCGCGACCGGATGGCCGAGCACGATCGGCGCGCTGCCGGCGGCCTGGAAGCCGAACATGCGGGGCAGCCGGCTCGTGTCGCCGCGCTCCGCCGCCTCGACGAAGCCGCGCGTGTACGCCGTGTAGTTGCCGGCGTTGCCGACGGGGATGAAGTGGAAGTCCGGAGCGTCGCCGAGCGCCTCGATGATCTCGAAGGAGGCGGTCTTCTGCCCCTCGATGCGGTCGTTGTTGACCGAGTTGACGAGGTGCACGGGGTACGCGGCGGCGAGCTCGCGCGCCACGTTCAGGCAGTCGTCGAAGTTGCCCCTCAGCTGCACGATCTCGGCGTCGTGCACGATCGCCTGGCTCAGCTTGCCCATCGCGATCTTCCCCTCGGGGATGAGGACGACGGCCTTGAGACCTGCGTGCGCCGCGTACGCGGCGGCCGAGGCGGAGGTGTTGCCCGTCGAGGCGCAGATGACGGCCTTCGCGCCGTGCTCGACGGCCTTCGAGATGGCCATCGTCATACCGCTGTCCTTGAAGGAGCCCGTCGGGTTCATGCCCTCGTACTTGACGAACACGCGGGCGCCGGTGCGCGCGGAGAGCGCGGAGGCCTCGATGAGCGGCGTGCCGCCCTCACCGAGCGTGACGATCGGCGTGGCATCCGTCACATCGAGGCGGTCACGGTATTCGCGCAGGACGCCCTGCCACTGGTGTGCCACTTGCTTATGCTCCTTCGATCCGCAGCACGTGGGCGATCGACTCGACCGCCGAGCTGGCGCGCAGCGCCTCGACGGTCGCGGCGAGCGACGCCTCGTGGGCCGCATGGGTTCCGATGACCAGGGTAGCCGTGGGGGAACTCCCCTCGGCGTCGCCCCCGGCCCGGCTCGACTGCACGACCGTCTCGATCGAGGCGCCGTTCTCGGCGAACAGCCGGGCGACCTCGGCGAGCACACCGGGCTGGTCGGTGACGTGCAGGGTGACGTGGTAGCGCGTGACGGCCGCGGAGACGGGCAGCACGGGCAGCTTGGAGTGCGTCGACTCGGCGACGCCCGGCCCGCCCGCGACGTGCCGGCGGGCGGCGGAGACGACGTCGCCGAGCACGGCAGAGGCGGTCTCCGGACCGCCCGCGCCCGCGCCGTAGAACATGAGGTCGCCCGCCGACTCGGCCTGCACGAAGACCGCGTTGTGGGCGCCGTGGACGGCGGCGAGCGGATGCTGACGCGGCACGAGCGCCGGATAGACGCGCGCCGACACCCCCTGCTCCCCCGTCTCCGGGTCGGAGGCGCGCTCGCAGATCGCGAGCAGCTTCACGACGTAGCCCATCGCGCGGGCCTGGTCGACCTGCTCCTTCGTCACGTCCTCGATGCCCTCACGGTAGACGGCGTCGAGCGGCACGTTGGTGTGGAAGGCGAGGCTCGCGAGCAGCGCCGCCTTCGCGGCCGCGTCGTAGCCGCCGATGTCCGCGGTCGGGTCGGCCTCGGCGTAGCCGAGCTCGGTGGCGACGGCCAGCGCCGTGCCGAGCTCGTCGCCCGCGGTGTCCATGCGGTCGAGGATGAAGTTCGTCGTGCCGTTGACGATGCCGAGGATGCGCGTCACCGAGTCGCCCGCGAGGCTCTCGCGCAGCGGGCGGATGATCGGGATCGCACCACCGACCGCCGCCTCGTAGTAGAGCTGCGCGCCGACCTGCTCGGCGGCGTCGAACAGCTCGGCGCCGTGGGCGGCCAGGAGCTGCTTGTTGCCGGTGATGACGTCCGCCCCGGAGTTCAGCGCCTTGAGGATCAGCGACTTCGCCGGCTCGATGCCGCCCATGAGCTCGATGACGATGTCGGCGCCGAGGATCAGCTGCTCCGCATCCGTCGTCAGCAGCTCGGCCGGCAGCTCGACGTCACGCGGCTTGTCGAGGTCCCGCACGGCGATGCCGGCGAGCTCGAGGCCGGAGCCGATGCGACTGCCGAGCTCGTCCGCGTTCGCCAGCAGCAGCCGGGCGGCCTGCGCGCCGACGGTTCCGGCGCCCAGCAGCGCGATCTTCAATGTCCTGTACTCGATCACAGTGCTCCTTCTGTACGCCGGTCCTCGCCCGGCGCACCGCTGCCGGCCTGAGCGTTCTCCGCTTCCGGCGTCGGCGAAGCCGCCGCCTCGTGGAGCGTCTCGCCTTTTCCGCCCGCGACGCCGGGACCCGCGTGCGGGATCCCTGCGTCGTGGGACAAGAGGTCCTCCTCGGTCTCGCCGCGCACGATGACGCGCGCCTCGCCGTCGCGCACGGCGACGACCGCCGGCCGGGGCAGGTAGTTGTAGCGGCTCGACAGCGACCAGCAGTAGGCGCCGGTGGCCGGCACCGCGACGAGATCGCCGGGGACGAGGTCGCCCGGCAGGTAATCGGCGTCCACGACGATGTCGCCGGACTCGCAGTGCTTCCCCGCGAGGCGCACGAGCACGGGCGAGGCATCCGTCGCCCGGCTGACCAGCCGCACGCTGTACTCGGCCTGATACAGCGCGTAGCGCGCGTTGTCGCTCATGCCGCCGTCGATGCTCGCGTACAGCCGCGTCGCGGTGCCGCCGTCGGGCGCGCCGACCGCGACGGGCTTGGTCGTGCCGACCTCGTAGAGCGTGACGCCCGGGGTGCCGATGATCGAGCGCCCGGGCTCGAAGGCGAGGTGCGGCACAGGGATGCCGAGCGCCGCGCACTCGGCCGCGACGGCGCCGACGATGTCGGCCGCGAGCTCGCCGATCGGGGTCGGGTCGTCCGCCACGGTGTAGGCGATGCCGAAGCCGCCGCCGAGGTTCAGCTCGGGCACCGGGCCGCCCGCGAGCAGGCGGGCGTGCACGCCGAGCAGGCGGCGCGCGGACTCGGCGAAGCCGTCGGAGCCGAAGATCTGCGAGCCGATGTGGCAGTGCAGACCGACGAAGTCGAGGGATGCCTGGGCGCGGATACCGGCGACGATGTGCTCCACCTCGGCCAGCGGCACCCCGAACTTCTGGTCCTCGTGAGCGGTGGCGAGGAACTCATGCGTGTGCGCGTGCACCCCGGAGTTGACCCGCAGCCGCACGCGCTGACGGCGGCCGTGCCGGGCGGCGGCCGCGGCGACCCGTCCGATCTCCTGCTCGGAGTCCAGCACGATCGTGCCGAGCCCCACGCCCACGGCGCGGTCGATCTCGGCGAGCGACTTGTTGTTGCCGTGCAGCCCGAGCCGGGCCGGGTCGACGCCGGCCGCGAGCGCGACGGCGAGCTCCCCCGCGCTGCAGGTGTCGATGTTGAGGCCCGCCTCGGCCATCCAGCGGGCGACCTCGGTGGACAGGAACGCCTTGCCCGCGTAGTACACGGTCGCCGTGGTGCCGGCGCGTGCGGCGGCGGAGTCGAATGCCCGCCGGGTGCGGGCCGCACGCTCACGGGCATCCGACTCGTCGATCACGTAGAGGGGGGTGCCGAACTCGTGGGCGAGGGCGGTGGCCGGCACGCCGCCGAGCGAGACGACGCCGTCGGATTCGCGGTGCGCGCTTGCGGGCCAGATCCGCTCCGGCAGCGCGTTCGCGTCCGCGGGCTCGGCCAGCCAGCTCGGCGCGAGGGGGTTGGTCACGGGCGTCCTCGGGTTCGTTCGTCGGAGAGTGCCCCTGAGTTTACCGGGCGCTCGTAACGTGCCCGAAATCAGCCGCGCCACTCTCCCGGACGCGTGCTGCCGTGAGGACAGGCGCCGGGGTCCGGGAGAGTAGCGCGACAGCTCAGGACTTGGGGCAGGAACCGTGGGCGTCGAAGGTCTTCGGGTCGAGCGAGAAGTCCGTCGCGTCGAATCCGATGGACGCGCTGCGCCGGATGATCGAGATGTCCCCGACGTTCAGGCCCTCTGGCAGGTACGGCGCGATGCAGATGTCGATCGGCTCGCCGTCGAACACCCCGCCGAGCAGCTGCTTGACATCGAAGTGCACCGGCCCCGAGGTGACGTCCACCGACTTCGGGAAAAGCTTCACCACCTTGCCATCGGCGACCGGCCGCACGGCCGCCGAATAGCTCAGCGGCAGCCCGAGCACCTGCGTGGTCGCGTCGTAGGTGACCGTGCGCGAGCTCAGCCGCACCGCCGCGGTCGGGTCCGGCAGGGCGATGAGCGAGTTGACCGCGCTCTCCGAGACGCGGAGCGTGCCGTGCACGGTGCCGAGCACCGGCGCCTTCGTGAACGAGCGGTCGATGCGCACCCCGTAGGCCTCGAGGGATGCCGAGACCGAGCCGCGCTCCGTCGTGATCGCCGGCGCATCGACGTCGACCTGGCTGAAGTCGCCGGCCAGGTACTGCGCGAAGAAGGAGAATCCACGCACGGTGACGTTCAGCCCCGGGGTGGTCACTCCGGACGGCAGCGCCTGCTGGATCTCGGTCTCCATGCGCTTCTCGGCATATGACCGCAGCGCCGCGTCGGCGCCGAAGGCCAGGGCGAACACCGCCAGAACGGCGACGATGACCCAGGCGAAACGACGCATCCCGCCGATCTCTACATCTTCTCCGGCGCGGTGACGCCCAGCATCCGCAGCCCGTTGCGGATCGTCTGCCCCACGGCCTGGTTGAGCCAGAGCCGGGTGCGGTGGACGTCTTCCACGGGCTCTTCGCCCTGTGGGATGACGCGGCAGTTGTCGTACCAGCGGTGGTAGAGCCCGGCGAGCTCCTCGAGATAGCGGGCGACGCGGTGCGGCTCGCGCAGCTCGGCCGCCTGGGCGACGATGCGTGGGAACTCCTGGAGCGCGCCGAGCAGCGCGGACTCGGTCTCATGCGTGAGCAGTTCGGGCGCGAAGACCGAGGTGTCGACGCCCGCCGCCGCCGCGTTGCGCGTGACCGACGCCGTGCGCGCGTGCGCGTACTGGACGTAGAAGACGGGGTTGTCGTTGGTGCGGCTGCGCAGCTGCTCCGGGTCGAGGGCGAGCGGCGAGTCCGCCGGGTAGCGCGCGAGGGAGTAGCGCAGCGCATCCGCCCCCAGCCACTCGATCAGGTCGTCCATTTCGATGATGTTGCCGGCGCGCTTCGAGAGCCGGGCGCCGTTCACGGAGACGAGCTGGCCGATGAGCACCTCGACGTCCTTCTCGGGGTCGTCGCCCGCCGCGCCGGCGATCGCCTTGATGCGGTGCACATAACCGTGGTGGTCCGCGCCGAGAAGGTAGATCTTGTGCCCGAAGCCGCGCGCGGTCTTGTTGAGGTAGTAGGCGGCGTCGGCGGCGAAGTAGGTGTAGACGTCGTTGGAGCGACGGATGACCCGGTCCTTGTCGTCGCCGAAGTCGGTCGTGCGCACCCACACGGCGTCGTCGGCGTCGAAGACATGCCCCAGCCGCCGCAGCTCCTCCACCGCGTCGTCGATGGCGCTCGTCCCGGTCCCGGGGTCCACGGCGTGCAGGGTGCGCTCCGAGAAGTAGACGTCGAAGGCGACGTTGAAGCTCGCGAGAGACTGCTTGATCTCCGCGAGCTGCTTCGCGTAGGCGAGCTCACGGGCCGTGGCGAGTGCCTCCTCGGCCGGCAGCTCGGTCAGGCCGGGCACCTGGGTGAGGACGTAGGCCGCGAGGTCGGCGATGTACTGGCCCGGATAGCCGCCCTCCGGCGTCGGCTCGCCCTTGGCGGCGGCCAGCACGCTCGCGCCGAACTTGTCCATCTGGGCGCCCGCGTCGTTGATGTAGTACTCGCGGGCGAGGTCGGCGCCGGAGGCCGTGAGGACGCGGGCGATCGAGTCGCCGAGGGCGGCCCAGCGGGTGTGGCCGATGTGCAGGGGCCCCGTCGGGTTGGCGCTGACGAATTCGAGGTTGATGGTGCGGCCGGCCTGGGTCGCGTTGCGACCCCACTCCTCACCGGCATCGACGATCGTCTTGGCGAGCTGCCCGGCTGCCGCGGCATCCAGACGCAGGTTGATGAAGCCGGGGCCGGCCACCTCGGCGGAGGCCACGCCGGGGATGCCCGCGGCGCCGGCCGCGATCTCCTCGGCCAGCTCACGCGGGTTCGTGCCCAGCGGCTTGGCCAGCCGCAGCGCGACGTTGGTGGACCAGTCGCCGTGGTCGCGGCTCTTGGGGCGCTCCAGCACGACGTCGGCCTCGGCGAGCTCCGGACCGACCGCGTCGCCGCGACGACGCGCGACGATGGGCGCGACGAGGGCGAACAAGGTGGCGGAGAGCTCAGCGGGGGTCACAGATAACGATTCTATGGGAGGGCCCGTGCCGGTCCCTGGGAGCTCTGGGCTGCTTGATAGGCTCCCGCTACCGCGTGTCCCGGCGTCCCGATCGGGTCACGGCCCCGACCGAAAGCGCCTGAGAGATGTCCGCTGCACGCCCCTCCGCCCGCCTCGCCGTCACCTTCGTCCTCGGGGCGGCGACGATCGCACTGCTGGCCGGGTGCTCGATGGCCGGGGGCGGCACGAGCGCGCCGAGCCACTCGCCGAGCGCCTCCGCGGGTTCGGACGGCTCGGGCGGGTCGGACGGCTCCTCGAGCACGGATCCGTCGGAGACCCCGAGCGAGACGCCCACCCCCACTCCGACGCCGACGCCCACCCCGGTCGCGCTGCAGCAGGGCCAGGTATGGACGGCGCAGCAGGTCTACGACTACAACCCCAACTTCTCCCCGAAGCCCGGCTACGCGGTGACCGCGGGCAGTCCGGCCGCGCAGCTCGTCGCGCTCGCCGGCGTGAGCTTCGGCTGGGTCAACCAGACGAGCGGCGACACGATCGAGGTCGCCGTCGCGCACCCCAACGCGCAGAACTTCGATCAGTTCAGCGGCCAGGTCGCGCAGGACGGCTACCAGCAGGTGCCGATCGACAACGCCCCCCAGGGCACGATCGGCTACTTCACGGTCGCCGACGGCGTGGGGACGCTGCAGGTGTTCACGAACAACGGCTACTGGGTCGTCATCGACTCGGCCACGTTTATGGAGCCGGGCGACAGCTACCGGATCGCCCTCGCCGTGCTGGGGAACCTGCACTGATCGTCGCTCCGGACCCCGCCCGGCCTGAGCCGCTGCGCGATGCGCCGAGCAAGTAGGCGCATCGCTGTGGTGCGGAAGCGACGCTCGCTGCGTACCGGCTAGCGTCCGGTGCGCACCGCACGCAGCGCGATCGCGTCGGGCACGAGCTTCGCCGCCGCGACGACCACCTTGTAGCGCAGGCTCGGGATCGAGACGCCCCGTCCCCGCCGCGTGTCGATGAGCGCCGCGCGCACGACCTCGGGCGCCGACAGCCAGAGCGGCGCGGGCACGCGCGTATCGAGCCCGCTGCCCGCGCGCTGCTGGAACTCCGTGCGGACGAATCCGGGCGCGACCGCCGTGACGCGCACGCCCCGCCGCCGGTAGGCCGCGTTGGCCCAGCGGCTGAAGGAGAGCAGCCAGGACTTCGCGGCGCTGTAGCTGCCGAAGGGCGTGTACCCGGCGACCGAGGCGATGTTGATGATCGTGCCGGCACCGGCCGGCAGCATGTGGGAGAGCGCGGCGTGGGTGAGCCGCAGCGGCACCTCGACGAGGAGCGACAGCAGGTGGAGCTCGTCGTCGACCGGGTTCTCGTCGAACGGCCTGCGCAGCCCGAAGCCGGCGTTGTTCACGAGCACATCGATGCGATTGACGGATGCCGCGACGCGGGCCTCCGCGGCCTTCACGCCGGCGGTGGTCAGCAGGTCGGCCGGGAGCACCTCGACGCGGACGTCGTGGACGGCGCGCAGTTCCTCGGCGAGCGCGTTCAGCCGCGTCGCGTCGCGGGCGATGAGGACGAGGTCGAGACCGTCTGCGGCGAGCTGGCGGGCGAACTCGGCACCGATGCCGCTCGAAGCGCCGGTGACGAGAGCACGAGTTCCGATTGCTCGGGGGTGGGGCATGGACTCACGATAACCGGACTTGACAATCCAAATTAGCGATATATCGTTAATATGTCTTTGAAGGTCAGAGACCTGTTGTTACAGAAAGGTCGACCGATGCGATACGACGACACCTCACATCACGACTTCCACCACGGCGCCGGCCACCAGGGCCACGACGGCCACGAAGGCGGCGCGCGTTTCCACCACGACGACCCGCGCGGGCACGGTCCCTTCCGGCCCGGCCGCTTCGGCGGCGGCTTCCGCATGGACGGCTTCGGCCCGAGCTTCGACCCCGCCGACTTCGCGCGGGGCGGCCGCGGCCGGCGCCGAGCCTCTCGCGGCGACATCCGCGCCGCTCTGCTCTCCCTGCTCGCCGAGACGCCCGCCAGCGGCTACGCCCTGATCAAGGCGATCGGCGAGAAGACCGACGGCCTCTGGGTGCCGAGCCCGGGCTCGGTCTACCCCACCCTGCAGCAGCTCGTCGACGAGGAGCTCATCGCTCCCTCCGGCGAGGGCCGCAGCACCGAGTACACGCTCACCGACGCGGGCCGCGCCTACGTCGAGCAGCACGCGGAGGAGCTCGCCGCCGCCTGGCAGGCGGCCCCCGGCCGCTCGGGCGCGGACGCCGAGCTGTTCACCGCGATCGGCAAGCTGATGGGCGCCATCCACCAGCTCCGCTTCGTCGCCTCCGACGCGCAGCGCTCGGCCGCCGCGGGCAAGATCGACGAGCTCCGCAAGGCGCTCTACGCGATCCTCGCGGACGACTGAGCCGGGGCGTCCGCCCCACCGCTAAACGACCCTTGCCGTCGGATTGCTCACGCTTTCCGACGGCAAGGGTCGTCCTGTCGACGGTCGGCCCCGAACGGCGGGCCTCGAACAGCGAGCCTCAGACGGTCGGCGCCTTCTGCGGCACGCTGGTGAAGAACGAGCTCGGCAGCCCGGCGGTCTTCATCACGGTGACGCACTCGCTGCAGAGGTAGGAGTACGTGCCGGTCGACGACGACGGCACCGGAGGCTCCGTCGTGCGCCCGCACGCGGAAGTCGAGCCCTGGTCCGGGCCGTAGGTGTGCAGGAAGGCGGTCGGGCTGTTCTCACCGGAGCGGCACGGCTTGAACCGGGTGGGGGCGAGAGGTCCGCCGATGTTGTGCAGGAGCTCGCGCAGGACCGCGTCGGAGATGTCACCGAGCAGGCCTTCGACCTTCTTCGCCACCTGGGGAATGTCGGGAATTTCGGGTGTTTGGGGGGACATGAGTCACTCTCTACTCTGAGAGCGGCATCGTGTCTAGACCCAGAGCGGACAGCGCCCGCGCGGCCTCGGTGCGGTTGCGCACCCCGAGTTTGCCGAGGATTCGACTGACGTGCACCCCGACCGTGCGCTCGCTGATGTAGAGCCGTTGTGCGATGTCCCGGTTCGGCAGGCCGTCGGCGATCAGCTCGAGCACCTGCAGCTCACGATCGCTCAGACCCGCGACGGCGGCGGAGCGCGTCGCGGACGGGACGGCGGTCGCGGCATCGAGTTTGAGGCCGCCGGCGCGCACGATGCTCGTGATGCGCTCCAGCAGAGGGCGGGCCTGCAGCTGCGCGGCGAGCTCGTGAGCACGGGCGAGCAGGGCGGATGCCTCGCCGGACGATCTCTGGCCGAGCGCCCTGAGGCCGCCCCGGTAGCGGGCATACGC
The DNA here is from genome assembly GCA_036398375.1 of Gryllotalpicola sp. Classification (GTDB taxonomy): domain Bacteria; phylum Actinomycetota; class Actinomycetes; order Actinomycetales; family Microbacteriaceae; genus Gryllotalpicola. The sequence continues at coordinate 10,385 of DASWPQ010000055.1, forward strand.
CTCGTCGAACACGAACCCGCTCTCGCGTGCGGCGTCGGCGATGGCTCTCCATTGGACGATCTCATCCCGCTCGTGCAGTCGAGCGAACTCGGCTTCGCAGGAGCGTTGGAGGTTGAGGGCGAAGGGGGAGAGCTCCTCGCTGCTGCCGACTCCGCGGGAGAGCGCGATGAGCGACTGGGCGATCGCATCGGCCTGCGCGTTGCGGGCGCGGGGGAAGCGGGACTCGTGTGCATCCGCATAGGACCTCAGCGCGATCTGCACGCCTTGCAGCAGCATGCTGGGATCGTCCTGCTCGCGGAGCTCCTCGGAGACGGCCGCGATCTTCGTCGCCGCCTCGCCCGGCTCTCCGTGCCAGAGCGCGTGACCGGCCTCGTTGAAGACGAGCTGAAGCGCATAGAGCCCGTCGCCGAACTGCTCCCGGGCCAGCGCGATGTGCGCCTCCGCCTCCGCCCACTCGCCGCGCAGGGTCTGGATCTCGATGATCTCGTTGTGCAGGTACATTCCCATGCTGGGCGAGATGTGCTCGGAGAGCGCGGTACGCGCCACGGTCAGCGCTTCGTCCCACTCCCCCAGGGCGGCGAGCGCCGAGACGTAGTTGCTCGTCACGCTCGAGGCGATCGAGAGCACCGGGCCGTAGCGTTCGGCGTCGCGGAACGCCTGCCGGGAGACATCGATGATGTCGCGGATCCGCTCGCCCATCGCCAGCACGAAGGTGAGGTTCCCGTAGGCGCGCACGACGGCCTCGAGGTCGTCGGTGACGAGGGCGATCCGCGCGCACTCGCGCAGCTCCCGCTCGGCGAACTCGGCGGCGTCTCCCGCGGAGTCCGGGACCATCGTGCCGACCACGGCGCGGGTGATGCGCGCGTCGATCTCCGCGTGCCGCTCGCCGGCGAACGCGGCATCCGCCATTGCGTCGATCGCCGTCTGCAGGCTCGCGGACATGTCGCCCTGGTTCATGAGGTCGAGGGCGAGGGAGGCGAGCACGCGGGCGCGGAGCGCAATCCGATCCCCCTCAGCGCCGTCGAGCAGTGCGAGCGCGGTGCGGAAGCTCTCGGCAGACTCCGCAACGCGCCCCTCGGCCGACAGCAGCCGGCCGTGCTCGTAGGCGATGCGCGCGGCGTCCGCATCGGCTGCGCGCTCGGCCTCGTCGAGCAGCGCGAGCGCGGAGCCCGCGTCGCCCGACCAGTGGTAGGCGGGCACGGCCTCGAGCAGCAACGGGGTGCGGGCGAGCGGCACCGCGCCCGCGGGCAGTCCGAGCAGATCGGCGTAGGCGTCCCGGGCGAGGGCGAAAGAACGCGACTCGAGCGCGTGGCGGGCCCCGGCCAGCAGCCGCTCCCCCGCCTCGTCCACGCGACCCGCGGCCAGCAGATGGCGGCCGAGCTCGAGCGTGTGGTCGTCACCCCCGCGGGCGGCCAGCACCTCCGCCGCGATGGCGTGCACCTCCCGGCGCTGCGCGGAGGTCGCGGAGGCGTCCAGCACCTCGCCGATCAGCGCATGCCGCAGCCGGACCCCCTCGCGGCCGAGGGTGAGGATGTCGCGGTCGAACAGCTCCCCGACGGCGCCGTCGCCGAGCGCCTCGATCTCGTCTGTGCCGGCGCGGCCGCCGAGCGCGCCGACGACAAGGGTGAGCCGCCGGGCCGCCGGCGAGAGGCCGCGCAGCTCAAACTGCAGCAGCTGCTCCAGGTCGCTCGGCAGGCCGGGGCGGCCGCCGTGCCGGGCCAGACGCGAGGCGAAGAAGGGGCTGCCGGCGGCACGGGCCGTGAGCGCCGCGACCGTCGCCGCGTCGAGCGTCGGCTCGACCTCGGCGATGAGCTCGGCGATCGCGGCGTCGGGCAACGGGGCGAGCTCGAGCGACTCGGCGACCTCGAGCCGGGCGAACTCGCCGACGAAGCCGGCGACGGCGTCGTCGAGTTCGGCGGCACGGGCCGCGAAGGACGGACGGGCGGTCACGGGCGGGCGGGCGGTGATCAGGACGAGGATGTTCTGGTCCGCGAGCTTGCGGACGACGAAGCCGAGCAGGTCGAGGCTCGCCGGGTCGGCCCAGTGCAGGTCCTCGATGATCATGACGAGCGGATGCTCGGCCGCTACGGCCGTGAGCGTCGCGATGACGGCGGCGAACAGGCGCGCATCGGACATCGCCGGATTCGGGGAGCCGGCGGCCGAGGCATCCGCCCCCACGCCGTATGCCCAGCCCGCGACGATCGGCGCGAGCCCGGCCCAGACCTCGTCGGTGACGGCGCTGCGCAGCTCCGGATGCTGCTCCTGCAGCTCGCGCACGAGGTCGGCGAGCGGGCCGAAGGCCAGCCGCGTCGCGCTGGACGGCGTGCCGTTGCCGCGCACGATCGTGTGACCGCGGGATGCCGCCGCGCGGGCCACCTCGTCGACGAGACGGGTCTTCCCGGTGCCCGCGGCCGCCGTGATGAGCACAGCGGTGGGCACCCCTGCCTCGCTGGCGTCGAGGTAGGAAAGCAGGCGCGCGTATTCGGGTTCGCGGCCGATCATCCGGGGGAAGGGACGGGCCATGGTGGCTAAAGGCTACCTGCGATACGTATCCGATACGTAGGGGTTACGCCCTCGAATACGTCATTTGCCGGATTCGGCCGCACGCCGCAGCCGGGAGAGTCTTCTCATGCTCATCTCCGACCCGTACGCGATCGACACGGTCGCCCGTCTCGAGGCTCGCGGCTTCTTCGCCGGCGCGCCCGTCACGGCGATCGAGCCGCTGCACCGGCGCAGCCGGTGCTACCGCGTGCGTCTCGCCGACGGGCGTTCGCTCTTCGTGAAGCGCCGCTCGCGCGCCACGGCCGAATCACTCGCCGCGAGCTTCGCGTTCGAGCGGCGGCTCACCGACGCGCTGTCGGATCGGCGCATCCGCATCCCCGCCGAGTTCCTCACGCTCGCGGCCGACGACGACGAGATCCTCGTCACCGAGGACCTCGTCGGCTACGCACCGCTGGCCGAGCGCCGCGCCGAGGCCGGCGGCACGAGCGAGCTCTGGGCGCACGAGGTCGGCAAGCGGCTGGCCGTGCTGCACAGCACCGCCACCTCCCCCCTCGAGAACGAGGACGAGTTCGGCGACGCCGGCCGCGCGCGACTGCCCGAGCGGCTGCTGACCGCGCTGATGGTCGTCGCCCCCGGCCCGCGGACGGGCTGCTCCGACGGCTGGACCGAGATGCTCGCGCTCGTGCGCCACGGCGGCGTGCTGCGGGGGCTCGAGGCCGCCATCACGAGCTGGACGCCGACGTGCATCATCCACGGCGACGTCACGGACGACAACCTGCTCTGCACGGAGGACCTCGCCGCGCGGGAGCCGGTCGTGCTCGTCGATTGGGAGTCCGCCGGCTACGGCGACCCCCGCTGGGACCTCGGCTGCCTGATCGGCGACTTCCTGTCCACCTGGCTCACCGGCCTCGACGTCCACGACGGCAGCACGCTGAGCGAGTGGATCCAGGACTCGGCGATCCCCTTCCCCGACGTCATCGCCGAGATCCGCTCGGCGATCGACGGCTACGAGTCGGTGCTTCCGGCCACATCCGAAGACCGCCGGCAATGGGCGCGGTTCGCCGCGTTCAGCCTGCTCGAAAAGCTCGCGGGCGCCGCCGCCTCGAGCCCCTCCCTCCCCCCACACGCCCTGGCCTATCTGCAGGCCGCCGAACAGCTCGCGCTGCGACCCGACGCTGCCTTGGAGCTCATCTCATGACCGCTGTCTTCTCCCCCACGCACCACTCCGGTGCGCCCCATCCCCGCCGCCTGCACGCCTTCCCCGACATCCACCCCGGCGGTCTCGGCGGCGGCTCCTCCTGCCGGGCCGGCATGCGCTGGTACCCCCTGCTGCGCCGCATCGCCCGTGAGGTCGAGCAGCCGGTGACGGAGGCCACCCCCTCCGGGCTCGACCTGCTGACCCGCCGCCTGTACGCCGCCTACTTCCACGGCCACAGCACGACCGAGGCCTGGCCGCCGCGCACCGACGCCGGGACGCTCTGCCCCAGCACCGACCCCGACGAGGCCTTCGTCGCCCGGCTCTTCGCGGAGTTCGGCGGCCGGCACCGCCTGCGCCGTCGGCTGCTCGGCTACCTCACGGTGCACGGCACCATCCGCGCGGGCGAGCCGGCGGAGCCGACCGTGCGCTGCTATCTGAACCTCGTTCCGGAGACGGCGCCCGCGATCTTCTCCGACGTCGCGACCGGCCTGGAGCACGCGGGCATCGCCTTCGCGGGCAAGCTGCTCGACAACCCGGCGAACTACGGTCGCCCCGACGCCGCGGTCTTCTACGCCGGCCGCCTCGACGCCGCCGAGCTGGCGCGCATCGCGGTCGCGTCCCACGATCCCGCGGCGTTCGGCGCCGAGGTGCCGGCGTTCACGCGCGAGGTGGCGCCCGGCATCGCGGTCGCCGATGATCCGGGCGACGGCATCAGCTTCGGCTACCACCGCTGCCGGCTCGTGGCGCAGGGCATCGCCGCCACGGGAGCCCGTGAGCCGCACGCGCGGCTCGGGGCGATCATCGACACCTTCCTGCGCGCCGGGGTCGACCCGGCCCGCCCGCATCTCGGGCCCGGCCTTCCGGAGCTCGTGCTCGACGGGGCGGCCGCGTGACCCCCTAGAGCCCACAGACGAGGGAGCGTCGACGACCCCAACCCCACCCCTTCTCCTCAGTCGACGCCACCCCACGGTCGCCATCGGCGGCCACCAGCGGAGTCCCCGACGGCCCCACACTGCCGGGGGCTCCGCCTTGCGTACGGTAGCGTGCGAAGGCCGTTCAGCCCAAGGTTGAGGGAATAATTCCGGCGGATTGCTTCGGAGTTGAGGCCCTGCGCAGGCCGCCCGAGCGATACCGACGGACGGCTTTCCCCGCGACATCGACGAGGGCGCCCACGACCGCGCCCATCCCGATGGAGACCGCGAGGGCGACGAGCGGGTTGCCGAGCAGTGCGCCGGCGGCGGTGCCGACGAGGGCGCCCATGGCGACGTGGAAGCCGGTGTAGAGCGTGACCGAGGCGACCGCCAGCGGCAGATAGCTGCGGAACGGCATCCGCCCGGCCCCGGCCGTCATCGTCACGGCGACGCGCACGAAGGGGATGAACTTCGCTGTCAGCAGGATGGAGGCGGGGTTCTCCGCCAGCCGGCGTTCCGCCTGCGCGAACGCGGCGGTGAGCCGGGGGCGCCGGGGCGAGACCCAGCGCGCAACGCCGAGCCGGCGCCCCAGATGGTAGGCGATGAGATCGCCGGCGAGCGCCGCCGGAACGGCGACGGCGAAGACGAGCCAGGGGTTGCCTCCGGCGGCGGCGGTGCCGGCCGCGACGGCGACGACGAGGGTCTCGCCCGGGATGAAGGGGAAGAAGCCGTCGATCACGAGCGCCAGGGCCACCAGCGCGAGGGCCCAGGGGGAGGCGGCGAGGATTCCTGCCAGCTGCTCGATCGTCTGCATGTCATCGACGCTACGGATGCCTCGGGCCGGCGTCGTCACCCTGGAGTGGGCGTCCACCCCCTACTGCGGTATCGCTTCGCGGCCGCCGCCGCGCGCCCCGGGCGACGGGTGTGGCACGGTGGGGTGTGGCACGGTGGAGGGGAGAGAAAGGGACGCGGATGACTCCGAGCGGGCAGGGCACCGCCGCCGGACGGTCCCGGCGCGGCTGGGCCGTGCTGCGCCGACGCGGGCAGGCCTCCGCCGCCCCGGCTGTGCCGACCCCGGCCGCACCGACACCGAGCGCACCGGCCGCCCCGCCCCGGCGCGCCTGGGTCGGCCTCTCGACCACGCGCCGCCGCTGGCTGTTCTGGACCGTCGTCGGCGCCGTCTCCATCGGCCTGTTCACGGTGGAGGTGCCACTCGCTGTCAGCATCTACCACGTGCCGACGGCGATCGTGTTCATCCTCGTCGCGGCGCACGTCGCCGCTCTACCGCTCGCGGTGTGGCGGCCGCGCGAGGCATCCGCCCTGTCGGTCGCCGCCGCGCTGGTCCTCGCCCTCGTCTCGACCGGCGGCTCGCATACCGCCCCCTGGCCGTGGGCGGTCGCTCCGCTCATCACGCAGGCGCTCACGCTCGCCATGATCGCCTGGAAAGAGGTGTGGTGGTGGGCGCTGACCGCCTGGGCAGCCGGCGGAGTGGCCTCCGTCATCGCCGCGCTCGTGATGTTCGCCCGCGAGCCGCTGCCCGCGAGCCTCACGAACATCGTCGTGTTCGCGAACATCGCCCTCTTCACGACCGCCGCCGCGATCGTCGTGCGGCAGCTGCTGCGCACCCGCACCCAGCTCGCCGCCGAACGGGAGACGAGCGGGAGCGAACGCGCCCGGCGCCAGCTCGCCGACGAGCGGGCGCGCATCGCCCGGGAGCTGCACGACGTCGTGGCGCACGGCATGTCGATCCTCAACGTGCAGGCCACGAGCGCGCCCTACCGCCACCCCGGACTGCCCGAAGAGGTGAACGCCGAGTTCGAGCAGATCGCCGCGCAGACCCGCACGACGCTGGCCGAGATGCGGCGACTGCTCGGAGTGCTCCGTTCGGAGGACGGCCAGACCGACCCCGACCTCGCCCCACAGCCGGGGCTCGCCGAGCTCGGCGCGCTCATCGAGCAGGCGCGGGCGGCCGGCGCAGAGATCCTCTATCAGCCGGGCGACGCGCTCACGCAGTCCGTCGACGACGTCGTCGGCCTCGCCGCGTACCGCATCGTGCAGGAGGCGCTGAGCAACGCGCTGCGGCACTCCCCCGGCGCCACCGCGACCGTCACGGCGCGACGCGACTCGCGGCTGCTCGATCTCACGATCCGGAACGGACCGGCGCCCGCACGACCACGCCGCGACACGGGCAGTCTCGCCGGGGCCGGCTTCGGGCTGCGCGGCATGCGCGAGCGCGCCACCGCGGTGGGCGGCACCGTCGAATACGGGCCGACCCCCGACGGCGGCTACCGCGTCGACGCCGTGCTGCCCGTGCACGCGGGCGGGGCGTCATGACGATCCGGCTCGTGATCGCCGACGACCAGGCGATGGTGCGCGCGGGCTTCGCCGCCCTGCTGGACGCGCAGGCCGACATCGAGGTCGTCGGGCAGGCGGCCGACGGCGCCGAGGCGGTCGCGCTCGCGCACCGGCTCGAACCCGACGTGGTGCTGATGGACGTGCGGATGCCCGTGAGGAACGGCATCGACGCGGCGGGCGAGATCGCGGCATCCGGGCTCGACACCCGCGTGCTGATGCTCACGACCTTCGACATCGACGACTACGTCTTCCAGGCGCTGCAGGCGGGGGCGAGCGGATTCCTGCTGAAGGACGCCCTGCCGGCCGAGCTGGTGGATGCCGTGCGAATCGTGGCCGCGGGCGAGGGCCTGCTGTCGCCGCGGCTCACGCGGCTCGTGATCGAGCGCTTCGCCCGCGCGCCCCAGGCGCAGGCATCCCGCCCCGCCCCGACGCCGCCCGCGCGCCCGAACGGGCACCCGCACGGGCAGGCCGAGCTCGGGGAGCTCACGCAGCGGGAGAACGAGATCCTGATGCTCGTGGCGCAGGGGATGTCGAACTCCGAGATCGCGCGGTCGCTGTTCCTCGCCGAGCAGACCGTGAAGACGCATGTGAGCCGGATCTTCACGAAGCTCGGGCTGCGCGACCGGGCCCAGGCGGTGATCCTGGCCTACGAGCGCGGGCTGGTCACGCCCGGCTCGCCCGGCTGAGCCGCAGCGCTCCCCGCCGGCAACAAGTTCCCGTTCCGGACAGATGTGCCCGGTGCCGCGGGTGCGCACGTCCGGAACGGGAACTAGTTACCGCGGGGGAAGCTAGCCGAAGAGGCGCTCAGAGGCGATCCGGGCGCCCTCGGCGAGCGCCGCGAGCTTCGCCCAGGCGACGTCCTGCGCCACGAACTCGTAGCTCGCGAAGGTCGCGAGCCCGCAGTCGGTGCCGGCGATGACACGGCTCGGGTCGCCGACCGCGGCCGCCGCCTGCTCGATGCGCCACGCGACGAGCTCCGGGTGCTCCAGGTAGTTCGTCGTCACGTCGATGACGCCGGGGATGAGCAGCGCGCCCTCCGGCAGCGGATGCGCGGCGAGGTCGCGGATCTCGTGCTCGTGCCGCGGGTTGCCGAAGGGGATGCTGAACGCACCGACCCGTGCCGCGTAGAGGCGGTCGAGCAGCTCGGCGACGGGGACGTCGTCCTGGTGCGGGCCCTGCCAGTTGCCCCAGCACACGTGCAGACGCACCCGGTCCTTCGGGATGTCCACGAGCGCGCGGTTGATCGCCTCGACGTGCAGCGACACGGCGTCGAGGAAGACGTCGAGGCTCTCGTCGCCGTACATGATGACCCGCTCCATCGCGAGGTCGGGGGCGTCCAGCTGCAGCACGTGGCCGGCCGCGACGATGCGCTCGTACTCGGGGCGCAGCACCTCGGCGAGCGCGAGCACGTACTCCTCGTGGTCGCGGTAGTGCGGGTTGGCCTCATCCAGCAGCAGGGTCGTCGACACGATGCCCGGCGTCGCGGCCGTCACGAAGGTCTCGACGGGCTGCCGCGGCTCGGCGGCGAGCGCGGCGGCGAAGGCGTCGAGCTCGACGCGGGCGTCGACCGCCTCCGGGTCGTAGCGCAGCTCGCCCTGGGCGACGGGCGGATTCCACACCCGGGCGACCTCCCCGCCCTCGGCGATCTGCTTCGCGCCGATGGCCGCGTAGTCGGGGAACTTGATCGTGTCGAGGGTCGGCTTGCGGTGGCCCTCGCCGCCGAAGCCCGAGATGCGCTCGGTGACGTAGGTGGAGAAGCCGACGCGCGGCACCTCCCCGTCGTTGATCACGTCGAGGCCGGCGTCCAGCTGGGCGGCGACGGTGCGGGCGAGGTCGCCGTCGATCGCGGCGGTGAGCGCCGTGGGATCGTAGGCGGCGCCCTGGTCGCGTGCCACGAGCAGGCGGGTGAGCTCCGCTGAGCGCGGCAGACTGCCGGTGTGGGTGGTCAGGATGCGGTCTGTGCTGCGCTGCATCGGGATCTCCTGGGGTCGAGGGACAACGACATCAGTCTTCCGTATCGGCCGAGCGGCGCCGTCCGGCGTGCCATGCGCCGTAACGCACGGCGCGCCCGGCTGCGGCGAGTTCCGTGAAGTGCAGGCTCGCGCCTCGGCTGAGCATGCGTCTCGCAGAGCTCACGACGGAAGAACGGCGGCCGCGCTCACTCGCGCTGGCCGGGGTCGTCGGCACCGAGGTGCAGCGCGTCCTTGACCCGCTGCACGGCCTGCGCACCCATCGCCTCGGCCGTGTCGACGACCGTCGCGAGCCCGAAGGGATCGCCCTTCGCGAGTGACTTCAGCATGTTGTCGCGGTACTCGGCGGTGATCTTGGCCGGCAGCGGCGGGGCGTTCCGGGTGACGTATGCGTCAATCACGGTGACGCCGTCGTATCGCAGCGCGTCGTCCCACGCGGCCCCGGCATCCTCGTCGCGGCGCAGCCGGATGCCGTGGAAGCCGAGCAGTTCGGCGTAGCCGGCGTAGTCCACGGATTCCACGTCCTGCGAGCCGCGCCAGACCGGGTTGCCGTCTTCCGTGCGCATCTCCCACGACACCTGGGCGAGGTCGTCGTTGTGCATGATGGCCACGATGAACTGCTTGTTCGGCCAGCGGCCCAGGTACTTCTTCACGGTGATGAGCTCGTTCATGCCGAGCATCTGGAACGCGCCGTCGCCGATCGTGCAGATCACGGGCCGGTCGGGATGCGCGAACTTCGCCGCCATGGCGTAGGGCATCGCCGCGAGCATGCTCGCGAGTCGGCCGGAGAGGTCGCCGCGCATGCCCCGGCGCAGGCGGATGTGATGCGCATACCAGTCGGCCGTGGTCCCGGCATCCGCCGTCACGATCGCGTTCTGCGGCAGCCGTTCGTTCAGCTCGAGGAAGACGCGGCGCGGGTTGGCACCGTCGGGGAATCCGACCATCGCCTCGGCGCGCATCTCGCGCTCCCAGTCCTGGAAGGACGCGGCGAGCCGCTGCTGCCAGGCGAAATCCGGCTTCTGCTCGAGCAGCGGCAGCAGCGCATCCAGCGTCGCGCCGACATCGCCCCACAGATTGACCTCGGTCGGGTAGCGGATGCCGAGCTGCTCCGGCTTCAGGTCGATCTGCACGGCGCGTGCCTGACCGGTCGCGGGGAGGAACTCGCCGTAGGGGTAGTTGGTGCCGAGCAGCACGAGCGTGTCGCACGCGCGCATCTGGGCGAGGCTCGGCATCGAGCCGAGCAGGCCGAGCTGCTGGGTGTGGAACGGCACGTCGGAGGGCACGACGTCCTTCCCGCGCAGCGCCGTGATGATGCCGGCGCCCGTCTTCCGCGCCGTCTCCAGCACCTGGTCGGTGGCGCCCTGGGCGCCGGCGCCGACCAGGAGCGTGACCTTCGCGCCGGCGTTGACGATCTCGGCGGCGCGCTGCAGCTCCTCGGGCGGTGGGACGATGCGGGTGGAGGCGGCCGCGCTGCTCGACCGGGACACCCAGTGCGCCTCCCCGGGCTCCTGCGCCGGCATCGCCTGCACGTCGTGCGGCAGCACGATCACGGCCGGCGCGAGGCGCGTCATCGCCGTGCGGAACGCCGTGTCGACGACCGCCTGCGCCTGCTGCGGCGACACGATCGTCTCGACATAGGCGGCCACGTCGGCGAACACGAGCTCCAGCTTGCTCTCCTGCTGGGTGAAGGTGCCGAGGGCGTCGAGGCCCTGCTGGCCGACGATCGCGACGACGGGCACGTTGTCCATCTGCGCGTCGTAGAGGCCGTTGATCAGGTGGAACGCGCCGGGGCTCGAGGTGGCGACGCACACGCCCACCTCACCCGTGAACTTGGCGTGGGCGGTCGCGAGGAACGCCGCGATCTCCTCGTGCGTCGGCCGGACGTATTCGAGGGAGTCCCCCGTCGCGTCGAGGTTCCCGAGAACGCCGTCGAAGGCGCCGATGCCGTCGCCCGGGTAGCCGAACACCCGGCTCACCCCCCATGCCTTCAGCCGGTCGATCACGAACTCGCTCACGGTCTTCGCCATGGATCTCCATCCCTCCGATGCTGTACTGAGCTGCTCCGCCCGCCGGGATCGGCGGTCACGCGAGCGCGACCTGGACCTGCCCCTGCCGCACGCGCGTGTCGAAGACCGGCTGCGGGCTCGTCGCGGGGCCGTGCACAACGGCTCCGTCCTCGAGCGAGAAGCCGCTGCCGTGCCACGGGCAGGTCACGCAGAGGCCGAGCTCCGCGTCCTCGGCGATCTCGCCCTCGTGCAGCGGCCCAGCCAGGTGCGCGCACGCGTCGGCGAGCGCCGTGACCCGCTCGCCGCGCCGGTACAGCAGCACGGGCACGGTGCCGACCATGCGCGCCGTGAGCTCGCCGTCCGGCAGATCCTCGAGAGCGGCGACCGGCTGCCAGCCCTGCGGCAGCAGGTAGGGCACGCTCTCGGTGTGGTTGGCGCCCAGCGCCTGGCGGTAGGCGAGATGTCCGCCGAGATAACCGCCGACAGATGCCACCCCGAGGCCGAGCAGCGCGAGCTTCTTGCCGGCCGCCGTGTGCCCCCGCACGCGCTGGACGAACGAGAGCGTGTAGCAGCCGATCGCGATGAGGTTGGCGCCCCAGTGCACGAGTCCGACGCGCCGCTGGGCCGGATGCGACTCCGACCAGTCCGTGATGCCGCTGGCCGCCGCGGGCACGGCGGCGGCGGTGCCGACCCCGATGAGCGTGCGCGCCGCCCGCTCGCCCCCGGGGACGAGGTCCAGCACGGCGGCCGACATCCAGGCGCCGAGTGGGATCTGGACGAGGAACGGGTGAGCAGGGTGTCCGAGCGGCACACCGTGCAGCAGGTCGCGCACGGGACCGGTCGGGAGCACCCGCTTCACGAGTCCCTGGACGGTCGTGCCGAGCGCATCGAGCTGCTGAGCGCCCTCGATCCGGGCGAGAAGCCGACCGGTCGCCCGGCCCGCCCCGGCGATGTTCTTCTTCGCGATCCACGACATGACCGTGACGCTAGGCGGGGCGGATGCCGCGCGACAGCCGGTTGACGCGAGCGCGTCGAGCGCCTATGGGCCGCGCCCGCCGAGGGTCCGGATCGTCAGGATGCCGGCGGACGCGGGGGGGTCGCCGCTCTGCGACGCGGCGGCATGGCGGGCGCCGAGGGCGCCATGCCGCGCAGCCCTCCTCAGCCCGTCTCACGCTCCGGCAGCTCCGGCAGCTGCGGCGAGTACCGCTGCGCGCCGGGGCGCAGCCCGATCGTCTCGCCGACCGCGGCGACATCCCGCCACAGCACGAGCGCGGTGCCGCGCTGCCGCCGGCGCAGAAGGCGGGCGAGCAGCGCGGGCCGGTCGACGTCGGTGCGCTCGTAGCCGAGGAAGCTGTCCCGGCTGCGCGGGCTGACGAGCAGTCCGTGCAGCCGCGGGGCGGCGAGCGCGCCCGTGCCGTGGCCCGACGGCGGGCCGTCGAGCACGAGGCGCGCGTCGACGACGCGGCCGAGCGTCTCTCCCTCCGCCGTGCGCACCTCGAGTCCGATGAGCTCACTCAGGCGCATGCCGGCCCCCAGGGATCCTCCCGATGATGCGCTCGCGCACCCAGCGCTCCGTCCAGCTCACGGGGTAGTCGTCGGCGGCGCCGGTCACGGTGACGACCACGTCGACGTCTTCGACGGCCCGCCAGGGGACGGCGTCCAGACGGTCGGGCCGCGGGCGGCCGCCGAAGATCCGCGTCCAGAGCACGGGCCCCGACAGCAGGGCGGTCACGCGCACGGCTCGCTCGGAATCGACCCGCCCGTCCGGCTCGATGCCCTCGAGCTCCAGGTCGTCCACCGTGGCCAGGGGCGTGCCGTCCGCGGCGATGATCTGCCGGTCGAGCAGGTGCAGCCGAGCGTCGATGGTCTTCCCGTGCGGCGACTCGTCCGGCGGCAGCCGAGCCGGCAGCTCGCGCGAGGCATCCGTCATGCGCCCATCCCCGAGACGATCATGAGGGGGATCGCCGCGATCGAGGCGATCCCGATCAGCACCAGGAAGACCATGGCGACGGCGTTGACGACACGACCGTTGACGTCCCCGCCCATGTACTGCGGATCGTTCGCGACGACCAGGATCGGCAGGTAGGTCAGGGGCAGCGCGAGCGCGGAGAACACGACGGACGCCTCGGTCACCTGTACCGGGTCGACGCCCGTGACGAGGATGCCGAGGCCGATCAGCAGCGAGACGATCATGACCAGGTGGAAGCGGGCGGCCTGGGCCGGGCGGCGGAACTTGCCCCAGGACCAGCCGAAGTACTGCGCGATCGTGTAGCCGCTGGCAAGGCTCGTCTCCAGGGCGGCGCCGAAGGTCGCGGCGACCATCCCGAGGATCACGACGATCAGCAGGATCGACCCGCCCGCCTGTGCGACCGGCAGCGCCACCTGCGACAGCGATTCCACCCGGATGCCGCGCGGCAGCAGCACGAGAGTGGCGCAGACCGCGATCGAGAGGGACAGCAGGCCGCCGAGCGGGAAGCCGACGAACACGTTCATGCGCGACTCGGAGAGGTCCTTCCGGCTCCACCCCTCCTCCCGAGCGCCCGAAGAGAAGAAGAACACCTCGTACGGCGTCATCGCGGCGCCGAAGAGCGCGACGGCGTAGTACCAGTACGTCGAGGGATGCTCCGACGACGGCAGCCCCGAGACGAGGTCGTGGCCGAGTTGCGCCCAGTCGGGCCGGAGCAGGAACACCGCGACCGCGAAGGCGATGAGGCACAGGCCGAGCAGGCCGACGACGTTCTCCATGACCTTGAACTTCACCCGCCACAGCACGATCCACACCCCGACGGCCGCGACGGGCATCCAGAGCAGCGGCTGGATGCCGCTCGCGAGCTGCATGGCCAGGGCGATCCCGCCGACCTCGGCCGTGAGCGTGAGCAGGTTGATGAGGAAGGAGGCGCCCAGATTGGCGAGTCCGAGCTGCGGCCCGAGGCGCTCGCGGATGATCTCGAAGGTCGCCCGCCCGCTGATCGCCGCCACCCGCCCGGACATCTGCGCGAAGACGATGATGCCGATCACGCCGACCGGCAGCACCCAGGCCAGCGACAGACCGAAGCGCGAGCCGACCACGGCGTTCGTGACCAGATCGCCGATGTCGACGAAGCCGCCGATCGCGGTGAGGATGCCGAGGAAGAGGCCGGCGAGCTTCTTCACGCGTGATCCCCCGCCTGTCTGGTGATGACCGCGCGGGCCTGCTCGATGCGCTGCTCGGCCCGGTCGAGCTCGGCGAGCGCCGTCGACCACCGGATGCCTGCGCTCCCGCTCGCGGCCGAACGGGCATCTTTCAGCGCCGCATCGAGGGCCGTGAAGGCGCCGTCCGCCGCCGCCCGCCAGCTCCGCTCCCGCGCGTCGACCGGGTCGAGCGTGCCGAGGGTCCTTTGCTCCTCCTGGGCGGAGGTGAGCGCGTCGTCGACGACGGTCCGGGCGTCGCTGGGCACGGTGTCGCCCTCGCGCAGCTGGCGCAGCGCGAGGTGGGCGGTCGCGGCCGCACTGTGCGCGGAGTCGAGGCCGCGCTCGAGCCGCCCCGCAGCACCCCCGGACGTCGGGACGCAGCCCACGAGCACCGTGGCGATGAGCAGCGCGGCGACGCCGGGGCCGACGGTGCGGCGCGTTGTGAGCATGTCAGCACCGTCCCGGGGGGCGACCCTCCCGTCAACCCCCTTGCGCGACGGCCCTCCGCGCCGCAGTGTCGACGGCATGACGTCGACCGCGCTCGCCTCGTCCGAGACCGTGGCGCCGGAAGCCGTGGCGCCCACGCCCCCGGCATCCACGCCCCTGTCCAGGGCGGCGCGGGGCACGGGCGACGGGGGGCCGGCTCGGCTCGTGCCGCGCCGGGTGCGCATCCGGCGCAGCGACCCGTCCCAGCCCGGCATCACGCGCGTGAGCGTCGATCCGCCGCGCTACCGCGACCACACGGGGCAGGCAGTCGAGGATCCGGAGGTCCTCGAGCGCATCCGCGCCCTCGCAATCCCGCCGGCGTGGACCGAGGTGTGGATCTCGCCCCCGCCGAACGGGCACATCCAGGCGCTCGGCACGGATGCCGCCGGACGCCGGCAGTACCTCTATCACGCGGAGTGGCGCCGCCAGCGGGACGGCCTCAAGTTCGACCGGATGCTCGCGCTCGCCCACGCCCTCCCCACGGCCCGGCGCACGGTGACGCGCGAGCTGGGCGGAACCGGTCTGAGCCGCGAGCGCGCGCTGGCCGCGGCGTTCCGGCTCACGGATCGCACCGCCCTGCGCATCGGCGGCGAGCGCTATCGGCAGCTCTACGGCAGCCGCGGTCTGACGACGCTGCTGGGCCGGCATGCCGAGCTCGACGGCGATACGGTCCGGCTGAGCTTCCCGGCCAAGGGCGGGCTGCGCTGGGAGTCGGAGTTCCGCGACGGCCTCCTTGCGGCCTACCTGTCCGAGGCGCGCGCCGCACGCGGCTTGCGCGGACGGCTGCTCGTCTGGCGCGATCGACGGTGGCACGCCCTGCGGCCGCAGGAGGTGAACGAGGACATCCGCGCGCGGACGGGCGTCGAGGCGAGCGCGAAGGACTTCCGCACCCTCCGCGGAACCATCGTGGCCGCGCGCGCCCTCGCCCGGAGCGGACCGGCCGGGACGAAGCGGGAGCGGACCGCAGCCGAGCGCCGCGCGGTGGAGGCGGCCGCCGCCGCCCTCGGGAACACCCCTGCGGTGGCCCGCTCCAGCTACATCGACCCGCGGGTATTCGACCGCTACCGGGACGGCGAGCTGATCGCACCGAACCGCTCCCCCGAACGCGCGCTCGTCGAGCTGCTCGGCTGAACCCCGCCGGAACGCGGACCTCATCGGAGACCGAACCCCATCGGAGACAAAGAGAAGGAGAGAACGATGCCAGGCTCGAAGGATCTGCCCAGCACGCTGCAGCGCTCGCCGAAGCACGCCCAGGACATCTGGGTGAAGGCGCATGACTCCGCGCTCGACGAGTACGGGCACGGGCGCCGCGCCCAGCAGACGGCCTATGCGGCGCTCAAGCGCGAGTACGAGAAAGTCGGCGACCGCTGGGAGGAGAAGGAGCACAGAGGCCCGTCGGATGCCGGAGCGAAACGCCGCGGCGCACCGACCGCCGGCGGCGTCGACACGAACGCCTCCAAGGCGCACCTGCTGGACGTCGCGAAGAGGCTCGAGATCCGCGGCCGCAGCTCCATGCGCAAGGACGAGCTCGTGGAGGCGATCCAGCGCGCGAACGCGAGCGCGACGAGGAAGAAGCGCTGAGGCATCCGCCCGGCGCCGCGCCTCGGATCGCGCACGGCTACGGCGTCGGCATCCCGCCCGTCACCGCCAGGGTCTCGCCCACCACATAGCTCGACTCCGGCGAGGCGAGGAAGACGTAGGCGGGTGCGAGCTCGGCCGGCTGGCCCGCCCGCCCCAGCGCCGTCTGCTGCCCGAAGCTCGGCAGCTTGGCGGGCGGCTGGCCGGCGCTCGGCTGCAGCGGAGTCCAGATCGGGCCCGGTGCGACCGCGTTCACCCGGATGCCCTTCGGGGCCAGCTGGGCGGCCAGCGCCTTGGTGAACGCATTGATCGCCGCCTTCGTCGTCGCGTAGTCGACCAGCACGGGCGAGGGCAGGTAGGCCTGCACCGAGCTCGTGTTGATGATGGTCGAGCCCGGCGGCAGGTGCGGCACGGCGGCTTTGGTGAGATAGAACATCGCGTGGATGTTCGTGCGCATGGTCAGCTCGAACTGCTCGTCGGGCAGCTGGGTGATGTCCTCGCAGTACAGCTGCTTGCCGGCGTTGTTGACGAGGATGTCGAGGCCGCCGAGCCGATCGACGGTGTGCTCCACGGCGACGGCGCAGAAGGTGCGATCCGTGAGGTCGCCCGGGATGAGCACGGCGGTGCGACCCGCCGCCTCGATCTGCGCGGCCACCCGGTTGGCATCCACCTGCTCCTCGGGCAGGTAGACGAGGGCGACGTCGGCGCCCTCGCGCGCGAAGGCGATCGCCGCGGCCGCGCCGATGCCGGAGTCGCCGCCCGTCACGAGCGCTCTGCGCCCGGCGAGCCGGCCGGTGCCGACATAGCTCTCCTCTCCGTGGTCCGCGGGTGGGTCGAGCTCGCTGTCGCGGCCCGGCTCCGGGACCTGCTGCCCCGAGGGCTCGATCCGGGGGTAGCGGGTCGCCGGGTTGTCGAAGGTGAACTGCGTCCGAGTCATGGCTCCAGGCAAGCAAGGACGGCCCCGATTCGGCAGGGGGTGGAGGGGAACGACAGGGTCGGCTATTCTCCTGCGGCCGGTCAAGCCCCTGCGGCTCGGCCCCGGACGCGCCTAGCGTCGAGGGCATGGATCTCGGAATCGCAGGCAAGAACGCACTCGTCACCGGCGGGGACTCCGGCATCGGCTGGCACACGGCGCGACTCCTCCTCGCCGAGGGCGCGAACGTGGTGATCACCGACCTCGACCAGGGGCGGCTCGACGAGGCGGCGCAGACGATCGGCCCCGCCTCCATGCCGGCCTTCGCCGCCGACGTCAGGGACCCGGGCGAGCTCGCGCGGCTCCACGAGCAGGTGCGCGCGGCCGTCGGGCCGATCGACATCCTCGTGCACGCCGCCGGCGTCACGGGCGCACAGGGCCGATTCGAGGAGATCGACGACGCCGGATGGGTCGACACGATCGAGACGGACCTGCTCGGACCGGTACGGGTGACGCGCGAGTTCCTGCCGGATCTGCGGCGCGGCTGGGGCCGCCTCGTCTATCTCGCCTCGGAGGACGCCGCGCAGCCCTACGACGACGAGCTGCCGTACTGCGCAGCCAAGGCGGGCGTGCGGGCGCTCGCGAAGGGACTGTCCCGCTCCTACGCCCGCGACGGACTGCTGGTGAACACCGTGTCGCCGGCGTTCATCCACACCCCCATGACGGACACGATGATGGACAAGCGCGCCGAGCATCTCGGCGTCTCCCGCGAGGAGGCGATCGCGTCGTTCCTCGACGAGAAACGCCCGTTCCTGGAGCTGAAGCGCCGCGGTGAGCCGGAAGAGGTCGCCGCCGTCATCGCCTTCCTGTGCTCCGAGGCCGCCTCCTTCGTCACCGGCTCCGACTACCGCGTCGATGCGGGCTCGGTCGCGACGGTGTGACAAGAGCCCCGGCGGAGGCATCCACCGGGGCCCTTTCGTCGCACGGCCTGAGCGGCCGCGCCCTGCTCAGGCGGCCGAGCCGGTGATGCTCGGCTTGCCGTTCTCGATGTGGCCGACGAAACGACGCGACCAGCTCCGGTCGGAGCTCAGCGTGACCGTCACGTCGTACCAGCCGCTCGCGGTGGTCAGCACGTTGACGCTCTCGGTGTGGCTGCCGTGCGAGCCGACCTTGACGGTCTTCGGCTTGGCGTGGGTGTAGGCGTTGTGCGTCACGATGAAGGTCGCCGTCTCACGGCCGGTGTTGGCCAGGCGGAGCAGCAGCTTGGGCTCGGGGTCGAAGCCGCTCTTCCAGTAGTCCACCGTCGCCTCGGCCGTCTTGCCGGCCGTGGCGAGGTCGCCCGCGAACTCGCGCAGGAAGCGGTTCGGGCCCGTGACCGTGATGTCGTAGGCCGTCCCGACGGTCGGCGCGGAGCCCGGCACCGTGCGGTTCCAGCGGGTGGACGACGCGTCGACGGTGTACTGCCCCGGGAACGCCGAGGGGTACTCCGCGAGCCCGGGGATGCTCGCGAGGTTGTTGTACACCGCGAAGTGCGCGGCCTTGTTCGCGAACGGCGCGTTGTTGCTCAGCTGCAGCTGGACCGCCCTGCCGTCGTGGCTGAACCCGGAGATGTTCGCGTTCGGCTGGTACGGCAGCGGACGCGCCCGCTTGGTGCCGGGCTCCTGCGTCGGCATGACGTTGTTGATCTTCGGGTCCGGGATCGGGTTGTAGCGGTGCTCGGTGACGAGGGGGCCTGGGTCGGGCAGCTTCGGCAGGCCGTAGATCGGGGCGGTGAAGTCGAAGGCGCCGAGCAGGTCGCCCGAGACGCGACGGCGCCACGAGCTGACGTTCGGGCTGATCGCCGGGCGGCCGAGCGCCGTCGTCCACTTCTCGAGCAGCTGGATCACCGAGGAGTGGTCAGAGACCTCGGAGGTCACCCAGCCGCCGCGCGTCCACGGCGAGACGAGGAGCAGCGGGACGCGGAAGCCGAGGCCGACCGGAAGCGGGTTGACGACGCCGTAGGCGCCGAGCGTGCCGGAGACGAACTCGTCGGCCTCGCCAGGGGCGGGCACGGGCGGCGGCACGTGGTCGAACTGACCGTCGTTCTCGTCGTAGTTGACGATGACGACCGTCGAGTTGAACACCTCCGGGTCCGAGTTGAGCGCCTCGAGCAGGCCCTTGAGGAAGTTCGCGCCGTTGTGCGGCGAGGTCACCGGGTGCTCGGAGAAGAACTGGTTGTTGACGACCCAGGACACCTGCGCAAGCTTGCCGGAAAGCACGTCGGCCTTGATCGCCGCGTTGATGTCGGCCGCGTTGGCGGTCTGCACACCGGTGTCGGTGGGCACGTTGGCGACACCGTGGACGTAGAGCGGGTTCTTCGGGTCGGGCACGCCCGGCTTGCCGGTCTTCGGGTCCGTCTGCGTCGGGTCCATCGTCGCCATCGTGGCGAAGTACTCCGCGCCGGTGTCGCCGTAGTCGTCGGCGCACTGGTAGATGTGCCAGCTGACGCCCGCCTTCTGCAGCGTCTCGGGATAGGACTCCCAGGTGAGGAAGTCGCCGCGCTCGTCGCCGCCGTCGTAGGCGATGTACGGGCCGCCGTTGGTGGAGATGCTGGGGACGTAGCTCGGGTGCTTCTGGTCGGCGTTGATCGTGCCGCTCCAGAGGAAGGTGCGGTTCGGCCCGGTGGCCGACATCACCGAGCAGTGGTACGCGTCGCCGACCGTGTAGGCCTCGGCGAGCGCGAAGTGGAACGGCAGGTCGGCGCGGGTGAGGTAGCCGAGGGTGGTGGGGCCGCCCTTGGCGTAGTACCAGCCGTTCATCAGGCCGCCGTACCAGGCGCCGTGCTGGTCCGTCCAGCTGTGGCTCGTACCGCCGTAGTTGGCGGCGCCGAGCTCGGCGTCGGGCGGCGTCTCGCCGCTGTACATGTCCGTGCCGGACAGGGGCCATGGGTACTGGGTCGGAGCGCCGTCGACCGGCGCCTGCGGCTGCCGCCACACGGTGCCACCGCCGGGCAGCTTGATGGTCGAGCGGTCGCCGAAGCCGCGCACGCCCTTCATGGTGCCGAAGTAGTGGTCGAAGCTGCGGTTCTCCTGCATCACGACGATGACGTGCTTGATGTCGCGCAGGTCGCCGTGGGGGTGGGAGGACGTGCCGGGGGCGGGGTGGGGCTGGGGGCCGTGGCCATGGCCGGGGCCGAAGGGCGTGGCGGCGTCCGCGGCGCTCGCGGTGCCGACGACGGCAGCGCCGGTGATCGCGGCGGCTGCGCCGATGAAGCCACGACGGGAGATGTCGGGATCTTCCTCAGTCTCAGACATTGAGCTGTTACCTCTCCAGAGCATGCATGAGCGAAGGGCGCCGAGTGGCGCCCAGGCATCAACATGTCTGCACAAGACGTACCGGAGGCGATACGGAAAACGACGCCTCGGTGAACGACATTCGAATAGATGACCGCGACCCGAATGGGGGCCTCGAAGCTATGTGTCGCCCGTGATTCCCCATAGCATTCCCCAACCGGGGACAGGCGGGTCCGGCATCCCACTTAGGCTCGACTTATCCAGACAGGTGCCGCCATCGAAACGGTGATCGCACGGCATCGAGAGCGTGGAAATCGCCGTGAACCTTTCCCCGTTCCCCCTCGTGTCCTCGATGCCGACATTCGAACTCCGCCTGTGAAAGGACCCTCGTGATCCCTCGTCGCCTGCTCCACTCGCCCGCCGCCCGTATCTCCGCCCTCGCCGGTTCCGGCCTGCTCGCGGCCATGCTCCTGGCCGGCTGCTCGGCCTCGTCCGGCTCGAACGGTTCGTCCGGATCCTCCGACTCCTCGGGGTCCTCCGGTTCGTCCGGCGATCAGGCCGCGGCCTCCGGCTCGAACGGCGGCTCCTCGTCGGGCACGGCCGACGCCTCGACCATGAAGGACGGTGAGTACTCGGCCACCGGCCACTACACCTCGCCCGGCGGCGACTCCGCCGTCGCCGTCACCCTCACGCTGAAGAGCGGCGTGGTCACCAAGGTGACCGTCACCCCGAAGGCCGAGAACCCCACCGCCCAGCAGTACGAGTCGATGTTCTCCTCCGGAGTCTCGGGCAAGATCGTGGGGAAGAAGATCACCGAGCTGAACGTCACGAAGATCTCGGGCTCCTCGCTCACGAGCCAGGGCTTCGACAAGGCCATCGCCGACATCGAGCAGCAGGCGGCCGCGTGACGCAAACCGACTGGCGGTTCTCCGCCATCGGCACGCAGTGGGCGATCACCGGCGACGAGCCCGTGACGGATGCCGTGCGGGAGCGGATCCTCGGGGCGATCGACGACTACGACCGGGTCTACTCCCGCTTCCGGGCCGACTCGGTGGTCAGCGTCCTCGCCCGCGAGGGCGGCTCGGCCGAGCTCCCGGAGCACGCCGTCGGGCTCTTCGAGCTGTATGAGCGCCTGTACGAGCTGACGGGCGGCGCGATGACGCCGCTCGTCGGCGCCTCCCTGGAGCGGCTCGGCTACGACGCCGCCTACACGCTCGAACCGCACGGTGCGCCGCTCCCGGCCCCGCCGCTGGGGCGGACGCTGCGCCGCAACGGCCGGCGCATCGCGCTCGCCGCCCCCGCGTCGATCGACGTCGGCGCGGCGGGCAAGGGGCAGCTCGTCGACCTGGTGTCCGAACTGCTCATCGCCGCAGGCGTGACCGACGCCACGGTCGACGCCGGGGGCGACCTGCGTGTGAACGGCTCCCAGGCGCTGCGCGTGGCGCTCGAGCATCCCGCCGACCCGAGCCTCGCCGTGGGCGTCGTCATCCTCTCCGGCCGCCGCCGCGCAATCGCCGGCTCGGCCGTCAACCGTCGCGCCTGGGGCGACGGGCTGCATCACGTGCTCGACGGCACGACCGGGATGCCGGTGCAGGACGTCGTCGCGAGCTGGGCCCTCGCCCCGACGGCGATGCAGGCGGATGCCGCGGCGACCGCCCTCTTCTTTCTTCCCGGTCCCGTCGTCGAGCGCGAGCTGGACGTCGACTGGGTCACCGTCCTCCCCGACGGCCGATTGGAATGCTCGGCCGCAGTGCGCGAAGGGATGTTCCTCGAATGATCACCCGCCTCGACGGCCTGCTCGGCCGCGCGACGATGTATCGCCTGGTCCTGATCGTCCTGGGGGTGATCTGGGCCGCCGCCGTGCTCTTCGGCGCGCTGCACCTCATCGCGTTCACTCCGCTCGCGCTCGTCCTCAGCGCGGCCGTGGCGCTCGTCGTCGGCTACCTCTCCAACCGGCTGCTCGCCCTGATCTGGCGCGTGCGGCCGCACAGCGAGTCGAGCCTCGTGACCGCGATGCTGCTGGTGTTCCTCTTCCTGCCCCTCCCGACCGTTCAGGCCCAGGGCGCCCTGGCCTTCGCGGTCGCCGCCGCGAACCTCAGCAAGTACCTGCTCGCCTGGCGGGGCCGGCACGTGTTCAACCCGGTGGCCGTCGGCGCCGTCGTCGTGATGCTCACCCGGCTGAGCGGGGCGACGTGGTGGGTCGCCACCCCGGCCCTGCTGCCGTTCGTCGTGATCGGCGGGATGCTCGTCCTGCACCGCGCGAGCGCCTGGTCGCTCGCGCTCCCCGTCGTGGTGATCGGGATCGTCGGCACGACGATCCACCTCGCGGCGCTCGGCTCGACGTTCGGCTCGGCCGCGTGGACCGCCGTCGCCTCCTTCCCCTACCTCTTCTTCGGCGCCTTTATGGTCTCCGAGCCGCTCACCGCCCCACCGCGGCGCTGGCAGCGGCTGGCGATCAGCGCGCTGATCGGCGCGATCTCGCTCGTGCCCGCCCACATCGGCTACATCGCGATGGCGCCGGAGATCGCGCTCGTGATCGGCAACGCCGTCGCCTTCGGCTTCGGACCGCGCGGCCGGGTGCGGCTCACGCTCGCGGCGCGACGCTCGCTCCTCGGCGGCATCGACGAGCTCGTCTTCCGCCCGGAGCGGCCGCTGCGGATCCGCGCGGGCCAGTTCCTCGAGCTGAGCCTGCCGCACACCCGGCAGGACGGCCGCGGCGCCCGCCGGGTCTTCAGCATCGCGAGCGCACCCGAGGCGGACGCCGTGCGCATCATCACCCGCCACGAGGAGACGCTGAGCTCCTTCAAGCGGGCGCTGCTCGCCCTCGAGTCCGGGGCGGTCGTGCCCGCGAGCACCGTGGGCGGGGACTTCACCGTCGGCGCCGAAACGCGCCCGCAGCTCTGGCTGACGAGCGGCGTGGGCGTCACGCCCTTCCTCAGCGCGGCGGACGCGCACGCCCGCGCCGGGCGCAGCACCGACGCCGTCCTGCTGTGGGCCGTGCGCGATGGCGACGACCTCGGCTGGGCGCCGGCCCTCGACGCCGCCGGCGTGCGGGTGCTCGTCGTCGGCCCCACGTCCCTCAGCGAGCCCGGGCGGCTCCCCGACGGCTGGTCCTACGCCGGGGAACGGCTCACGGCCGATCTGCTGCGCCGTCATGTGCCGGATGCCGCGCGCCGCGCCGTCTGGGCGGCCGGCTCCCCGCGCATCGTCGCGGCGGCCCGCGCCGCCGCACACGGGAACGGCGTCCGTCGCATCCGCACCGATCGCTTCATCGGCTACTGACGTCGACCGCTCAGTCCGCTTCCACGGCCTCCGCCGCCCGGTCGAGCCAGTAGCGCGCCCCGCTGAGGTCTTGCTCTTCCACGGCCTGTTGCGCCGCCTCAATAGCGTGCGCGACGGTCGTCACATTCATCACTACCCCCAGAGATGATTTTCTCTCATACGTTGCAGGCAGCGTAAACCCTTCGTCTACGCGACACCAATTCAGGGGTAGACCGTCTCGCCCACGTAACACGGGTCCGCCGAGCCACGCCGTCCGCACAAGCCCCTGTCTTTGCGATTGCTATGGGCGTACGCTCGCGGGCATGCTGGCATTGATCATCGTCGCTCTCGTCATCTGGGCGGTCCTCGCGGTCCTCGGGTTCGTCGTGAAAGGCCTGCTCTGGCTGGCGGTCATCGGGCTCGTCCTGTTCGTCGCCACCATCGTCTTCGGCGCACTCCGGAGAGCGTTCGCGCGGAGGAACTGACCATGCCCGAGAGCGAAGGACGCGAATGCGGGGAGTGCGGCGAACGGCTGGTCTCGGTTCGCGGGCTGGCCTCGCGAATCTGGGTGTGCCCGCAATGCCGGGTCGCCCGCTTCTTCCAACCGGATGCAGCGGAGGAGTGAGCGGACCGCCCCCGCGCGGGCGCGACGAGATAAGGGACGAGGGGATAGGTGCGCCCGCACCACCCCCAGCCTCCCCGGCGGGAAGGCCCTGAGGTCCGCGTCGCGAAGAACGAACAGCTGGATCAAACACCGAGTTGCTGGAAAACTTCCATGAGGTTCAGTTCGTCCCAGTGCTCGACGAACAGGCCGTCCCTGAGGCGCCAGATGTCGATGCTGCGCATCTCCACTCGGTTGCCGGTGGCCGGGATGCCCAGGAAGTCCCCGGTGTGCGTGCCGTGATAGACGAAACGTCCGACGACCCGGTCGCCCGAGATGATGAGGTCCTCCATCGTCGCGGTCAGGTCCGGCA
This sequence comes from Gryllotalpicola sp., assembly GCA_036398375.1. Classification (GTDB taxonomy): domain Bacteria; phylum Actinomycetota; class Actinomycetes; order Actinomycetales; family Microbacteriaceae; genus Gryllotalpicola. The sequence continues at coordinate 34,982 of DASWPQ010000055.1, forward strand.
GGCCGGTGAAGAAGGCGGTCCAGAACGCGCGGTTGGCCTCGCGTCCATCGGCGACGACGGCGTTGTGGTTGATGTAGTCCTCGGCCACGAACCGGTCGACCAGGTCCGGAGCGTGCGTGTTGAGCATCTCGAGGTAGGTCTCGGCGAGTGCCTGTTCGGCCATGGTGGCGTCTGCTCTCTGTCGATTTCTGGGTTAGCAACGCTAATGATTAGCAATGCTAATACCTACGTGCGCTCTCGTCAACAGCGCCGCTAGGAGTCCGAGCAGCGCTATCATGCAGTGTGACCATCGAAGAGCGCCGGCTTCGCGATCGGGCTGCCCAACGCAGTCTCATCACGTCGACCGCACGGAAGCTGGCGGAGAAGGAGGGCTGGGATGCCGTCACCACTCGTCGCCTGTCGGCGGAGATCGAGTACAGCCAGCCCGTCGTCTACAAGCACTTCGCTTCGCTCGATGATCTGGCGGAGGCGGTCGCGCTCGAGGGTTTCGGCGAGCTCGCGGAGGCACTCGGCCGGGCCCGACGCGCCGCCCCGCCCGAGACCGCCGCGGAAGCGGTCGCGCGCGCATACGGCGCCTACGCCGCCGAGAACCCCTCGCTCTACGACGTGATGTTCACGCGCGCGACACGCCTGCGCTTCGGCGCCGAGGACACGCCGGCACCGTTATCGGCCGCGTATGCCGAGCTGCGGGCAGCGGTCGCCACCATCGTCGGCAAGCGAGACGTCGACACCCTCGCCGAGGTGCTCTGGGCCGCTCTGCACGGACTCGTGATGCTCGACCGGACCGGCCGGCTCCGCCCCGGCCACCAAGGCGAACGCGCCGAATTCCTCGTCGACCAGCTCCGTGCCCGATAGCCCCCTGGCCGACAAGCGCGACGGTCTCGGTGAGACCGTCGAGGACGAGCATCAGCTGTCTCTCGCGCAGGCGTATCAGTTCGGACCGCGCCAGCCGCGGAAACATCGGTCACTTCTGCAGGCTCAGCAGCGTGCGCGCAGGCTCCGGCCCGAGACCCACCAGCCAGACCGACGGCCTGTGACAATGGCAGGAGCACAAAGCCCTCGGGAAACGGGGCACCCGCACGCAAGCGCCCGGTGGACTTCCGCTTTGCGCGGCGCGGAGTTACCTTATTCCTCATCGACCGGAGGGGGATTCATGGGTATCGGAGACAAGATCAAGGACGCCGCCGAAGCGGTGAAGGACAAGGCCGAGGAACTGGTCGAAAAGACACAGGACAAGGCTGATGACGCCGCAGACGCAGCAAAGGACAAGGTCGACGACGCGAAGAAGTCGATCTGACCATCCGCAACTACGGGGCGCCCCATCTTCGAGGTGGGGCGCCCCCTTGTTCTGGGGTCATGGCTGCCACGTCATGATTCAGCCGCATGCCGCTCTTTCATGAGTAGGAAGGGGATCGTCCCCTTTGCCTTCTCAACCCCAACCCGAGAAGCATCAGCCCCCGGACTTACCCAAGAGGTCCGGGGGCTTTCTCGTCTCATGACCCCGTTCTGGACGTCGCCGAACTCCCCAGATCGGAGCGATCTTCTGCGGG
>DASWPQ010000056.1:0-128936 GCA_036398375.1 Gryllotalpicola sp.
CTCGGGGTCCGTCTGCGCGCACAGCGCGTCGGACTGCCAGCCCAGAACGTTCTCTTCCTCATCGATCTCTGCCCGGCGCACACCGGGCACCCCCAGACGCACAGGATCGACGAACCAGTCGTCCGGCACCGCGGAGCGATAGCCATCGGTCATATCGATCTCCCCTTCCCCATCCGGCACCGAACCCCTTCGGCTGCCGCTTCTCGCCGGCTGCGCGCCTTCGGGCGCTGCACCAATTACACCGGTGTAATTCGGGGTAAGTCAAGTCGCAAATCGTAGAGGCAGACGAGGCGATCCCTCATCCCGGGCGTGTCGGCGTGTCACAAATTCCCCCAACTCGCGTCAATTCAGGTCTACCCCCCAATGGGGGCCGCACCCGCGAGAGTCGCACCTGAGCGCGGCTAGACAGCGGCTTCTAGGCCCGCGGCGGGCCCGGGGCCTAGACCTCGGCGCCCTCGACCCGCGCGGTCGCGAGGAACAGCTCCCCCGCGCCGCGGAGCGCGAGCTCGGCCTCGTCCGGCGTCACGTAGGCCGCCTGGCCCTGCGTCAGGGTCGCCCCGCCCGTCGCGCCCGCCAGCTCGACGGAGCCCGCCGTGACGATCGCCACCGCGGGGGCCACGAGACGGATGCGCGCGGCATCCGCCCCATCATCGAGCACCACGTGCGCCAACTCGAAATCGGGCACGTCCGGCTGGAACAGCTCCACGCCCGGTGCGGGCTCCGCGGGCTCCAGCAGCGGAGCGGGCAGCGGCCGGAAGTCGAGCACCCGCAGCAGCTCCGGCACGTCGACGTGCTTCGGCGTGAGGCCGCCGCGCAGCACGTTGTCGCTCGCGGCCATGAGCTCGATGCCGAGCCCGCCCAGGTAGGCGTGGATGTTGCCCGCGGGAAGGTAGAGCGCCTGGCCCCGGGTGAGCCGCACCCGGTTGAGCAGCAGCGAGAGCGCGATGCCAGGGTCGGACGGGGCGAACTCCTCCAGCGCCACGACGGTCTGGAAGGGCAGCAGCACCGGGTCCAGAGCGCCCTGCTCCTCGAAATCCTCCGCCCCGGCCTCGGCCAGCACGAGCCGGGCGGCGTGCACGGCCTCGTCGACGAGCGCGGCGACCTCCGCCCCGCCCGCGAGCAGCCAGGCGACGGCGTCCCGCAGGGCCCCCGCGTCGTCCGCCGCGCCCGCGACGCGCGCCTGGAAGGCCGTGAGCGCCGCGGCGGAGTCGCCCGCCTCCTGATGCGCCGCGCGCAGCCGGCTCAGCAGCCCCGTCAGCTGGGCCCGCGGGCGGAAGCCGCACAGAGCGTCGAAGCTCTCGGAGAGCGCGAAGATCATCTCGGGCTTGTGGAACGGATCCTTGTAGTTGCGCTCAGGGGCGTCGAGCGGCACACCGGCCGCGTTCTCCCGTGCGAAGCCCTCGGCCGCCTGCTCCGGCGACGGGTGCGCCTGCAGCGAGAGCGGCGCGGCGGCGGCGAGCACCTTGAGCAGGAACGGCAGATGCGGCGTGCGCCCCGCCGCTTCGTCGGCGTCCGCGAGCGCGGGGCCGAGCGCCGTGCGCGGGTCGGCGGCGATCCAGGCGGCGAGATCGGGCGCGGGCGCGCCGCCCTCGATCCGCGCGGGCGAGCCGGGATGGGCGCCGAGCCACAGCTCGGCCTCGGGGCCGCCGGAGGGCGCCCGGCCGAGCAGCCGGGCGATGGCGGTGGTCGACCCCCAGGCGTAGTCACGGGGGGTGTTGTCGATCCGCACAAACATTCGGCGCGCTCCTCGGGTCACGACGTTGGCAAAGCCACACCACGCTACCAACGCGCGCGGCGCCCCCGTAGCCTGCTCGGGTTCCCACAGCAGCAATGGAGCTCAGAATGAACACCGATACCGCGCTTACGTTCGCGCCGCTCGTCTCCGACTTCTACGGCTTCGCCGACGAGCTGACTGACGCAGAGAAGAACGCCCTGGCGAATCTGCGCGCCTACCTCGAGGCCGAGGTGAAGCCGCTCGTGACGGAGCACTGGGAGAAGGCGACCTTCCCCCGCGGCATCGTCCCGGGCCTGCACCGCCTCGGCGTCGCCTCCTTCGCGTGGGAGGAGACGAGGCCCTTCGAGAACTCCGCCGTGTTCCGCGGCTTCGCCGCCCTCGAGCTGGGTCGGGTCGACGCATCCATCGCCACCTATGTCGGCGTGCAGAACGGGCTCGCCGCCGGCTCCGTGTCGATCTGCGGCAGCCCGGAGCAGCGTGCGCAGTGGCTGCCGAAGCTCGCCTCGGGCGAGCTCGTCGGCTCCTTCGGCCTCACCGAGCCGCTCTCCGGCTCCGACTCTGCGCAGGGACTGCGCACCACCGCGCGGCGCGCAGGCGATCGCTGGGTGCTGAACGGCGCCAAGCGGTGGATCGGCAACGCCACCTGGGGCGATGTGACGATCATCTGGGCCAAGGACGAGGCGGACGGCCAGGTCAAGGGCTTCATCGTGCCGAACGCGAGCCCCGGCTTCGTGGCCACCAAGATCGAGAACAAGACGAGCCTGCGCATCGTCCAGAACGCCGACATCACGCTCACCGACGTCGTGGTGCCCGAGGCGAACCGGCTCGCGAACGCGAACACCTTCCGGGACACCGCCAAGGTGCTGCGGCAGACCCGCGCCGAGGTGGCGTGGGAGGCCGTCGGCATCGCCATCGGCGCGTACGAGGCGGCGCTGCGGTACACCAAGGAGCGGGTCCAGTTCGGCAAGCCGATCGCGGCGCACCAGCTCGTGCAGGACCTGCTGGTCAAGTCGCTCGGCAACATCACCGCCTCGCTCGCCCTGGTCGTGCAGGTCTCGAGGATGCTCGACCGCGGCACCCAGCGCGACGAGCACTCGGCGCTCGCGAAGGCGTTCACGACGGCGCGGATGCGCGAGACGGTGGGCTGGTGCCGCGAGGCGCTCGGCGGCAACGGCATCGTGCTCGACCACGATGTGGCACGCTTCTTCGCCGATGCCGAGGCGATCTACTCCTACGAGGGCACACGCGAGATGAACACCCTCATCGTGGGGCGCGCCATCACGGGCGAGGCCGCCTTCGTCTGAGTTCTTTGTCGCGGCGAGCACGTCACCGCTGCGCTGATGGCTGGGTCGGCAGCATTCGTGACGAACCGGTCGATACCCTTTCAGCATGAGGAAACCGGACGCTCCGCTGCACCCCGCCGCCGGCATCCTCTCGACGCTCAGCTTCTTCACGCTCTTCGCCGGCGACTTCTGGCGCGACCTGATCGGCTGGCCCGCGTATCTGGTGCTCGCCGGGGTGCTCGCCGTCGCGAACGCGGTCTGGATCCTCCTCGCCCGGCCCCGGCTGCCGCTGCGGAAGTGGCCGAAGATGCTGCTGCTCTTCGTCGCCCTGGCGATCGCCTCGATCGCGTGGTCGCACTACCGCGGCGTGGACGGACCGGGCGGTCCGGGCGTCGTTGTGCTCGGCGTGCTCGCCCTGCTCTCGGCCGGAGTAGCGGGACTCGCCGCCGGCCTGCTGCTCGGCTCGCGACAGCAGCTCAGGGTGCTCGGCGCGGCGCTGCGCTGGGTGCTCGGCCTCTCGCTGCTGTTCGAGCTGGTCGTGGCGCTCTTCGTGCGGCATCCGATCCTGCCGCTCGTGCGCATCGCGGGCATCGACTACTCAGGAAAAGTGCCGAACGCCTTCTACTGGAGTCGGGACCTGCTCTTCCACGGCGGCCAGATCCAGGGCATCGTCGGCAACGGCGACCTGCTGGCGATGTGCGCGCTGATCGGGATCATCGTCTTCGCGCTGCAGCGCGCGGACCACGTCGCGCGTCCGCTCTGGGGCTGGTTCTGGATCGGGCTCGCCGCCGTCGAGCTCGTGCTGTCTCGCTCGGCCACCGTGCTCGTCTCCGCCCTCGCCGTCGCCGTGGTGCTCGGCTTCGCGCTGTGGGCGCGCCGCATCGGCCAGGCCGGCCGCGGCCCGCTCTACCTGACCGCCGGTGCGCTGATCGTTGTGGTCCTCGGCGGTGGGCTCGCCCTCCGCAGCGAGCTGCCGAAGCTGCTCGGCAAGTCCGTCACGCTCACCGGCCGCACCGACATCTGGCACTCGGTGATCGGGCTGGCGCAGCAGCATCCCGCCTTCGGCTGGGGCTGGGTCGGCTACTGGGTGCCGTGGGCCGAGCCGTTCCAGGGCCTCGCGGTGCACGGCGGCGTCCAGTACCTGCAGGCGCACGAGGCGTGGCTTGACGTGTGGCTGCAGCTCGGTCTCGTGGGTGTTGTGGTCTTCGGATGCCTCGTGCTGACGACCCTCGTGCGCACCTGGTTCCTCGCGGTGGACCGGCCGATGACGGATGCCTCGACCAGGCATCCGTTCCCCGCGGTCGCCCTGCTGCCCCTGCTCGTGCTCGCGGCGCAGCTCGTGCAGTCGCTGGCCGAGAGCCGCCTGCTCATCGAGAGCGGCTGGGCGCTGCTCGTGCTGTGGTCCGTGTCGACGAAGGCGCGCCGCCCGTGACCCGCGCGGAGCGGTGGCACGCCTTCGACGCTCCGCTGCGCCACCTCTTCGCCTCCGGGCGGTTCTCGAACGCCCTGTCGCTCGTGATCGTCGGCACCTCGTTCTCGACGTTCGCGATCCTGCGCGTGATGGGCTGGCCCGGGCTCGTTGGTGTGCTCGGCACGCTCGTCCTCCTGGCCAGCGCCTCCTTCGTCGCCCATCGCGACGCGATCGAATGGCACGGTCTGCTGCCGGTGTCCCTGCTCGTCTTCGTCGGCTGGTGCGCCATCAGCCTGTTCTGGAGCGACTACCGCGGTGCGGCGCTCAGCTCCCTGCTGTACCAGTGGTCGTGGACCTTCCTCGCGATCTACCTCGCCCTGGTGCGGGACACGATCCAGGTGGTGCGGGTCGTCGGCAACGTGCTGCGCTTCCTGCTCACCGTCTCGCTCGCGCTGGAGATGTTCAGCGGCCTCGTGGCCTCGGAGCCGGTGCACTACCTCGGGGTGAGCGGCACGATCGCGAGCCTGGGCCCCATCCAGGGCATCTTCGGCAGCCGCAACGCCCTCGCGCTCGTCTCGGTCATCGCCGCCGTGACCTTCTTCGTCGAGTGGCGCACCCGCTCGGTCACCCGCGGCACGGCGGCGTACTCCATCCCGCTCGCCCTCCTCAGCGTGCTGCTGTCGCGCTCCCCCGTCGCGGTCGTCGTGCTCGTGCTCGTCGTCGTCGGCGCGCTCTTCCTCACCCTGCTGCGCTCCATCGCGGACGAACGACGACGCTTCTCGGTCCAGCTCACGCTCGCGGTCGTGACGGCGGCCGCGGCGCTCACGGCGTGGCTCCTGCGCGATCCGATCATCGCCCTGCTGGATGCCCGCAGCATGCTGCGCGTGCGGCATGAGCTCTGGATCCAGATGTGGGAGCTCAGCGCGAACAAGCCCCTCATCGGCTGGGGCTGGACGGGCATCTGGCGCAACAACGAGCTGCCGTACGCGATCGTCAACGCGCTCACCGGCAGCGAGCACCCCAACGGCCTCAACGCCTATCTGGATGTGCTCCTCCAGCTCGGCTTGGCCGGCGTGCTGATCTTCGGCGTGCTCGTCGTCCTCGCGATCGGGCGCTCCTGGCTGGTGGCCTCGAACAAGCGCAGCGTCGTCCACACCTGGGCGCCGCTCGTGCTCCTCGCCCTGCTGGCGACCTCGGCGACGGAATCCGTCGCCCTCATCGACTACGGCTGGGTGCTGCTCGTCGTCTGCACGGTGAACGCCTCGCAGAACATGAGCTGGCGCAACGCGCTGCCGCGCCGGTAGGTCTCGCGTCGTGCGGCGACCGGGCCGGCGGCTGCGGCTGCGGCTGCGGCTGCGCAAAACTCCGGCTTAATTTGCCCCGCCGCCGGGTCGCGGCGCGAGATCTCGCGGGGCTCCCGGGACCGGGCCGGAAAATCACCGGAGTTCTGCGCACGTGCTCCGGCTCCGGCTCCGGCTCCGGCTCCGGCCGAGCTCTACTTCGGCTGCAGCAGGTCGCGGAGCACGTCGAGCCATCCCTGGCTCGCGTAGCGCGGGTACAGGCCCCGGGCGGCGAGGCGGATCACGGCGGGCAGCCGGGCGAGCCGGGCGTCGGGCAGGGCGGCGCGGGCGCGCTCGAACCCCGCCTTGGCGGCGAGGGACGCCGCCGTACTCGGGGCGACGCCCGTACGCCGCCCCCACGCCTCGAGCTCGGCGAACTTCGCCGCGAGCTGGGTGTTCCGCGTGCCCCGCGGCTCAAGCATCCGCCGCACCCGGTAGGCGAGCGTCGGCTCGACGACCCCGATCTCGTTGCCGCCGTGCTGGCGGTAGTCGATCGTCTGCGCGCGCAGCACCCGCACCCCGCCGTGCACGGCGGCGACGATCGCGAGCCACTCGTCGTGCACCCACGTCTCGGGGAAGGGCAGGGCGAGATCGAGCAGCTCGCGGCGGAACACGACGGTCGCGCCCGTGACGATGTTGCGCCGCAGCAGCGCGGCGAAGGCGTTCCCCGACTCGACGAGCCCCAGCTCGGGCTCGGAGACGCCGAGCGTCTCGAACAGGCCCGGCCCGCGCGGCACGCCCGCGGCGTCGACGATGCGGGCGTCCGTGAACAGCAGCAGCGCCTCGGGGTCGGCGGCGAAGACGGCGGTGGCGCGCGCGAGCCGGCCGGCGTGCCAGACGTCGTCCTGGTCGCTCAGCGCGATGAGCTCGGCTGAGGCCGCGGATGCCGCCCGCACGGCTCCCTCGAAGTTCTTGGTGACCCCGAGCGGGGGTCGGTTCTCAATCCAGACGAGCTCGGGCCCGGCATCCGCCCGCTCGATCTCCGCCCGCGCGATCGCGAGCGTGCCGTCCGCGGAGTCGTCGTCCGAGATCACGAGCGCGTCCGGTGCGGGCGACTGGGCGAGGATGCTGCGCAGTTGCTCCGCGACGAAGCGCTCGCCGTCGCGCGTGCACAGCGCCACGCCGATGCGGGGACCCCGAGCGGCCGTCACCTCAGCCCAGCCGCCGCTCGTCGGGGCGCGAGGGCGCCGGGTAGCGCAGGTAGTTCAGCCGGGCGTTCTCGCTCCGCGAGCGGGTGATGCCGTCGAGGATGAATCCGAGCAGCAGGGTCAGGGCGGCGATGATCCCGAGCGAGGAGGCGAGGATCGCCGAGGGGAAGCGCGCGACGAAGCCGGTGCGGAAGAAGTCGACGATGACGGGCACGCCGATCACGAGGGCGACGACCAGGAACACGCCGGCGATGATGCCGTGGAACACGACCGGCCGCTCGTGCCGGATGAGCTGCACGATGAGATTGAGGATCTTGAGGCCGTCGCTATAGGTGTTCAGCTTGCTCTCGCTGCCCTCCGCGCGGTCCTTGAAGCCGACCGTGACCTCGGTCTGCGGCACGCGCAGGCTCGCGGAGTGCACGGTCAGCTCGGTCTCGATCTCGAACTCGCGGGAGACGGCGGGGAAGGACTTCACGAAGCGCCGAGAGAACACCCGGTAGCCGCTGAGCATGTCGGTCACGCGCGTGCCGAAGATGGCGGTGACCAGCCGGTTGAACAGGCGGTTGCCGGCCTCGTGGCCGGGCCGGTAGGCGGATGCCGTGAGCTGCTGGCGCACACCGAGGACGTGGTCGAGCGGGCCGGCCAGCAGCTCGTCGATCATGCGCGGCAGAGCCGCGGCGTCGTAGGTGTCGTCGCCGTCGATGAGCACGTACACGTCGGCCTCGAGGTCCGCGAAGGCGCGGCGCACCACGTTCCCCTTGCCCTTGACCCACTCGTGCCGCACGATGGCGCCGGCCTCGAGGGCGCGCTCGACGGTGGCATCCGTCGAGTTGTTGTCGTACACGTAGATGTCCATGCCGGGAACGGCGAGCCGCAGATCGTTCACCACCTTCGCCACCGCTGTCTCTTCGTTGTGGCAGGGGACGATGGCGGCGATCTTCAGGTCGTCATACATAGCTGGCGGCGCTTTCCGGGTGCGAGGCAGGAGGCTGCGGCGATGGCGGCGTCTGCGAGGTCCCGCCCAGACTATCGGGGCTCGGCGGGTCGCCCGCCGCGGCACGGCGACGCGCGAGGAGCTGGAGAACCACGCCCGCGATGAGCAGCGCGAGCGCCGCGCCGGCGAGCGCCAGCGAGGCGGTCAGGTGCGCGGGCCAGTAGCGGAAACGCACGGTGTGCTCGCCGCCCGGCACCGCCACTCGCTGGAAGACGTCGCTGCGCCCCAGCGTCGCGTCCTTCCCGTCGACGGTGGCGTGCCACCCGGGGTACGCGAGCTCGAGCCGGGTGAGCCGGGAGTCCGTCGCACAGTCCAGGCGCGCGGAGTCGCGGTCGCCGCTCGACACCGAGCAGCCGGGCGCGGAGAAGTACGGGGCCGGGGCGGGCAGCTCCCAGATCTGGACCCCGGCGTCGTGGAAGGCGAGCGTGAGCCGGGCGTGGGCGGCTTCGGCGGTGGTGACCTGCCCCGTCTTCGCGACGAGATACTTGGCGCCCGCCGCCTCGTAGCCCGCGAGGTTCCGGTACACCTGGTCCTCCGCCGAGGGCGCGCTGCCGCCGGGCTCCCAGGCGCCGTCGAAGCGGTCCGGGAGCGCCCAGTCGTTGAGCCGCGTCCTGATGTACCGCTCCCAGGTGCTCGGCACCGGGAGGTCGTTCTCGTCGAGCGAGGCGATGCCGAAGTAGCTGCCGTAGTTCGGCCCGATCACGCCGAGTCCGAAGTAGCGCTGCTGGCCCAGGTTCTGCTGCAGGAAGGTGACGGGGGCGGTGTCGACGGCGACGGGGCGGGCCGGCGCCCACAGCTGCGGCACGAGGAAGAGCACCACGGCCTCGGCGGCCACGAACGGGACGAGCAGGTAGCGGGCGCTGCGCCGGACGAGCAGCGTGAAGGCCACCACGAGCACGACCCCGCCGGCCAGCAGCGCCGACACCGCGATGATGCGGTGCAGGTATGGTGCCCCCGGCAGCCATTTCAGCGCGGTGTGGGCGGAGAGCAGGATCACGACGACCGCACCGACCAGCAGCGCCGCCGCCATCGTCTGGCGCGCCCGCCGCGGCAGGGAGCCGTTCAGCACCGCCTCGGCCCCGAGCCCCGCGAGCACGATCAGCGCGGCCGCGCAGGAGGCGAGCAGATAGCGCTGCTCGGCGATGTTGCTCCCGCCCGGTACGAGCGCGAGCACCTCCCGCAGCACCGGGATGCCGAAGATCCGGCTCAGGCAGAGCACGGCCCACGCCGCGAGCGCGATGCGCAGCGCCAGCAGGCGCCGGCCGAGCACAAGGCCGACCACGGCGAGCGCCGCCGTGCCCATCGTGAGATAGCCGCCCGTCGAGCCCCACACGCCCGCGATGGTCATCGTGTGGTCGTAGCCGTACAGGCCGAAGATGGGGCCCAGGACGTACGGCAGGAGCAGCTGGGCCGCCCCCGAGCTGTGCAGGTAGACGTGGGCGAAGCCGCCGGAATGACCGCCGACCCAGGCGTTCGGAAGGTATTCGGCGAAGGAGATCAGCGCGGGGGCGGCGATCGCGACCCCGACCCCGACGCCGGCGGCCAGCGCGACGAGATAGACGAGCTTGCGGCGGACCCCGGGCAGGCGGACCAGCGCCCACAGCCCCGCGAGCAGACCGTTGAGGTAGGCGATCTCGGGGAACCCGGCGAGCAGCGAGAGCGCCACGGCGACGGCGACCAGCCACCAGCCCCGTGCCCGGCGCCACGAGCCGGAGTCGCGCGCCAGCTCGATCCCCAGCAGGATCCAGGGCAGGAACGCGATGGGGTTGAAGACCGCGTTGGTGAGCCAGGAGAACACGCCGTTCAGCGCGAACAGCGACCCGCCGAGCATGGCCGCCTGCGAAGAGAGCCCCAGCCGGCGCAGGAGCAGGAGCGCACCGATGCCGGCGATCAGCTCCAGGACCAGGTGGAAGATCAGGACCCCGCCGGGCAGCAGCATGAGCAGCACGAACGGGAACAGCGCCGCGCTCTGCATGCCCGCGAGCAGCGGCTGCCCCAGCCCCTCGTAGGAGTTCCAGAGCGGCAGCTCGCCGTGGATGAGCTGCCGTGCTGCCGCGACGCCGAGCGTCTGCGTCGTGAACCCGTCGTTGGGGTCGATCGTGTTCATCCCGGCCAGGCTCAGCAGCGGTCCGGAGGAGATCGGCAGGCCGCTGCGCTGCAGCAGGGGGTCCGGGTCGGTGACCGTCAGGTTGACGAGGTTGCCGACGAGGACAACGCCCAGCACCACGAGGTAGGGCGCAAGGACCCGCAGTGCCCGACGTACCCGCTCGGCTCCGACCACACGCACAACCCCACCCTGCTTTCGCCCGATCCGTCACCGACGGCCCGTCAAGTTTCGCATCCGGCCCCCGGCCGGCCCGTCGCGCGACACCCCCAGATCAGGGTCGGCGGCGGCGCGGCTCCGGTCGGTCCTGCTGGGGCCGGTGGTCCGGCTCCGGCCGATCCGCCTCGCCCAGCCCGCCCGGCCCCGCGGTCAGGCGCGCACTTGGGCCTGATGCGCGGCCCACGCGGAGCCGATCATCTCGTCCACGCTGCGCTGCGCGCGCCATCCGATCGCTGCGGCGATGCGCGCCGGCGAGGCCACGACGTACGCCGGGTCGCCGGGTCGCCGCCCCTCGACGACCGGGCTGAGCCCGGAGCCCGTGACCGCCAGGATCTTGTCGATGATCTCACGCACGCTCGTGCCGACGCCGGTGCCGACGTTGAACACCGTGTTGCCGGGCTCGGACCGCTCCAGCAGCCCGAGCGCCGCGGTGTGCGCGTCGGCCAGGTCGGCGACGTGGATGAAGTCACGCACGCAGGTGCCGTCCGGCGTGGCATAGTCGTCGCCGAAGATCCGGGGCGCCTCGCCCCGGTCGAGCCGCTCGAACACCATCGGGATGAGGTTCAGCGCCGCGGGGTCGCCCAGCTCGGGGCTCGTCGCCCCGGCCACGTTGAAGTAGCGCAGCGAGACCGCGCTCAGCCCGAAGCCCGTCGCGGCCGCCGTGATCAGCTGCTCGCCCGCGAGCTTCGTCTCGCCGTAGGGGTTGATCGGGCGCGCCTCGACCGTCTCGTCGATCGCGGCCCCGTGGGCGGCGCCGTACACGGCGGCCGAGGAGGAGAAGACGAGGCGGGTGACGGATGCCTGCTCCATGCCCAGCAGAAGATTGGCGAGCCCGCCGATGTTCTGGCGGTAGTACCAGGCGGGACGAGCGACCGACTCCCCCACCTGCTTGCGGGCGGCGAAGTGCAGCACGGCCTCGGTGCGGTGCTCGACGAGCAGCCGCGCGATCACGTTGGTGGCGTCATCCGAGGCGAGATCCAGCCGCGCGACGGGCGCGCCGTCCACATCATCGACCCTGCCGCGCAGTAGATCGTCGACGACGAGCATCTCGTGTCCGGCCGCGTGGAGTGCGGAGACGACGTGGGAGCCGATGTAGCCGGCTCCGCCGGTGACGAGCAGGCGCATCTGCCTAGTTTGCCGTGTCCGCCGTCGCGCTCGCGACCGTGGGCGTGCAGGCGAGGCCTCCGTCTTCCGCCTGCGCGGCGCCGGACGACGCCGTTCCGGGGGCGGGCAGCTCCGCCTGGGCGATGGCCAGGCGCCTGGCCAGCTGGGTGATCTGCCGCTCGACGTGGCGACTGCGCCGCTGCTGCACCAGGACGTTGCCGACGAAGATCACGATCAGACCGTACAGCAGCAGATCGGTGCCGCGGCCGACGCCGACGGCGTGCGCGACCGCGTTAATCGCACCGGGATAGATGACGGCGAAGACCGTCAGCGCGAGCAGGACGACCATCAGGAGCCGCCGGACCGCGACGTGGCGCACGCTGCGGCCGGGGAGCATGAGGAAGACCGCGAACGCGGCGAAGACGACGATCAGGATCACTTTGATGACGGTCTGGCTGTCCATGGCTGCCTCAGTTCAGGAAGAGATCACTGATGATGTTGATCGAGTTCCACACCGACTGGCCCTTGGCCTTCGAGTAGTCGTTGTAGACCACGTGCACCGGCTGCTCCGCGTAGCGGAGTTTGTTCTTGGCGATTTCGCTCACGATCTCGGAGGCGTGCGCCATGCGGTTCTGGTGGATCTGGATGCGCGACGCGCCGGAGCGGGCGAAGGCGCGCAGACCGTTGTGCGCGTCGGTCAGCTTGATGCCCGTGCCCGCGCGCTCGAACAGCACCGCGGTGCGCAGCACGAGGCGCTTGAGCCAGCCGAGCTCGGTGCGCGTGTCCAGGAAGCGGGAGCCGAGCACAACGTCGAGCGGCTCCGTCTCGAGGCGATGCACCATGGCCGCGGCATCCGCCACCTGATGCTGCCCGTCGGCGTCGAAGGTGACCAGATAGTCGCAGTCCGGCTGGGCGAGCGCGTAGTCGATGCCGGTCTGCAGGGCGGCGCCCTGCCCGAGATTGACCGGATGCCGCAGCACCACGGCGCCGGCGGCGTGCGCACGCGCAGCGGAGTCATCACTCGAGCCGTCGTCCACGCAGACGATGTGCGGGAAGACGGCGATAGCGCCCTCAACGACCGACCCGATCACCGCTTCCTCGTTGAAAAGCGGCACTACGAGCCAGGTGCGTTGCTCTGCTGACGTGCTGATAAGACTCTCCCTCAGCCCAGGATTCTATCCGCGCCCCGTTACGATTGAGGGCACTCCGTGCGCCATTCGCCAAGACATCCAGAGGTTCCTCAGCACATGAAGATCGCCGTCATCGCTCTCGGCACCGACCGGATCAGCCGGCGTGCGGCCGCGTAGCGCCGTCGCCGGCCTGCGCCGCACTTCCGCCGAATGGGCCTCCACGCTGTGGATGCCCGTCGTCCTCGTCCTCGCCGCCGTCGTCACGGTCGGCGCCTACGTGCACTTCCATTCGCCCGCGGCGTCGCCGATCGACGAATGGGTGTACATGGACTACCTGTTCAAGATGCCGCAGCACTGGATCGTGCACACCGGCGACCTGGTGGGCCAACAGGCGCGTGAGATCGACGCCTGCTACGGGGTGCGCAACTACGGCACGGCGAAGGTGCCGTGCGGCGGCGACTACTCGAACCTGGCGGCGTTCCCCTACAGCGGCAAGACCTCGGCGGGCAGCTACCTGCCGTTCTACTTCGGGATCACCTGGGCGATCGGCGCCGCCGCCCATGCCGTCACCGGCATGACGCTCGTCGCGGGCTGGCGGCTCGCCGGCGCGTTCTGGCTCGCGCTGGCGCTCGTGCTGTTCGTCGTCGTCGCCCGCCGTCTCGGTGTGCACGACGTCGTGACCCTCGCGCTCGGCCTCGGCTTCATCGCCTCGCCCTACGCGCTGACGACATACACCTTCATCAGCACCGACGCGCCCTGTGCCGCGATCACCCTCGCGCTGCTCCTGCTCGCCTGGAGCGTCGTGCGGGGACGCGCCTCGGGCTGGTGGCTCGTCCCGGCGTCCGCCGTCGCCGTCGCCTTCAAGGTGACGAACCTGATCGGCATCGGGTTCGCCGTGCTGTTCCTGTTCGTCTCGTGGCTGTACGAGCTGCCGCGCACACGCTGGTCGGGCATCCTCACCCGCCGCCCCGATGCGCCGAAGCGCTTCACCCTCGCGATGCCGCTGTATCTCGTCCTGCCGGTCGCCGCCGGGGCGATCGTGCAGGAGGTGTGGCTGAAGTACGTGGCCGCGACGGCCGTGGCGAGCGGGGCGAGCCAGGGCATCGCGATCCCGTTCAACTTCTTCGCCAATCTGCAGACCGGCTTCCAGCAGCTCGCCGGAACGGTCACCACCAACGTCGGCATCCCGAGCTCGACCGGCCACGTCTTCACCGCGGCGTACTTCGAGCCGCTCGGGTGGCTGTGCGTGATCGGCGTCTTCGGCGTGCTCTGCCTGCGACCGGCGTTCCGCCTCCCGTTCGCGCCGCTGGCCATCTCGACGGCGGTGATGGGCGTCGCCGCGCTGCCGGTCCTCGGGCTCGGCATGCATCTGATCACCGGCGGCTACTTCGCGATCCCGCTGCGCTACGCCGGCATGCTGGTGCTGCCGTACTTCCTGATGATGGGCGTACTCGTGCGCAACCGCTGGGCGCGCTGGGCGGTGTTCGCGTACTGCGCGGGGCTGCTGCTCTGGGTCGTGCTGCGGTCGCCGGTCTACGGCTGAGCCCGCCGCGCTCACCAAACCCGCCCGGCCGCTGGGTGAGCACGGGACGGCCGGGCGCGGCTCGGTCCGTGCGGTCCGTCAGCCCCGTCGCAGCGCGCGCCGGATGCGCGAGCCGACCTTGTTGACCACGACCTTGCCCGAGCCGTTGCGCAGGTAGTACAGCGCCACCTCGACGTCGTGGGCGAGGCCGCGGCGCGCGGTGAACGGGTCGCTGCGGGTCGTGCGGGTCACAGCCTCGTAGTCGGCGACGGCTCCGCTCGCGACGAGGTCGGCCGCGTGGTAGGGCGCCGCGACGAAGTCGACCAGGGGCTTGAGGACGTGCTCCCACTCGAAGGCGATCCGCACGCGGGCGATGTTGCGCCGCGCCGCGGCGGCGAACCGGGTGTCGTAGAGGACCTTCTCGATGGCGTCCGCCAGCGCCTGCACGTCCTGGGCGGGCACGACCACGCCGAGCCCCTCACGTGCGACGAGCTCGGCGAAGTGGTCGCCCTCGGTGACGACCATCGGCAGCCCGGCCCAGAGGTAGTCGAGGATCCGGGTGCGGAAGGAGAAGGTGGTCTCGATGTGGGCGTAGTGCGTGCTGACGCCGGCGTTGGCCTCGGTGAGGTAGTTCTGCCGCTCGGCGTAGTCGACCCAGGAGGAGTTGAAGAACACGTTGACGTCCTCAACCTCAAGCTCGCGGGCGAGCTCGCGGGACTCGGCGACGATCCCCATCTCGGGGACGCCCGGGTGCGGGTGCTTGGTGCCCTGGAAGAACAGCTTCACGTCGGGATGGGTCTTCGCGACCTGGGCGACCGCGGTGATGAGCGACTTCGGGTCGAACCAGTTGTAGAGGCCGCCCGACCACAGCAGCACCTTGTCGTTCTTGCCGATGCCGGGCAGCACACCCTTGAGCACGTCGCGCTCGTGCGCGGGCGGGGTCGAGGACAGGCCGAACGGCACGACGTCGATGAAGTGCTCGAGGTCGGGGTCGTTCGCGTAGTTGGCCGGGTTGACGCGGCCGAGCGCGGCGAGCTGGCCAAGGTAGAAATGACGCTGCCGCTCGGATGCCGCGAGGAAGAAGTCACCGCGGCGCAGCTGCTCGTTGAGCACGCCCGTCGCGTCGACGACCTGGCGGTTCCACTGCACCTCGCCGAGTTCGCGGCCCTGCTCGAGCTGCTCCAGGTGCATCGGGTCGTAGATGTCGGCGACGATGATCTTCTTGGTCTTGCGGAGCGTGTCGAACAGGGCCATCGCGAGGCCCTGGAAGACGATGACGTCGGCGCGCTGCTCGAGCTTCCGCATCGCGCGCTCGTCCCCGGGGCGCACGTGCACGACGTCGAAGGGCGCGTCCATCTCCTCCGTTCCGGAGAGCGTGACGAGCGTGACATGGTTGGACTCGGCGAGCGCCTCGGCCATCGCCCAGGCCCGGATGGCCGGCCCGGCCATCTTCGCGCCGATCGGGTCGCCGGTGATGATCAGCACTCGCGTGGCCAGCGGACCGCTGGCCACGTCGAAGGCCTTCATGATCGCGTCGTAGCCCTCGAGGTAGTACTCGGAGCCGTAGCTCGGGGCATCCATCTGCCCGAACAGCGGCCAGACCCGGCTGTCGGGTACCACGCGGGTCGCCTGGATCCGGGCGCGGGACTCCCGGAGGCTCGGCAGCTGGGCGACGAACTGGTCGATCGCGAAGACGCCGGCCATGGTCGACTTCGCGACCGGCATGGTCGGCTCGGTGTCGCCGCCCGCCTTGCGGAGGTCGAGGGCGGTGGAGTCGAGCTCGCCGCGGGCGACGGCCCGGCGCACGGCCAGCGCCAGCGTCGCGGGCAGGGCGATGGCGAGCTCCTCCTCACCGAGGTTCTTGTAGAGGGTGAACAGGGCGTTGCGCTCGAGCAGGTACTGCTCCTTGAACTCGCCGAAGGAGCTCATGGACGCGTGATGCTTGTGGTAGACGACCGAACGCGGCTCGTAGACGAAGCGCCAGCCCGCGAGGTTCAGCCGCCAGCCGAGGTCGACGTCCTCGAAGAACATGAAGTACCGCTCGTCAAAACCCCCGAGCTGCTCGTAGGCGCTGCGGCGCACGAACATGCCGGAGCCGGTGCCGAAGAGCACGTCCTTGGCGAGGTCGGCGTTGCTGGGGATGGGCTGCGCGGTCAGCGGCTTGTACCCCTGGCCGAACCAGGTGAGCGCCGAGCCGATGTAGTCGACGAGCTTGCCGTCCCAGTCGAGCACCTTGCTGGCCACGGCTCCGGTGCGCGCGTCACGCCCGAATCGGGCGATCGCCGTCGCGATCCAGCCCTGCTCGGGGCGTGCGTCGTTGTTCAGGAAGGCGAGGAACTCGCCCGTCGACCTGCTGACGCCGAGATTGCAGCCGCCGGCGAAGCCGAGATTCTCATCGGATTCGACGAGGACGATGTCGGGGTGGGCGTTCCGGATGCGCTCGGCGCTATCGTCGCCCGACGCGTTCTCGACGACGACGATCTCGAGCTGCCCTGCGGGCCAGTCCTGGGCTTTGAGTTGGGCGATCGCGGAGATCGTGTCGTCAGCACCCCGGAAGTTGACGAGGATGGCTGACACGGACGCGTTCTTCTGGTCGCTCATGGTGCCTGAAAGCCTAGCAACGCCCGGATTGGGGGCATCCGGCCTGGGAATCCGGCCCGAGCAGCCTTGAAGTTCAACCAGAGCCTTAAGTTAGGCTCTCCGCGATGCGCCTTTCCGACCGAACTCTCCGTATCGCCACGGGCTTTGCCGCCGTCGCCGTGATCGCGACGGCGCTCGTCAGTGTATCCGCGGAGAGGTCGACGGCGGTGACACCCACGAAGCTGAGCGGTTCGCAGTTCATCCCCGGCAACATCATCGACGACGCCCACTTCTTCACGGGCTCGGCGATGACGCAGGCACAGATCCAGACCTTCCTCAGCGGCCAGCAGCGCGGATGCTCGAACAGCTCCTGCCTGTCGGTGCTCACCCTGGCCACCCAGACGAAGGCGGCGAACACGTACTGCACCAAGCCGTATGCGGGATCCTCGAAGGAGAGCGCAGCCGCGGTGATCTACAAGGTCCAGGTTGCCTGCGGCATCAGTGCGAAGGTCCTCCTCGCGACGCTCCAGAAGGAGCAGGGGCTCGTCACCTCGACGGCGCCGACGTCGAGCGCCGTCGCCCATGCCATGGGTTATCTCTGCCCGGACACCGCCCCCTGCAACACAGGCGCGGCCAACTTCTTCTCCCAGGTGTACGGCGCCGCCTACCAGTTCCAGATCTACCGGCTCTACCCGAACGACTTCAACTTCCACGCGAATCAGACCGCGTCCATCCTGCTGAACCCCAACGCCGCCTGCGGTCGCCAGACGGTCTTCATCCAGAACGCGGCGACGGCGGCGCTCTACAACTACACGCCGTACGTGCCGAACGCGGCGGCGCTCGCGAACCTGAGCGGAGTCGGTGACGGATGCTCCGCCTACGGCAACCGCAACTTCTGGGTCTACTACAACAGCTGGTTCGGCTCGGGCACACCCCCGTTCGGCGTCGTGGATCAGGCCACGGTAGCCAAGGGCATCGCAACGGTCTCCGGCTGGTCGATCGACCCGGCCCTGCCGCTCACCCCCGCCCCCGTCACCGTGCAGATCACCAACCCGCTCGGCAAGACCACGACGACCACCGTCTCGGCGAACCTGAACCGCACCGATGTGGGCAAGGCCTACCCCTACGCCGCGGAGGGCGATGGGACGACGCTGCACGGTTTCAGCGTGACCTCATCCCAGACGGCGGCGGGGCAGTACACCTTCTGCGTCACCGCCGGGCTCGCCCCCGGCTCCCCATCGGCGGCGCCGGCGACCTCGCTCGGCTGCACCTCGATGTGGTACAGCCCGAGCGTCGCCGCGCCGACCACGAGCCGGCTCGCGGGCGCCGACCGCTTCGCGACGGCGGTCGCCGTCTCGAAGGCGACGTTCCCCGCCGCGGGCGTCCCGGTCGTCTACCTGGCCTCCGGCCAGATCTACTATGACGCCCTCTCCGCCGGCCCGGCCGCGGCCGCCCAGGGCGGCCCGCTGCTGCTGACCATGCAGACGAGCATCCCCAGCGCGACGCTGACCGAGCTCAGCCGCCTCAAGCCAGCCAGGGTCGTCATCGTCGGCGGCCCTGCCGCGATCAGTGACAACGTGCTCAACGCGGTGCGCTCCCGCACCGGAGCCCCCGTCAGCCGGCTGTACGGCGCCGACCGCTTCCTCACCTCGCAGGCCATCGCGAAGTCGGTCTTCCCGAACGCGATCACCGCCTTCGCCGTGAGCGGCCTCAACTTCCCCGACGCGCTCTCGGCCAGTGCGGCCGCCGGGTCGGTCAAAGCGCCGATCCTGCTCGCGAACGGGGGCCTCAGCACGGCCGACCCCTCGATCGACAGATACCTCGCTGCCTCGCCGAAGATCACCACGGTTCAGCTCATCGGCGGCACGACCGCGATGCCGGCCGCGCTGGCATCCGGCCTGCAGAGCACGGGCAAGAAGGTCACCCGCATCGCTGGGCAGGACCGCTTCCTCACCAGCAACGCCATCGCCGCGAAGTACTTCCCGAAGACCGCGAACGCCTATCTCACCACGGGCACGGGCTGGGCCGACGCGCTCACCGGCTCGGTCGCGGCGGCGCGCGCGAACGCCCCGTTGATGGTGGTCTGGCCGAACTGCGTGCCGTACTACGACGGACAGACCCTGCTCAAGGCCGGGGTGACCTCGGTGAAGCTGCTCGGCGGCACGGCCTCGCTGACGAACGACGTGGCCAAGCTCGCCGTCTGCCGCTGAGGCGCGCCGCCACCGCGCGACGATGGCTCCGGCTACGGCGCGACGATCGGCGTGAGCCTCTCCCCCAGCGCGGTCGCCAGCGACGTCGCGAACGCACCGGTCAGGTGGTTGTCGTCCTTGTGCACGACGAGGCCTCCGATGACGTTGTGGCAGACCCCCGCGGTGCAGAACAGCGCCGTCAGGTCGATCAGCCGGACGCCGGCCACCGCATGAGCGGCCAGCGCGATCGGGTCGCGGTCCACACCGAGCGCCGCAGCCGACTCCGGGACCGTGCACGGGTCGTACTGGTCCAGGTGCTGCGCGACGCAGCTCGGGACGTCGACGCCGCCCGCGCTCGGGATGTCACGGACGGCGACGATCGTCTTACCCGCGGCCTGCAGAGCGCGCCACTGCTGCGCGAGCGCGCCGGCGACGGGCTCACCCGCTGAGCCGTCCTTCGCAGCAGCGGCATCGGCCGCATCGGCCGCGCCATAGGCCATCGCGTAGTCGGTGAAGACCACGGCGCTGATGCGCGGATTGCCCGCGATCGCCTGGGCGACCGACTTCCCCCAGCTCGCGCAGCTGCTCACCGCGGCCGGGATGTCGCGCGCCGTCGCCGCCACGGCGGCCGACCCCGTTCCGGCGCACCAGCTCTTGATGTAGGTGACGACCTCGACGTGATGGGCCGTGCCGTAGGCATCCATCGGCTCGATCAGCTGCCCGGCGTGCGAGTCGCCCACGAGCGCGATGACCGTGGTGGGGCTACGGGTGTCCCCCTTCGTGCAGCTCATCACGGCCGCCGTCTCGAGCTCCTGCTTGCACGGGTCCGGGTCGTTGACGCCGAGCGGGATGTCGCTCTCGGCCGCGGCCGGGTCGGTGAGGCCCGTGACGGCGTAGGGGCGCGCGCAGTCGTGACCGGGCAGCACCGCATTGAGGCCGACGCAGCGCGCCCCCGAGGCCGCCGCACGTCCCTGCGCGGCCGCGGTCGTAGCGGCCTGATGGCTGCTGTACGCGCCGAGCCCGAAGGTCGCGCCCGCGACGATCACGCACGGCACGACCACCACGGCGAGCGAGCGCAGAGCGGGCACCCGGATGCCGGGCCGGAGGCGCAGCGGCGTCTCGACGTACCGCCGGGTGAGCGCGGCGAGAACAATCGTCGCCGCCAGGATCGCCACCTTGTCGCGCGTGCCGAGCGTGCCGATCGCAAACGGCAGCACGATGAGCAGCGGCCAGTGCCATAGGTAGACCGAGTACGAGATGTCCCCCACCCACTGCACGGGCGTGAACTGCATCAGCCGCCGCGGCGACCAGCGCGACGACGGGGCGCCCGCCCAGATGACGGCGACCGCGCCGAGCACGGGAACCGCCGCCATCGGGCCGGGGAACGGCGTGTCCGCCCGGTAGAGCAGGATGGCGCCGGCGATGAGGGCCCACCCCGCCCAGCTCACCGCGGAGCGCAGCGCCGGCCACCGCTCCGCCGGCCGTCCGGCGAGGAAGAAGGCGAGCAGCCCACCCGCCGCGAACTCCCACACTCGGCCGAAGGTCGAGAAGTAGGCGGTCGGCGTCTGCGCCGCGACGAGCGCCGCCGCGTAGCCGAAGCTCGCGAGGGTGACGGCCACGAGCAGCGCCCCGCTCAGCCGCCAGCGCAGGCGGGTGCGCTCGACGCGGCGGCCACCCGTCACCGCGACGAGGAGGAGCAGCACGAGCGGGGCGATCAGATAGAGCTGCTCCTCCACCGACAGCGACCAGTAGTGCTGGACGGGCGACGGCGCGCCCTCGGCGGCGAGATAGTTCACCGAGTCGTGCGCGAGCAGGAAATTCTCGACGTACGCCGCCGACGCCCCGATCTCGGGGAAGAACGACGGCCACAGGGTGCGCGGCGCCCAGACCAGCACGCCGATCGCGGTCACGGCGAGCACGAGCAGCGCGGCGGGCAGCAGGCGGCGGGCGCGCCGGACCCAGAAGTCGACGACCCGCGGGCGCTCCCCCGCGCGCACCGTCCGCAGCAGCTGGCCCAGGATCAGGAATCCGGACACCGCGAAGAAGATGTCGACGCCCACGTAGCCGCCGGGCAGCCGCCCGGGGAAGAGGTGGTAGCCGACCACGGCGAGCGCGGCGACCGCACGCAGCGCCTGGATGTCGGGCCGGAGTCGGCCGTCGCGGCGCGTCCGGCCGTCGACGCGCGGCACCGTCATCGCGTTGGACCGTCGCCGCGATCGTCGCCGAGCCGCAGGTAGTCGTAGAACTCGGCCTTCAGCCCGGCGAGGCTGTGGTGCTGATTCGTCTCGTCGAGCACGAACTCGATGGGCGTGTCGACCTTGCGGATCGGCCAGTCGCGGCGCTTCGCGTTCGCGCACATCCAGATGTCCTCGATGAAGGCGAAGTGACGCGGCAACCCGGTGAAGAACTCCTCGGAGTCGACGAGGTCGGCGTCCCACACGCATCCGCCCGTTCCGACGTAGTCGACGCGGTCGCCGGGCTGCGCCGGCGTGCGCGCCCAGTAGGCGCCCTCCATCGTCCACGCCCACCAACCCGCGATGCTGTGCGGTGTCCAGGCCGCGAGCAGGTCGGAGACGAAGTGCGGCGAGACGTCCTGGTCGTCGTCCACCGTGACGATCGGGCCGCGGTAGCCGTGCGTCCAGAGCTGCCGCGCCGCGAAGAAGCGACCGAGACCGCCCACGTTCACCCTGCTGCTGAACAGCGAGACGGATGCCAGGGCGCCGGCGCCTCGGAACGCGGCGATCCGCGTGCGGTAGAAGGAGGCGTCCGCCGCATTGTTGTTCCACAGCAGCAGCTCGATCCGCTCGCCGCCCTGCTGCGCGTCCAGCAGGCGCAGCACCTCGTCGATGCGCTCTCGGCGGTTCCAGAGGCAGACGATGACGGGAAGACGGCCGGCTGCCGTCGGCACCGCTCCGGCCGTGTCGGCGGCATCCGCCCGTACGCCGCTCAGCGTCTCGAGCCGGAAGCGGCCCGCCCGGTAGCGGTCCATGGCGCGCCGCCAGCGCAGCGCCGAGACGACGCGGCGCGGCGCGAACCGCGCGAGGCGCCCCATCGTCATCGGACTCACGCGACCGGCCTCACTCGGCGATCGCGGCCTCGGCGTAGAGCACACCGGCCGAGAAGGGCTGGGCGGGCGCGTCGAACGAGGTCGCCTGCGGCAGGTCGAACAGGTGGCGGCCGGCCAGGTCCATGAGGGAGGCGTTGACGAAGTACTTGCCCTCGCCGAACCGCACGTCCTTGAGCACGAACTCGACGGCGCGGCGCTCCGTGAGGCGGTCGAGCCGAACGCCGAGCCGCTTGGTCGTGGTGCCGAAGACGGGGAGGCCCATGGGCGTGTCGATCTGGATGGCGCACATCCAGTCGTCGATGCCGCTCTTGTGCTCGAGCTCGACCCGAACGAGCAGGTCGTCGCCGGGCTGCACCGGCTCGCCGATCGCACGGCCGGCCGCGTGCGCGGTGGCGCGGATGACGCGCGCATCCAGCGCCCGCAAGGCCTCCGGGTCGCCCTCGGCCTCGTCGGCGCGCCGGCCCTCGAGCAGGGAGCGGAACTCCGCGACCGCCTCGTGCGGCTCGCCGTCGATGACGACCTTGCCCCGGTTCAGCAGCACCGCACGGTCGGCGAGCTCGGTGACCTGGCCGAGGTTGTGCGTGACGAGGATGATCGTGCGTCCCTCCTGCTGGAAGGAGCGGATCTTGTCGAGGCACTTGCGCTGGAACGCCTCGTCGCCGACGGCGAGCACCTCGTCGACGAGCAGCAGATCGGGGTCGGTGTGCACCGCGACCGCGAAGGCGAGGCGCACGTACATGCCTGAGGAGTAGAACTTCACCTGGGTGTCGATGAAGTCGCCGATGCCCGCGAACTTGAGGATGTCGTCGAACCTCTCCTCGGTCTCCTGCCGGGACAGGCCCAGGATCGACGCGTTGAGGAAGACGTTCTCGCGCCCGGTCAGGTCGGGGTGGAAGCCGGCGCCGAGCTCGAGCAGCGCCGCGATCCGCCCACGGCGCGACACCGAGCCGCTCGACGGGTCGACGATGCCGCCGATCACCTTGAGCAGCGTGCTCTTGCCCGAGCCGTTGTGGCCGATGAGCGCGATCGTCTGGCCAGCCGGGATGCTGATCGAGACGTCGTCGAGGGCCCAGAAGTCCTCGCGGTGCGCACGGCCGGCGCGGCCCAGCGTCACGAGGCGCTCTTTGATGGACTTGTCCTTGCGGATCACGAACCGCTTGGAGACGTGGTCGATGACGACCACGTCGGGGCGCGTCTCGCCGGCGCCGACGGGGATGGTGGCTTCCGCGGTCATCAGATCTCCTGAGCGAAGTTGCCCTCGACGCGGGCGAACACCCGCTGGAACACGAACACGAGCACCACGCCGATCGCGAGCGCGACGACCATGCGCAGCCCCAGGTGGTCCGGGTACTGCGCGACGCCCGCCCCGGCCGT
This sequence comes from Gryllotalpicola sp., assembly GCA_036398375.1. Classification (GTDB taxonomy): domain Bacteria; phylum Actinomycetota; class Actinomycetes; order Actinomycetales; family Microbacteriaceae; genus Gryllotalpicola. The sequence goes on from DASWPQ010000056.1 coordinate 23,201, forward strand.
CCACATCGCACGCTGGAAGCCGAGCACGGCGAGGGTGATCGGGTTGTCGGTGTACACCTGCAGCAGCCAGCTGTGGCCGAGGATGTTCTTGACCATGCTCCACTGGTAGACGATCGGGGACGCCCACATCAGCAGCATCAGCCCGACCTCGACGAGGTACTGGGTGTCGCGCAGGTAGACGTTCGCGGCGGAGAGCAGCAGGCCGAACGCGAAGCCGATCACCACGATCAGCAGTACGGACAGGACCGCATAGAGCAGCTGCACATGCCAGGGGAACGCGCCGGTGACGACCGTGGCCGCGAGTAGGATCACGAGCTGCACGAGGAAGTTGAAGCCGGCCGAGCCGAGGGAGGCCAGGGGGAACACCTCGCGCGGCAGGTAGATCTTCTTGATCAGGCCGGAGTTCCCGATGATCGAGTTCGTCGAGCCGTTGATGATCTCGCTGAAGAAGCCGTAGATCGTGAGGCCGGAGAAGACGTAGACGGCGTAGCCGGGGGTGCCGTCCGCCGCGCGCAGGAACTTGCCGATCACGACGAAGTAGATGAGCAGCTGCATGAGCGGCCGCACGAGGCTCCACGCGAAGCCGAGCACGCTGTCCTTGTAGCGGGATTTGAGATCGCGGCGCACGAGCAGCGACAGCATCTCGCGGTGCTGCATGATCTCGCGGAACGCGGCGAACGTGCCGTTGGGCTTCTGGTCGCCGGCGATCGTGACCATGGGCTCGGCCGCGAGGCGCACAAAACGGTCCTGCGCAGTCATTGGGCCACCACCCGCCTTCGATTGGGAACCTCGCAAGTATATTTTGCGGGCCGCCGCGACCCTGGGTATCGGCCGAAGCGGGCCTGTCGGGGCATCCGCTCACCGTGGTCGTGCGCCGCGCGGAAGGAATCCGGGGTGCAGGCCGGCGCGTCGGCGGCGCAGCCCCGCGCGCCGCGCCGAATCCCTTCCCTAGCCGCGGCGCGCCCTAGCCGCGGTGCAGCAGGCGCGCCGCGGAATCCGCCGCGCGGACGACGGGTCGGCGGCTGAGCGCGTTGAAGCGGTTCGCGAGCTCGTCGTAGTCGGCCTGCCTGCGCACTGCCAGCTCGCGCTCCTCGTCGAGCAGCCGCTGGGTCTCGGCGAGCCGCCGCTCGGTCCGGGCGAGCGTGCTCTCGGTCGCGGCGATGGTCCGGCCGACGGTGCGCAGCCGGGCCACCTCGTCGGCGTCCTCGAACGGCACGTCGGCGACGGGCGATGGGATGCTGCGCGCGACGCGGTCGTCGAAGACGAGGCCGCCGGCCGCGGCATCCGCCATCTCCTGCGCATCGGGGTGACGCGCGAGATAGAGCGGGAACAGCGTGCCCCCCAGCAGACGACGGTAGTCGCGCATGCCGTGGTGGTTCGGGCTCGGGGTGAGCCCCGAGCGCTCGTATGCCTCCCCCGCGTTGCGCACCTTGGTGCTGAACTGCCGCCAGGAGCGCCAGGGGAAGTGCAGCACCTCGACCTCGAAGCCGGCGGGCACGGGCGCCCCCTGCTCGAGGTTCGTGTAGTGGTTGCCCTGCACCACCTCGACGTCTGCGGTGCCGACGTGCGGCGCGTCGGGCGTGGGGTGGGCGTGGATGCCGAGCTCGTTGATCACCTCGAGTGGGCGGTGGTCGCGGTACACCAGGCGCTGCAGGCCGGTGCCCTCCGACGCGGGCGGCCCGACCATGTCGTCGACGGATGCCTGGAAGGTGCGCACCTCGGCAGGGATGCCCTCGAACGCCTGCTTCAGGGTGAGCCCCGCGGCCTCGGGGAGCCAGAACTCGTCGGCGTCGGCGTTGATCACCCAGTCCGCCCCGAAGTCGGCGGCGGCCGCGCGCGCCATCGCCGTGACGAGCGACGCCTGCTGCTTGCGGTGCACGGGGTCGTGGCGCAGCTCGATCAGGCCGCGGTCGGCGTAGCCCTGCAGCAGCTCGGCGGTGCCGTCGACGGAGCCGTTGTCGGTGACGATGACGACGTCGACGCCCTGGGCCAGATGGTGGTCCAGCATGGCGCCCACGACGTCGATCTCGTCGCGGACCATGAGGGTGAGCGCCAGGCGCATCGCAGTCCTCCACTCGTGCGGGTGCTCCATGGAGCCTAGCCAGGGCCTGGATAGGATTGGCTCCATGACAGCGGAAAGCCAGGAGCTCGAACTGGCCCGCCAGCAGCTGCGGGCGCAACGCCGCGAGCTCAGCCACCTGGCCGAACGGGTCAGCGAGCTCACCCGTGCGATCGAGGAGGAGCGCCTCGCGCTCGCGGCGGCGGAGCGCCGGGCCGATCGTTACATCGACCAGCTGCGCGCGCTGAGAGAGTCGACGTCCTGGCGCGTCACGCGCCCGCTGCGCGCCGTGCGGGGCCGCCGTGCACCGACGGGACCGGATGCGTAGCACCCGCACCGCCTTCGTCGCGCACACGCCGGCGTCGGCCGGCCGATCGGAATCCGCGCTCGAGGGCGCGCTGCGCGCCTTCGGCTACGAGGTCGTCACGCTGCACTCCGGCGGCGACCGCTTCGACGCCTGGGCGCAGGCCGCGGAGCACCGCGAGCTCGCCGAGCGCGAACATGTGCTGTTCGTCAGCGACCAGCTCATCGGGCCGTTCGACGTCGACGCGTTCGGCGTGCTGCTGCGGGACTTCGAGTCCGCGCACGCCGAGGTGTGGGCGGCGACCGACTCCCTGCAGCACGTGCCCCACCTTCAGACGGAGCTGATCGGATTCAACCACGGCGTGCTCGTGGCATCCGATCTGCTGGCGTTCTTCGCGAAGCCCCCGGCCGGCGGTCCCCTTGAGCGTGAGCTCGCGCTGGAGCGGGCCGTCGACGTGCAGCTGCTGGCGACCGCGCCATGGGTGCCTTCTGAGCGCCTCGTGAATGCCGGCGAGGACCCCGTCGCCCGGGGCGGGGCGCGGCTGGTCGCCCACGGCTTCCCGTTCGTCTCGCGCCGAGCACTCACGGATGCCGTCGCCACCGGCCGCCTCGACGAGCTGCGGGCCGCCGTGCGCAACCGCTTCGCCGTCGAGCTCGACGACTGGCTCGGCGAGGGCGATCTCGAGCCCCGCTCCCCCGCCCCCGCCGCGCCGGAGCCTGCTGCGCCGGCCGATCCCCCCGACGGGCGCTGGGCCGACTTCGACCGCTGGGTCGACCGTCGTTCGCTCAAGCTCAAGGCCGACTTCCCGCCGAGCTGGCGCCGGCATCTCGACCGCGACGCCGACCGCCCGCGCCTCGCGGTGCTCGTGCACGTCTTCTACGCCGAGCTGTTCCCGGAGCTCCTCGGTGCGCTCGCGCAGCTGCCCGTGCCCTTCGATCTGATCGTGACGAACGCGAGCGGCCGTGCGCTCACCGTCGACGACGGCCCGCTGCCACTGCTGAACAGGGCGGTCGTGCTCGACGTGGCGAACCGTGGCCGCGACATCCTGCCGATGGCCATGGTCGTGAACGCCGGGCTGCTCGACCCCTACGAGCTGGTGCTCAAGCTGCACACGAAGCGGAGCGCGTGGCGGGAGGACCACCCGGACTTCGACGGGACGAGCGGTGCTGAGTGGCGGGCCGGCTTCCTCGACCAGCTGGTCGGCTCGCGGCAGCGTGTCGAGGAGATCCTGGCGGCGTTCGCCCGGGACCGCCGGCTCGGCATCCTCACCTCCACCGGGAGTGTCGCCGGCCCCGAGCACTGGGGCGGCGACGAGCACCTCGTGGGCGAGCTGCTGCGCCGGCTGCAGCTCGGGCTCGAGCCGCGCGAGCTGCGCTTCGCCGCGGGGTCGATGTACTGGATCCGCGGATTCCTGCTGCAGGGCCTGCGCGCCCTCGACCTCTCCCCCCTCGACTTCGAGCCCGAGCACGGGCTGATCGACGGCACAACGGCCCACGCGGTCGAGCGGGTCATCGGCGTGCTCGCGGCCGAGGCCGGCTACGAGCTGGCCGACGAGATCACGGCCGAGGCCGGCGACGCGGATGCCTGGCGCTCCTGGCTCCCCGACAGCACGGAGCTGCAGCGCGGGCGGGTCGTGCCGTTCTACCTGCCGCAGTTCCACACCTTTCCCGAGAACGACGAGTGGTGGGGCGAGGGGTTCACCGAGTGGGCGAACGTCGCGGCTGCCCAGCCGGTCTTCCCCGGGCACGACGTGCCGCTGCTGCCGGCGGAGCTCGGGTTCTACGACCTGCTGCGCGATGAAACGGTGCGGTCACGGCAGTACGAGCTGGCGCGCGGGGCCGGACTCGCGGGCTTCATGTACTACCACTACTGGTTCGCCGGGAAGACGCTCATGTCCGCCCCGGTGGAGCAACTCGTGGCCTCCGCCGACCCGCACCCGTTCTGTCTCATGTGGGCGAACGAGAACTGGACCCGCACCTGGGACGGCAGCGCCGACGACATCCTGATCGCCCAGGAGTACGAGACGGTGCCGGCGACCCGCTTCATCCACGACGTGCTGCCGCTGCTGAAGGACGAACGCTACCTGCGGGTCGACGGCGTGCCGCTGCTCGCGGTCTACAAGCTCGGCCTCGTGCCCGACCATGACGCCGTCATCGCCTACTGGCGCCGCGTCGCGGAGGAGGAGGGCCTCGGCGGCCTGCACCTCGTGACCGTCGACGTCGGCGCGGGGATGGGCGGGATCGACGGCGACGCCGCCGCCCACGGCGCGGACGCCGTGCTCGAGTTCGCCCCGCACAACACCCGCTGGGTGGCGCAGCGGCAGGACGAGCTGGGCGTCGACCGGCGCTTCCACGGGCGCATCCAGAGCTATGCGGGCACCGTCGAGCACGCCGAGCTGAAGCTGCTCGCCGGCATCGAGCAGACCCGCTACCCCGGCGTTATGGTCGAGTTCGACAACACGGCCAGGCGGCAGTGGAGCCCCGACCTGTGGTGGGGGGCCAACCCGTTCACCTTCCGGCGCTGGCTCGACGCGGCGCTCGCGGCCGTGGCCGACCGCGAGGCCGAGCGGCGCATCGTGTTCGTCAACGCGTGGAACGAATGGGCCGAGTCGGCCGTGCTCGAGCCCTCGCAGCGCTGGGGCCGCAGCTACCTTCTGGCCGTCCGCGACGCGATCACCCGGCTGGTGCCGTGATCGGTTGAGCGGGCGGCTCTTCGGCTCAGTGCGGCCGCGCTCAGCCGTTGTCGAAGAGCCCGCCCGTAGACTGGGCGGATGCAGGCGGAGAGGACCGGCGTGACATACGGAGGGCAGACCGTGGAGCACGCACGCGTCGAGCCGTCCCTCGCGGTCGTCACGGTCAGCTACTTCTCGCAGGACGCGCTGAGCGAGCTCATCGAATCGCTCGCGGACAGCGAGCTGCTGCCCGCCGAGACGATCGTGGTCGACAACGCCTCCGACGGCGAACTCGAGCTGCCACCCATGAACGGCCTCGAGGTCGTCGCCGCGCCCGCCAACCTCGGCTACGGCGGCGGCATCAACCTCGGCGTGAAGCGCCTGCCCCCGAGCATCGACTGGGTGCTCATCACCAACCCGGACGTGCGGGTCGAGGCATCCGCCCTGGCCACCCTGCTCGACGTCGCCCGCGATCAGACGGATGCCGGTACCGTCGGCCCACGCATCCTCGAGTCCAGCGGCGAGGTCTATCCCTCCGCTCGCGAGCTGCCGAGCCTGCGCACCGGCGTCGGCCACGCGCTGTTCGCCAATCTCTGGCTCGGCAACCCGTGGACACGCCGCTACCGCGGCGAAGGCCGCGTGACCTCAGGCCAGTGGCGCGAGACGGGCTGGCTGAGCGGCTCGTGCCTGCTCGTGCGCCGCGAGGCGTTCGAGGCGATCGGCGGCTTCGACGAGAGCTACTTCATGTACTTCGAGGACGTCGACCTCGGCGCCCGCCTCACCACGGCCGGCTGGCGGAACCTCTACGTCCCCGACGCGGTCGTGACGCACGCGGGCGCGCACTCGACCTCCGGCACGCGCGCCGCCGCGATGCGCCGGGAGCACCACCGCAGCGCCTACCTCTACCTGTCGCGGAAGTACTCGGCGTGGTATCTGTGGCCGCTGCGCGCGGGGCTTAGGGTGGCGCTGCAGCTGCGCGCGCGCGTGACGCGCAAGGGGTGAGTGCGGCGAGGTGAGCGGCCGTCCGTTCAGAGCGCTGCCGACGAAGTCACTCCGGTCACGAGCGGCGCGCCCTGTGACAGGTCCCGCACCAGCAGTTCGTCGACGCTGAGGTCTGCCCCCGCGTCGCCGCCCATGGCGACGGCCATAAAATGCGTGACGACCTGCGCCGGATGGACCTGCTCAAGGGTTGCCACGGCGGTGCCGTCTATGGACACGCCCACCTGACTGTGTTCGGTGTCGACGGCGAACTCGATGGTGTGCCAGCTCGTCGGGTCGAGAACCGTCGTTCCAAGCTGCGTGAACGGCTGCGGCACCCCGACCGTCGAGATGGGGCGCAGGAGCTGGTCGAGGTTGTTCGCGAAGGTCCACGAGCTGTCCGCGTAGCGTTGATTCACCTTGATGTAACGCGTCGTGACCGGCGGGCCTGACACCGTGAACGTCGAGGCTTCGCCCGTCACGGGGCCGCCCTGGACGGTCCAGCCCGTCAGCCTGCGCCAGTCCGAGGCGTTGTCGTCCGATGCCCAGACACTGAGATCGGCTGCCTTCAGTCGGGTGCCGGTCGTATCGTTCTCGATCAGGGCGATGCCGCCGACCACGGTAGGCGTGCCGAAGTCGAGCCCGATGCTGCGGCGCTGGTAGTCGAATGCGGCACGACCCGTGCCGCCGAAGCTGTGGAGGTTCCCCGTTGCTGGATCCGGGTCCTCGACGTAGCCGGCCTGCGCTGCAACGACGGGTCGTAATATCTGATCAAGGTTGTTCGCGAAGGTCCAGGCGTTGTCCGCATAGCTCTGATTCACCTTGATGTAGCGCGTCGTGACCGACGGCCCGGACAGGGTGAAAACCAACGCGCCGCCCTGAATCGTCCACCCCGTCAGCTGGTGCCAGTGCGCGTTGTCGTCCGATACCCAGATGCTGAGATCCGCTGGGGTCAATCGGCTGCCGCTTACGGCGTCCTGTACCAACGCGAGGCCGCTGACCGCCGTGGCTTCGCCGAAGTCGATCCCCACGCTGCGGCGCTGATAGTCCAGCGCGACACGGCCGGTGCCACCGAGGCTGACAAGGCTTCCCGTTGCCGGATTCGGATCCTGGGCATATCCGACGAGGGGGGTGATCGGGTCGAGGGTATGGTCCTCGGTCGCCAGGAGCCGGCCGTCGGGTGCAAGTTGGAGGGACACGACCGTTCCTCGTGCGTTCAGCTTGTTGGACCACCCTTCTTGCAGCAGCAGCCGCACCCCGGCCCCGATCACCGCGGGGCGGAGAAGGAACCTGACTGATCCGGTGCGGATGGCAGGGAAGAGCCGTGACGCTCCGACGCCTTGGCCTTTGCTCACGGTCAGCCGGACGGCGCTTCGCTGAGGGCGCGCGCCCGGCCCCGGCGCCAGCACCCCGTCCTCGGTGATGCGCCACCAGCGTGAATACCCGAGTTCGGAGCCCTCGGCGACGCCGGAGGACTTGCGGTACTGGACGAGGTCGAGGGCTCCGTGCGAAAGCCCGATGTAGTCCTCGTAGTCCTCGACGAGCATGGTGTGCGGTCCGCCGAAAGGTGTGTCCGCGGCCGTGCTCAGCGTCGACCACGAGAAGAGTTGGTCTTTGGTTCCGGACCGGGTCGTATCCGACTCCACCACGCGCTTCGGGTCACCGATTGCACCCGAGATGGTGTGCGAAGTCGCGCCGAGCAGATCGTGATAGCCATTGAAGCTGGTGCCCTCGTCACCGCTCCAGGCGACCGTGAGATTGTTCCGGTGGTAGCTCGTCTGGCCTTGGGCGTTGTGGCCGGACCAGCCCAACACCAGGTGGCTGTCGCGGTCCCGTGACAGCCACGGCATGGTATTGCTGGCGAGGATGTCCGAATCCGCCACGGGGTCCCAGGTAAGTCCGTCGTCGTGGGAGACCGTGGTCAGGTAGTAGTAGCGGGTGGGGCCCTGCTGTCGCGCGAACAGGAGGATCGAGCCGTTATCCAACACCTGGATCGCGGTCTCGCTGACGCCGGCCTCGGAGCCCGTCCCCGGCACCTCGAGCGAACTCTCGTTCTGCGCCCAGGTGATGCCGTCGTCGGTGGAGCGGAACACCGAGACGGCGAACGTCGACGATTCGTGCTCGACCACATGGGCGACGGGCAGGAGGAGTGCGCCCGTCAGAGTCCGCACGGGATTGCAGTAGGTGAGCGCCCAGGACGACGGGATGCCGAGATTCCGAGCGACCGGCATGAGACGCTGCGGAGTGCCGAATACGGGGCGCCCGTTGTCGTCGTAGTTTTCCGCACGAACGACCATGCAGTGGCACGAGTGGCTGGTCTCGCTCATCCAGTCCGTTCCGCTCCTTGCGGCCAATTCGTAGTACACGAGCACCGTCAGTCCCGTCTCGGGATCCGTGTAGCAGGAGCCCATGCTGATGCCGCTGCGTCCCGCGGATCGGGTCATGAGCGTCTCGACATCGCCGAATGTGCGGCCTTCATCGGAGGAGTAGCGCGCCCCGAGGAACGCCCCCGCACCGGCAGCGAGCATCAGCAGCCCCGAGCCGATCCTGACGGCTTTCGTGTCGTTCGCCCACAAGCTGCCGTTCGGCAGATCAGGAGAATGTCGAGTGAGCGTGCGTTGGCCGTACTCGACCTGAAGCGCCTGAATGTCGACGTGGACGGTGTCGGTTGCCGCGGTGTTTCCCGAGTACACGGTGATGGTCTGCTGCTGCCCCGGCGCGATCGATGGTATGCGCACGTAGATGCCGTCGGCGTCGGCGTAGGCGTGGAGATAAGCGCCCTCGGCGTCGGCAAAGCGGATGCTGCGAAGATCCGTCTGAGCCGTCACATGCAGGTCGTCCCAGCTCAGATATGCGGCACGATCGCGCAGGGTCTCGTCCGTGGGATTCGTGAGGTTCGCCTGCGCGGCATACTGCCAAACCCCGCCATTGCCCGCGATGAGTGCCGGCACCTCAAGGTGATGGGCGCGAACGTCGCGGCTCAATGAGGCGAGAACGAACGTGGTGTTCGCCACGTCGTCGTACTCGCGTGTGCAGTGGACCTTGAGGAAGCGCACGGTCGTCTCGGGGAACAGCACCCACACCGAAGCGCCGAGATCGACGATGCGAGAGCCGCTGACCTTGGTCCAAGTCGAGTTGTCGTCACTGCCCCAGACAGTGAAGTCACGACTGGTCAAACCATGGCTGGTGCTCTCGTTGACGATTTCAATCGCGTTGGCGGAGACGGGCGCGCCGAAATCGAATCCGAAGCTGCGGTATTGGTAGTCGAAGGCGGCACGCCCGGCGACGCCATACTTGGCCAGCGTCGCGTGTGCGGGATTGAGGTCACCATCGATGTACCCGACTTGGGAGACCAGCGCGGTATCTCCGCCCACCCCCGCCGCCGGAGCCGCCTGGGCTCGCAACGGCGAACCGAGTATGACTTCTGCAGCGACACCGCCGGTAAGAACCAGGAATGAACGTCGGGTGACCGACATGCGCGCTCCCCATACCTCGAAAGTTTCACGCCGTGCAACGCCGGTTCGACCTGCGCAGCGCGAACAACGTAACACCCGGTAGCCCACGCGCACCAGGACAGATCCCGTTGCACGGGAGAGCGACGCTGCACCCTCGACGGTGGCTGGACAGCTTGCTTGGGAGGCGGTGTGGCGCACTTCGAAAACCCAGAGCGACACCGACTATCGTCGTTGGTATGACCCAGACCCACCCCCGCTCCCTCCAGATCGGCGATGTCCAGGTCGGCGAGGACTACCGTCCCTTCGTCGCCGCCGAGATGTCCGGCAACCACAACGGCGATCTCGGCCGCGCGCTGGCCATCGTCGACGCGATCGCGGAATCGGGCGCCCCGGCGGTCAAGCTTCAGACCTATACGGCCGACACCATCACCATCGACCACGACGGCCCCGCGTTCCGCGTCAGCGACGGACACGAGCTGTGGGGCGGCCGCAACCTCTACAGCCTGTATCAGGAGGCGCACACCCCGTGGGAGTGGCACGCGCCGATCTTCGAGCGCGCGCGCGAGCACGGGCTGATCCCCTTCTCGAGCCCGTTCGACGACACCGCGGTGGAACTCCTCGAGGACCTCGGTGCGCAGGTCTACAAGATCGCCTCGCTCGAGATCGCCGACATCCCGCTGCTGCGCACCGTCGCGCGCACCGGCAAGCCGGTGATCCTCTCCACGGGCGCGGCCGACGCGTCCGACGTGGACCTCGCCGTCGCGACAATCCGCGCGGAGGGCAATGACCAGATCGCCGTGCTCGGCTGCACCTCCTCCTACCCGGCCTCCGCTGAGGAGACGAACCTGCGGACGATCCCGGTGCTGCGCGACACCTGGGACGTCGTCACCGGCCTGTCCGACCACACCAAGGGCATCGGCGTCAGCGTCGCCGCGGTCGCGTTCGGCGCCGCCATCCTCGAGAAGCACGTGACGCTGCGCCGAGCCGACGGCGGCGTCGACTCGGACTTCTCGCTCGAGCCCGAGGAGCTCAAGGCGCTCGTCGACGAGTCGCACAGCGCCTGGCTCGCGCTCGGATCCGTGCACATCGGCCCCACGCGGGGCGAAGCGGAGAGCCGCCGCCTGCGCCGATCTCTGTACGTCGTCGAGGATGTCCGCGCCGGTGATGCCGTCACCCTCTCGAACGTGCGCTCCATCCGCCCGACCGGCGGCCTCGAGCCCCGCTACCTCGACGTGGTCCTCGGCCGCACCTTCGCGCAGGACGCCAAGCGCGGAACGCCCCTGTCCTGGGACCTCGTCTGACGCGAGGCTGACACGAACGGGCTTCAAGCTCTGCTCATCAGGACGTCGAAATCTCCGCCCTGATGAGCTTTGTCAAAGGTCCCCGTCGGAGTGCCGGGCGTCGATCCGTTCGCGAACCACGAACTGCGGCGACTGGTTGATGGAGATGTACACCCGGCCGATGTACTCGCCGATCATGCCGAGCGCCGCGAGGATCATGCCGCCGATCACGAGGACCGCCACCATAAGCGAGCTCCACCCCAACGGAATGTTTGCGTCGAGGATCCGCCGGATCACTGTGTAGACACCGAACAACAGGCCTAGCGCGGCAACGGCGACGCCGGTCAGCGAGGAGACTCGCAACGGCTTCACGGAGAAGGCGGTGAAGCCGTTGAGCCACAGCGACAGCAACTTATGCAGTCGGTACCCCGAGACTCCCTCGGCCCTGGCGCGATGCTCGACCTGCACATTGGCAATGCTGTTCGTGGTCCTCAGCACCAGCCCGATGACATATGGATATGGGGTTCGGTACTTCTTCAGCTCGTCGATCACGTAGCGCCGCGCGGCGAAATAGCTCGACAAGTAAAGCCCCTTAGGCTTGTCAAGCAGCAGGCGTGCCATCCGCTCGTTCAGGGCGCTCCCGAGATTCCGGAACGCACTGTGCTTCTTCTCCCCGTATGAGCCGTAGACGACGTCGTACCCTTCGTCCAGCTTGCCGAGGAGCTTGAGGGACTCGCGCGGGGGCGTCTGGCCGTCATCGTCGAGGCAGATGATGACATCACCGGACACGACGTGGAATCCCGCCATAAGCGCGGCATGCTGCCCGAAGTTCCGGGCGAGGCCCACCACGGAGACCTCGTCCGTACGGGACGCGATCCGTCGCAGGACGTCCATAGTGTCGTCTGGCGAGGAATCGTTGACCAAGACGATCTCATGCTCGTAGTCGGCATCGGTCATCGTCGCCTGGATCTCCGACACGACCGACTCAATCGAGCCGGCTGATCGGTAGCAGGGGATGACGAACGATATTTTCATATCCGCCTCGTCGTGAGCACCGCCATGAGGACCAGGTCTCGGAAGCGTCCATCCACGAAAACGTCTTCACGGAGGAACCCTTCCCGCACGAATCCCGATCTCTCATAGCTGCGAATCGCTCGCTCGTTGTCGGCGAAGACACGAAGGAATATCTTGTTCAGCCCGAGTAACTCGAAGCCGTGGCTCAGGATCAAGGCCGTCGCCCGCGTCCCGATGCCACGCCCACGCATCGTGTCATCACCGATGAAGATGCCGAACTCGCCCTTGCGATGAACATGGTCGATGTCCCGGATGAACACGGATCCGACATCCCGGCCGCTCTGCAGCTCCTCGATGATGAACTGCGCCACCTTCCCCGTTCGGACGTGCGTCTCCATCCAGCCGAGCTGCATGGGCACGGTGAAGTCCTGCTGGAAGATGAAGTTCCGGCGCACCTGCGGGTTGTTCCGCCATGTCACGATGTTCTCTGCATCGGCGTCCTCGATCGGCCGAAGCCGCACGTCTCCGCTCTCGATCATCACGCGGCCCTCTCAGACACCGAAGAACCCCTCGACCCGCTTCACGATCGTCTTCACCTCGGCTTCGGTAAGGCCGTAGTACATCGGAAGACGCAACAGACGCGCGCTCTCCCGTGTGGTGTTCACGTCTTCGCCGTGGAACCGGCCGTACCTTCGCCCGGCCGGTGCGGAGTGCAGCGGAACATAGTGGAACACGCTGAGGATCCCCTCCGCCTTGAGATGCGAGATCAGTTCGTCGCGCTGTTCCTCATCCCTGACCTTGATGTAATACATATGCGCGTTGTGTACGCAGTCGGATGGCACCCGAGGCCGCTCGATCAGACCATCATCCTCGAGCGGCTTCAGGCTCTGGTCGTACAACCGGTAACTCGTGAGTCTGTCCTCGTTGATGGTGTCTGCCATCTCTAGCTGAGCCCACAGATATGCCGCATTCAGGTCACTCGGAAGGTAGGAGGAGCCTGCGCTTACCCACGTGTACTTGTCGACCTGCCCACGGAAAAATCGACTCCGGTCAGTGCCCTTCTCCCGAATGACCTCCGCACGGTCGAAGGCATCGAAGGCGCTGGTCACGATAGCCCCGCCCTCACCCATCGAATAGTTCTTCGTCTCATGAAAGCTGAAGCAGCCGAAATCGCCGAAGGTACCGAGCGCTTTGCCCTTATAGCTCGACATCAGCGCCTGCGCCGCATCTTCGACGACAGCAAGGCCGTGGCGTCGCGCCACGGTCAGAATTGTGTCCATCTCACAGGCGACACCCGCGTAGTGCACAACGACGATGGCTTTGGTTCGCGACGTCACTGCCGCCTCGATACGCGTCTCGTCGATGTTCATCGTGTCCTTTCGGATGTCGACGAAGACGATCTTCGCGCCGCGCAGGACAAAGGCGTTCGCGGTCGAGACGAAGGTATACGAAGGCATGATCACCTCATCGCCGGCTTGGATCTCGAGCAGAAGCGCGCTCATCTCCAATGCGTGCGTGCATGAAGTGGTCAGCAACGCATGAGAGGTACCCAATGAATCCTGCAACCACCGACTGCACTTCTTTGTGAACTCGCCATCGCCGCTGATCTTGCGGTTCTCCACAGCTTTGCGCATGTACTCGAATTCCCGTCCCGTGAAAGGCGGGACGTTGAAGTCGACCATCTCCGAAGGCCTCCTCAGGCGACTGGGACCCACGAATCGGGTATCTGACGATAATCCTAGGTTCCCGTCGGAGACCGCCCGGTCCACTACCGTGGGCATGGTGTCAACCGGCTCGTCGCCTTTCGTGCGGATCATCACGGACCAGCGCGTCGCGTTCCTGATGGTCGGCGGTGTCAACACCGTCCTCGGCTACGCGCTCTTCGTCCTGTTCCAGATCGCCTTCGGCAATGGTCTCGGCAGGTTCGGCTACATGGCCTCCTTGGTGAGTTCCTATTCCGTGGGAATCCTCTGCGCGTTCTGCCTCCACCGCTACCTCGTCTTCCGAGTGCGGGGACACTTCTGGCTCGACCTGGGGCGATTTGTCGTCGTGAATCTCGGAGGCCTAGGCATCAACGCGGTGCTCCTGCCGCTCGTGATCGAGACGACCGGGGCGCGGCCCACTCTGGCGCAGGCCGGCGTAACCCTGTTCACGGCACTTGCCAGCTACTTCGGACACAAGTTCTTCTCGTTCCGCCGCCGGCCCGTCCGACAGGACTCCGGCCCGATCAGCTGAGACGGTACACAGCGAAATCCCCGCGCTCGTAGGCGAGGGTGGCATAGTCAGCCAATGAGGACGGCTCGCGGTCAACCGATCGATCGACGACCAGCCAACGTACGCCTTTCTGTTTGAGCCAAGCGATGCTTTCTGCAGTCGGGTCCATGAACGTTCGATCGTTCGCGCTCAAGAAACTCTGGTCCCAGAACGCCGTCCATCAGGTTCCGGAGACAAAGTCGTGCGCCTTGGCTCCGATTGCGGGGGCGTAGGCCCATCCTTCGAGAAGCACCTGCCGCTCGCTGAGCGCGCCGAGCCAGAAGTGCCGTGAGTCGCATCTTCCGCCGTCTGCAGGCATGCAGTGCATATTGGTGGCGATGACATCGTTCCGACCAGAATGAGACCTCACCCAGCGTGCTGCGGCCGCGCCGTCGGCGGGGATCGGTGGATAGTCCTTGAGGACAGCCGGAGAGCTCGCGGCCGCTTCCGGAGCGAGGCCTTCCACAGCCAGCGCGCTGAACGCCGACCCCTGCAATACAGCGACCAACACCAGCACCCCGGCGCCGCGGAAACGGAAACGGAAGCTAGGCGCTCCTCCCTGCGAGACCGCCGCTCTGCGCCGCCACACTGCCATCAAGATGATGACGATCGCCGCCAGAACTGCGATCGCCGCCAGGACGGCATACGGTGCGAGCACCTGTTTGTAGGCATGGCCCGCAGAGGCGGGCGGCAGACCTGCAACTCCGCGGATCGCCAGCGCGGCTCCGAGCCCCACGGCAAGAGCCGCGAGGGTCATCGGCCACCAGACGTTCGACCGCCCCCCTGCGATGCGCGTGAGCTCGACAAGTCCCACCGCCGCAAGCACTCCGAGGCCAGGCCATGCGCCGCGGACGAAGTACATCTGGCTCAGCCCGGTCTGCTGAGTGAAGAAGGCAGCCCCGCAGGCCGCAATGCCCACACCCAGCAGAAGCCAGATGCGGACATCCCGGCGACGCAGGATGACGGCGGCGAGCGACGCAACGACGCCGAGCCCCCATGCGCACAACACGATCACCCAGGCGACGACGCGCACGCCCGGTCGGGACACGTCTCCCAACGCCGGGGCGACAGAGATAGCCAAGCTGAGCAATTGCTTGCCGGTATCGAAGACAAGGCCCTGCGAGTTCGTACCGAGCACGAAGAGAAGAACGACGAGAAACCCTCCGCCGGTCATCAGGAGGAGCCCGATCGTTCGTCGCGCCGTGCCTGTGCGCACAATCAGCCCGATGACGAGGATCGCGAGCAGTGCGCACGCGAGCATAGGGAGGAACGTTGCCTTCGACCCTCCCGCAACGAAAATGAGCACTGCTGCTGCGACGTAAGCGCGCCAGTCGGCACCACGGCGCTCAAGGACGACCATGACAAGCAGCAGCAAAACAAGGAAAACCGGCTGCCCGAACGTCTGCGTCGGACTGCGATACGTCCCTAGATTCAGCGCTGCTATCTGAGCGAACGGATAAGCGGGCCCGGCATAGAGCGCCGGCGGTGCAGTGAGGTAGCCGAGCACTCCCCCCAAGGCGCCGGCTGCGGAGGAACCCGAGATCCTGTGCGCGAGCACTCCGCACAGCACCACCGCCAGCACGAGCAGGGGAACCGTGCTGAGCCGCATCAGGAGCAGCGTCAGGTCAATGCCCGTCCACCGACTTGCATCGGCAAGATGCTCATAGACCATGAGCTGATAGTGAAGCGGCGAAAGCACATTCTGCGGGTACGTCGTCCCGCCACGGAGCACGGTGCCGGCGAGAGCCTGGTGAAACATCATGTCGACGTACGGAGTAGGCGAGAAGAACCCGCTCGCCGTTCCCGGGACCCTTGCCACCGGGTCTAGGCGCCAGCCGGTGTTGGCGTTCCACCACACCACGAGCACGCTGGTCAACGACAGGGTCCAGGACATCCATGGCGATGCCGGGGCCGGTGCTGCCGTACGCCAGACACGGCGGAATCGAGGCACAACGGTGCTGGCGATGAGGGTGATCAGCACCCAGATGATCGCAGCGCGAGCGGAGCCGATCGGCGTGAGCAGCCAGGTGAGTGCGGCCTGGATCGCGAGGCCAAGCGCCGTCCCGGCTCCGACTTCCTCGATCAGGGACCTCGGCCGGACGCCGAGGGCACGCCACACGAGGGTCCCCGGGATCACTGCGACAAGCAGCAGGTACAGCGAATAGAGAACGACGGCACCCGGAGGCGTACCGAACACGACGAGGAGCGCCCCACACGCGACCACTGCGACGGCAAACGGCAACCACCGCCACCATGAGCGCCTCAGAGCCGTGAGCCCCCATTGCAGCCCGCTTGGTGCGATCGCTCCAGGCTGCTCTGGTCTTCGATGTCGAGAGGCTCCGGCGGTCCGGCTTCGGCAAGGCTCAGCATCGCCGTGTACTGCCGCTTTGATGTGGCGCGACGACGCCATGGCCGTCATCGATCGCGCACGAGCACGTCGAAATCTCCATCGCGGCGGTCGGGGTCGACCGTGTAGCCCGCGCCTCGGAACAGCCGCTGCGAAGGCTCGTTGTCGGGCAGGACTGCCGCGATGATCGAGGCGCGGGAGTGGCTGTCTGCGAACATCGCTTCACCGGCGGCAAGCACTGACCGAGACAGTCCGCGACCTCGCGCTTCCGGCGCAAGCGCGATCGACACCTCCCAATCACTTTGCCCGTGCTTGTCGAAGCGCACCGTCCCGACGGGCATGCCTCCGCGTTCGACGACGTAGAGCTCGCGCAGGGCGTCGTCAAGGACGCGCTGGAACCATGCCGTGTGAGCAGGAAAGGCGATCGGAGAGGAGCTTCGCGACATGGCACGTGTCACTGGGTCGTTGCGCCAGCGAAGCAAGAGCAGAGAGTCCGCTGTCGTCGCAGCGCGCGCCACGACAGCGGCACCGCCCACATCGAATCGGCGGGCGACGGCACCCTCCCAAGCGGCAACGATCCGTTCGGCTCCCCGCCCGTCGACCTTCACGACTCCGCTCGTCGACCACGATCCGCCCGCACGCAGCGCGGCGACAGCCGCTTCCACTCGCGCCACCGCGGAGCCGGGGTCCGCGCGGACCTCATCGAGCGTTCCCAACCCCAGCGCCACTCCCTCTGCGATCGCCGCCTCGTAGCCCGCCCGCTGATTCTCCACGACGGCAACCAGCAGGCTGGGCACGCCGATGCAGACCAGCTCCCACGAAGTCGTCCCAGCAGCGCTGACGACCAGGTCGGCGGCGGCCGCACGATCAAGGAAATCCGGCGCCGGTGCAACAAGCTCGACATCCCCGCCCGCCTCGGCCCGCACCGCGTCCCAATGCCGGGCCGGTACGACCACGGTGACGCGGCGGACGCCTGCGGCCCCCCGGCAGACCGCGGCGACGGTTGCCGCCGCCCCGGTCGCATCGGTTCCCCCCATGACGATCAGCACGTCTGCGTGCGCCCGTGGCGGACGCGCGGCCGCAGCCCGTTTCTCGCGCGCTGCACGAACCTGCGCCCTCATCGGCGCGTAGCCGATCCCGAGCAGGACCTCGCCACTGCCGTCATCAGGTCGCCCAACGATCTCGGCCCGAATGGTGGAATCAACGACCACGTCTGCCCGGCGTCTTCCGAACACCCCGTCCTCCATCGAGGAAAGCAAGGCCCCCGCGGCATGCACGTGCACGGCTGCGTCGGCACCGATGTCGTAATTGTCAACGTGGATCACAGAGGCGCCTTGCTCAGCCGCCAAGATGCCCAGGTCGTCCGGGGCATCGACGATATCCAACGCGGACTGCAAGACTAAATCCGTGGCGAGCACCGAGCTGATCGCCCCTGCCAGGACAGCGCTGTGGCCGGCGTTCCGCGCGGCATCCGCAACGGAGATCGCGCGCACCAGATGCCCGATGCCGCCTTCCGGGCTCGCGTCACAGCGGATGACGACGTGCGTCACCCGTCGCCCAGCGCCTTCTGCTTCACATCCGCATTGATGTGCACGATGTCGGGCCGCGAGCGCAGCAGCCCCACGATCTCATGCCACGCCGGGGGGCGGTCGCCGAGCTCGGCGACCATCGCGTCAAGCGCCTCGGCATCCTGGAGGGTGTCGAGCGTGACGCGCAGATCGTTGGCCGGCGGCTGTACGACCAGGCCCATCGTCCGGAACCGGCGCGGCCCCGCGTACAGGTACGAGGTGACGTGCGTGCGGTGATAGTCCTCGGCCTCGGCGTCGGCCACCGCAAGAGCCTCCTTCGACACGAGCTCGACGTCGAGCCCGCGCGGCAGCGTGCGCACAAGGGTCGTGGCAACGTAGTCGAGGCCCGGCTCCGAGCGCCAGACCGCGACGACCTTCGAAATGAGGGACGGGTCGGCGAGCGGACAGTCCGCCGTGAGGCGGACCACGGCATCGGCCCCGGTCTCCGCCTGGGCCAGAGCGAAGCGTGACAGGACGTCGTCCTCGCTCCCTCGCACCACCCGAACGTCGAGCTCCTCACCGAGGCGCGCGACAGCGTCGTCGCCCTCCTCGGTCGAGGTCGCGATGACAACGTCGTCGACACCTTGAGCGGCACGTGCCGCTCGCACCATCCATCCCAGCACGGGTCTGCCGCCGAGCAGGCGCAGCACCTTGCCCGGAAGTCGCGAAGACCCCGTTCGTGCCTGGATCACGGCCACAACGTGCGCTTCAGTCACTATGAAATAATGGCACGCATCGCCGCAGGGATTCCCCAGCGGCGCCTTCGTGCCAGACGACAACGGAAGAGAGCTGAATGTCGCTCCTCAACGGTGCTTCCATTCTTGTGACAGGTGGGACCGGTTCCTTCGGCAAGGCATTTCTCCGTGAAGTGCTCGACAACCACAATCCGCGCCGCGTCGTGGTCTTCTCACGGGATGAGCTGAAGCAGTATGAGGTGCGCAACCTCTTCAACAACGACCCCCGCCTGCGCTGGTTCATCGGCGACATCCGCGACGAGCGTCGCCTCTCCCGCGCACTGCACGGCGTCGACTACGTCGTCCACGCCGCCGCGCTCAAGCAGGTCGACACGGCCGAGTACAACCCCTTTGAGTTCGTCAAGACGAACGTCCTGGGCAGCCAGAACGTCATCGAGGCGTCGATCGACGCCGGTGTGAAGAAGGTCGTCGCCCTTTCGACCGACAAGGCATCAAGCCCCATCAACCTCTATGGCGCCACCAAGCTCACCGCAGACAAGCTCTTCATCACGGGAAACCACTATGCGGCCGCATACGACACGCGCTTCGCCGTCGTCCGCTACGGCAACGTGATGGGCTCACGCGGATCGGTCATCCCGTTCTTCCGCAAGCTCGGCGACGAAGGCAAGCCGCTGCCGATCACCGACCTGCGCTGCACCCGGTTCTTCATCACCCTGCCGCAGGCGGTGCAGATGGTCATCGACACCTTCGAGCTGATGCAGGGCGGCGAGCTGCTCGTCCCGCGCATCCCGTCGATGAAGGTCACCGACCTCGCACACGCGATCGTCCCTGGCGCCGAACTGGTCGACGTCGGCCTGCGCCCCGGTGAGAAGCTCCACGAGGAGATGATCAGCCCGGAAGAGGGTCGCCGCGCCGTCGTGATCCGCGACGGCAAGTACTTCATCATCCAGCCCGACCTCGCCACCTGGGGATACGAGCCGCCCGCCGACAGCGTTCCCGTCGAGGCAGGCTTCTCATACCGGTCGAACACGAACGACCAGTGGTACACCCAGGAGCAGATCGCCGAGATCGTCAAGGGCGGTATCTGAGATGGCCCTGCTGCCCTATGGCCGCCAGTCCATCGACGACGACGACGTCGCCGCGGTCGTCGCGGCCCTCACCAGCGACTGGCTGACTACTGGCCCAGAGGTCGACAAGTTCGAGGCCGCCATCGCAGCGCGAGCCGGCGTTCCCCACGCCGTCTCGGTGACCTCGGGCACAGCGGCGCTGCACACTGCTTACGCGGCCGCGGGGATCCAACCCGGCGACGAGGTGGTCACGACGCCGCTGACGTTCGTCGCGACGGCAGCCGGTGCGGCACTGCACGGCGCGAAGATCGTGTTCGCCGACGTCGACCCGCTGACCGGCAACCTGGACCCCGCCGCCGCCGAGGCCGCCGTGACCGAGCGCACACGCGTGGTCGCCGGCGTGGACTACGCCGGCCTGCCCGTGGATGCACCGGCGTTCCGCGACTTGGCCGCTCGCAAGGGGCTGCTGTTCCTCGAAGACGCCGCACACTCCATCGGGTCCACTCTCGACGGTGTCCCCGTCGGCTCGCTGGCCGACATCACGACGTACTCCTTCTTCCCCACGAAGAACCTCACCACGGCAGAGGGCGGCGCCGTCGTCACCGCGTCGGACGAGCTCGCAGCCAAAGCCCGCTCGTTCAAGAACCATGGACTGGTGCGGGATCAGGCGCTGCAGCGCTACCCCGACGAGGGTCCGTGGCACCAGGAGGTCCACTCCTTCGGCCTCAACTACCGGCTGCCGGACGTGCTGTGCGCGCTCGGCATCAGCCAGCTCGCGCGGCTCGACCAGTTCGTGGCTCGGCGCGCCGCGGTCAAGAAGGCATACGACGAGGCGCTGGGCGCCCTCGACGGAGTCGACGTGCCGTTCACCCCGGACGGCGCCGCGCCTGCGTGGCACCTCTACCCGCTCCGCGTCCCCGCAGAGCGGCGGCGGGCCATCTTCGAGTCGTTGCGCGAGCAGGGCATCGGCGTCCAGGTGAACTACATCCCGGCGTACTGGCACCCTGTCTTCGAGGACCTCGGCTACCAGCGCGGCATGTGCCCGGTCGCGGAGGACTACTACCGGCGGGAGGTCTCGCTGCCGATGTTCCCCGGACTGACCGATGTCGATGTCGAACGCGTGATCGACAGTGTGCAGCGCGCCCTCGCCGGCTGAGAATTACAGCGCGTTGCACTCGGCGTCCGGGCCGAGTCGCGAACTGCGACAATGAGAAAACCTCCTCGCCCATCGGCCGGGAGGTTTTCTTCGTCGTGCTGAGTCGCGCCTACCGAAGCTTGGCGCCCGCCGAGGCGTTGGTCCGCCCCTTGACGAAGTCATCGTAGGCATCGCAGACTTCGTCCACGTCGCCGTCGGCGACGAGCACTCCCTTGTCGAGCCACAGCACCCGCGTGCACATCGCACGTACGGACCCCAGGGAGTGCGAGACGAAGAACACCGTGCCGGCGCTGTCACGGATCTCCTCGATGCGCGCGGTGCTCTTCTTCCGGAAGGAGGCGTCGCCCGTGGCGAGTGCCTCGTCGATCATGAGGATGTCCGGCGTCTGCATCGTCGAGATCGCGAAGCGCAGACGTGAGCCCATCCCGGAGGAGTAGGAGCTCATCGGCAGATAGAGGAAGTCACCAAGCTCGGCAAACTCGGCCACGGCAGCCGTGCGCTCGCGCACCTCGCGCGCGCTGAGGCCGAGTGCGAGGCCTCCGACAGTGATGTTCCGCTCGCCTGTAAGTCGCGGCAGGAGCGCGGCGTTCACCCCGAGCAGTGCGGGCTCCCCAGAGACGAAGACACGGCCCTTGGTAGGTGGGTGCAGCCCGGCGATCGCACGCAGCAACGTAGACTTGCCCGAGCCGTTGGTGCCGACGATGCCAATGGATTCCCCATGGTGCGCCACGAACGACACCCCTCGGACGGCGCGCACCTCGGTGATCGGCCCCGTGTCGGGTCGCCCGACATTGATGGCGCGGTTGAGCAGAGGCGTTTTGGTCTGAGCCGTGCCGCCCCTGCGCGCGCCGAAGACGCGGTAGGTGATGTGCACATCGTCGACGACGACGGACGGCGAACCCAGAGGCCGTCGCTCTGCGCGCTTGGGAAGGTCCGAGGCGTCGATCTCGTAATCGATGTCGTCAGTCACGTCCGTAGGTCTCCTCAGCACCCCAGAAGAACAGGAATCCGACGGCAAAGATGCCCACCGCCCAGGCGATCGCCTGCAGCCAAAGCGCGCCGGTCATCGGCACGTTCGGCTCGTTGCCGAACACAGACCGGAACAGCTCCAGATAGATCTGGACCGGTTGGTGTAGCACCAGCGGCCGGAACCAGCTGTGTGCGCCCGTCAGCCCCGCGATCGAGAACGTCGCGCCCGAAGCGAAGCGCCCGAGAGAGAGGAGGAACGGGACCACGTTCGCGATGTCGGGCGTCCGCGCGCCGATCCGCGCGAAGAAGAGCGCACCTCCGGCCGAGAACATCGTGAGCAAGGCAGCGGCGACGGGGAGCAGCAGCCAGGACCAATGAGGCATGACCGGGCCGCCCATATCCGGCAGGAACCCGGTCAAGACGACCAGGATCACCATCGCCACCATGATGGGGCCGAAGAGGACCGCGTCGGTCATCACCGCCGCGAGCGGAACGACCGCACGGGGGAACTGATGAGAGCGGATGAGCTGGAGGTCGCCCTGGATCGATCCGATCCCCGCCATGACGATCTGCTGGAACAGGGTGTATGCAAACGATCCGATGAGGATGAACGCGGCGCGATTCTCGATCCCGGGCGCACTGCTGTGGAAGATGAAGCCGAAGATGATGATCATCGTCGCCGCATCGAGAATCGGCCTCAGCACCGTCCAGGCCTGGCCAAGGTAAGAGCCCTGATTGCGGACGTAGGCGCGCGAGGAGGCCAGGTTCCAGATGAAAGAACGCCGACTCCACACGCCCCGCACGTAATGAGCGAACGGGGGGCGAACCCCCATCTCGCGCAACCCCGACTGCAGGGCGAGCGCTTCCGCCTCCGCAGAGGTCAAGCGCGACGCGACAGTCACACCCGGCTTCGGATCAGCCAAGCTCAGCTCCTCATTCACTACGTTCTGTCACGCCGGGCGATTGCCCGCACCGGGCGGGTCTGCGGGTTTCACGACGTCGTTACGATCGTTCTCTGTGACGATCGAAAAGGGTACGCGCCCGGCAGTGACGGTGATCATGCCGGCATTCAACAGCGCGCGGACCCTGCGTGACTCGGCTCAAAGCGTACTTGATCAGAGCTTGGACTCCCTTGAACTCATCGTCATCGACGACGGCTCGACCGACTCCACGAGCGTGATCGCGGAAGGGCTGGCCGCGCGCGATGCCCGTGTCCGGCTCGTCCGGCGCCCGGCCAGCGGCGGCCCTGCCGCGGCCCGCAACACCGGCATCGCAGTGGCGCGCGGCCGATACCTCGCCTTCTGCGACGCGGACGATCTGTGGCTCCCGAGCAAGCTCGCGCGCCAGCTCGAGCTAGCCGGAGCCACCGGCGCGGCGCTTGTCTACAGTGCCTACCACCGCGTCGACGCGGACTTCGCCGGCCCCGCCACCGCCTTCCGGTCGCAGGAGCGCGTAGTCCACGTGCCCACTCACCTCACGCACACGGAGCTGCTGCGCAGCAATCTGATCGGATGCCTGACCGCGGTGGTGGACGTCGAGCGAACAGGACCGATCTCGATGCCGGACCTGCCCGGCGCCGAGGACTGGGCACTCTGGTTGCGCATCCTGCGCGAGGGCGGGCGCGCCGTCGGCATCGACGAACCTCTCGCTCTGTATCGGGCCGCACGACCGGGCTCGCACTCCACGCGGCGCTGGCGCGCCGTCGGTGCGGTATGGCGGGTGCTCCGCGTCGAGGAAGGTATCTCTGTGCCGGGTGCCGCCCTCCGCCTCGTCACCGACGCCCTCGCGGCGCTGCGCAAGAGCAGGATCTGAGGCATGCACGGTTCGCTGAGCCTTCGCAGCTAGGCTTCACCTGCTGACGACCCGCTACAGAGTTCCGAAAGAGAAACAGCACAACTTCGAATGATCCTGATTTGCACGAACGAGATCGCCGGCTCTACCGGCTATCACAAGTCGGTGGTGGAGCTTGCGAACGGGTTGCATCGAGCGGGGTATCCGGTCGCCGTATTGGGCTTTCTCGGCGGCTCGGACGGTTCCGGCCGCATGCTACCCCTGTGGCCACTGGACGCCGACATCCCGGCGTTCGCATTGCAGACGCTGGCAGCTGATGGGGGGGCCCTGCTGCACCGCAACTACCACCCGGCATTCACCGCACGGCTCGGCGGGACGGCCTTCGATTTCACCGCGAACCAGCTCGCCGCGCTGCGACAGCTCAACGCAGCCCTGACGGCGGAGGACACGATCCTCTTCACCGCCCCCATCCCCGCATCCGTCTTCCACCAGGCGCTTGACGGTGAGCCGCGTCGCGCCAAGACGGTGCTGCAGATCCACAACGACTATCGCTTCCACGACGGCCTGTGGGACATGCTCATGGAGTCGCGGCCCTCGATCGATCGGCTCCAGACTGTCGCCGACGGCCAGCGCGGCCAGTTCCTTCCCACCTTCGATGACGCCGATGTCGTCTTCGTCCCCAACTTTCCCGGAGAGAACGGGAGGGTCGTCGAACTTGCGGCGCACGAGGGCGTCAACATCGCGCTGCCCGCGTCGTTCCAGCACCGTAAGAATCAGCTGGATGCCGTCCGCGCTCTGGGGCGGATCGCCGATGAGTCCGTTCACCTCACCCTGTGGGGCGCCCTCAATCGCCTCAACCCGTACGTCATCGCGGTGCAGCACCTCGTCGAGGAGCTCGGCCTGACCGAGCGAGTGCACTTCCCCGGCTTCGGCTCTGAGGCAGATGTGTACTCCACGGCCGACATCGTACTGATGACTTCCCTGTCCGAGGGGTTCCCGTACCCGCTCATCGAGGCGATGTACCAGGGCCGACCCACCGTGTCCTACGACTTCGAGTTCGGGCCGCGAGAGGCCATCGAAGACGGCGGATCCGGATACATCGTCCCTCTCGGCGATGTCGAGCAGCTCGCCGGGAAGCTCACGGAACTCACCGCCGACGAAAGGCTGCGTGGAGGTTTCGGAGTCCGTGCTCGGCAGATCTTCGATGAGCGCTTCAGCGCCGACGCTGTCGCCGAACGATATCGCGGATTCCTCGGTCCCGCGGGGTCCGCCATCGATCTGACCCGGCTCTTCGCGACCAATGGGCCTGAGCCCATCGCGATCGACGCGGTCTCGCACCACATCTCCCGGTCTCGAGGGCGCGCCCTGCACCAGGTCTCCGTCGTCTCCGTGGCAGAGCTGTATGACATCCAGATCGACAACGGCGAGCGCATCGAGACGCTTTCGGCCCGACGGCTCGGCAACGCGACGCAGATTGAGTTCCACGCCGACGGAGCCGAGGTCATCTCCTATGCGACAGCCCCTGGGTCGGCGGATCGCCACTACCTGGCCAACACCACGGGCTCGGAGCTCGAGGTGCTGCCGTACCTGCGTCGCGGTGCGAGCTACGGTAACGGTACGCCCCCCGTCACCGACACGATCTTCGCCGCCACCAGCGGCGCTAAGCGGATCACCGTCCGCGAGCTGACCACGGTGCTCGCGGCGCTCGCGAAGCACGCCCCACGCGACGTGGCGTGGAAGATCCGCCAGCTGACGGCATCCACGAAGCCGGCGGCGCGGAGCGGTCAGACGCCGATCGCGAGCACGCCGCAGCAGGAGGCTCTCCCGGCAGGGGCCCCGTCAACGAGCGCCTCCGCACCGGCCACGGCACCACGGCCTACGCAGCAGGACCACCGCGGCAGCCTCGCGCGGGCCGTGGGCCTGCCGACCGCGACTCTGGGATCCGTCGGACGCGTCGTCGCCGCGATCGGCACCAGGGCGACGGCTCTCGTGGTCCTGCGCGTGGCCACCAATAGAGCTACACCGACGCGGCGCGAAGTCGCCCGGCATCCGTGGTTCCCCGTCACCGCGGGTGTGGACAGCTTCGGTACCCCGGTCAACCGGCCAGGCGGGGTCGAGATCCGCAACGCCGGATCCGCGCGTCGACCCACCGTGAGCATCAGGGGCGAATACGACTGGCTACTCATTCGCGACGCCGCTTCGGAACGTCGGATCACGCCTCCCTTCGGATACGGCGAGATGTTCGAGCGGATCCTCACTGCTGAACGCGACCACGGGCTGTTCGACATCACCACTGCGGACGGTATCCATCCGTGGGAGCTCGGGCGCTCGGCGCTGATCATCCAGCTCGCCGAAGCATTCGGACTGTGGGGCGCGGCGAGCGCCATCGGCACACCGGTACAGGACACCTACAACGGGCCCAAGCGCCTGACGACGGCACCCCGGGCGCGCCGGGTCGTCTTCGATTATGCCCGGCGAGGTCAGAGTAGTTACCGCACCGCGGCCTACCGGAACGACGAGACGATGTTCGTCGTGCAGCCCGAGCCCGCGGGGTATCCGGAGGTCACCGACACCAATCTGGTGTATCCCTTCCATGAGTTCAACCGCTGGCGGCAGGATTGGCGCCGGCGATGGGCGCAGCTGCGCGCCCCCGAGATCGACGCGCGGCCCTTCGAGGAGGCACTCACCGACGCGCTCGGCATCCGGGTGGACCTCGGCAACCATCTGCGCAGCCGCATGCTGAAGTTCCTCGATGAGCGCGACTTCTGGACGCCCGTCTTCGAACGAGTGCGGCCAGAAGAGGTCATGATCGCCTCCAGCCACTGGTGGGCGGGGATCGCCGCGGCAGCGACACGCTCAGGAGCCCAGGTGTCGGACATCCAGTACGCGCTCACCAGCCGCTACGCCCCGAGCTTCTGGTTCGGCGGCAATCCTCGCTACGGGGCGACCCGCTTCTACACCTGGTCGGAGTTCTGGGCCGCGCGCACCAACGCATACCAGGAGCACGTCGTCGTCCCACGACAACAGCCCGAGTTCGCGGCCGCGGAGAGTCGCGACGTCGGCGAACCGCTCTGGGACGTCTGCGTCATCTCCCAGCCGCGCGTTCTGCGCCGCATCCTCGCATTCGTCCGGGACCTGGTGCGTGAGCGCCCCGAGCTCAAGGTCGTCATCGCCCCGCATCCCGCCCAGCGTTCCATCATCGCCGGCGAGCTCGCCACGGCAGAGCTCACCGGCAAGGTGACCATCGCTCCGGACGACACCCTCACGACGATCGGGCAGTCGGAACTGTGCGTCGGCACCTTCTCGACGTCTCTGTGGGAAGCGGCAGCGCTCGGCCGTCCGAGCTATGTGATCCCGGTCCCGGGATACGAAGAGACGCTTCAGGACATCGAGTCCGGACTGTTCCGATTGGCCGCTTCGCCTCACGATCTCGTCCCCTACGAAGTCCCGGAGTTGCGCCGCACCATCTTCGGTCCCGTGTGACGAGTTCCGGCTGACCGTCATGGACATCCAGAACCACTACTACGGACACAGCGCTGCGCTCGCTCTCCACGTGGGGCTCAGCTCAATACGACACATCAACGGACTCGTGCAGCACGGTTGGACGATGGAGTCGCCCTCTCTGGTCCACTTCGCAGACTTTGCCCGGCTGCCTCGGACGGCTCGCCGCCTCGTCTGGAGCCACGAGGCGCGGGGGTGGGATCCCGTTCGCGATCCGTTCTCGACCACGCCCATCGGCGCACCCTTCCTCTACCTGAGCGCTCTCACCGCCGGCACGCCGGTAGCTCATCACGACGTCACCGTCGTCTTTCCCGTCCACGACACCCGGCTCGTCAAGATCGAGAACGATGATGTCGCGTTCGCCCGCGAACTCGCCGACCGCGAGGGCTCCGCCGTCATCTGCCTCCACCCCGAGGATCTCGACCGCCCAGACAAGCTCCGCACCTGGACGCAGTTCGGCCACACCGTGGTCAGCGCCGGGTCGCGACGCGACCCGCTGTTCCTCGGCCGCGTCCTCCACCTCGTCCGGTCCGCCCGGAGAGTGGTGTCCAACCTTCTGTCGACCGCCGTCGTCTACGCGGCTGCGGAGGGCACCGAGACCGCGATCTATGGACCCGAGGTCTCCATCGGGGTGCTCGGCACGAGGGTCTCTCAGCGTGCCCGCGAGCTCTGGCCCGAGTTCCATGACGACACGGAGCCGACCGTCCGCCAGTCGATCGCCCTCGCCGAGCTCGGGAGCGCACACCTGCTCGATCCTCACGCCTTGCGTGCGGCGCTCGGCTGGGATCGTCGTTCGCCTGCGCCATTCCTCAGCTACTGGGCCGGCGCACCGCTGCGAAAGGCCGGTGCCGTGCTCGGCCTGGTGCAACGCCCCACGGGCGCCCAAGACGCCGGCTCCGAGGCATCACCGCTGGCCTTCCTCCGCCATCCCTTGAGCCATCTGCCGAGCAGGCTTCCTGAGCTGCCGAGGCCCGGCAGACCGCTTCCCGATCCTTTCGCCTCGAGCGAGCCGAATCCCCTCACCGGCCCGGCGTGACACGATGTGATGAGTTCGTGCGACCGAGTAAGGTTCCCGAGCGCAACTGAAAACGCCAATCCCCATCCACTGGAGCGCTAGATCGTGATTCTGCTGACCGCCGACGAGATGGCCGACAGTACCGGATTCCAAAGGTCGGCGATAGCCAACGCCAACGGTCTGCATAACGGAGGCTACCCGGTTGTGGTCCTGAGCTTTCGGGCCTCTCCGAACAACTCCGCACCGATGCAGCCGTTGCGATTACTTGATGCGGACATCCCGGTCCTGCCTCTGCAGATGCTCGCTGCTGACGGCGGTCGGCTGCTCCACGGCGACCACAAGTCCGCCGAGACACTGAAGTTCGCCGGGAAGTCCATCGAATACAGCGCCAATCAGCTGGCCGTGCTGCGACAGATCAACTCGATGCTCTCCGAAGCAGACACGATCATCTTCACCGACCCCGCCCACGCACTCGCCTTCCATCGAAGCCTCAAAGGCGACGCGCTTCGACCCCGCACAGTGCTGCAGATCCGCGGCGGATCGGGGGTTGACAGCGATCTTCCGGACCTCGTGAACGAAGCACGCGGATCCGTCTCGCGCATTCAGACGAACTCGATCGACCGTCTGAACCAGGTCATCCCTCTGGTCGGCGAGGATGACGTCTTCTACGTCCCGGATTTCTCGCACCTCGAACGCGGAAACGCCAAGCCTCGAGGGATCGACGGCATCAACGTCACACTCGTCGCCCCTCTCGACCCGATCAAGAACCAGCTCGACGCGGTCCGTGCACTCTCTCTGATCGGGGACGAATCGGTCCACCTATCGTTCAGCGGCACCGCGAAGCCGACCGACCCCTACGTCATCGCCGTCAAGTACCTCATCAGCGCGCTGGGCCTCGAAGACCGCGTCCATCTCCTCGGCCCCAGCACGACGCATGACGCCTACGCGACAGCCGACATCGTTCTCTCGACCTCCCTGGCCGAAGACGGCCCCGCCGCGTTCGTTGAAGCGGCGCGGCGCGGCATTCCTCAGGTGAGCTACGACGTCCCATTCGGGCCTAGGGACGTCATCGACATCGATCGTTCCGGGGCCATCATCCCGGTAGGTGACGTCACCCAGGCCGCGCGCCATCTTTCCCGATTGGCCACCGACCATAACCTTCGCCGCAGTTTCGGAGAGCACGCAAGCCGGATCTTTCAGGAGCGGTTCAGCTCCGAGAAGGTGCTCGACAGATACCGCGAGATGATCGCCCCTGGACCCGATTCGCGTGCAGAACTCGTGAGCGCTTTTGCGACAGATGGGGTCGATCCCTTCAACATCGACCAGATCTCGCACCGCTTCTACAACGTCGGGCAACACTCGACCCACCACGTAAAAGTGCCCGGTCGGATCTACGACGTCGCGTTGGAGAATCGCGACCGGGTTCGCAGACCACGCCTGCTGCTCCACACACCTGGCGCCACTCACATTCTCTTCTACGCGTCCGCAGTCGAGAACATCACCTTCACCACCTCGCCCGGTTCGTCCGAGCGCCACTACCTCGGGAGCACCGTCGGGCAGAACGGGTTCGAGGTCCGCCCGCTCCTCCGTCGTGACGCGGGTTACTCGCACGGGGTTCCTTCTGCGGTCGAAAACATCCAGGCAGCGATCGGCGGGGCTGGCATGATCCAGCGCCATCCGCGGCGCCCTATCACGTCAGGTGTGGACAACTTCGGCGTTCCGATCAATAGCCCCGGCGGGGTCGTCGTTAAGAACGACGGCACCCCGTCGGCGCCGCACGTACTCATTCGCGGCGAATACGACCGCGTGGATCTCCGGGATGGGGCGGGCTTTCGCCATGTGCAGGCCCACTTCACCTATGGCGAGTTGTTCGATCGCGTCTGCGAAGCCGAGCGCGAATACGGCCTGCTCGATCAAACCGCACACGACGGAGTGCACATTTGGGAACTGGGGCGGCCTGCCCTGATCCTGCAGCTCTGTGAGGCATTCGGACTGTACGGAACGGGGGCGAACACTCCTGGCATTCCACCGGACGACACGTACATCGGACCGAAGCGGCTCACTGCGGCCCCGACCGCGCGAAAAGTCGTCTTCGGGTTCCCCCGGCGCGGAGGAAGCACGTTCCGCACCGATGCCTTCCAGGATGACGAGACCCTGTTTATTGTCCCGCCGGAGCCGAACGCCTATCCCGATGTGACCGATTCCAATCTCGTCTTTCCCATCCACGAGTACAACAAGTGGCACGCAGAGTGGCACGCACAGCGCCGCAACTTGAAGCTGCCGAAGGTCGACGCACGCCCGTTCGAGGAGGCGCTGCAGCGTGCCTTGGGCATCCGAGTCAGTCTCGAGAGTCATCTCCAAGGACGGCTCGAAAAATTTGTCGCCGAACGCGAGTTCTTCACTCCGGTATTCGAACGCGTGCAGCCAGAAGAAGTCCTCATCACCCAAAGCCATTCGCGGGCAGGAGTCAGTGCGGCAGCCAAGCGTGCAGGTGCACTCGTTTCCGACATCCAGTACGCCCTCACCAGCAGATATCACCCCGGGTTCTGGTTCGGCGACACGCCCCGCCACGGAGCGACCCGCCTGTACGCCTGGTCCGAGTTCTGGGCGGAACGCACGAACGCGTATCAGGACCATCGGATCGTTCCACGACGTCAGCCCGAGCTCGTCGCGGCGCTCGGTGCGGATGCGAACGAATCGCCGAGCTGGGACGTCTGTGTCATTTCCCAACCGCCGGTGTTTCGTCGAATGGCCGCTTTCATCGGAGAGCTGGTGCGCGAGCGACCGGAGCTGAGCGTCGTCATTGCTCCGCACCCGAGCCAGAGGACGTTGGACGGCGAGTCGTCGGCTCAACGCGCGGTGATGGACGCACAGCTTGCCGCGGCTGGAATCGAAGGACAGGTCTCCATCGCGACGACCGACGTTCTGGAGACCATCCGCCGATCGCGGATCTGCCTGGGCGTCTCATCGACCTCTCTTTACGAGGCCGTCGCGCTCAATCGCCCTACCTACGTCATTCCTGCACCCAGCTACGAGTATGTGCGTGAGGATGTCGAGTCGGGCCTCTTCCGTCTCGCCAACTCGCCGCACGACCTCATCCCCTACGAGGTACCGGATACGCGGAGGACCATCTTCGGCCTTTCCTGAACCGCCAAGAATTACCGCGAGGCTGATGCGGGGCACAGACCCCTGCTAGGAACGGTTATCGTCGTTCTATGCCTCAGACTCACGCGACACCTTGCCACCAACCTGGAACGTCTTCTGAAGCATGACCACTGCAACTTCACGATTCGAACTGTGTGACGATCCCCTTTTCACCCTGAGGGACCCGTGGAGCACGCTCGACGAACGCGAACAGCTGTTCGCCTACATCGATCCCTGGCACCAGAGTTGAGACAAGGCCGGAGCCATCCCGAGTCCGTATCGGGCACACCCCTTCCGACCGCGAGAAAGACATTCGCATGATCCTGCTCTGTGTAAACGAAGTCGTCGGCCGCAGCGGCTATCACCGACTGATCGTCGACCTCGCAAATGGCCTGCACAGAAACGGCTACCCGGTGACCGTACTCGGTTTCGCTCGTGACGCCCGTCGGTCTGTGCCGACCCGGCAGGAGCGGCGCCGCATGGAGTGGAAGCTCGACGACGAGATTCCCCTCCTTGCGCTCCAGACTCTCGTTGCGTCAGGCGGGGCGATGCTCCATCGGAACTACCATCCGGTGCTCTCCGGCCGCCTCGAGAGCGGGCGATACAACTTCACCGCGAACGAGCTCGAGGTTCTGCGGGACCTCAATCGAACGCTCACCCCTGACGACACCATCCTCTTCACGTCGCCGATCACGGCGATGGCCTTTGCGGTCGCGCTACACGACGAGGCGAGGCGCCCCCGTACGATCCTTCAAGCCCACGGGAACTACGAGTACTACACCGATCTCATCCCGACGCTCGAGGCCGCACGCGAGGGGATCGGACAGATCCAGACATCGACGCAGGCAGCCCGAAAGCAGTTCGTCCCTCTATTCGACGAGGCCGATGTCATCAGCGTCCCGAATTTTCCGAGTGAGACGGTCGAATCCATCGAGCCGGTTGCCCACGAGGGTGTGAACATCGTCCAGCCGGCGTCGTTTCAAACCCTCAAGAACCAGCTCGACGCGGTACGCGCGCTTGCCCTGATCAATGACGAGTCCGTTCATCTCACCCTGTGGGGTGTGGCGAGCACCAAGAACCCCTACGTTCTTGAGGTTCAGGCCCTCGTGGCTTCGCTCGGGCTGGAGCATCGTGTGCACATACCCGGCTTCGGGACCGAGCAGGACATCTACTCTCAGGCCGATATCGTCACCCTCTGCTCGCTTGCCGAGGGCTTCCCCAACACATTGACGGAGTCTGCTCTTCACGGTCTGCCCGTCGTCGCCTTCGACTTCGACTTCGGCCCACGAGAGATCATCGAGGACGGCGCCTCCGGATACATCGTCCCGCTCCGTGATGTCGATGCGCTCGCAGAGCGATGGTCGGCTCTTGCCGCGGACCCTGAGCTCCGCGAACGCTTCGGGCGACGCGCACGGGAGATCTACGACGCAGGTTTCTCGTACCAGCAGGTCTCGAGAAAATACCGCGAGTTCCTCGGAGCCCCCCACGGCAAAGCAATCGATCTGGCACAGATGTTCGCACGCTCGGGAACGGACCCCGTCACAGTTCGCCAGATCTCCCGCCGCCTGCGCACCGCCCGAGGCCGCGTCGAGATCCAAGTCGCCATCGGTTCTTCGATCACTCTCCACGACGTCCGGATCGACAACGGAACGCGCGTATTCGAGCCTCGCGTCAAGCGCCGCATCGGACAGACACTGATCACCTTCGCGCCCGAGGGTGACGAGATCATCTCGTATTCCATGCAACCCGGCTCCGCCGACCGCTATTACCTGGCGAGCATCAAGGCCGAGTCTACGGACGTCGAGGTCCTGCCTTGGCTCCGTCGCGATTTCAGGGGCTATCGCCAGGTCGCCCCGATCGCGGTCGGCACCACGGAGAGCGACTTCGTGCGCGCACGCCGAGCGGTCATCTGGAAGCTGCGACAGCTTACGCGCAGGTATTTCGGCAAGAAGCGCGACACCTCGGTGAGCTGACCTCCGGCCTTCCCGCGAAAGGGACGCGCCTGGTCTTAGAGCACTCGCGCTTCTCTGTCCGTCGCACTGCGGCTCTTTTCTGTTGCGTATTCTCGGAGGAATCTCGCGACGCCGCCGTCCAGCTCCCGACGAAGTTCTTCGAAGCCAGAGTTCTGATCCGGCATCGGGTGCCCGAGGATGGACTCGGCAAGCGAGGTATCGAGATCGAGTTGCGAGCCACGCACGATCTCCAGAATTTCGGCCTGGTGGGTCTTCTTGACCAGCGTCGGGTCAAGTCCGAGCGCCGTGGCGAGGCGCACCCCGAATTCGTACTTCGTCAGGGACTCAGAACTGGCGACATGGACGATTCCGCCACTCCATCGCTGTTCGATCGCGACGAGGGACTCGATCAGATATTTCACCTGGAGCGTTGATACACGCTGGTCGTCGAACCCGGGCGCCGCTTCACCCGCCGCCAAATGGTGGTAAAAATATTCGGCGAGGCCACGTCTGCCAGTTGCGCTCCATCCGTAGAAGTTCACGCGGGCGACGACGGCACCCGGATGCGCGGTGAGCACGGCCTCTTCTGACTCGAGCTTCGTTCGCGCGTACACCGTCTGCGGATTTGTCGCGCTCTTCTCGGAGTAGCCGCCGTCCCTGCCGTCGAAGACGGCATCCGTCGAGATGTGGACGAAGCCCATCCCGGCATCGCGCGCCTCAGCAGCCAAATCAGCGGCGGCTTGCACGTTCAGCTCGCGGGCGAGTTCGGGGTCGCTCTCACACGCCTCGATCGATGCGAGCGCCGCGGCATGCAGCACCGTAGTGGCGCCGGACCGCGTCACGAGGCCCTTTCGTGCCTGTGAATCCGTCAGATCGCATCGGATTCCTCGCGCGGGGTGGTCGAACTGCGGCGGCAGTTCGCGCGCAGAGGCGACTGCGTCACCTCCGAGCAACCGCATGCTGTTGGCGCCCAGGAGGCCCGTTGCCCCGGTGACGAGCCACTTCTGCACAGTTGTACTCCTTGCGAATGGTGTGCCGGGGTGCGAGTTCGGGCGGCACCCGATTCGGACTGCGCGAACATGGCAGCGTGCACTATCAGCATTTGGTGTGGACTTAGCCAAGGATACGGGACGGCTGTAAATCGCCAGAGAAAGGGCTCTGGCGGAAAACGGCCATGCTCAGCGTTGACGGCTCCTGGAGGTCTCACGCAGTTGACCCCCTCCACAGCCTTACCTGCGCGCAGATTCTCCACAATCCGGCATCCTTCGGCCACGGCATGTCTTCCGCGGGGGCTACCGTGCTTGCATCCGCGCAGGGCGCGGCACACACTGTGAGGGTGGTCGGATTGTCGCTGGAAACCTGGGTGTCGTTGGGTACGCTGATCGCCGTCGGCACGGGCATCGTCACGCTCATGCGCAGCGAGACGCGCAGCATCCGCGCCGATATGCGCGATCTCAAGACCGACATGCGCGATCTCAAGACCGACATCCGGCGTGTCGACGACCGCGTCCAGCACCTCGACGACCGGGTCTATGCCCTGGCGACAGGCCTCAAACCCACCCCCGAACGGGCCGACGGAACTCAAACCGATCGCTAGACGCACCACCCACCGTCCTCTGCCTGCCGGAGGCGAACGAAACCTGCCGGGATCCTCACTCACCGCCCGACGGCGGCGCGCGCTGACAGGCATCCGCCCGCCGCGCTTGCTAACCTCGACCTCACCATGACGACACTGCGCGCGATCGCCGAGGATGCCGTCGCGCGCCCATCCGCCCGCGCCCGCTTCGGCGGTCTCGCACGCTACGCGGGCGAGCTCACCCGGGCGCTCATCGCGACCGCTCCCCCCGACTGCGACGTCGAGCTCCTCTTCGCCGCTCACTCCAAGGCCGAGCTGTCCGAGCTCACCGCACGCTTCCGCGGAGCGAGCAGGATCACCACCGCCTCACTGCCCCGCGGACCGCTCGCCGCTGCGTGGGCCGCCGGCGCGAAGATCAGTGTCAGCTCCGGCTTCCTGCACGCGCCGAGCCTGCTCGCGCCGCTGCTGCGGCCGGAGCGCACCCGCACCACGCAGCTCGTCGTCACGATCCACGACACCATCGCGTGGACCCATCCCGCCTCCGTCGGACGCACCGAGGCGGAGTGGACCCGCCGCATGGCCCACCGCGCCGCCCGCTTCGCCGACGCCGTCGTTGTGCCGACGCACGCGGTGGCCGACGAGCTCGGCGACCGACTGCGGCTCGGCGACCGACTGCGCGTCATCCCCGGTGCCGTCAGCACCGAACTCGTACTGCCGGAGGACCCCGAGATGCGCGCGAGCTGGCTGCGGCTGCCGGAGCGCTACCTGCTCGCCTCCGGCTCGATGGACCCGCGCACCGGCGTCGACGCGCTCGTGCAGGCCGCCACCCTGCCCGGCTTCCAGGGTGTTCCGCTGCTCATCGTCGGCGAGGACGAGTGGCGCGGGCGGCGCATCGGCGAGGCGGCGATGATGGCCGGCCTGCCCGAGGGGCGGGTACGGCCGCTCGGCGCGGTGACGGATGCCGACCTCGCCCTGCTGCTGAGCCGCGCCGCCGCCTTCATCGCGCCGGGGCTCACCGAGGGCTTCGGGCTGTCGGCGCTCGAGGCACTCACCTTCGGCGCTCCGCTGATCCACTCCGACGCGCCGGCGCTCGTCGAGGTGGCGGGTGGGGCGGGGGTCTCCGTGTCACGCGAGGAGCCCGGCTCGAGCTACCCCGAGCGGCTCGCCGACGCCGTGGGCGCGGTCCTCACGGGCGGTGTCGACGTGGACGCGCTGCGCGTGCTGGGGCGCGACCGGGCGAAGGCCTTCTCGTGGCGCGCCTCGGGCGCACAGGTCTGGCAACTGCACGCCGAGCTGTAGCGGCGCGCGGCATCCGACCGGCCCGAGAACAGCACCCTAGGGCGCGCCCGTGCCCGCTGCCGCCGTCGGCGTCCCCGTCGCGATCGTCCGCTTCACATACCCGTGCACGGCCGTCCAGTCGGGACTCGCGGGGGCGGGCACGAGCGGCGGCACGAGGTCGAGGTTCTGCACGGGGCGCTGCCGGGCCTTGCCGGCGAGGTCGGCGAAGTAGGCGAGCATCGACTGCGGGATGTCCGTCTTCACGACCTGGGTGCCGGCCTGCGCGATGCCCTGGAACTTGGTGAGCACATTAGCGGGCTTCATCTGGGTGAGGATCGCTTCCTCAAGCTGCCGCTGCCGCGCCATCCGATCGTAGTCGGTCGTGGTCTCGCGGCTGCGGGCGTACCACTGGGCGGTCTGGCCGTTCATGTGCTGCTTTCCGGGCTCGATCCAGCCGACGACGCCCTGCAGCTTCCCGTTCGCGTCGGGCAGGCCGCCGATCGGCAGCTTCTCCGTCACGTCCACCGTCACGCCGCCGAGCGCGTCGATCAGGTCGCTGAAGCCCTGCATGTCGACGAGCGCGAAATACTGGATCGTGAGGCCCGTCGCCCCCTCGAGCGCATCCCGCATCGCCTCGATGCCGGGCTGGCTGCCCTGTGCCTTCGCGTCCGGGTAGTAGTCCGGCTTGTACAGCTGCACCTCGGTGTAGATGGAGTTGAGCATGCACACGTCGACGTCGCAGCGTCCGTGCGCGCCGTAGCCGTCCGGGTAGTCCGCGAGCATCGGCGAGCCCCTCGAGAACGGGATGTCGTCGAGGTCGCGGGGCAGGCCGATGTTGACCGTCTGGCCGGTCTTCGCGTCGATGCTGAGGACGGACATCGAGTCGGGTCGCATGCCCTGACGGTCGGGCCCCGCATCCCCGCCGAGCAGCATGATGTTGTACCGGCCGTCGACGGGCGGCTGGCTCGGCCCCGCCGCGAAGATCGTCCCGAGGGCGCTGCGGGCGCTGCCGACGATCGTCGCACCGTAGCCGGTCGCACCGACGACCGCGACGAGCGCGACGACGGTGAAGAGCGCGATACCGGTGCGGGCGGCGGAGCCGAGCCGGACGAAGCGCACCAGCCGCAGCGTGTCGAGGGTGAGGGCGACCCACAGCAGCGCGTAGGCGACCATCAGCGCCTGCAGCAGGAACAGCGTGGTGCCCCGGGTGAACAGCCCCACCACGAGGGTGCGGTCGAGCAGGGCGAGCACGCCGATCACGAGGGCGAAGCCCCACAGGATCAGCGTGGAGACGATTCCGAGGCGGGCCAGACGGCGGCCGCCGGCGAGCAGCTGGGCGCAGCCCGGCAGCAGCAGGTTCGCGACGACGAGCCACCAGCCGCGGCGGCGCATGACCGCCTCCGACCGCGTCTCCGGATGGCGCAGTGGGTAGCTGACGCTCATAGCTGGGCGATGAGCGCCTGGTTCTTCTGCTCGACCAGCTCCGCGAGCTCGCGGGCGTAGGCGGCGACGCGCTCGCTCAGCTTCGGGTCGCCCGAGGCGAGGATGCGCGCGGCGAACAGGCCCGCGTTGGCCGCCCCGTTGATCGCCATCGTCGCCACGGGGATGCCCGCGGGCATCTGGACGATCGACAGCAGCGAGTCGAGCCCGTCGAGCCGGGCGAGCTGCACCGGCACGCCGATCACGGGCAGCGTCGTCACGCTGGCCACCATGCCGGGCAGATGGGCCGCGCCACCGGCGCCGGCGATGATGACTCGGATGCCGCGCGCCGCGGCCTCCGTGCCGAAGGCGATCATCTTCGCCGGTGTGCGGTGCGCCGAGACCACCTGCACCTCGTAGGCGATGCCGAAGCGGTCAAGGCTCTCCGCCGCCGCGCGCATGGTCGGCCAGTCGCTGTCCGAGCCCATGATGATCGCCACACGGGCGTCGGTCGTGCTGATCGGTGGCATGCCGACCATGCTAGGGACGCGGCCTCGATCAGTGAGCGCGCCGCGCTGGGCGGCGACGACCCGGCTCAGTCCGCGAAGAACGCGGCCGTGTCGCGCGCCTCGGCCCGCACCGCCCCGAGCTCCGCGCCCGTGACCGTGACGTGGCCGACCTTGCGGCCGGGGCGCGACTCCTTGCCGTAGGCGTGCAGCTTCGCGGCCGGATGCGCGGCGAGCGCGGCCGGGTAGCGGTCCGGCAGGCCGGCGCCGGCCGGGCCGCCGAGGATGTTCACCATGACCGCCCACGGGTCGCGGGGCCTGGTGTCGCCGAGCGGGAGGTCGAGCACCGCGCGCAGATGCTGCTCGAACTGGCTCGTGACGGCGCCGTCGATGCTCCAGTGGCCGCTGTTGTGCGGGCGCATGGCGAGCTCGTTCACGAGCACACGGCCGTCCCGCGTCTCGAACAGCTCGACGGCGAGCATGCCGGTCACGCCGATGCCCTCGGCGACGCGCACCGCGATGTCGCGTGCGGCCTCCGCCACCGCGGGTGAGGCGTCCGGCGCGGGCGCGATGACCTCGGCGCACACGCCGTCCTTCTGCACGGTCTGCACGACCGGGTAGGCGACGACCTCCCCGCTCGGGCGCCGGGCGACCTGCTGGGCGAGCTCACGGGTGAAGTCGACGAGCTCCTCGGCGATCAGTGCGCCGCCGCGGCCGTCCTCGGCGAGCGCGATGAACCAGTCATCCGCCCCGTCTCTGCTGTCGACGACGCGCACACCCTTGCCGTCGTAGCCGCCGCGCGCGGTCTTCACGACCGCACGGCCGCCGTGCGCGTCGAGGAAGTCGCCGAGCTCGTCGGCGTTCCCGATCGCGGCCCAGTCCGGCGACGGCAGGCCGAGCTCGGTGATCTTGCGGCGCATCAGCAACTTGTCCTGCGCGTACAGCAGCGCCTCGGGGCCGGGGTGCACGGGCACGCCCGCCTCGACGAGGGCGTGCAGCACGTGCTGCGGCACATGCTCGTGATCGAAGGTGATGACGTCGACCGTCCGCGCGAACTCGAGCACCGTGTCGAGCTCGCGGTAGTCGCCGACCCCGGTCGCGGCGAGCTCCGCGGACATCCCCGGCGCCTCTTCGAGCACCTTGATGGCGATGCCGAGCTCGACGGCGGGCGAGATCATCATGCGGGCGAGCTGGCCGCCGCCGATCACTCCGACAGTGCTGTGCATTCGTCCAGGCTATCCGGCCCGACCCGCAGGGCCGACGGGGCGGACGACAGGGCGGCCGACAGGGTGTCCGACGTGGGCCGATTAGCATGGCAGGGTCGCGGCGCCCGCCGGTGCGGCCGTGAACAGAACGGATGCCTGTGAAGAACCCTCTCGTCGCGCTGTACGACCGCTTCGTCCGCGACGCGCTCAAGTTCCTCGTCGTGGGCGGGGGCGGCTTCGTCATCGACACGGGCGTCTTCAATCTGATGCGCCTCGGCGCGACGAGCCACAGCACCTTCTTCCACGGCCCGATCGGGGCGAAGATCGTGTCCGTCGCCGTCGCCACGATCGCGACGTGGGTGGGCAACCGCTACTGGACCTTCCGCGAGCACCGCCGCCGGAACTGGATGCTCGAGCTCGTCGAGTTCGCCATCATCTCCGTCGCGGGGCTCGGCATCAATCTGCTCTGCCTGTGGGTGTCGCACTACGCGCTCGGCTACACCTCGCTGCTGGCCGACAACATCTCCGGCACCTTCCTCGGCACCGCGCTCGCGACGGTCTTCCGCTTCGTGCTGTACCGCTACTGGGTCTACGGCCGGCACCGCAAGGACGGGCTGAGCGTCCCCCCGGGGCACGAGGCGCGCGCCGCCACCGCGGCGATCTACGAGGACGACGCCGAGGCCGGCCACGACCCCTTCGCGGCGGGCCCGATCGCGAGCGACCCCGTCGTGACCGACGCGAGCCGCGCGGGCGAGTCGCCTAGCGCCCCGTCCAGACCGTCGTCTGCCGAGTGATCGTCGGCGACTGCATCACCTGACGCGCGGTGCTCTGCAGGCTCGCCGCGTTCTCCATCAGATCGTGCAGGGCCACCTGCACCGTGCGCGCCTTCGGCACGTCGCGCAGCACGAGCACCGTCTCGCCCGCGACGGTGATGCGCAGATTGCCCGAGGCGAACATCGACTGGATCGGACCGCGCGAAAGCTCGACCTGGTAGCCGCGGCTGTGCAGCAGCTCCTGCCGGCGGCGCACGAAGAAGCCACGACGCACGACGATGCGCCGGGTCGTGATGATGAAGCGGCGCGAGAGCCACGCGAGATACGGCAGCAGGAACAGCACAAGCACCAGCAGCAGCGCCGCGAGCAGCACCGCGAGGTGCGCCCAGGGGGCGTCGAAGCGGTCGACGAAGTAGCCGTAGCCGCCGCTGACGGCGATGAAGCTCAGGGCCGGCCAGAACAGCGCCCGCGCATGCGGGCGCAGGCGGGCGACGACACGCTCCGGTGGAACGGCGGGGGCAGCTGGGACACCCGCCGAGCGCGGGGTCACCGGTCTGGCCATGGGGACATTAATACCGCAGGTGAGTGACATCTCCGGCCGCGACAGCCGTGGTTCCGGCATCCGTTATCACGACGAGACGTCCTGCGCCGTCGAGCCCGCTCGCCCACGCCGTCACGCTGTCGCCGCCGGGCAGTTCGACCCGCACCTCGCGGCCGACGGTCGCGCATTCCCGCTCGACCATGGCAAGGATGCCACAGCCGTCGGCGTCGCCCCCGGCGTTCGCCAGCTCGTACGCGAAGACGCGCAGCCCATCGAGGTAGTCGGCCAGCAGCGCGTCGGGATCGGGGTCCGTCACGCCCACGAGCCGCAGGGACGTCGCCGTCTCGACCGGAAGCTCGTCGGCGGCCATCGTGAGGTTCACTCCCGCGCCGACCACGACGGCACTCGCGTCGGGCAGCAGCTCGGCGAGGATGCCGCACACCTTCCTGCCGCCGATCAGCACATCGTTCGGCCACTTCAGCTCGACGTCGCTCGCCCCCTGCGCGGCGATCGCGCGCTTCATCGCGACGCCCGCGAGCAGCGGCAGCCAGCCGAAGGCGCCGGTGGGCAGGGTGCCGGGCAGCTGATCCGGCCGCAACAGCACCGAGACCGCGAGGCTCGTGCCCGGGGGGGCCTGCCACTGCCGCCCGAGGCGCCCGCGCCCGGCGCTCTGCTCGTCGGTGAGCAGCACGGCGAGGTGCGGCCACCCGGCCGGGTCGGCCGCGGCCTGCGCGACGAGATCGGTGTTGGTCGAGCCGGTGCGCTCCACGACGACGAGGCGGGACGCGATCGAGCGCGCCCTGGGCAGCTCAGGCAACGTCACGCCTCCATTGTGCCGGTGCGCGGGCCCTCCCGGTGCGCGGCGAAGTTGCCCAAGCTCCGGCGATCCTTTTGTAGGAATCCGTGCACGGCTCCCCGCCGAACCCCGCGGGTAGGGTGAGTGGCGTGACCGACGAAGCCACGACGCCCGATCCTCAGGACTCCTCCCCCGACCTCGCCACGACGGCGGGGCGCATCGCCGACCTGAACGCCCGCTACCACGAGGCCGTGACGGTCAAGGAGGAGGCGAGCGCCGCCAAGCAGCACTCCAAGGGGAAGCTCACGGCGCGCGAGCGCATCCTGAACCTGCTCGATCCGGGCACCTTCGTCGAGTTCGACGAGTTCGTCCGCCACCGCTCGACCGGCTTCGGCATGGAGAACCGCCGCCCGTACGGCGACGCCGTCATCACGGGCATCGGGGCGGTGAACGGCCGTCAGGTCGCGATCTTCAGCCAGGACTTCACGACCTTCGGCGGCTCGCTCGGCGAGGTCGCCGGCGAGAAGATCATCAAGGTCATGGATCACGCGCTCAAGACGGGCGTGCCCATGATCGGCATCCTCGACTCGGGCGGCGCCCGCATCCAGGAGGGTGTCGTCGCCCTCGGCAAGTATGCCGAGATCTTCCGCCGCAACACCGCGGCGAGCGGCGTGATCCCGCAGATCTCGATCGTCGTCGGCCCCGCGGCGGGCGGCGCGGTCTACTCCCCCGCCCTCACCGACTTCGTGATCATGGTCGACAAGACCAGCCACATGTTCGTCACCGGGCCGGATGTCATCAAGACGGTCACGGGCGAGGACGTCGGCTTCGAGGAGCTCGGCGGCGCGCTCACCCACAACAAGCTCTCCGGCGTGAGCCACTACCTCGCCGACGACGAGAACGACGCGCTCGACTACGCGCGCACCCTGCTCTCCTACCTGCCCGACAACAACCTCACGGACCCGCCCGTCTACGACGTCGAGTCGGAGCTCGAGATCACGGACGCCGACCGGCGGCTCAACGAGCTCGTGCCGGACTCCCCGAACCAGCCCTACGACGTCACGACGGTCATCGAGCACCTCGTCGACGACGGCGAGTTCCTGGAGATCCAGCCGCT
This sequence comes from Gryllotalpicola sp., assembly GCA_036398375.1. Classification (GTDB taxonomy): domain Bacteria; phylum Actinomycetota; class Actinomycetes; order Actinomycetales; family Microbacteriaceae; genus Gryllotalpicola. The sequence goes on from DASWPQ010000056.1 coordinate 65,631, forward strand.
CTTCGCCCCCAACATCGTGATCGGCTTCGGTCGCATCGAGGGGCGCTCGGTCGGCATCGTCGCCAATCAGCCGAACGCCATGGCCGGCACGCTCAACATCGACGCCGGCGAGAAGGCGGCGCGCTTCGTGCGCTTCTGCGACTCCTTCTCCATCCCGATCCTGACCCTCGTCGACGTGCCCGGCTACCTGCCCGGCACCGACCAGGAGTGGACGGGCGTCATCCGCCGCGGCGCGAAGCTGCTCTACGCCTACGCCGAGGCCACGGTGCCGCTCGTGACGATCATCACGCGCAAGGCCTACGGCGGCGCCTACATCGTGATGGGCTCCAAGCAGCTCGGCGCCGACATCAACCTCGCCTGGCCGACGGCCGAGATCGCGGTCATGGGCGGGCAGGGCGCGGTGAACATCCTCTACCGCAACCAGATCTCCGACGCCCGCGAGCGCGGGGAGGACGTGCCGGCCCTCCGCCAGAAGCTCGCGAGCGACTACGCCTACGAGGTCGCCTCGCCGTACCTCGCCGCCGAGCGCGGCGCGCTCGACAGCGTCATCGAGCCGGCGGCGACCCGCGTCGCCGTGGTCAAGGCGCTGCGCTCGCTGCGCACCAAGCGATCGAGCATGCCGCCGAAGAAGCACGGGAACATCCCGCTGTGAGCGCACGCCACCTCGATACGGATGCCGCTGCCGCCGGCATCCGCTTCGTCACGCAAGGGCTCGCGCCCGAGGAGGTCGCCGCCGCGACCGCCGTGCTCGCGACCGCCCTGCACGAGCAGGCGCGCTCGGCGGATGCCCGTGTGCAGGAGCCGAAGCCGTCGGAGTGGAACCGGTCCACCCGCGGGCTGCGCGGACCGCTCCGCGGCGGCTGGCGCGGCTTCACCGCCGAGGGGCTCTAGGCTCGCCCCCTCGCCCGTCTGCCCGCTCGCTGCCGCCGCTGCCACTGCCGCTGCCGCTGCCGCCGTGGGACGATTGACGGATGCCTCACCGCCCGCGCCCCCGTCGGCCGGCATCCCGCCCGGCCCGTCCACCGCGCCCCGTCGCACCGCGCAACGAAGCGGTCGGCACCGAGATCGAGCTCGAGGTCACGGGCGTGGCGCACGGCGGCGTGATGGTCGCCCGGCACGAGGGCCGGGTCGTCTTCGTCTCCGACGCGATCCCCGGCGAGCGGGTGCGCGCCCGCGTCACCGACGCGAAGGACCGCTTCTGGCGCGCCGACACGCTCGAGGTGCTCGAGGCGAGCCCGCACCGGCAGCTGCACGTGTGGTCGGAGGCGTCCGTCGATCGGGACCCCGAAGGGCGCGCCGGCGGCGCCGAGCTCGGGCACATCGCGCTCCCGTATCAGCGCGAGCTGAAGCGGCAGGTCGCGGCGGACGCCCTGACGCGGATGCACGCGCTCGCCCCCGCCGCCACCTCAGCCGATGACGCCTCCGCCGCTGATGCCCCCGCCGTCGACATCGCGGCCGGCACCGCAGCCGATCGGACCCTGCTCGACCGCTTCACGGTGCAGGGGCTGCCCGGGGACGACGAGCTCGCGGGCACCGGCTGGCGCACGCGACTGCGACTCCACGTCGCCGACGACGGCACGGTCGGCCCCTACGCCGCGCGCTCGCACACCGTGATCCCGGTGCGCGATCTGCCGCTCGCCGCGGCGGAGCTGCGCGAAGCGGCGCCGCTCGGCCAGAGGCTGCGCCAGGTGGCATCCATCGACCTCATCGCGCCGTCCGGCGGCGGCGCACCGCTCACGGTCGTCACCGGACGCGACGGCACGCGCCCCGAGCTCGCCCCGGTGGTCGAGCGCGTCGGCGATCGGGAGTTCGCGCTCGACGCGCTGGGCTTCTGGCAGGTGCATCGCCTCGCCGCGCGGACGCTGAGCGATGCTGTGCAGCGGGCGATCGACGAGACACGGTTCGACCCCCGCGCCGCCAACCTCGACCTCTACGGCGGCGTCGGGCTGCTCGCCGCGGCCGTCGGCGACCGTTTCGGCCCCACCACCCGCATCACGAGCGTCGAGAGCTACGCGCCCGCCACGGACTTCGCCGCGCGCAACCTCTCCGACTGGGTCGGGGCCCGTGCGGTCACCGGGCGCGTCGAGCAGTGGGTGCAGGGGCTGGCCGCGAACGCGAGCGTCGTCGAGCGCGGCCGCCAGCGGGCCGCGACCGTGGTGCTCGACCCGCCGCGGGCCGGTGCGGGGCGGGCCGTGGTCGAGGAGCTCATCGCGACCGGACCCGCGCAGCTCGTCTACGTCGCCTGCGACCCGGTCGCCTTCGCACGCGACGCCGCCCTCTTCCGGAGCGCCGGCTACGGCATCCGCTGGCTCGAGGCCTTCGATCTCTTCCCGAACACGCACCACGTGGAGCTCGTCGCGCGACTCACCCCCGAGGGCTAGCCGCGCTACTCACCCGGACGCGCGCGCCTCGCGCAGCAGCAGCGCACGTCCGGGTGAGTAGCGCAACACGGGCCACCGCCGCCGCGGGGCTCCGCACTACCATGGGCGACATGGTGACAGTGGCGATCGTGGACGATCACGAGTCGGTGCGCATCGGCCTCCGCGCCTCGTGCATGGACGCGGGCTTCACCGTCACCGGCGAGGCGGCCACCGTCGACGCGCTGCTGCCGCGGCTCCTCGTCTTCCCGACCGACATGGTCGTGCTCGACCTCTCCCTCGGCGACGGCTCGAGCGTCACCGAGAACGTGAAGCAGCTGCAGGATGCCGGCAGCGCCGTGCTCGTGCACTCCATCGCCGACCGTGTGCAGCCGGTGCGGGAGGCGCTCGCGGCCGGGGCAGCCGGCGTCATCCCGAAGTCCGCGCCGACGGGGACCGTGATCGACGCCATCCGCACCGTCGCCGAGGGCGGGGTGCTCAACAACCTCGAGTGGGCGAGCGCGATCGACGCCGACAACGACTTCGCGCGCGCCAGGCTCGGCCAGCGCGAGCGCGACGTGCTGCACCTCTACGCCTCGGGGCTGCCGCTCAAAGCCGTCGCCGTGCAGCTCGGCATCGCGCACTCGACCGCCCGCGAGTACCTCGATCGCATTCGGGTGAAGTATGTGGAGGTCGGGCGCCCCGCCCCGACCAAGGTGGATCTGCTGCGCCGAGCCGTCGAGGACGGCATCCTGCCCGGGCTCGCCACCGACCCCGCCGCCACCGCCGATGAGCAGCACTGAGCAGCCCCAGGAGTCCCTCCCGCCCGCGCCGCGGCAGCCGCTGACCCTCGCGCGGATCGAGACGATGGTCTCGCGCGCCATCGTGGGCTTCGGCCTCGTGTTCGGCGTGCTGGTCGTCCCGGCGTTCCTCGCGCAGCAGAGCCGGCTGGTGCAGCCGCTCGCGCTCATCGAGGCGATCGCGCTGTGCGCGGGCCTGCTGGCGGCCGCCGTCGCCGCGGCCCTCCGGCGCGGCGTCGCCGTGGCGACGGTCTCCTTCGCCGTGCTGTACCTCTTGATCGTCGCGCTCTGGCCGACGACGGCCGCGGGCGCTCCGGTGGACGGGACGCCCTGGCTGTGGACGCTGTGCACCGTCGCCATCGCATATGCCACCGTCGGCATGGACATGTGGACGGCCGCCGTCTACGCGGTCGTCGCCCCCGCACTGTTCGGCGTCGTGATGTGGGACTACTCGGACGGCTCGGTGTGGAAGACGGCGCTGCTCGACGCCGTCTATGCCGCGATCGTCGGCGGGGTGATCCTCACGATCGCGTCGCTGCTGCGCAGCGCGGCGGGCAGCGTGGATGCCGCGCAGAAGGCCGCGCTCGACGGCTACGAACGCGGCCTGCGGGAACATCTCGGCGAGGCCGAGCGCGTCGAGGTGGACGCCCTCGTGCACGACAGCGTGCTCACCACCCTGCTGGCGGCCGCGAAGGCGCACACTCCGGAGGGGAACGCGCTCGCCGCGCGCATGGCACAGGATGCCCTCGGGCACCTGTCATCGACGAAGCCGCTCCCGACACCCCTGACGGGCGAGGTGACGGATGCCGCGACGCTGGTCTCCGGCATCCGGACGGCCGCCGCGGCCCTGCCGTACCCGATCGGGGTCTGCGCCGCCGTGCCGCTCACGGCCCTGCTGCCCTCCGGCGTCGCCGAGGCCCTGCACGCGGCGACCGTCCAGGCGATGCTGAACAGCTCGCAGCACGCGGGCGGGGCGGAGGTCGCTCGTACGGTCATGGTGCGCTGCTTGGGCGATGCCGAAGGCGCCGGCGGCGTCATCGTCGAGATCGTCGACGACGGCGTCGGCTTCGACGTGGCCAGGGTGGCGCCCCGGCGGCTCGGGCTCGCGACCTCGATCATCCAGCGCGTCGAGGTCGTCGGGGGCATCGCGCAGGTCGACTCTGCCCCTGGGGCCGGCACCGCCATCACCCTGAGCTGGCCCGCGCCGAGCCCGGAGCCCACGCCGACGCCCGACCCGGCCGCCGCAACGACGGTCGACCAGACGGCCGGCGAGGCAGCCGGCAGGGCGGCCGGCGAAGCGGCCGGCGACGAGAGCGAGGCCTGGGCGTGATCGCACTCTCGCGCACGGTCATCATCTGGCTGGCCGTCCTGTTCTCCACCTATCACGTGGTGCTGGGCCTCTCCACCCTCGACGTGCCGCGGTCGCCGATCCCGACGATCGTCTCGCTCCACGCCTTCGCCGCCGCGATCGTGCTGAGCCTGCTGCGCCCCCGCACGCGTCTGCTCCCGATCTGGGTCGCCGGCTTCGACCTCGCGGTCGCGATCGCGATCCCCCTGGCGGTCACGAGCCAGCTCGACCCGCACGTCGAGAACGGCTACGCGACCTGGTATGTCGCCGCGGTCGGCACCCTGCTCACGGTCGTGATGGTGCGCGGCCGCGAGGTGTTCGCCTGGGTCGGCGTCGGATTCCTCGTGGTGCACTCCGTCTGGTGGGCGGGCTTCGACTCCCTCGGCGATCTCGGCGTGGTCGGCTCGGTGGTGTGGGTGGTCGCGGCGAATGTCGTGATGTACGCCGTGCAGAAGACCGCGGAGGACGCCGATCGCTTCGCGCAGGTCGAGCGGAAGGCCTCCGAGTGGCGGGCCGCCTACGACGCGCATGTTGTGGAGCGCCAGCACCGCCTCGAGCACACCTACGCCTCGGCCGAGCCGCTGCTGACCGAGATTGTGCGCTCCGGGGGCGAGCTCAGCGCGCAGCAGCGGGACGAGTGCCTGCTGCTCGAGGCGACCATGCGCGACGAGATCCGCGGCCGCGGGCTGCTCAACGACGCCGTGCGCACCGTCGTCACGCAGGCACGGCGCCGCGGTGCGTCCGTCAGCCTGCTCGACGAGGGCGGACTCGACGAGCTGGACGAGACGCGGCGCGAAGGTGTGCTCGGCCGCCTGGCCGCGGCGATCGGGGGCTCGGACGCCGACACCCTGATCGTGCGGTCGGTGCCGCGCGCGGAGGAGGTGGCGGTGACGGTCGTGGGCCTGCGCGCCGCCGACACGGAGGAGGACGAGGACGATGTCGCCCTCTGGCTCGAGATCAAGCCGGAGGCGGCGCCGTAGCGCCGGCCGTCCCAGCATCGGCCGTCGCGGCGGGCAGACCACCAGGCTTCGGTGGGAGCGGAACCCCGCCCCCACCGGAAGCCTCGAGTCGGACCGGCAACCCGAATGCCGTTCCGACTCCCCCCAATGGCATCCGCGCTCATACCCTTTTCGGCGAATGAATTGGACAGCCTCTGCGTGAGAGTCACTGCACGGTATCCATGGTCCCGGTCGCGGTTGCTCCGCAATAGTCGGCTCTTAGGGGGACAGCGGGGGGACAGACCGGTCCTCCTCCCCGTCGCGCCCTACGCTGGGAAGCATGCGCCTGTACCTCGCCTCGACGTCCCCCGCCCGGCTCTGGCTGCTGCGCAACGCCGGCATCGAGCCGCTCGTCGTGCCCTCGCACGTGGACGAGCCCGCGGCGGTCGCGGCGGCGGAGCGCGCCCGTGCGGGAACGGCCGCGCCGTCGAGCCTCCCGGCGCCCGAGATGGTGCAGTTGCTCGCCCGCGCCAAGGCCGAGGCGATCGTCGGCACCGAGGTCGCAGGGGCGCCGATCGACGGGGTGGTCATCGGCAGCGACAGCGCCTTCGAGCTCGACGGCGTCGTCTACGGCAAACCGCATCGGCCGGAGGTCGCGAGTGAGCGCTGGCATGCGCAGCGCGGACGCACGGGGGTGCTGCACTCCGGCCACTGGGTCATCGACCACCGGGGCGGGGCGCCGCGCGCCGCGGTCGGCGCGGTGGCCGAGGCATCCGTCACCTTCGTGCCGGACATGACGGATGCCGAGATCACGGCCTACGTCGGCAGCGGCGAGCCGTTGCAGGTTGCCGGCGCCTTCACGATCGACAGCCTCGGTGGCCCCTTCATCGAGCGGATCGAGGGCGATCCCTCGACCGTCGTCGGCATGTCACTGCCGACCCTGCGACGTCTGGTGCGTTCGCTGGGCATCGAGTGGACGGAGCTCTGGACGGCCGTACCGAGCTGAGCTCCGCGCGCCGAAGTAACGTTATCGACAAGGCTTGCGTGGCACATTTGTATGCGCCATCCAAATCCGGGCCCGGAGGCGTTCGTAGGCTTGGTTGGTGCCCCGAATCTCGAAAGTCCTGGTCGCCAACCGTGGCGAGATCGCCGTCCGCGTCATCCGCGCCGCCCGGGACAGCGGGATCGGCTCGGTCGCGGTCTACGCGGACCAGGACCGGGACGCCGTGCACGTGCGCCTCGCCGACGAGGCCTACGCGCTGCGCGGAACCACGGGCGCCGAGACCTACCTCGTCATCGACAAGCTGCTGGCGGTGGCCCGCCGCTCCGGCGCCGACGCGGTGCACCCCGGGTACGGATTCCTCGCCGAGAACGCCGACTTCGCACGCGCCGTCATCGCCGCCGGGCTGACCTGGATCGGGCCGAGCCCCGAGGCCATCGAACGGCTCGGGGACAAGGTGAGCGCGCGTCACGTCGCCGAGATCGCGGGCGCGCCCATGGCACCGGGCACCCTCGAGCCGGTCGCGGATGCCTCCGAGGTGCTCGACTTCGTCGACCAGCACGGACTGCCGGTCGCCATCAAGGCGGCGTTCGGCGGCGGCGGCCGCGGCCTCAAGGTCGCCCGCACCCGCGAGGAGATCCCAGAGCTGTTCGACTCGGCCACCCGCGAGGCGGTCGCCGCGTTCGGGCGTGGCGAGTGCTTCGTCGAGAAATACCTCGACCAGCCGCGCCACGTCGAGACCCAGTGCCTGGCCGACGAGCACGGCAACGTGGTCGTGGTCTCCACCCGCGACTGCTAGCTGCAGCGCCGCCACCAGAAGCTCGTCGAGGAGGCGCCCGCACCGTTCCTCACCGACGCGCAGCGCGACGAGCTCTACCGCGCCTCGAAGGCGATCCTGAAGGAGGTCGGCTACCTGGGCGCCGGCACCTGCGAGTTCCTCATCGGGCAGGACGGCACGGTGAGCTTCCTCGAGGTCAACACGCGCCTGCAGGTCGAGCATCCGGTCTCGGAGGAGGTCACGGGCATCGACCTCGTGCGCGAGCAGTTCCGCCTCGCCGAGGGCGGCGTGCTCGACTACCCGGACCCCGAGCCGCGCGGGCACTCCTTCGAGTTCCGCATCAACGGCGAGGACCCCGGCCGGAACTTCATGCCCGCACCCGGCCCCGTGCACGTCTTCAAGCCCGCACTCGGCCCCGGCGTCCGCGTCGACTCGGGCGTGCAGGCGGGCGACGAGATCTCGGGCGCCTTCGACTCGCTGCTGGCCAAGCTCATCGTGACCGGCGCGACGCGCGAGGAGGCGCTCGAGCGCGCCCGCCGTGCCCTCGACGAGTTCGAGGTCGCCGGTCTGCCGACCGTGCTGCCGTTCCACCGCGCGATCGTGCGCGACCCGGCGTTCGCCCCCGAGGGCGGCGCCCCCTTCCGCATCTACACGCGCTGGATCGAGACGGAGTGGGCGGGCGGCGTCGCCCCGTGGACCGGCGCCGCGTCGGAGCAGGGCGGGGCCGAGGACCGCCACAGCGTTGTGCTCGAGGTCGAGGGCAAGCGCGTCGAGGTGACACTGCCGACGAAGCTGCTGCTCTCCCCCGGCGCCCGCACCACCGCCGGACCGGCGCCGAAGCGCGCGCGGCACGGCGCCCGCGGGGGCGTGAACGCCGCCTCCGGCAACGCGATCACGGCACCCATGCAGGCGACGGTCGTGAAGATCGCGGTCGAGGAGGGCGCGGAGGTCGCCAAGGGCGACCTCGTGCTCGTGCTCGAGGCGATGAAGATGGAACAGCCCCTGACCGCGCACAAGGACGGCCGCATCGAGGACATCGTCGCCCAGGTCGGCGCGACGGTGTCGAGCGGGGCGCGGCTGCTCAGTATTGTCTAGTTCGCGCGTCCCCGCCGCGCGAACCCGCTCCGGCGACGTACACGCCGCCGCCTCCACTGGCATCGCCTAGCTCGCGCGTCCCCGCCGTGGGAGCGCCGTCTACTTGGCGATGTGCTTGCGGATGAGGAGAAAGACCTTTCTCGGGTGGATGCGTGCGTTCATGAACCGGCCGGCGTCCAGCATGTCGGCAAGCTGACGAAGAAGCTTCGCGGTGTCGCCACGCGAGCCGGACTGGCCCGGAGTCCCGAGCCTCCACCCGCCGAGCACGTCGGGTCCATGCTGTTCGAGGACGTGCAGGAGGTTGCTCAGGTCGATCACGTCTTTGTTGGTTTGTGTCCTTCGGTCACGCCAGGCATACGCCTTCATGATGATCGCACCCTCGATGCCAGGCACCGAAGCAGGGACCACGAGTTCCCTCCCGTCACGCAGCGTGGCATAGACCGTGATGTCGATACCGGGCCCGAGCGCGACGGCAAGACCGGGCATCGTGTTGAACACCCGGTCACCGCGTCTTTGGCTTCCGAACTTTCCGGTGAAGGTCGGAATCAGCAGGTCGATTGTGGGCTTCGGATCGTCAAACCCGGTCTTCACGTACCTGTTGCTGTTCTCCGCCTCATAGCCGATGCCCGACAGGGCGAAGTGCAGCTCACCGGATGCCGCAAGCTCGATCGGGATTCCCGCATCCGCGTCTCCGGTGCGCCGCTCGACCAGGCCCTCGCTGGGAAACGCCGCGGCGATCAGGGACACCATGTGGCCGCCGATCACTCGCGCGCCGGGGTGTTCCCGGAGAACTTCCACGAGATCGGCGAGCGCAATGTACGCGGCATCGTCTTCTGGGCTCGTGGAGACCACATAGGCATCGCGCCCGGTGCGAGGAGGTCCCTGACCATCATGGTCAGAACGAGGCGACTCGTTCCCGGACTGCCCGTTCTCGCAGTGCAGTCGGGGCTCCTCGCCTCCGGATGCCCTGCTCATCTGCGCGCAACGCCCTCGCTGAACGTCCGCAGCACCTTTTTCCTGATCATGTCGGCGGCTTCATCCTGGTCGCCGGTCGTGCCGGTTCGCTTCACATCCCACGCGGCGATCACCGGATCGGCGATGGCGCCCTGGCCTGCCGTGCTCCAGATGGTCTGGTCGTCGGGAACCGTCAGCGCCAAGGTATAGTCAGCGGGCGTGCCTGCCGCGAACCCGCGTTCAGACAGGTCGACTCCGGTCCTGCTGTACACGGTTGCGTGCTCTGGGATTCGCCAGGCATTGATCGCACGCGCCGCAAGATCGCCCGAGACCAGATGCCCGATGTCGCCCACGGCCCGCCCCACCTGTTCTTCCAGCGGCGCATCGCTCCACCAGTACGTGTCAATACCGCCCGTTCCGGGGTATGCGTCGCACGCGTAGTCGAACGCCTTAGCCGGGTTCCCGAGAATCCAGGAACGCGATGCCTTCTGCACGAAGCGATCGAGGCCGCGCAGCGCATATGAGACCGCAGGCTGACTGACCCCGGTCATCTCGGACAGCCTCAGCTGCGTGAGAGGACGGGCCTCGGTGAGGAGGGCTCGCAAGAGGGCGAAGCGCACATATGGCTTGGGTCCTCTGCCGGTCCATGCCGGTGTGTGGCGCACAACATCACCCACGTCGATCCGCTCACCGTCCAGCCAGACAGCATTGTCGGATCCTGAAGCCAATACGATCCGGTGGTCCGACCGGGCCGCGTCGACGAGACTTGCCGTGGTGGAATCCACCGCGAAGAGAATGAACTCGGATGCGTTCAACCGGCTGAGTTCGCTACGCACATTAGCCGGCGTCGGACGACGAGTGAGTCGGCTGCGGACGATGATCCTGCCGTCATCCGAACGGAAGTGCGCGCGATCGATCGGCGTCACCCGCATGCCGGCTGCCAGCAGCATTCTGATCGCGTCGCTCGATTCCATTCCTCTTATTTTATAAGAGTAGACACTCAATACGTATACTCTTATGTTCACTTGGTTAGCCAGCCTGCTCCACCCGCGGGGCGGGCGGGGCCGCGCCCGCGGCGAGCGCGAGCCGGACGAGCTGCACGCTCACGCGGTGAGCCATGGCCTTGACCGTGTCGCGGCCGGTCAGCTCGGTGGAGAGCCAGCTGGTGATCAGCCAGACGATGCCACCGGAGATGATGACGACGCTGTCCTGTGTCTCCTCGGGGTCCGGGGCGCCCGGCTGCCCCGCGAGCGCGCCGAGCGGTGAGCGCTCGAGGATCCGCCGCGCCACCAGGTCGACCGCGGCATCCGTCGCCGCCCGCGTGCCCAGGCCGTACAGCACGCGCCGGTAGAAGTCCCGGTGCTCGGCAAGGTGCGCGAGCAGCCTGGTCACCATGGGCTCCACGCCCGTCAGCCAGCCCTCCACCGAGAGCGGCCCCGACTCGCGGTGGTCGAACTCCGCGTCGAGCCGACCGACCGCCGCGTCGCTCGCGAGATGGGCGATGTCGCCGTAGTGCTGGTAAAAGGTCGGCCGGGTGACGCCGGCGGCCTGCACGACCTGCGTGATCGAGATCCCGTCGAGATCCCGCTCGTCGAGCAGCGCCGTCATGGCAGCCACGAGCGCGGCACGCGAGCGCACCGCCCGCGGGTCGACCTGTTCGGCTCCCACTCTGGAATACTCCCATGCACGAATCTGTTTTACATGTGTAAGATACACCGAGTCGGCGGATGCCGTGAGAAGGGAACGACGTGACGGACGAGAAGACCGAGACCAGGCGGCGCAATCGAGCCGTGCGCGTCGCCATCGCGGCGATCGCGTTCATCCCGCTGATCTACGGCGGCGCCCTGAGCTGGGCCAACCAGGACCCGACGCACCGCCTCGACAAGATCCCGGCCGCCGTCGTCGACCTCGACAAGCCCGCCCGCCACGACGGCCAGACCGTCGAGGTCGGCAAGTCCGTCACGCGCGAGCTCGTGAAGAGCACGACCGGCGACGACTTCGACTGGGTGGCGACGGATGCCGCATCCGCCCGCGCCGGCCTGAAGGACGGCCGCTATCTCGCCACCATCACCCTCCCAGAGGACCTCTCCGCCAACGCCGTCTCGATGGGCTCCGGCGCCCCGCTCGACGCCGCCGCCTCGAAGGTGACCATCTCGACCAACGACGGCCAGAACTTCATCGTCGGCGTCGCCGCCCGGACGGTCGGCGAGGCGATCACACAGTCGGCCTCGAAATCCGTCTCCGAGCAGTACCTGAAGAACGTCTACGTCGGCTTCAACGACATCTCGACTCAGGTCCACACCGCCACCGACGGCGCGAAGCAGCTCGCCTCCGGCGCCTCCGACCTCGCGTCGGGCACCACGCAGCTCACCGACGGGGCGGATCGCAGCGCCGCGGGCGCCGCACAGCTCTCCTCGGGCCTCGGCACGCTGGCCTCCGGCGCTCAGTCGCTCGCGAGCGGAACCGCCCAGGTCTCCACCGGTGCGCAGTCGCTCGCGAGCGGCGCTCAGCAGCTCGCCTCGGGGGCGGACGCCCTGAACGGCGGTCTGGCGCAGCTGAAGACGAAGACGGCTGGGCTGCCGGCATCCGCCAGCCAGCTCGCCGCAGGCGCCCAGCAGCTCCAGGCCGGACTCAACGGCGCCGGCACCGCGACCAAGCCGGGGTACACCGGCGGCGTCGACCAGCTCGCCGACTCGTGCGCGCAGCTGGCATCAGCCGGCGTGACCACCGCCGACACCGTGGCCGCTCAGCTCTGCGCCGGCATCGACCAGGTCGCGGGGGCGAAAGGCGCGAACGGCTACGCCAACAGCCAGGCCCTGCGTGCCGGGGTGCAGGCGCTCGCGACGGGGACCGCGACCCTGAGCGGGCAGGCCCCGGCGCTCGCCGACGGCATCGCCCAGACGGCCGCCGGCGCCGCGACCCTCGACGGCAAGCTGCATGACGCCGCAAGCGGCGCACAGACGCTCGCCTCAGGGGCACAGCAGTCCGCCACGGGAGCCGGCCAACTGGCATCCGCCGCCGGACAGGCCCGCAGCGGGGCGCAGCAGCTCGCCACCGGCACCGCCCAGCTCGCCGACGGCGCGAAGTCCCTCGACACGGGCGCCGCGAAGCTCGCGAGCGGCTCGGGCGAGCTCGCCGGCAAGCTCGCCGACGGCAGCACCGCGATCCCGAGCTACACCGCGGCCGAGCAGAAGCACCTCAGCGATGTCGCCGCGCAGCCCATCGGCTTCTCCCAGAGCAAGCTCAACGAGGTCCCCAGCTACGGCTACGGCCTGGCGCCGTACTTCATGGCGCTCGGCCTCTGGGTCGGCGGCCTATCGATCTACATGATCCTGCGGGCGATCCCGCACCGCACCATCGAACGCGGCCACCCCGGCTGGCTCTCCGCCTTGCTCGGCTACCTGCGCGGCGCCTGGATCTCCCTCGTGCAGGCCGCGCTGCTGTACCTCATCGTCACGCTCGGCGTCGGCGTGCACCCCGCCCATCCCATCGGGCTTCCGCTGTTCCTCGGGCTCGCCGCGCTCGCCTTCACGGCCGTCAACCACACCCTCATGGTGCTGTTCGGCAGCCGCGGACGGTTCCTCGGGCTGATCCTGCTCGTGCTGCAGGTCGCGGCGGCCGGAGCCACCTACCCGATCCAGACGACGCCCGGCTTCTTCCAGGTGATCCACGGACTGCTGCCGCTGACCTACGCCTCGAACGCGATCCGCTCGCTCATCGCCGGTGGCGGCGCGGGGGTCGGGCACGGCGTCATCGTGCTCGTGTGCTGGCTTCTCGCCGCGCTCGCGATCTCCGTGGGTGTCACGGTCTGGCGCAAGGCGCGCAACACCGACGTGCTGCTGCCGGACTTCGCGATCTGAGCTGTTTGGTGCGGCGGTCCCCGCCCGACGCACCGCAGTCGGCTCACACGCTCCACCGGTCCGCGGGCGAACAAGTCGCCCGCTCGCAGAGCGTCGCACGTCCGATGTGGTGCGGCGGTCCCCGCCGCAGTGCCGCGCGCTACTCTCCCCGACACGCGCGCCCCGCACAGGGGCCGCGCGTGTCGGGGAGAGTAGCGCGAAGGCACGCGCAGAGCCGGAGCTCGGCGCGGTGAGGCGCGGGGCTAGCCGACGATGTGCATCGCCCGCGCGGCATCCGTGATGCTGCCCGACAGCGAGGGGAAGACCGCGTAGGCGCGGGCGACCTGGTCGACCGTGAGGCGATGCTCCACGGCGAGTGCGAGCGGGAAGACCAGCTCGCTGGCGCGGGGGGCGACGATCACGCCGCCGATCACGGTGCCACTGCCGGTGCGCGCGAAGAGCTTCACGAAGCCGTCCTTGATGTTCTGCATCTTCGCGCGTGCGTTCGTCTGCAGCGGCAGCTTGTAGATCTCGCCCTGCGCGAGGCCGTCCTCGATCTGCTTCTGCGTCCACCCGACGGTCGCGATCTCGGGCTGCGTGAAGATGTTCGAGGTGACATTGCGCAGCTCGATGGGGTTGACCGCGTCGCCCATGGCGTGGAACACAGCGGTGCGGCCCTGCATGAAGGCGACGGATGCCAGCGGGAGGACGTCGGAGCAGTCGCCCGCGGCATAGATGTTCGGCACCGAGGTGCGCGCCACCCGGTTGACGCGGATGTGCCCGGACGGGGTGAGCTGCACCCCGGCCTCCTCGAGCCCGATGTCCTTGGTGTTGGGGATCGACCCGACGGCCATCAGACAGTGGGAGCCCACGACCTCGCGTCCGTCGGCAAGGGTGACGAGCACGCCGTCCTTGGTGCGCTCGACTCTGTCGGCGCGCGCCTTCGAGAGCAGGGTCATGCCGCCGCGGGTGAACACCTTCTCGAGGATCGCCGCGGCGTCGGAGTCCTCACCGGGCAGCACCTGGTCACGGCTCGAGACGAGCGTGACCTTGGCGCCGAGGTTCATGTAGGCCGAGGCGAACTCGGCTCCCGTGACGCCCGAGCCGACGACGATGAGGTGCTCGGGGATGCTCTGCAGCGTGTACAGCTGGGTCCAGGTGAGGATGCGCTCGCCGTCGGGCTGGGCGGTGGGCAGCTCGCGCGGGCTCGCGCCGACCGAGAGCACGATGGTGTCGGCGTCGATCCGGTCGAAGTCGGTGCCGCCGGTGCCGGAGGCGGTCGAGACGACGACGGCCTTCTCGCCGTCGAGGCGACCGAAGCCGTCGATGATCCGCACGCCGGCGCGCACGAGCTCGGCGCGCATGTCCTCACTCTGCTGGCGGGCCAGGGTCGTGACGCGCTTGTTGATCGCCGCGAGGTTCACGGCGACCTCGGGGCGGCTGGGCTTGCCCTCCGCGCCGCGCACGAAGAACTGCACGCCGAGGTCGACCGCCTCGGGGATGTTGCGGGCCGCCTCCGCCGTCGCGATCAGGGTCTTCGACGGGACGACGTCCGTGATCACGGCGGCGCCGCCGATCCCGGTGCGCTCGACGATCGTGACCTCGGCACCGAGCTGTGCACCTGCAAGGGCCGCCTCGTAACCGCCCGGGCCACCCCCGATGACCGCGATGCGCTGCTTCCGCTCGAATTCGAAGGCCATGTGCAACATCCTGCCGTTCGGCGCGGTCTGCGCAAAACTCCGGAGATCCTCGCCCAGAGCATGGCCACCGGCTGTTCTCGGCACCGTCACCCCGAGGATCTCCGGAGTTTTGCGCAGCGGCTCGCGCCGCCGGTCCCATCGGGAGGCCGCGCAATAGACTCACGGCATGGCCGAAGCCTCGATCCTCGATCTGCCCGAGACCGATCCTTTCGATGTGGCGCGGGACGCCGCGGCGCAGATCGCTGAGAAGACCGGCGTCGCGAAGCACGACGTCGCCCTCACGCTCGGCAGCGGCTGGGGCAAGGCCGCCGACCTCCTCGGCGAGACCGTCGCCACGATCCCCGCGACCGAGGTCGTCGGCTTCCGCCCGCCGGCCCTCGCGGGCCATGTGGGAACGCTGCGCTCGATCGCCCTGCCGAACGGCAAGCACGCCCTCGTCATCGGGGCGCGCACCCACTTCTACGAGGGCTACGGGGTGCGGCACGTGGTGCACTCCGTGCGCACTGCCGCGGCCGCGGGCGCCGAGGTCATGGTGCTCACGAACGGCGCGGGGGGCATCAAGCAGAGCTGGTCGGCCGGGACGCCGGTGCTGATCAGCGACCACATCAACCTCACCGCGGCGAGCCCGCTCGAGGGCGCGACCTTCATCGACCTCACCGACCTCTACTCGGCGCGGCTGCGCGCGCTCGCCCGCACCGTCGACCCCGGCCTCGACGAAGGCGTCTACGTCCAGTTCCGCGGCCCGCACTACGAGACCCCGGCCGAGGTGCAGTTCGCGAAGACGATCGGCGGGCACATCGTCGGCATGTCCACCGCGCTCGAGGCGATCGCGGCCCGGCAGGCGGGCATGGAGGTCCTCGGGCTCTCCCTCATCACCAACCTCGCCGCCGGCATCTCGCCGGACCCGCTCTCGCACGCCGAGGTCATCGCGGCCGGACAGGCGGCCGAGTCCGCCATCTCGGCGCTGCTGGCGCAGATCGTGGGGCAGCTGTGACGGATGCCGCGACGCCGCTGTCCGGACCCGAACTGCCCGCAGCCGGGCTGCCCACGCCTGAGCTGCTCGACGCCGCGCGGGCCTGGTCGGCGCAGGATCCGGACGACGAGACCCGCGCCGAGCTCGACGGCCTGATCGCCGGGGCGGAGGCCGGGGACGGCGGCGCCGTCGCCGAGCTGCACACCCGCTTCGACGAACGCCTCACCTTCGGCACCGCGGGGCTGCGCGGCGCGATCGCGGCCGGCCCGAATCGTATGAACCGGGTGCTCGTGACGCAGGCCGCGGCGGGGCTCGCGGCCTACCTGACGGAGAAGCACGGCGGCGGGGCATCGGTTGTCATCGGCTACGACGGCCGGAAGAACTCGCGCGTCTTCGCGGAGGACTCCGCCGAGGTCTTCGCCGGCGCCGGGCTGCGGGCCATCCTGCTGCCGCGCCTGCTGCCGACGCCCGTGCTCGCCTTCGCGGTGCGCCACCTCGGCGCCGCGGCCGGGGTCATGGTGACCGCCTCGCACAACCCCGCGCGGGACAACGGCTACAAGGTCTACCTCGGCGGCGAGGATCACGGCTCGCAGATCATCCCGCCCGTCGACGCCGAGATCGCCGCGCACATCGCGGCCGTCGCGGCGGCGGGGCCGATCACGGAGCTGCCGCGCTCGAACGCCTACGAGCTCGCCGACGAGGCGCTCGTGTACGCGTATGTGGCGGCGACGGCATCCGTCGGCGGGGATGTGCCCGAGGCCACCGGGCTGAACGTCGTCTACACGGCCATGCACGGCGTCGGCTGGGACACCGCCTCGCGCGTGTTCGAGGCCGCCGGGCTGCCCGCGCCGCTCAGCGTGTCCGCGCAGCAGGAGCCGGACCCCGCCTTCCCGACCGTGTCGTTCCCCAACCCCGAGGAGCCCGGCGCCCTCGACCTGGCGATGCAGACGGCGCGCGAGAACGACGCCGAGCTGATCATCGCGAACGATCCGGATGCCGATCGCTTCGCGGTGGCGATTCCGGATGCCGCGGCCGAGGGCGGTTGGCGGAGGCTGTCGGGCAACGAGGTCGGCACGCTGCTCGGCTGGGCCGCCGCCGAGGAGGAGGCGGGCAGCCCCCACGGCGCGCACCACGTCACGGGCGTTCTCGCTGCGTCGATCGTGTCCTCCCCCGCACTGCACGCGATCGCGGAGCACTTCGGCCTGGGCTATGCGGAGACGCTCACGGGCTTCAAATGGATCTCCCGCGCCCCCGGCCTGCTGTTCGGCTACGAGGAGGCGCTCGGCTACCTCGTGAACCCGGAGACGGTGCGCGACAAGGACGGGATCTCCGCGGCGAGCCGCTTCCTCGCCCTCGCGCTGCGCTGGAAGGCGGCCGGGCGCGGTGTCGCCGAGCAGCTGGAGCTCGTGTGGTCCGAGATCGGGCACTACGCGAGCGGGCAGATCTCCCTGCGGGTCACGGATCTGGCCGAGCGCGGGCGCATCATGGACCGCCTGCGCGCCGAGCCGCCGACCGCGCTGGGGGGCGTCGCCGTCACGGCGTTCGAGGATCTCGCGGCGGGCGACGGCACGCTGCCGCCGGACAACGTGCTGCGCATCCGCACCGCCGACGAGGGCCGGGTCATGATCCGACCGAGCGGCACCGAGCCAAAGCTCAAGGTCTACCTCGACGCGCGCGGCGGCTCGGCGGCGGATGCCGCGGCGAAGGTCGCGGCGCTCGACACCGCCCTGCGCGCCCTGCTCTGAGCAGCGCGCCCGCGCCGCCCGCGCCGCTCTGTTGCGCTACTCATACAGACACGCGCGCCTCTCGGCGCAGTAGCCCCAGTCGGGGAGAGTAGCGCGTCGGGGAGCACGTCGGGGAAAGGGACGGCTCAGCCGTGGGCGCGGAGGACCTCGCGCACCTCATCGGCCGTGCGCGCCGCCGCCAGCGCGGGGATCGCGCTCGGGTCGTTGAACACGTTCGCGAGCTCGGCCACGAGCGCGACGTGGGAGTCGGGGCTCGCGGTGGCGAGGCCGACGACGACCGAGACGGGGTCGTTGTGCGGATGCCCGAAGGCGACCGGCGCGGCGAGGGTGACGACCGAGATGCCGTCACGCGTGACGTCGGGGCCGGGGCGGGCATGCGCCAGCGCGAGCCCCGGAGCCACGACGATGTACGCGCCGAACTCGTCGACGACGCGGATCATGCGATCGGGGTAGCTCGCGGAAGCGGAGCCGGCGCGGACGAGCGCATCGCCCGCCAGCCGCACGGCTGAGCGCCAGTCGGCCGCCCGCGCACCGATCTCGACTCCGTCGTCGGGCACTTCGGGCAGCGGCATGCCTCGATTTTATCGAAAATCGAGGGTACTTCTACACAGCGTCGAATCCGGCGCCGATCCGGTCGACGAGCTCCTCGCGGTCTTCAAGCGGCAGGAACGCCGCGGCGGCCGCGTTGAGCTGGAAGGTCTCCAGATCGTCGAGGGTGTAGGCGAAGGCATCCGCCAGCAGTGCGAGCTCCTTGCTGAGGCTCGTGTCGCTCATCAGGCGGTTGTCGGTGTTGACGGTGACACGGAAGCCGAGCTGGTAGAGCAGATCGAAGGGGTGGTCGGTCAGGCTGCTGCCCCAGCGCGCCACTGCGCCGGTCTGCAGGTTGGAGCTGGGGCTCGTCTCCAGCGCGATCTCGCGATCCTTCACCCACTGGCTGAGCAGCCCGAGCGAGACGTAGGTGTTCTCGTCGTCCTGCCGCTCGATGACGAGGTCCTCGGCGATGCGCACCCCGTGGCCGAGACGCAGCGCCCGGCCGTCGACGAGCGCCGAGCGGATCGAGTCGAGGCCGTCCGCCTCGCCCGCGTGCACCGTCGCCGGGAACCACTCGGAGGCGAGGTAGTCGAAGGCCGCCGTCATCGTCGACGCCGGGAAGCCCGCCTCGGGGCCGGCGATGTCGAAGCCGACCACACCGCTGTCGCGGTGCCGCACGGCGAGCTGGGCGATCTCGAGCGTCCCGCCCGGGTTGTTCCGCAGGCTCGTGACGAGCTGGCCGACCTTGATGAATCCGCCGTCGGCCTCGATGTGCGCGACCGCCTGGTCGATGCCGGCCTGCACCGCCTCGACCGCCTGGTCCAGGGCCAGCCCACGGCTCGTGTGCTGCTCGGGCGCCCAGCGCAGCTCGCCGTAGATGACCCCGTCGGAGTGCAGGTCCTCGACGAACTCGCGGGCGACCCGCGCGAGGCCGGACTCGGTCTGCATCACGCCGACGGTGAGGTCGAAGGTCTTGAGGTACTCGACGAGGCTGCCCGCGTTGGACTTCTCCGCGAACCAGCGGCCGAGGCTCGTGGCATCCGTCTCGGGCAGTTCGAGGCCGATGTCGGCGGCGAGCTCCACGAGGGTCCGCGGGCGCACACCGCCGTCGAGGTGGTCGTGCAGGCTGATCTTGGGCAGGGCGTTGATGCTCACGCCGTCGATCAGGTATTCGCGGTCCGGGGCACTCATAGTGCCTCAGGCTAGCGGGCGGCCCGGGCGCGACGCACCCGGCGTGCTCATGCGCCGGTCGCGGGGTCAGGCGGCGGCGATCCGCTCGACCACGAGGGGGCCCGGTTCGGTGTAAGCGGATGCCTCGCCGAGCTCCCACGCCCCGTCGAGCACCTCCAGGGCACGGTCGAAGCGCGCCGCGTCGTCGGCGGCGAGCGTGAAGAGCGGCTGGCCGGCGACCACGGCGTCGCCGGGCTTCGTGTGCAGCTCGATGCCGGCGGCGTGGACGACGGGGTCTTCCTGCCGTGCGCGGCCCGCTCCGAGGCGCCAGGCGGCGATGCCGAAGGCGAGGGCGTCCTGCCGCAGCAGCGTGCCCGCCGCCGGCGCGACGACCGTGTGCGTCTCCCGCGGCGCCGGCAGCGCGGCATCCGGATCGCCGCCCTGCGCCACCACGAAGGCGCGCCAGCGGTCCATCGCGCGGCCGTCGGCGAGCGCCGCCTCGACGTCCGCATCGGGCTGCCCGGCGAGGGTCAGCATCTCGCGCGCGAGCGCGACCGTCAGCTCGACCACGTCGGCCGGGCCGCCGCCGGCGAGCACCTCGAGCGACTCGCGCACCTCGTTGGCGTTGCCGATGGTGTTCCCGAGCGGCGTGTTCATGTCGGTGAGCAGCGCGGAGCAGGCGACGCCGGCATCCGTGCCGAGCGACACCATGGTCTGGGCGAGCTCGCGGGCGCGGGCGAAGTCGCGCATAAACGCTCCCGAGCCGAACTTCACGTCGAGCACGAGCACGCCCGTGCCCTCCGCGATCTTCTTGCTCATGATCGAGGAGGCGATGAGCGGGATCGCCTCGACGGTGCCGGTCGTGTCGCGCAGCGCGTAGAGCTTCTTGTCGGCGGGGGCGAGCCCGGGCCCCGCGGCGCAGATGACGCCGCCGACCGGGCCGGCCAGCTGGGCGAAGACCTCCTCGTTCGTGAGCGAGGCCCGCCAGCCGGGGATCGATTCGAGCTTGTCGAGCGTGCCGCCCGTGTGCCCGAGGCCGCGGCCGGAGAGCTGCGGCACGGCGACGCCGAATGAGGCGACGAGCGGCATGAGGGGCAGCGTGATCTTGTCGCCGACGCCGCCCGTCGAGTGCTTGTCGGCCGTCGGCTTCCCGAGCCCGGAGAAGTCGAGCCGCTCCCCCGAGGCGACCATCGCGAGGGTCAGGTCGCGGATCTCCTGCCGCGTCATCCCGTTCAGCAGGATCGCCATGGCGAGCGCCGACATCTGCGAGTCGGCGACGTAGCCGCGCGTGTACGCGTCGACCAGCCACTGGATCTCGGGCGTCGACAGCGTGCCGCCATCGCGCTTGGCGCGGATCAGGTCGACCGCGTCGAAGGCCTCAACAGCCATGGTGTTCCTTTCGGGGTCCAACTGGTTCTCACGACATGTGCCGCGCGCGCTACCCGGCCATCAGCGATTCGGTGCGTGAGACGGATGCCGGGCACCCGGCTCAACCGGCGAAGTCCGCGAGCGTCCGCGGACCGAAGGCGTCCGGCAGCACCTCGTCGATCGTGCGGAGGCCCGAGACGGTCTCGAGCACCATGCCGGGCGCCGAATGCTCGAACAGCAGCTGTCGGCAGCGCCCGCACGGCATCAGCACGGCTCCGTGGCCGTCGACGCAGGTGAAGGCGACGAGCCGGCCGCCACCGCCCATCACGAGGTCCGAGATCAGGGAGCACTCGGCGCACAGCGTCACGCCGTACGACGCGTTCTCGATGTTGGCTCCGCGCACGATCCGCCCGTCCGAGACGAGCGCGGCGGCGCCGACCGGGAAGTGCGAGTACGGCGAGTACGAGCGGTGCATGGCGTCCGTCGCGACCGCGCGCAGCGCCTCCCAGTCGACGGATGCCTGGTCCACGGCGCTATTTGACATACGGCTTCCCGTCCGCGGCCGGTGCGCGCGACTTCCCGACGAGCCCGGCCACCGCGAAGATCGTCACGAGGTACGGCAGCATCAGCAGGAACTCGCTCGGGACGGGCGATCCGATGATGCCGAGGGTGTTCTGCAAGCTCGTCGCGAAGCCGAACAGCAGCGCGGCGAGCGTCGCCCGGATGGGGTCCCAGCGCCCGAAAATGACCGCGGCGAGCGCGATGTAGCCCTGGCCGCCCGTCATCTCCTTGGTGAAGATGCCGACGGAGCCGAGGGTGAAGAACGCGCCGCCGAGACCGGCGATCGCGCCGGCGAGCGAGACGTTCCAGAAGCGGGTGCCGTTGACGTTGATGCCGACGGTGTCCGCCGCCTGCGGGTGCTCGCCGACGGCCCGCACGCGCAGGCCCCAGCGGGTGTGGAACAGTCCGTACCAGACCGCGGCGACGGCCACGTACGCGATGTACACGATGATGCTGTGGTCGAAGAGCACCGGGCCGATGACGGGGATCTGCGCGAGGCCGGGGATCGGCAGCTCGGGCAGGGTCAGGCGGCGGTTCAGGTGCTCGGGGTCGACGGCGAGCACCTTCGAGTAGCCGAAGTTGGTCAGGCCCGTGACGAGCACGTTGATGACGACGCCGACGATGACCTGGTCGACGAGGTACTTGATCGCGAACGCCGCCAGGATGAACGAGACGAGCACCCCCGCGATCGCGGCGGCCACGAGGCCGAGCGTCATGCTGCCCGTCGACGAGGCGACGAGCGCCGAGCAGAACGCCCCGGCGAGCAGCTGGCCCTCGATCGCGACGTTCACCACCCCGGCGCGCTCGCCGATCACGCCGCCGAGGGCGCCGAAGATGAGCGGCACCGAGAGCGTGACGGCCCCGAGCAGGAGAGAGGTCAGCGGCAGCGGGCGCTGGCCTTCGGCCGCCCAGTCGAAGAATCCGATCATGAAGACGATCGCGAACGCGGTCGTGAACCACAGCGGCACCGTGCCGCCGCGCGCGATGAGCCACCAGGACAGGGCGGCCATGATCACGGTGACGATCGCGAGCACGATTCCGACGGGCGCCGAGGCGACCGTCAGGTCGGGGATGTGGAAGAAGTCCTCGCTCTGACTGAAGCGGAAGGTGGTGTGGCCGCTGCGGGCGAAGATCAGGAAGAGCACGAGGGCGCCGAGCGCGAAGACGGAGAGCGCGATCGGCACCTTCCAGCTGCGCACCTCGACCTTCTCGAGGACGATGGGCGCGGCGTCGGGCACCGGGGTGATCGGGGTGGCGGTGGTCATTTCGCCGCGGCCTCCTTCGCGAGAGCGCGCCGGGAGCGGCGCGGCGCGGCGCCGGGCGTGGGCAGGCCGAAGATGGCCCGCACGAGCGGCGGCGCGGCGATGAACAGCACGATGAGCGACTGCACGATGAGCACGATGTCGATCGGGATGCCGTTGGCCGCCTGCATGACGTAGCCACCGGACTTGAGGGCACCGAACAGCAGCCCCGCGACGAAGACGCCGAGCGGGCGGGAGCGCCCGAGCAGCGCGACCGTGATGGCGTCGAAGCCGAGGCCCGCGTCGAAGCCGGAGGAGAAGCCGCCCGGCGTGGTCGCGAGCACCTGGTTGACGCCCGCGAGGCCTACGAAGCCGCCGGCGATGGCCATGCCGTAGATGTACATGCGGTTCACGTGGATGCCCGCGGTGCGCGCCGCGCTCGGATTCTCGCCGACCGCGCGGAAGCGGAAGCCGAGGTTCGAGCGGCTCATGAGCCACCAGTAGGCGAAGGCGGCGGCGATGGCGAGCACGAAGGCCCAGGTCACGGTGTAGCGGATGCCGAACAGGGCAGGCAGCTGCGCCGCCTGCGGGATGGCGGGCGACTTGGGGTTGTTCGTGCCGGGCGCCTGCAGCGCCCCCGGCGTGCGCAGCAGGAAGGAGATGAGGTAGAAGGCGACGTAGTTGAGCATGATCGTGACGATCACCTCGTGCGCGCCGGTCTGCGCCTTGAGCCAGCCGACGAGGCCGGACCACACCGCGCCGCCGACGATGCCGGCGAGCACCGCGACGATGAGCGCGAGCGGGAAGGGCATCGGGAAGGACCAGGCGACCCAGCCGGCGAAGGCGCCGCCGATCAGGATCTGCCCCTGACCGCCGATGTTGAACAGGCCGATGCGGAAGGCGAGCGCGATGCCGAGACCGCCGAAGATGAGCGGCGTGGCCGTCGAGAGCGTGTTCATGAGCGGTTGGATGCCGCTCGCGAAGTCCGGCCGGCCGGTGTTGTAGATCGCGCCTTGGAAGAGCGAGGTGTATGCGCCTCCGACGGCGTTCCAGACCGCCTGAAGGGTGTCGCCGGGGCGGGCGAAGAAGTAGCCGGCCGCCTTCTGCACGCCCGGGTCGGTGAGCAGGATCAGGATGGCCCCGGCGACGAGCGCGAGCAGCACCGCGAGCACCGAGATGGCGAAGGTGCCGCCCATGATCTCGCGCAGCACCTGCTGCCCGCGCGAGCCCATCGGCTCGCGGGCCGGCGGAGTGGGTACGGCCTGCGACTGCTCGGGGGCGAGGGATGCCTCCGGCGCCGGTGCGGTCGACGGGTCGCTCATGCGGCCTCCCCCTGGGTCTCCGGCGTCTCCCCCGCCATCATGAGGCCGAGCACGTCGCGCGGGGTGTCGCCGGGGACGATCCCGACGATCCCGCCGCGGTACATCACGGCGATGCGGTCGGCGAGCGCGACGACCTCGTCGAGCTCGGTCGACACGACGATGACGGGCACGCCCTCGTCACGGGTGGCGACGATGCGCTTGTGCACGAACTCGATCGAGCCGACGTCGAGGCCGCGGGTGGGCTGCGCCGCGACCAGCAGGCGCAGCTCGCGCGACAGCTCGCGGGCGAGCACGACCTTCTGCTGGTTGCCACCGGAGAGCCGCCCGACGGGCGTCTGGATCGACTGGGCGCGCACGTCGAACTCCTTCACCTTCTGCTCGGCGAAGGAGTTGAGGTAGCCGAGCTGCAGATTGGCGCCCTTGACGAAGGGGGCGCCGGAGGAGCGGTCGAGCATCAGGTTCTCGGCGATCGAGAACTCGCCGACGAGGCCGTCCTCGTTGCGGTCCTCCGGGACGAAGCCGACGCCCGCGTCGAGCACGTGGCGCACGCTCGTTCCGGCGAGCTCCTTGCCGTCGAGCGTGATCGAGCCATCCACGTTCGTCTGCAGCCCGAGGAGCGCCTCGGTGAGCTCGGTCTGTCCGTTGCCCTGCACGCCCGCGACAGCGAGGATCTCGCCCGCGTGCACCTGGAAGCTGACGTCGTTGACGACCTTCTGGCCGGCGGGGTCGAGCACCGTGAGGCGGTCCACCACGAGGGCGGCCCCCGCCGGCTTGGCCGGGTCCTTGTGCACCGTGAGCTCGACGGCGCGCCCGACCATGAGCGAGGCGAGCTCGGTGTTGCTCGCGGTCGGCCGGGCCTCGCCGACGACCTTGCCGAGGCGGATGACGGTGATGCGGTCCGCGACCTCGCGGACCTCGCGCAGCTTGTGGGTGATGAAGACGATCCCGGTGCCCTGCTCCTTGAGGCGGCGCATCACGTCCATGAGCTCGTCGGTCTCCTGAGGGGTGAGCACGGCGGTCGGCTCGTCGAAGACGAGCACCTGCGCGTCGCGGCTCAGCGCCTTGATGATCTCGACCCGCTGCTGCACGCCGACGGGCAGCTGCTCGACGACCGCGTCCGGGTCGATGTCGAAGCCGAAACGCGCCGAGATCTCGCGCACCCTGGCACGGGCGGCCGGCAGGTCGAGGCGGCCGAGGCCCGTGGTCTGCTCGTGACCGAGCATGACGTTTTCGGCGACCGTGAAGACCGGGATGAGCATGAAGTGCTGATGCACCATGCCGATGCCGGCCTTCATGGCGTCCCCCGGGCCGGAGAAGTGCTGCGCGACGTCGTCGAGCAGGATCTCGCCCTCCTCGGCCTGGTACAGGCCGTAGAGCACGTTCATCAGCGTCGACTTGCCCGCGCCGTTCTCACCGAGCAGGCAGTGGATCTCACCCGGCTCGACCGTGAGCGAGATGTGGTCGTTCGCGGTGAGGCTGCCGAAGCGCTTGGTGATCCCGCGCAGCTCGAGCTTCATGCGGCCAACCTACCTTTCCGTATTTGTCTTGCGCGGCGGTCCCCGCCCGCCGCGCCGCGGTCGATCCGGATGAGCCGCAGCTCCGGCGGCGAACGGGCCGCTGCCCCTGAGAGCGTGTCACCGATGGCCCATCGCAGCAACGGCCGGGCAGGATACGCATCCCGCCCGGCCGTTGCTGTGTCGGATCAGGACTTGGGGCTGGCAGGCGACTCGACCGGGATCGAGCCGTCGATGATGCCCTGCTTGATCGTGTCGATCTCCTTCGAGAGGTTCGGGTCGACCTTCGACGCGAAGTCGTGGAAGGGGGCCAGGCCCACTCCGTCGTTCTTCAGCGTGCCGACGTACGGCGTGCTCGAGAAGCTGCCGTCCGACGCGGCCTTCACAACGGCCTGCACGGAGGGCTGGATGCCCTTCTCGACCGAGGTCAGCAGGATGCTGCGCACGGACGGGTCCGTGTTGTAGACATCCGCGTCGACGCCGACCATCGCGATGCTCTTGCCCGAGTTCTTGATCGCCGTCGCGGCCGACTGGTAGATCGGACCGCCGACCGGCATGATCACGTCGGCGCCCTGGTCGATGATGCCCTGAGCGGTGTTCTGGGCGGTGTCGTTGGCGTCGAAGCCACCGGTGAACGAGCCCTTCTGGCTCTGCTCGTTCCAGCCGACGACCTTGACGTCCTTGCTCTTCTGCTTGTTGAAGTAGGCGACGCCGTCGGCGAAGCCGTCCATGAAGATCGTGACGGTCGGGATCTGCTGGCCGCCAAAGGTGCCGACGACACCGGTCTTCGAGTAGCTCGCCGCGGCGTAGCCGCCGAGGAAGGCCGCCTGGGCGGTGTCGAAGATGATCGGCTGGACGTTCTTCGCCGTGATCGAGTTGTCGTCGATGATCGCGAAGTCGGTGTCGGGGTTCTGCGCCGCCGCCGCCTTGGTCGCGTCGGCCAGGTTGAAGCCGACCGTGATGATCAGGTTGCAGTTCTGCGAGACCATGCTCGAGATGTTCGGCTGGTAGTCCGCGTCGGTCTTGGACTCGGCCTTCTTGTAGTCGACCTTGAGCGTCTTGGACTCCTGGACGAGGCCGTCGTAGCCGAGCTCGTTGAACGAGTGGTCGTCGAAGCCGCCGGAGTCCGAGATCATGCAGGGCAGGAACTTGCTCTTCGAGGCGGATGATCCGTCGCCCGAGGTCGACGGCGCCTGGGCGCAGCCGGCCAGCAGCGCGACGCCGCCCGCCACGGCGATCGCAGAGACGATCGCCTTCCGTGCTGTGTTCTTCACTATTTCCCCTCCACAGGTGATGCAGGGTGCCACGTGCGGGTGCGTGCGCGGGCACTGAACGACGTTAGCCGACCGGAATCCGGCCCCACGAACCGGCGCCGGGTTCTTAACCGGGCCGTTACATACCGATCCCTCTGCCCCTCCGCGCGGGCAGGCCGGAGCGGGTTCCGCGAGCAGGGCAGGGCGGTTCGCCGAGCGGATGCCGCGGGCACGGCGTCCGCCGTCTCACAGCACCCCTGCGGACCCCGTCAGCTTGAGCGCGTCGACGACGGCCTTGACCCGCTGCGCGTTCTCGGTCGTCGTCACGAGCAGCGCATCGGGGGTGTCGACGACGACGATGTCCTTCACCCCGATGAGGCTGATGACCCGCTTCGACTGGCTCACGACGATGCCGCTGGAGGCGTCGGCCAGCACTCGGGCGCTCTCCCCCAGGATCGCGAGGTCGGTCTTGCGTCCGCCCGAGTTCACCTTCGCGAGCGAGGCGAAGTCGCCCACGTCGTCCCAGTCGAACAGGCCGGGGACGACCGCGACGCGCCCCGCCGCCGCGGCCGGCTCGGCAAGCGAGTAGTCGATGGCGATCTTCTCGAGCGTCGGCCAGATGCGGTCCACCGCGGGGCCGCGGGTCACGGGGTCGTCCCACGCCTCCGCGAGCCGGCGCAGCGCCGCGAGCAGCTCGGGCTTCGTGCGGCCGAGCTGCTCCAGCAGCACGCTCGCCTGGCTGACGAAGATGCCCGCGTTCCACAGGTATCCGCCGCTCTTCACGTACCGGCGGGCGGTGGCGAGGTCCGGCTTCTCGACGAACTTGACGACCTTGCGCACGGTGCGCATGCCCTCGCCGGGGATCCCGTCGCCGGCCTCGATGTAGCCGAAGCCCGTGGCGGGCTCGCTCGGCCGGATGCCGATCGTCGTGATGTAGCCCGCGGCGGCGGCGTTGACCGCCTCACGGACCGCGTCCTCGAAGAGCGGCTGCTTGCGGATGATCTGGTCCGCCGCGAAGGACCCGATGATGACGTCGGGATCGCGGCGCTCGAGGATCGCCGCGGCCAGCCCGATCGCGACCGTGGAGTCGCGGGGCTCGGCCTCGAGCACGATCTGCGGGTCCTTCAGATCCTCCAGCTGGTCCTCGACGGCCGCGCGGTGGGCTCGGCCCGTGACGACCATGATGCGATCGGGGCCCGTGAGCGGCACGAGACGGTCCCAGGTGTCGCGCAGCAGGCTGTGCCCGCTGCCGCTCAGGTCGTGCAGGAACTTGGGCGCATCCGCCCGGGACAGGGGCCAGAGCCTCGACCCGACGCCCCCCGCGGGGATCACCGCGTGGAACCGGCTCATCGGGTCCGTCGGACTGGTCATGGCCACAGCCTACGGTCCCCGCCCCGCGCGCGGACCGGTCGGGGAAGTTACATCGCTGTGCTTTTGCGGTTCACAGCAGGTTCACCGTCGTGCCACGATGCCTTCCTAACTTAAACAGCATGCGGGTAGCTGTGGTCAGCGAAAGCTTTCTTCCCACGGTCAACGGCGTCACAACAAGCGTGTGCCGCGTGCTGGAGCAGCTGTCCGCAGCGGGCCATGAAGCCATGGTGATCAGCCCGGCCGCGTCGAAGGCTCCGAGCGAGTACGCGGGCTTCCCGGTGCACACCGTCCCCGCCATGGCCTATCGCCAGTTCCCGGTCGGCCTGCCCAGCCCGCAGGTCTCCCGCCTGCTCGCCGAGTTCCGGCCCGACGTGCTGCACGCCGCGAGCCCCTTCCTGCTGGGCGCGCAGGCGATCGCGGCGGCGAACCGCCTCGGCGTGGCATCCGTCGCGATCTATCAGACGGATGTCGCCGGCTACGCCCGCCGCAACCGACTCCGCCTCGCCGCCAACGCGGCGTGGCGCCTGCTCAAGTGGGTCCACGAGGGGGCCACGATCACCCTGGCGCCCTCCACCTCGTCGTTGGCGGACCTCGAGGCCGCCGGCATCGAGCGCCTCCGGCGCTGGGGGCGCGGCGTCGACCTGGAGCGGTACCACCCCAACAACCGCCACTCGGCGCTCTCCCGGCGCTACCGCGACTTCCTCTCCCCGGGCGGCGAGGTGGTCGTCGGCTACGTCGGGCGCATCGCCCCCGAGAAGCAGGTCGAACGGCTGCGCGTGCTGCGCGGCATCCCGGGCATGCGCCTGGCCATCGTCGGCGACGGGCCCGCGACGCCCTCCGTGCACAAGGCGCTGCGCGGCCTGCCCGTGACCTACCTCGGCCGCCTGTCCGGCGAGGACCTCGCCGCCGCCTACGCCGCGCTCGACGTCTTCGTGCACACCGGCGAGGAGGAGACCTTCGGCCAGACCGTGCAGGAGGCGCACGCCTCCGGTCTGCCGGTCGTCGCACCGGCCGCGGGCGGCCCGCTCGACCTCGTGGAGTACGGCGTCGACGGCTACCTCTTCCGCGAGGACCAC
The DNA here is from genome assembly GCA_036398375.1 of Gryllotalpicola sp. Lineage (GTDB taxonomy): Bacteria > Actinomycetota > Actinomycetes > Actinomycetales > Microbacteriaceae > Gryllotalpicola. The sequence goes on from DASWPQ010000056.1 coordinate 94,565, forward strand.
GAGCTGCGGATGCAGGTCCGGTCGCTCGTGGCCGACGAGCTCCAGCGGCTCCGCATGGGCGAGGCCGGCCGCCGCGCCGTCCTCGGCCGCTCCTGGGCGGCGATCTGCGGCGAGCTGTTCGCGCACTACGAGTCCGCGATGGCCACGGTCGGCTACCCGGAGCGCGCCGCCCGCTGAGCTCGTGGCCGACACCGCACAGGCATCCTGAGAGGCCCGGGGGTTATCCTCAGGGGTTGGATACGCGACATGCACGCCGACCCAGCCACCGCAGAGCGCCCAGGTGCGTGGCGCTCCGCGAAGCGACGTGCGCCGGGCGATGACCGGCGCACCTGACGAACACAGTGGAGGTGCTTCATGGCCCAGCGCAGGCTCCGCGTGATGTCGATGCCGTTCGTGAATCGGCGGAACACGCCCCCGGCCGGCACCCCCACCGCCCCGACCCCGGTGCAGGCCAAGCCGGGCCGGCGCACCCTCGTCGACTCGGCGATCTACCTCGACGGCATCCGCGTCGCCTCCCCGGAGACGCTGGCCGACACCTTCAACTCGCTGCATGACACGCCGGGCGGCATGGCCTGGATCGGGCTGTACCGGCCGTCCCAGGCCGAGATCCAGTCGCTCGCGGACGAGTTCGACCTGCACCCGCTGGCCGTCGAGGACGCGATCGCCGCCCACCAGCGCCCGAAGCTCGAACGCTACGACGACACCCTCTTCGTCGTCCTGCGCGCCGCCGACTACCTCGACGTCCCTGAGGAGGTCGCCTTCGGCGAGGTCCACGTCTTCGTCGGCCCGAACTTCGTCATCACGGTGCGCCACAGCGAATCCCCCGACCTCTCCGACGTGCGCCGCCGCATGGAGGCCGACCCCGAGCTGCTCGCGATGGGAACGCAGGCCGTGCTGTTCGCGATCATCGACACCGTCGTGGACGAGTACGCCCCCGTCGTCGCCGGTCTGGCCAACGACATCGACGAGATCGAGAGCCAGGTGTTCGACTCGCTCGACGCGAACGTCTCCCGGCGCATCTACGAGCTCTCGAGCGAGGTCATCGACTTCCAGCGTGCGACGCATCCGCTCGCGGCCGTCGTCGAGGCGCTGCAGCTCGGCAGTGAGAAGTACCACGTCAACGAGGAGCTGCAGCGCAATCTGCGCGACGTCGCGGACCACCTCACGGTTGTGAACGAACGGGTCGACGGATTCCGCTCGATGCTGCGCGACATCCTGACCGTGAACGCGACCCTGGTCACCGAGCGCCAGAACGCACGGATGGCACAGCTCTCCGAGCTCAGCCATCAGCAGGGCGAGGACACCAAGAAGATCTCGGCCTGGGCGGCCATCCTCTTCACACCGACGCTCATCGCCGGCATCTACGGCATGAACTTCAAGGTCATGCCGGAGCTCGGCTGGCGGTTCGGCTACCCCTTCGCAGTGCTGCTGATGCTCGTCGCGGGCTTCGCGCTGTACCTCTGGTTCAAGCGGCGGAACTGGTTGTAGGGCGCACTGCGCGGCGCCGGAATTGTCTCGATGTCGAGACAGATTAGGCATGCCTTACTGCCGCTCGGACATCCGGGCACCCTAGACTGGCACGGCAGGAGAGCGGATGCGTCGCAGCGTCCGCTCGCACAGCCAGGGAGGGTTGTCCGTGTCAAGCCAGACGATCGATGCCCCCAAGCCGAGGCCATCTCGGGTGGGCGGAACGCTCTATCGGGGCCGCGAGGGAATGTGGTCGTGGGTGCTGCATCGCATCACCGGTGTGGCGATCTTCTTCTTCCTCCTGGTGCACATCCTCGACTCGGTCGTCCTCAACTTCGGCAGTGACGCCTACAACGCCGTCATCGGCACCTACAAGACCCCGCTGCTCGGCCTCGGTGAAGCCGCCCTGGTCGCCGCGATCGTCTTCCACGCGCTGAACGGGCTCCGCATCATCCTCATCGACTTCTGGAGCTGGGCGACGCGCCATCAGCGCCTGCTGTTCTGGATCGTCGTCATCCTGTGGGCGATCCTCATGGCGGGCTTCCTGCCCGAACACCTGCACAACGTCTTCACGGAGCCGAAGCACTGATGAGCACGACCATCGACGCACCCCGCACCCCCGCCACCCGCGGTCGCCGGCGCACCAACTGGGAGAAGTGGGGTTGGATCTACATGCGCGTCTCGGGCGTGCTGCTGGTCATCCTGATCTTCGGCCACCTGTTCGTGAACCTCGTCGCCGGCGAAGGCATCAAGGCCGTCGACTGGGGCTTCGTCGCCGGCAAGTGGGCCAGCCCGTTCTGGCGCATCTGGGACGGACTGATGCTCTGGCTGGCGCTCATCCACGGCGGCAACGGCATGCGCACCCTCGTCAACGACTACGCGCACAATCTGACCGTCAACCGGGTCCTGAAGTGGGCGATCTTTCTGGCCGTCGTCGTGCTGATCATCCTGGGCACCTACACCGTCACCGCCTTCGACCCGTGCGCAGCGAACGGCAGCCAGCCCAGCTTCTGCACCGGCCTGAAGTAACCGAGAGAACCGAACAGAGAACCCGGACACGTGACTGATCTCGCATCCACCGAAGACACCGTCATCGACGGCGTCCACTACCACCAGTTCGACATCGTGATCGTCGGCGCGGGCGGCGCCGGCATGCGCGCCGCCATCGAGGCGGCTCCGGGCGCCAAGACCGCGGTCATCACGAAGCTCTACCCGACGCGCTCCCACACGGGAGCGGCGCAGGGCGGCATGGCCGCCGCCCTCGCCAACGTCGAAGAGGACAACTGGGAGTGGCACACCTTCGACACCATCAAGGGCGGCGACTACCTCGTCGACCAGGACGCGGCGGAGATCCTCGCGAAGGAGGCCATCGACGCGGTCATCGACCTCGAGAACATGGGCCTGCCGTTCAACCGCACTCCTGAGGGCAAGATCGACCAGCGCCGCTTCGGCGGCCACACCCGCGACCACGGCAAGGCGCCCGTGCGCCGCGCCTGCTACGCCGCGGACCGCACCGGCCACATGATCCTGCAGACGCTGTTCCAGAACTGCGTCCGGCTCGGCGTGAACTTCTTCAACGAGTACTACGCGCTCGACCTCATCATGGGCGAGGTCGACGGCGTCGTACGGCCCGCCGGCGTCGTCGCGCTCGAGCTGGCCACCGGCGAGCTGCACGTCTTCCAGTCGAAGGCCGTCATCTTCGCCACGGGCGGCTTCGGCAAGATCTACAAGACCACCTCGAACGCGCACACCCTCACCGGCGACGGCGTCGGCATCGTGTGGCGCAAGAAGCTGCCGCTGGAGGACATCGAGTTCTTCCAGTTCCACCCGACCGGGCTCGCCGGCCTCGGCATCCTGCTCACCGAGGGCGCCCGCGGTGAGGGCGCGATCCTGCGCAACGCCTCCGGCGAGCGCTTCATGGAGCGCTACGCGCCGACCATCAAAGACCTCGCCCCCCGCGACATCGTCGCCCGCTGCATGGTGCAGGAGGTGCGCGAGGGCCGCGGCGCGGGCCCCAACAAGGACTACGTGCTGCTGGACTGCACGCACCTCGGCGCCGAAGTGCTCGAGACGAAGCTGCCGGACATCACCGAGTTCGCCCGCACCTACCTCGGCATCGACCCAGTCGTCGAGCCGGTGCCGGTGATGCCGACCGCGCACTACGCCATGGGCGGCATCCCCACCAACAACAACGCCGAGGTGCTGCTCGACAACGACACCGTGATCCCCGGCCTGTACGCCGCGGGTGAGTGCGCGTGCGTCTCGGTGCACGGCGCCAACCGCCTCGGCACCAACTCGCTGCTGGACATCAACGTCTTCGGCAAGCGCTCGGGCAACAACGCGGTGGCCTACGTCAAGGACGCCGACTTCGTGCCGCTCCCCGAGGACCCGGCCGCCTTCGTCCGCGGACTGCTCGAGGACCTGCGCACCGCGACGGGCACCGAGCGGGTCGCCGACATCCGCAAGGCCCTGCAGGAGACCATGGACGCCAACGCGCAGGTCTTCCGCACCGACGAGACGCTGGCGCAGGCATCCCTCGACGTGCACAACCTTCGCCAGCGCTACGCCAACGTGTCCGTGCAGGACAAGGGCAAGCGCTTCAACACCGACCTGCTCGAGGCGGTCGAGCTCGGCTTCCTGCTCGACATCGCCGAGGTCGTCGTCTACGCCGCGCGCAACCGCAAGGAGAGCCGCGGCGGCCACATGCGCGAGGACTTCGGCAAGCGGGACGACGAGAACTACCTCAAGCACACGATGGCGTATCTGACCGGCGACCCGCACTCCGCCGACCCGTCGGACCACATCAGACTCGACTGGAAGCCCGTGGTGATCCAGGGCTACCAGCCGATGGAGCGCAAGTACTAGTAGGGAGAGACATGTCTACCGCCACACTGGAGAACGCACCCGCGACCCCTGCCGCGCCCCAAGCCTTCATCGTCACGATGATCATCCGGCGCTTCGACCCGGAGGTGGACCAGGAGCCGCACTGGCAGGACTTCGACGTCGAGGTGTACTCCACCGACCGCATCCTCGACGCGCTGCACAAGATCAAGTGGGAGCAGGACGGCTCGCTCACCTTCCGTCGCTCGTGCGCCCACGGCGTCTGCGGCTCGGACGCGATGCGCATCAACGGCCGCAACCGGCTCGCGTGCAAGACCCTGCTGAAGGACCTGGACGTCTCGAAGCCGATCTACGTCGAGGCCATCAAGGGCCTGCCCCTCGAGAAGGACCTCATCGTCAACATGGACCCGTTCTTCGAGTCCTACCGCGAGGTGCAGCCCTTCCTGCAGTCGCACACCGCGCCGCCCTCGGGCAAGGAGCGCCTGCAGTCCGCCGAGGACCGCGCCCGCTTCGACGACACCACCAAGTGCATCCTGTGCGCCGCGTGCACCTCCTCGTGCCCCGTGTTCTGGACCGACGGCCAGTACTTCGGCCCGGCGGCGATCGTGAACGCCCACCGCTTCATCTTCGACTCGCGCGACGAGGAGTCGCAGGTGCGCCTGGACATCCTCAACGACAAGGAGGGCGTGTGGCGCTGCCGCACGACCTTCAACTGCACCGAGGCGTGCCCCCGCGGCATCCAGATCACCCAGGCGATCGCGGAGGTCAAGCAGGCGGTGATCCGCGGGCGTCGCTGACGGCTGCGGGGCTCCTGCTGGGCTGGGCTGCTCCGGGCTGCTCCGGGCCCCGCGTTCAAAACTCCGGTTATTCTGCCGCGAGGGCTCTCGGCCCCGCGTAATCATGCGCCTCCGGCTGGGGCGCTAGGCAGAATCACCGGAGTTCTGCCCGAGGGCGCACGGGCCGGCGCGCCGGTCGACGCGTGGGGCTTCCCCCGCACAGCCCGGCGTTGCACCGGGTTCTCCCCCGTTCAGAGTCCGGCCTCGCACCCCGGTCCCTCCCGTCCCGCGATGCTCACCGCGTGGGTTCCTGGGCAGATGTGTTCGACGGCTACGGGCAGCTGGTGCTGCACCGCGACGAACTGCTCGCATCCGGCGCCAGCGGGCGCGCGCTGACCGCGGCGGTCCGCTTCGGCCACCTCGTCCGGCTGCGCAACGGGCACTACTGCCTGCCGGAGTGCGACGCACACGTCCGACGCGCCGTGCGGATCGGCGGACGCCTCGGCTGCGTCTCTGCCCTGGAGAGCCACGGCGTGTTCGCCTTCGATGCCCGCCGCACCCACGTGCAGCTCGACGGCGACCGATCCCGGCTCCGTGCGCCGACCCCGCGTCTCCAGCCTCTGACACGCCGCAACCGGCTCGGCTCGGTGCTGCACTGGTCGAACCGGCTGCTCGAGCCCGATGCGGCTGACCGCCACCGCGTCGCGGTGCTCGATGCCCTCGGCGAATCGCTCCTGTGCCAGCACCCGTGGCACGCCCTGGCCTCGATCGACAATGCGCTGCACCTGGGGCACGTCGGCCGCGCCGCGATCCACCGCCTGTTCGAATGGGCACCCGAGCGATTGCGCTATCTCGATGAGCTCGTCGACGGCCGGGCCGAGGCCGGGCAGGAGACCGTGCTGCGGATGATCGTGCGGCAGACCGAGCTCCCCTACGAGCTTCAGGTCAAGTTCGACGGGGTCGGCCGCGTCGACATGCTCGTCGCCGGCTGCCTGGTCGTCGAGGCCGACAGCCGGCAGTTCCACGACGGGTGGGAGGCGCACGTCCGCGATCGCGAACGCGATCTGCAGCTCGCGGCGCTCGGCCTGGCGTCGCTCCGCCCGGCGTACCAGCACACGATGCACCGGCCGGATCTCGTGCGTAGCGCGATCCGGGGGCTCGTGCGGCAGCGACTGCGGCTTCTACGGGGCTGAGCCGCGCGGGCAGCGGCGGCGCTCGCGGCGTTGTCGGCGTCTCCTGCGCCGCCGGAGGGTGTTCAAAACTCCGGTGATTTTCCGGCGGCCCCCGATGGGAACCGCGGAAAACCGTGCCTCCGTCGGCACCGTTCGGAAAATCACCGGAGTTTTGCGCACGACACACGACACACGACGCACGACGCACGGGGCGAGGGGCGAGGGCGCGCACAGGGGAGGCCGGCGCCGTAGACAGGCGCGCCCCGCGCCGCCTACGCTCACCCCATGGCGGTCATCTCGTCCGGATTCTCCGGCCGGCGGCGGAGCGATCCTGCGCTGCCGCCCGGCCAGTACCTGACCAGGAGCTTCCCGGTGCTCTCGGCGGGTCCGACGCCGCGCATCCCGCTAGATCAGTGGAGTTTCACCCTCGAGCTCGGCAAGGGCGAGCGACGAACCTGGTCGTGGGACGAGTTCCAGGCGCTCCCGCAGGAGGAGGTCACGACCGACATCCACTGCGTGACCAGCTGGTCCAAGCTCGGCACGAGCTGGCGCGGCGTGAGCGTCGACACCCTCTTCGCGGGCATCGAGCCGGCGTTCGGGTACACCATGGCGCACTGCTACGGCGGCTACACGACCAACGTGCCGCTGGCCGAGCTGCTCGACGGCAAGGCGTGGGTCGCGTGGGGGTTCGACGGCAGTCCGCTGGCTCCCGAGCACGGCGGCCCGGCGCGGCTGCTCGTGCCGCACCTGTACTTCTGGAAGTCGGCGAAGTGGGTCCGGGGGCTGGAGCTGATCCCGAACGACCAGCCCGGCTTCTGGGAGTCCAACGGCTATCACATGCGCGGCGATCCCTGGCTCGAACAGCGCTACTGGTGAGGCGGCGATGACCGACGCGGCCCCGGCGGCACGCCCCGCCACGGATGCACAGCACCGCACCGCGAACAGCTGGCGCGTGTCCGACGTCGTGGCGGCGCGTTTCGAGACGGATGCCGGTCGGCCCGGCGCCGTGCGTACGCTACGGCTGCGCTCCCCGGGGCTCGGCACGGTGCTGGCCGGCCAGCACATCGACATCCGCCTGACCGCGCCTGACGGCTACAGCGCCCAGCGCTCCTACTCCCTCGCGACGGCGGAGGGCGGCGACGAGGCCGAGGTCACGATCGAGGAGCTCGCGGACGGCGAGGTGAGTCCGTATCTCGTGCGCGAGGTACAGCCCGGTGACCAGTTGGAGGTGCGTGGACCCATCGGGGGCTGGTTCGTGTGGCGGCCGGAGGGCCCCTCCCCCGTGGTGCTGATCGCCGGCGGCAGCGGGGTGGTTCCGCTCATGGCGATGGTGCGACGCCATCGCGCGCTGCGCAGCCGGGTTCCGTTCACGCTGCTGTACTCGGTGCGTTCACCCGACCGGCTCATCTACGGCACGGAGCTGCGCGAGCTCGCCGCCGACCCCGCCGCGCCGTTCGAGCTGCATCTGTTCTACACGCGCGAGGCGCCGCCTGCGTCGGGGCGAGCGCCCGGTCGCCTGACCCGCGCCGAGGTGACGATGGCGCTCGGGGACGATGACACCCGGATCTTCGTGTGCGGGCCCACTGCGTTCGTCGAGACGGTCGCGAGCCGGCTCGTCGACGACGGCTACGATCCGGGGCGCATCAAGACGGAGCGCTTCGGCGGCTGAGCAGCCGAGGCACCCGGGCGCCCGGAGCCGTCGAGACGCCGGAACGGATGCTTCGCGAGCGCCACGCGCGCCGGCGCGCACGGGCTTCGGGCACCGCCAGGACACAATGGTGGTCATGACGGTGCGGGAGAGCGCCACCCAGGCGGTGGAGCAGGTCGTGGACGTCGTCGACCGGGCGCAGCGGTGGCGGGTGGTGCGCGTCTTCCAGCGCTTCACCGAGCGCGACGGGCTCCTGCTGGCATCCGGCATGTCGTATCAGTCGCTGTTCGCGCTGTTCGCCGCGGTCTGGGTCGTCTTCGCGGTCGCGGGCATCTGGGTGCGCGCGAACCGGGAGCTGTACCAGGAGCTGCTGGTCATCCTGAACCAGGCGGTACCCGGGCTGATCGGACCGAACGGCATCATCAGCGAGAAGGCGCTGGACGACGCATCCGTCACCCTGGGAATCACCGGCGTCGTCGCCCTGATCAGCCTGATCTGGACGGCGGTGGGGTGGCTCGCCTCGACCCGCACGGCGATCCGCACCATGTTCCTGCTCGGCAACGAGCCCCGGAACTTCGCGGTGCAGAAGTCCATCGACATGGGCGAGGCGCTGATCTTCGGCATCGGCCTGATCGCCTCGGCGCTGATCTCGCTGCTGACCAACCAGGTGCTCGACCGCGTGCTCGGGGCCCTCGGCTTCGACCCGGAGTCCACCCCTGCGACGATCGGCGCCAACGTGACCAGCGTCGTCATCGTCTTCCTGATCAACCTGGCGACCCTGCTCGCGATGTACCGGATCCTGTCGCGTCTTTACATCCCCCGCCGGGACCTCCTCGTGGGCTCGGCGATCGGCGCGATCGCGCTGTCGGTGCTGAGTCAGCTAAGCGGTCTGCTGCTGCACGGGGCGACGAAGAACTCGCTGCTCGTGCCGTTCGCGGGTCTCGTCGGCCTGCTGATCTGGTTCGACTTCGTGTGCGCGGTCATCCTGTTCGGCGCGGCCTGGATCGCCGTCGGCATGGAGGATCGCGGCCTGTCGGCGAAGCGGATGTCGCCCGCCGAGCTCGAACTGGAACGGCTCCGCTCCGAGTACCGGACCAGGCTCGACGCCGCCCGTGAGGAGGTGCGCGAGGCGAGCACCGCGTTCGAGTCGACGCGCGGATTCCTGAAGCGTCGCCGGGCCCGCACCGTGCTGCTGCGCGCCCTCAACCGGCTGCAGGCCGTCGCGCAGAGCGATCCCGATCGCTTCGACGAAGCCCAGGCCGCCGGTGTCGGAGGCCCGGACTAGGCTTTCCCCATGGCGAAAACCACCCCGCTGCGCATCGCTACTGTCAACGTGAACGGCATCCGTGCCGCATATCGCAAGGGCATGGGCGACTGGGTCGAGAGCCGCGGTGCGGACATCATCGCGATCCAGGAGGTGCGCGCCTCGACCGACGACATCACCGGGCTGCTTGGGCCGGAGTGGAACGTGCTGCACGACGAGGCGACGGCGAAGGGGCGCGCCGGCGTGGCGCTCGCGAGCCGCAAGAAGGCGCAGATCCATCGCGTCACCTTCGGTGCGGAGGACTTCGACTCGGCCGGGCGCTGGCTCGAGGCGGACTACGAGGTGGACGGCACGCTCATCACCGTCGTCAGCACCTACGTCCATTCGGGCGAGGTCGACACCCCGCGGCAGGTCGAGAAGTACAAGTTCCTCGACACGCTGCTCGAGCACCTGCCGAAGCTCCGGCAGCACAACCCGCTGTCGGTGTTCATGGGCGACCTCAACGTCGGCCACCGCACCCTCGACATCAAGAACTGGCGGGGCAACGTCAAGCGCGCCGGATTCCTGCCGGAGGAGCGGGCGTACTTCGACAAGATCTTCGGCGCCGAGGGCGACGCCGGCTACAACACGGGCGAGGCCGGCCTCGGCTGGATCGACCTGGGCCGCAGGTTCGCGGGTGAGGTCCCCGGGCCGTACACCTGGTGGTCGCAGCGCGGCCAGGCCTTCGACAACGACACGGGCTGGCGCATCGACTACCAGGTCGCGACGCCCGAGCTCGCCGCGAAGGCGACGAGCTACGCCGTCGACCGCTACCCCAGCTACGACGCGCGCTGGTCCGACCACGCGCCGGTCGTCATCGACTACGAGCTCTGAATCGACGACGAGCTCTGAGTCCTCTGGCGCACCGGTCGCTGCCCGGCGCGCGAGCCGGCTCACTGCGACGCGGCTGTCCGCCGCCATCGACATCCGTCATCACCAGCCAAGGATCCTCGACATGACCAAGCCCCGCCTCTACTCGGGCATCCAGCCGTCCAGCGACTCGCTGCACCTCGGCAACTACATCGGCGCGCTGCTGCAGTTCAAGCAGCTGCAGGACGACCACGACGCGTTCTTCTCGATCGTCGACCTGCACGCCCTCACCAACGCGGCGCACGATCCGAAGACCCTCGCCGCGGCCTCGCGCGGCCTGGCCGCGCAGTACATCGCCGCCGGCGTCGAGCCGGGAAAGTCGGTGCTCTACGTCCAGTCGCACGTGCCGGCGCACGCGCAGCTGGCCTGGGTGCTCAACACCATCACGGGCTTCGGCGAGGCAAGCCGCATGACCCAGTTCAAGGACAAGTCGCAGCGCTTCGGCTCCGAGAGCACGACCGTGGGGCTGTTCGACTACCCCGTGCTCATGGCGGCGGACATCCTGCTCTTCGATGCCGAGATCGTGCCCGTCGGCGACGACCAGCGGCAGCACATCGAGTTGACCCGGGACCTCGCCGAGCGCTTCAACTCCCGCTTCGGCCAGACGTTCGTCGTGCCGCGGGGCCAATACCGCACCTCGGGTGCGCGCATCTATGACCTGCAGGACCCGAGCTCGAAGATGTCGAAGTCGGCCGCGACGGATGCCGGGCTCATCTGGGTCCTCGACGAGCCGAGCGTGACGCGCAAGAAGATCATGCGCGCCGTCACCGACACGGGCGGCGAAGTGCGTTACGACTGGGCCGAGAAGCCGGGGGTGACGAACCTCCTGGAGATCTACACGGCCATCACCGGCCTGTCGGTCGCCGCCGCCGAGAGCGAGTTCAGCGGCACGGGCTACGGCGACTTCAAGCGCACCGTCGCCGACGCGGTCGTGGCCGAGCTCGAGCCGGTGCGTGCCCGCGCCCTCGAACTGCTCGCCGACCCGGCCGAGCTCGACCGGCAGCTCGCCGTCAACGCGGCTCGCGCGAGCGAAGTGGCCGAGGCGACGCTGAAGCGCGCCTACGACGCGGTCGGCATCCTGCCGCGGGGCTGAGCTCGACGGTCCCGCGCGACTCGTCCACGAGATGATCGCCGCATGGCGGCGTTCCCGGTTCCCGGCGTTCGACAAGCCGGCATTCTGGCGAATCGCCGCGGGGCTCCGCATCCTCCCGCGGCCGCGATAGCGTGGCGAGATGGACCCGGTCACCCTGCGCAGCGAGCGGCTTGTGCTCTCGCCGCCCGATGCGGTGAACGATGCCGAGCGGGTGTTCGCGTACTGCCAGGATCCGCTGTTCGAGCGGTACCTGAGCACACCCTGGCCGTACCGCCGTGTCGATGCGGAGTATTTCCTCGGCGAGATCGTGCCGAGCGGGTGGCGACTCGGCCGCGAGTTCATCTGGGCGTTGCGCGCGAGGCCGGACGGGCCGCTGCTCGGCATCATCGGCGCGCACCGGAGGCGGGCGACCGAGCCGTCCAGCCTGGACCTCGGATTCTGGCTCGGCGCACCGCACCGCGGCCAGGGCTACATGGCGGAGGCGGCGCGCACGGTGACCGAGTGGGCGTTCCGCGTCGTCGGCTCCGACACCGTCTACTGGGAGTGCGCCGTGGGAAACCTCGGCTCGGCGAAGACCGCGCGCTCCGCCGGCTTCCGGTACACCGGCGTGGCGCCGGCCCAGGTCGCCGACCGTGACGGCAGGCACCCGCCGCACTGGCAGGGTCGCCGCGACCGCGACCGCGACGCGGAGGCGGCCACGGCGGGCTCGGCGGCCGCGGCGAGCGGGTCCTGGCCGCCCGAGGTGGCCGGCCGGTGAGGCCCGGCGCCGGGCGTCGGACGGCGCGACGGCGTCCTCACGCGGTCCGTGCGCGGCGCGGATCGGACGAAGTGCGCAGCTGCGGGTAGACTCCGATGAAGAAATACGTGCTCCGGGGTCGGTGAAAGTCCGAACCGGCGGTGATAGTCCGCGAGCCGGGCCCTTTCGGGGGCGCGGTTGAGCCGGTGAAACTCCGGCACCGACGGTTAAAGTCCGGATGGGAGGCAGCACGGCGCACCCCTGCGGAGGGGTGCGTGGTTTCCGCAGTTCGCGCACCCCGGAGCCGGAGCACTGGCCCGGAGGGAAGACGGATGGATGCGCTGACGTTCGAGACGGCGATGAGTCGCGCTCTCGAGCTCTCCACCCGTGGTCCCGCTCGCGGGCCGAATCCGCGCGTCGGCTGCGTGATCCTCTCCGCCGACGGCGAGACCCTCGCCGAGGGCTGGCACCGCGGCGCGGGCACGGCGCACGCCGAGGTCGACGCGCTCTCCCAGCTCGGCGAGGGCGGTGCCCGCGGCGCGACCGCCGTGGTCACGCTCGAGCCGTGCAACCACACCGGCCGGACCGGCCCGTGCAGTGAGGCGCTCATCGCCGCCGGCGTCGCACGCGTCGTCTACTCCGTCGCCGACCCGGGCGAACACTCCGGCGGCGGGGCCGAGCGACTGCGTGCCGCGGGGGTCGAGGTCATCCCCGGTGTGCGGCACGCCGAGGTCGAGGCGTACCTCGCCGACTGGCTCTTCGCCGCCCGCCACCGGCGCCCGTTCACGACCCTGAAGTGGGCGGCGAGCCTCGACGGCCGCACCGCCGCCGCGGACGGCTCGAGCCGCTGGATCACGGGCCCCGCCGCCCGCGCCCGCGTGCACGAGCAGCGCCGGGCGAGCGACGCGATCCTCGTCGGCACCGGCACCGTGCTGGCCGACGACCCGAGCCTGACCGCACGCGGCGAGCACAACGAGCTGCTCGGCGCGCAGCCCACCCCCGTCGTCCTGGGTCTGCGCGGCATCCCCGACGACGCCGCCGTCTGGCGGCATCCGCACCCCCCGATCGTGCTGAAGACCCACGACCTCGCTGAGGCGCTGCACGAGCTGCAGCAGCGCGGCATCCGCTCGCTCTATGTCGAGGCCGGCCCGACGCTCGCGAGCGCCTTCGTCACCGCAGGACTCGTCGACGAGTTCGCCGTCTACCTCGCACCCACCCTCATCGGCGGCCCTCGGACCGCCCTCACCGACCTCGGCGTCGCCTCGATCGACGAGCAGCGCCGCCTCGAGCTCAGGAGCGTCGAGCGACTCGCCGACGATCTGTTGATCACCGCCAGACCGGTCGACCGCGGCCTCCGGACGCCCGCCTCGGGCACGCCGGCCGCCGACTCCGGCTCGGGCAACTAAGGAGAGACAGCAATGTTCACCGGCATCATCGAAGAGATCGGCGAGATCACCCGCGTCGAGCAGCACGGCGACGCCGCGCGCCTCACGGTGCGCGGGCCGATCGCGGTCGACGGGGCGAAACACGGCGACTCGATCTCGGTCAGCGGCGTGTGCCTCACGGTCGTCGCGCTCGAACGGGACGAGTTCACCGCCGATGTCATGCGCGAGACGCTCGAGCTCTCCACGCTGGGCAAGGCGCAGCTCGGCGGCCACGTCAACCTCGAGCGCGCCGCACAGCTCGGGGACCGCCTCGGCGGCCATCTCGTGCAGGGGCACGTCGACGGCACGGCGGTCGTGCTCTCCACCCAGGACGGCAGCGCGTGGCGCGTCGTGCGGATGTCGCTGACGCCCGAGCTCGCGCCGCTCGTCGCGCGCAAAGGCTCGATCGCGGTCGACGGCACCTCGCTCACCGTCAGCGCCGTCGGCGGCGACGCCCTCGACGGCTACTGGTTCGAGGTCTCGCTCATCCCCGAGACGCTCGCCGCGACGACCCTGGGGCAGCGCGCCCCGGGCGACCTCGTCAACCTCGAGACCGACATCATCGCCCGGCAGGTCGAGCGCCTGCTGGAGTTCCGACACGTCACCGAGACGGATGCGCTGCCGAGCAGCATCCAGGAAGGAGCGGACGCGTGAGCATCGCGACCATCCCCGAGGCCATCGCCGCCCTGCGCGCCGGCACGCCGATCATCGTCGCCGACGACGAGAGCCGCGAGAACGAGGGCGACGCCATCATCGCCGCCGAGTTCGCGACGCCCGAATGGCTCGCCTGGATGATCCGCAACACGAGCGGCTTCGTGTGCGCCCCCATGACGAACGAGATCGCCGACCGGCTCGAACTGCCCGTGATGGTCGTCGACAACCGCGACCCGCTGGGCACCAACTACACGATCAGCGTCGACGCGGCCGACCGCAGCTCGACCGGCATCAGCGCCAGCGAGCGCGCCCACACCCTGCGGGTGCTCGCCGATCTGCGCTCGACGCCCGCGTCGCTGAACCGGCCAGGGCACATCCTTCCGCTGCGGGCCGCCGACGGCGGGGTGCGGCAGCGTGCCGGTCACACCGAGGCATCCGTCGACCTGATGAAGCTCGCCGGGCTCGCCCCGGTCGCCGCGATCGCCGAACTCGTCACCGAGGACGGCGAGATGATGCGCCTGCCGGGCCTCATCGAGCTCGGCCGGCAGGCGAAGCTGCCGGTCATCACCATCGAGCGCCTCATCGCCTATCTGAACGAGTACCACAACGACACGCCGCTGGAGTCGGTGACGCCGATCCCCGAGACCTCGAGCGTGAGCTTCGAGGTCGAGACGATGCTGCCGACCACGCACGGCCCGTTCCGCGTCCGCGCCTACCGCGATCGGATGACCGGTGCCGACCATGTGGCCATCATCGCCGGCGACCCCCTCGCTGACGGTGCGCTCGTGCGCGTGCACTCGGAGTGCCTGACCGGCGAGGCGTTCGGCTCGCTCAAGTGCGAATGCGGTCCGCAGCTCGACGCCGCGCTCGACACGATCCAGCGCGACGGCGGTGTCGTGATCTACCTGCGCGGCCACGAGGGCCGCGGCATCGGTCTGATCAACAAGCTGAAGGCGTACCGCCTGCAGGCTGAGGGACTCGACACCCTCGACGCGAACCTCGCGCTCGGGCTGCCCGTCGACGCCCGCGACTACACGGCGGCGAGCGACATCCTGAAGGATCTCGGCCTCCGTTCGGTTCGGCTGCTCACCAACAACCCCGACAAGGTGAGCCAGCTCGAGGCGCACGGCATCTCCATCGCCGAGCGCGTGCCGCTCGTCGTCGGCGTCGGCGCGTTCAACACGGGCTACCTCGAGACCAAGCGCGACCGCATGGGGCACATCATCCAGACCCTCGGCGTCGACGAGCACCGGTAGTCCCTACTGCGCCCCGCAACCTTCCCTCTCCATACCCTCGCACCCTCACCCCAGATCAGTCCCAGAAAGGACCCACCCATGGCCGGCTCCGGCGCCCCCACCCAGCTCGAACCGCTCGATGCCTCGGGCCTGACCGTCATCGTCGTCGCGGGCAGCTGGCACGAGGAGATCACGAACGGCCTCGTCGCCGGAGCGGAACGCGTGCTCGAGGCATCCGGTGCCCGTCATCGGCTCGTGCGCGTGCCCGGGTCCTTCGAGCTGCCGGTCGTCGCCAAGACGGCGCTGCTGGCCGGAGCCGACGCGGTCGTGGCGCTCGGCGTGATCATCCGCGGCGGCACCCCGCACTTCGAGTACGTCTCCTCGGCCGCGACCGACGGCCTGACCCGCGTCGCCCTCGACACGGGCAAGGCGGTCGGCTTCGGGGTGCTGACCCTGGACGACGAACAGCAGGGCCTCGACCGGGCCGGGCTGCCGGGCTCGCGGGAGGACAAGGGCGCGGAGGCGGCACATGCCGCGATCGCCACGGCGCTGACGTTGGCGACGCTGCGCCGCTGACGCTCTCCCCTCCCCGGTTGCGCTACTCCCCCGCACACCCGCGCCGCGCAGCTCAGGCGCGCGAGTCCGCCTGAGTAGCGCGGCTGAGCCCCGCCGGGGGCGGGGCGGAGGCGGAGGCGGAGCCGGATCTCAGAACAGGGCGCGCTGCGCGTCGGCGAGAATCGCGTCGGCGTCCGCCGCCGTCGCCCGGCCGAGCCCGCGCGGCGAAAGGAGCGCGAGCGGGATCGTCGCGCCGTTGGTGAGCGTCACGACGAGGGCGAGGAAGTCGGCCTCGTTGGCACTCCGGCCGTAGTCCGTCGCGGTGACGCGCAGCTGCCCGGCCGCCACGCCCGCGACAGCCTGCCGCGGCACCCGAGCGAACGGCGGCGCCTTCTTCAGGCGCGGCCGCAACTCCAGGCCGTCCGTGCCGAGGCTGGCGACGTAGGAGACCGGGACCTTCCCGCTGAGGTGGCCGAGCGCTCCGAGCGGATGCATCGTGTGACGGCTCGACTGCCCCTGGAAGACGGCGGCGTACGGATGCTCGGCCGCGGCGCGGCGCACGGCGGCCGCGGAGAGCAGGCCGACCCGCCCCACCAGCGCCCAGATGACCAGCGCGGCCACGAACACGCCGATGGCGGCGCTGAGGCCGAAGCCGCCGAGCTCGTGCGAGCTCCGCGCCCGCAGCACGTCCACCACGACCCAGCAGCCGGATGCCACGAGCACAACGACATAGGGCAGGAGCGCCCACCAGATCACGCGCGTACGCGCGCGTGCGATGCCGTCGAAGGCGCCGCCCTTCTGCTCCGTGCTCATGCGCACTGCCCCGTGCTCACGCGTGCCTCTTCCATTCGACGGCCTCGACGATCGCGTCGAAGAGCCGCACGGCCAGCTCGGCGGGGGCCTGCCAGCTCGGCACCGAGAAGACCAGCACGAGCAGGCGCTCGTCCGGCGCCGGCACGAGATAGTCGACGGTCACCGTCTGCATCTCGATGCCGTCGACCCGTGTCGCATCGGTCGTGACCCGGCGGGCGGCGAGTCCGTCGCCGGAGGGAACGTGGTCGAGCTCAGGGAAGGCGAGGGGGATGCGCTCGGACGGAGCGGAGCCGGCGCCCGCGGCATCCGCCGGCCACAGCGAACGCGACACGGTCAGCGCGGCCCCGAACGGGATGCCCGCCACCAGCTCGAAGGCCATGCCGAAGGCCTCCGCCCCCGCGGCGCGCGCCCGGTCGGCGACGCCGAGCACCTCGGCGCGCAGGCTCGCGCGCGCCCGCGCGCGGCGATCCGCGGTGCCCAGCTGCCGTCTGACCGCCTCGCCGACGACCTTCGCGAGCCGCGCCTCGTCGTCGAGTCCCGCGAACAGCCAGGTGCCGGGCAGCGGCAGCACGTAGTCGTACGCGACGGCCTCCGCGGGCGCCTGCTCACTCACGACACTCCCGGGTCCGGCCCCAACGTCACGGTCAGGGTCTGCAACGAGGCCCGCACCAGGTCGACGAGGCCGTCCCCGTTGGCGCCGACCTCCGGTGTGGTGAAGGCGATCTCCAGCGCCTGGGAGGCCCCGGTCGGGAACACGCCGATCGCCACCCGCTCCTCGTCGTGCCGATCGCCCGTCTGCAGGTCCTGGTAGTGGACGATGCTGTACTGCCCGGTGTACTCCCCGAGCGGGAGGGACTCGCGCCACACCTTGACGACGTCGACCGACGCGCCCGGCTCCGAGTCCGGGACGCGCAGGTCCTTCTCGTACGCATCGATCGTGTACAGCGGGCTGCTCTCGTCGAGGGCGAAGTTCGGCCGGTAGAAGAGCATGCAGCGCACCCGGGGATCGCCGTCCGGCACCCGCACCGCGAACCGGCCGTATGGGTCGTCCAACGCCGCGAAGTCCTCGTGCACCCGGACGAGGTCCGCCTCGAGCCCCGCCCGCACCGCCCGGCTGTGCCGACCGGCCAGCTGCTTCGCGAGCTGCCTCGCCCAGGGCTGCGCGGGCTTGCCTGGCACCACCTGCCGCCAGCCGTCCTGCAGCTTCATGTCGATGTCGAGGATGACGGGCAGGGCGGAGTACTCAGCAAAGCTCATTCCTCACCACCGCGCGCGAACGGGTCCTCCGGCAGCCCCAGCACCTTCGCCACCTGTGCGCGCTCCTCGTTGAGCCGCACGGCGCTGACAACGCCCTGCGCCAGGCTCAGCGAGACCATCTTGCCCGTGCCGAGCGCGCCGCTGTTCAGGACCTTCATCGTCTCCTTCGTCGTGCCGAGGATCGCATAGGGGTCCTTGAACCCCTCGATGACCCAGCTGTACGGGCCACCCTTCAGCTCATCGACGCCGTCCTCGGCGATCTTCCCCGCCGTGTTCACGAAGGGCTTCACGCCCGACTTCAGCTTGGTCGCACGAGCGCCGATCTTCGCCGCGACCGTGCCGACGCGACTGGCGACGCCGAAGCGCCCCGCATCCGCCATGACGTCGCTCAGGCCGCTGCGCAGCGCGCCGCTCTCCGCCGCCTTCGTCGCCGCGCTCGCCACCGGTTCGGCGACGCGCGCCGCGTTCTTCGCGAGCACCTTCACGGCCCCGCCGCCGAAGATGCTGATCGCGCCGACGACGCCGTCGAAGACGGCCTTCTTCCCGTCGCCCCGCGCGGCGTCCTGCGCGAGATGGCCGGCCGTGTCGAGCGCGGTGAGACCGGCGAGCACGGGCCCGATGCCGAGGTCGGCGAGGTCGATGCCGGGGATGAAGGCGATGACGAGCGCGATGACGCCGAGCACCTGGGTCGCGATGTCCAGCGCCGAGAGCAGGTGGTCGAACAGGTCGCTCTTCAGGAACGCGGTGACGTGCGTCGTGACGGAGTGCCAGGCCGCGGCGATCTTGTCCTTCCAGCCGTCCGTGAGGCTGTCGGAGCTGTCCGCGTCGTGCACCTGGTCCGCGGCCGCGTCGCCGGCGTCGTTCTTCGACTGGGCGGCGTCGTGCCACAGCTTCTGCCACGTCGCGACGTCCGAGCTCAGGCCGGCGAGGTGCGCGTCCGCCGCGGCCTTCTGTCGCTGCGCCTGCTGCGTCGCGGTCGGATCGTCGCCCGCCGTCAGCACCGCGTCGGCGGCATCCGTCTGGCTTCGTCGTGCCGTGCCGAGCTGCCCGTTCAGCTCGTCGAGCTGCGCAGAGGCCCGCTGTGCGTCCGTCTTGGCCTGCCGCAGCCGCGGCGAATAGCCGGCGAGCGCAGCCCCCGTCGCCGTGTAGCGGCCCTTGGCCCGGATGATGTCGTCGGCGACCTTGCCCGCCGTCGAGCTGAGCTTCCGGATGGCCTGGCCGCGCATGTGGTCGAGGCTCTGCAGCTTGCGCAGCGCGCGCACCGCGGCGTCGATCTTGTCGGCCATCTCGGAGAAGTGCGTGGCGTGGGAGTCGATGACATCGGGCTCGCCGGCGAGCAGCCCGTACTCGGCGTCGGCCATCAGCTCGCCGCCGCCGCCGAGCCGTCGGACTGCAGCGCCTGCGCCAGCTGCCCGTCGAGCTTGGTGAAGCCGTCGGTCAGGTCCTGCAGGTACTGCTGCAGGGTCTCGATGTCGTGCAGCATCTGCGTGCGGTGCACGGCCCAGTTGCTGGCGAACTCGTTCACACGGCCGCTCAGCCGGTCGTGCCCCGTCGCCTCGGCCACCGTCCCCGACAGCGCGTCGGATCCGCTGAAGTCGCGGGCGATCGCCGCGAGCTCCGCCGACAGCTGCTGCAGCTCCCCCAGGTCGAGCAGCAGATCTGACATGTCATTCCCCCCGGAATGTCGAATTGCGTGTGGATGCCTCGCCGCTACGGACGGAACGCCATCAGGATAACCACCACGAGCAACAGCAGCGTAGTCACCCCCGCGGTCGCCGCCACCGCGGAGTACGCGGCCGGCCGGGGCTGCTTCTCACCCTCGGCGACCGGCGCCGCCTGCTCGATCTCCTCCGCCCCCCGGCGCAGGTTCGGCACCACGACGAAGGTGCTCAGCACGAAGGCCGCCAGGTACAGCAGGACAGACAGCCAGATCCACAACCGCGTGAAGGGGATGCCTGCCGAGCCCTCGGCGGCGAAGCCGAGCACGAACACCAGCAGCGACAGCCAGTTGAGCACCCCGACGGAGCGGGCCAGGCCGCGCACCTGCTTCGCGTCACGGGCCCGCAGGGCGCGCAGACCGGTGTGGGGCAACAGCGCCATCGGGCCGATGATGAACACGGCGAGGATGACGTGCAGCGCAACGAAGACGTTGACGTTGTGGGCCATGACTGAACCATACCGGCATCCCCAGCCCGGCTGTTATGTGGTGATTCGCAACATTGCCGAAACCTGACGTAAGATAGGTAGGTTCACCGCCACAAGCGGTCTTCCTCTTCTCCCTTCCGCGGCTCGCCAATCGTCCGATCCGATCCTCTGGCTTGAGCACTCGCGGCGCTCGTTCCTGTCTGCACACGGAGCTTCCCCCATGTCTGTTTCCGCCACCCTCGAGGCCTCCAACACCACCGCCGCGAATCCGCGCGGCCGGGTCATCCTCGCGAGCCTCATCGGCACCTCGGTCGAGTTCTACGACTTCTACGCGTATGCGACCGCGGCGGTGCTCGCCTTCCCAACCCTGTTCTTCCCGACCGGGAACCCGACCACGGCGCTGCTCGCCTCCTTCGCGACCTTCGGCGCGGCCATGGTCGCGCGCCCCATCGGCGCAATGTTCTTCGGCCACTTCGGCGACCGCATCGGCCGCAAGGGCACCCTGGTCGCCTCGCTGCTCACGATGGGCATCGCGACGTTCCTGATCGGTTTCCTGCCGACCTACCACTCGGTCGGCTGGCTCGCCACGCTGATGCTCATCGTCCTGCGCCTCGCGCAGGGCTTCGCGCTCGGCGGTGAGTGGTCCGGCGCAGCGCTCATCGCGACCGAGAACGCCCCGGCCGGCCGCCGCGGCTGGTGGGGCACCTTCCCGCAGCTCGGCGCGCCGATCGGCTTCATCATCGCCAACGGCGTGTTCCTCGTCATCAACGTCGCCTGGCCGGGCTCGTTCCTCGCCTGGGGCTGGCGCGTGCCGTTCATCTTCTCGGCCATCATGGTCATCATCGGCCTGTGGGTGCGCCTGCGCCTGGTCGAGTCGGCCACCTTCCAGAAGGCGGTCAAGGCCGACGTCATCGCGAAGCTTCCGCTCGGCTCCCTGCTGCGCAAGCACTGGCGCGGCGTCGTGCTGGGCACCTTCTACATGCTCGCGACCTACGTGGTCTTCTACCTGATGACGACCTTCACGCTGACCTACGGCACGCGTGTGCCGACGGATGCCGCAGCCGCCGCTGCGTCGAAGGCGGGCACTCCCTTCGACGCGAGCAGCTACGTGCCCGGCCTCGGCATCTCGTACGTGCACTTCGTGCTGATGCAGATCCTCGGCGTGGTCTTCTTCGGCGTGTTCACCCTGATCTCCGGGCCGATCGCCGACGTCATCGGCCGCAAGAAGCTGATGATCGGCGTCACGATCGCGATCATCGCGTTCGGCTTCACCTTCGATCTGTTCCTGACCCCACGCTCGGATGCGACCTTCGAGGGCGCTCTCGTGCAGTCGTTCCTTGTGCTCGGCTTCACGCTGATGGGCATCACCTTCGGTCCGATGGGCGCGCTGCTGCCCGAGCTCTTCCCCGCGAACGTGCGCTACACCGGCTCCGGAGTCGCCTACAACATCTCGTCGATCCTCGGCGCGGCCCTCGCCCCGATCATCGCGGTCGCCCTGTGGGGTGCGGCGAGCGGCCGGACGTGGCTCGTCGGGGTGTACCTGGCGGTCATGGGCGTGCTCACCCTCATCGCCCTGATCATCGGGCGCGAGACGAAGGACGTCGACTACCACAACGAGCTCGCCTAGGGCGGGCGTTCACAACTCCGGTGATTTTCGGTTCGCCGGGCTGCAGCCTGCGAGGGTTCGCGGTGTGCAGCCCGGCGACGGTCAATTTCACCGGAGTTCTGCGCAAGCGGCCGGCGTGGACCGTGCCGCGGGCGCACGGCGCCGGCACGCAGACGACGCACGGGCGGAGTTTCTAGAATCAGCACGCCATGAGTGACGCAGCAGAGCCCGCAGCCCGACCCGCACGCAGAGGCCTCGGCCGCCGCCGTACCGAGGAGGGGCCGCGCGCCTCCTTCTCGCAGCTGCTGCCCTATCTGCTCGAGCACCGGCGGGTGCTCATCTGGGTCGTCCTACTCTCGATCGTCGGCGCCGGCGCCTCGCTCGCACAGCCGCTGCTCGTCAACCAGGTGATCACCCGGGTGCAGCACTCGACCCCGCTCGGCTGGCTGGTGTGGGGCCTCGTCGGGCTCGTCGTCATCAGCGGGATCATCTCGGGCTACCAGCACTACCTGCTGCAGCGCACGGGCGAGGGCGTCGTGCTGTCCTCACGCCGACGGCTCGTCGCGCGCATGCTCAACCTGCCCGTCACCCAGTTCGACCAGCGCCGCACCGGCGACCTCGTCAGCCGTGTCGGCGCCGACACGACGGCCCTGCGCGCCGTGCTCACCCAGGGCCTCATCGACGCGATCGGCGGAGCGCTCACCTTCGTCGGCGCACTCGTCGGCATGGCGATCGTCGACCCTGTGCTGCTCGGGCTCACCGTGATCGTGGTCGGGCTGTCCGTCGTTGCGGTGACGCTGCTGTCCGGGCGCATCCGCTCGGCATCCGCTCAGGCACAGAAGAAGGTCGGCGACCTGACCGCCGCCGTCGAGCGGGCGATCAGCTCGGTGCGCACGATCCGTGCCGCGGGCGCTACGGCGCGCGAGATCGCGGCCGTCGACGAGGACGCGGCCGGCGCATGGCGCATGGGCATCCAGGTCGCGCGGATCTCGGCGATGGTCGTTCCCGTGGCCGGCATCGCCCTGCAGGTGTCGTTCCTCGTGGTGCTCGGCGTCGGCGGCTACCGCGTCGCCTCGGGGGCCATCACGGTGGCATCCCTGGTCACCTTCATCATCTTCCTGTTCATGATGGTCATGCCGCTCGGCAACGCCTTCGGCGCGATCACCTCGGTGAACTCGGCGCTCGGCGCCCTCGGCCGCATCGAGGAGATCATCGCGCTGCCCGGCGAGGACGCGGGCGACACGCGCTCGGCTTCGCTCGCGGACGAGCGGGGGGACGCACCGGCCATCGAGTTCTCGGAGGTGGAGTTCGCCTACCCGACGCTCGCATCGGCATCGGCGGCGGCGGCGGCGTCAGGCGGCCCAGCCGCCGGCGGAACGCCGTCGGCACCGGTGTTGAAGAAGGTCTCGTTCCGGGTGCCGCGCGGACGGCGCACCGCGCTCGTCGGCCCCTCCGGCGCCGGGAAGTCGACGACGCTCGCGCTCATCGAGCGGTTCTACGACCCCTCGTCCGGAACGATACGCATCGGCGGCGTCGATATCGCGGCCCTGCCCCGCGACGAGCTGCGCGGCCAGCTCGGCTACGTCGAGCAGGATGCCCCCGCGCTGGCCGGCTCGCTGCGCGACAACCTGCGGCTGGCCGCACCGGATGCGACGGACGACGCGTGCCGGCGCGTGCTCGAGTCCGTGAACCTCGGCGAGGTACTCGCCCGTTCGCCGCTCGGCCTCGACGCGCCCGTCGGCGAGGAGGGCGTGATGCTCTCCGGCGGCGAGCGCCAGCGCCTCGCGATCGCCCGCGCCCTGCTCGCCGCCCCGCCGATCCTGCTGCTCGACGAGTCGACGTCCTCACTCGACGGCCGCAACGAGCAGCTCATGCGCGAGGCGATCGACGCCGTCGCAGAGGACCGCACCCTGATCGTGATCGCCCACCGGCTGTCGACGGTCGTCGACTCGGACCAGATCGTGGTGCTCGACCACGGCACGGTGGTCGGCGTCGGCACGCACTCGGAGCTCGTCGAGACCGTGCCGCTCTACCGCGAGCTCGCGAAGCATCAGCTGCTGGTTTAGCGCGCCGGTCCCCGCCCGGCGCGCCGTAGTCGACCTTATGAGACGGCTGGGACCGGTGGCGAGCACGTCGCCGCCTCCAGGAGCGCCTCGCGTAGCATCCGGCGCGACGGTATGCGTTCAGCGCTGGAAGCGCGCCGCCGCCTCGCCCGCCGCGGCGACCATGATCCGCTCCCGGTGTGTCCCGTTGAGCTCGGGCAGCTCGTCGAGGCGGCACCATCGGGCGGCCGTGTTCTCGCCGTCGGCCGGGTACGGCTCGCCGGAGACGTAGCGGCACCGGAACACGAGATCGAGGTAGGAGGAGCGATCCCCGTTGCCGTATTCCACGGGGCCGTGCACGTCCACCCAGGCGAGCGACTCCGCGACGGCGACGATGCCGGCTTCCTCGAGCACCTCGCGTTCGGCGGCGACGGCGGGCTGCTCGAGCGGGTCGATGATGCCCGTCACGGACGTCCACCACCCGTTGTCGGCGCGCTCCACGAGCAGCACCTCGCGATCATCACCCTCACCGCGCAGCACCACGGCCGTGACCCCGGAGAGCCACAGCTCCTCGTGCCCGATCCTCTCGCGCAGACGCAGGATGAACTCGGGGGTCGCCATGCAGTCAGCCTAGCCGAGGCCCGATGGCGGCCGGCTGGCCGGAAAGGCTAGCCGGCCTGCTCGCGCAGGCCCGCGGAGGCGAGCAGGACCCCGCGCCAGCGATCGAGCCAGGGCTGGGTGGAGGTCTCGTCGAGATAGCTCTTCTCGTTCAGATAGAGGCCCTGGACGGGCACAGTCGCGCCGAGCTCGACAAGAACGGGCTTGAGCAGCAGCTCCGGTGCGAGCGCATGCACCGGGCCGGCGCCGAGCATGAGGGGCACGGCGGTGACCCCCGCGAGCCCGTCGCCCGTGGGGAACTGGTCCAGGAAGAGCTTGAGCAGGCCGGTGTATGTCGCTTTGAACGTCGGCGAGGCGAACACGACCAGGCTGCTTTCGGCCACGCTCGCAACCGATGCCTTGATGCCGGCATCACCCCAGCCCAGCAGCCCCGAGCCGAGTTCGATCACATCGACCACGGTGTCGGGCTCATGGCCGGCGATCCGCCGCAGCAACAGCTGGGCCGCCTCAAGGGTGCGCGACTGCGGTTTCGGGTTTCCGACGACGACTGCGGTGTTCACGTGAGCGGCTCCTGTCCGGGCTGGGGAAGAACGATCAGCGGGCGACGAGCCGCCGGGGACGAGCTTCGGCGGCACCGTGTAAAACCTGAGTTACGACACCCGAGGTGTGAGGTATTACGTGTGATACTCCAACCTAGCCATGCAGGTCCGGCCGGACAAGTGCCCCCTTCCGACCACGCCGCCGGCACCCGAAATCGTACGAACCCCACCCAGAACCGCCCCTGCACCACTCCCACATTCTGACAACGGAGGAACCCATGGCAATCCGCTCCTCATGGCGCCGTCGGCTGAGGCGGGGTGCGCTCGCCCTTCCCCTGACGGCGGCACTCGCCGCTGCGGCGCTCTCGCTCTCCGGGTGCGTGGCAAAGCCCCCGGCATCCGCCACCGCCGGCGGCAGCGCCAGCACCACACTCAATGTCGCCGCGGCGACGGCGCCGACGACCCTCGACCCGGCCTCGCAGTGCACGCTGCAGGACAGCCAGCTCACCAGCTCGCTGTACGTCCAGCTCCTCCAGTACGACGCGAAGCCCGCCGATCAGGGTACGACGCAGATCGATCCGACCAAGGTCAAGCCGTACTTCGCGAAGAGCTGGGAGGCGAGCTCAGACGGCAAGACGTACACCTTCACCCTGCAGTCGGGGTGGACCTTCCCCGATGGGAAGCCCATGGACGCGACGGCGATGAAGTACTCGCTGGAGCGCACCAACACCATCAACTCCTGTGGCTCCGCGATCATCAACGACCTGTACCAGAGCCCGAACCTGATCTCCTCCGTTGATGCGCCGGACGCGACGACTCTGGTGATCCACCTGCTGCACCCCGACTCGGCTTTCCTGCTCGCGATGGCGACCCCGGCCGCCTCGGTCGTCGAACCGTCCCTCATCGACGCCAATGGCGGGATCCAGGCCGGCAAGCCGAACACCTGGGCCGCTTCGCACAGCACCGGCGGTGGCCCGTTCCTGATGAAGTCGTACACGCCCGGTACCTCGGCCGTGCTGAGCGCCAACCCCGATTTCAAGGGCGATGCCCCGGGCTCGAAGACCATCAACGTGAAGTGGATCTCCTCGGACCCCACGCTGCTCCTGCAGGCCAAGAACGGCCAGAGCGACGTGACCATCGGCTTGGCCGACAACTCGGCAAAGTCGCTGGAGGGTGCTTCTGACGTCAAGGTCGTCGCCTACACCGGTACCGCCAACATGCAGTTCCTCATGCCGAACAACAAGGCGCCGTGGAACAACGAGAAGCTGCGCGAGGCCGTCACCTACGCAATCCCGTATAAGGACATCGCCGACAAGGTCATCGACGGATTCGGCAAGCTCTACTACGGCCCGATCCCGCCGACGATGCCCGGCTACGCGGAGCAGTACTCGTCGGCCCGCGAGCAGGACGTGGCCAAGGCCAAGCAACTCGTCGCCGACAGCGGGGTGAAGACCCCGGTCAATGTCACGCTCACGGTCCTCGCCGGTGACAACAATCAGGCATCCATCGCCACGATCCTTCAGGGCAGCCTGAAGGACATCGGGATCAACCTGACGATCCAGTCCCTCGACGCGAGCGCCTGGGGCGACGCCGTCTACAACGGCAAGGCACAGTCGGCGCTTCGTCTCGACGGCCCCGCGGTCTTCTCCGCCGGCTACTACCTCCAGTACGACGAGGACTGTGACAGCTCGTACAACACCGGCCACATCTGCGTACCGGCGAACACCGAGCTGCTGAAAACCGCGCGCGCGGCGACGGACGAGGCGAGCTCGAACGCCGCGTACGCGCAACTGACGAAGAACTGGGTGGATGTCTCGCCGAAGGCGATCCTCTACCTGGACGGCAGCCCCGTGGTGATCAACAAGTCGGTGTCGACGTTCTTCTGGTCGCCCGAGATCGACATGCGCACCTGGAAGAAGTAGCGGCAGCTGAGGACACCCCGGAATGACAACGAGAAGCGACGAGACCGCGCGAGCGCCGTTCACCATGCCGCTGCGCCTGCGGCGCGGACGTCCGGTTCGCCCAGGGGCGATCGACTGGGAGTTCGACGTGGCGCTGCTGGTCTTCGCGGCCTTCGTCGCCCTCGCTGTCGCCGGGGTGTTCTTGCAACATCGCGCCACGGCGATCGACGTCGCGAACGCCCTGGAGTCGCCGAGCGGCCAACACTGGTTCGGCACGGACTCCGAGGGACGCGACGTGTTCGCCCGGGTCGCGGTGGGCACCATCATCTCCTTCGCCGCTGCGGCGGCGACCGTCCTCATCGGCGCCGCGGGTGGTGTGCTCATCGCCGTCACCTGCGGGCTCGGGCCGAGATGGCTCGACACCGTCCTGATGCGACTCACCGACACGGTGCTGGCGTTCCCGCAGCTGCTGCTCGCCCTCGCCATCTCGGTCGCGCTCGGGCCGGGACTGATCTCCGCCGGCGTCGGCATCGTCGTCACGATCATCCCGATCTTCGCGCGCACCCTGCGCGCCGAGGCCGTCCGCAGCCGCAGCGAGCCGTTCATCGAGTCGGCGCGCACGATCGGGCTGTCGACGCCACACATCGCGGTACGGCACGTCGTGCCGTACCTCTCGACGACCCTGACCGTGCAGGTCGCGGCCAATTTCGGGGCCGCGGTGCTCACCCTGGCCGGCCTCAGCTTCATCGGCGTCGGCGCCCAGCCGCCGACCCCCGAGTGGGGCGCGATGATCACCGACGGGCTGCAGAACGCCCTCACCGGGCAGTGGTGGATCGGCGTCTGCCCCGGCATGGCGCTGCTGCTGCTCGTGGCCTCCCTCAACGTGCTCTCCGACCGGGTGCGAGCTCGCGGCGGACTCCGCAGAAAGGCCGGTGCGCTATGACGCGCTATCTCTTCGGGCGGTTGCTCGGCGTCGTGCAGACGCTGGTGCTCGCTTCGATCCTCGCCTTCGTGGTGCTACGGGTGGTGCCGGGGGACCCCGCGCGCCTCATCGCCGGCCCGCTGGCCGACAAGTCCACCGTGAATGCCGTGCGCGAGCAGCTCGGCCTCAATCAGAACATCGTCCAGCAATACCTGCATTACATCACCGGATTCGTCTCGGGCGACTGGGGGTTCTCCTACTCAGCCGGCCAGAGTGTGGCCGGCCTGTTCGCCCAGAAGCTGCCCGCCACTCTCGAGCTCGCACTGTTCGCCTTCGTGATCGCCGTCGTCGGCGCGATCGTCTTCGCCACGTTCGCGAGCTATCGCCCCAGCGTGTTCAGCGGCGTCTCGAAGGGCCTCTCGCTCATCGGCCTCGGCACCCCACAGTTCTGGCTGTCCCTGGTGCTGCTGCTCGTGTTCTCCTCGGCCCTCGGCGTCTTCCCCGGGCCCTCCGGCCGGCTCTCCAGCTATCTGACTCCGCCGCCCACCATCACGGGGCTGTACACCGTCGACTCCCTGCTGACCGGGAACCTGGTGGACTTCTCCGACGCGCTCGCCCACCTCGTTCTGCCCGCATTCGCGCTCGCCTTCCTGCCCTGGGCATTCCTGACCCGTCTGCTGACCGCGAACCTCACAGAGAGCGCCACCGCGCCGTACACGGTGGTCGTGCGCAGCAAGGGGGTCAGCCCGTGGCTGACGCACATTCGGCACGTGCTGCACAACGGGCTGCTGCCGACGATCGCCTCCAGCGGCCTCGTCTTCGCTTCGCTCATCACTGGCAGCGTGCTCGTGGAGGAGACCTTCGACTGGCCCGGCATCGGGCAGATCCTCGTGCTCGCGATCCAACGTCAGGACTTCGCCGTCGTGCAAGCCTTCGTCCTGCTGAGCGCGGTGCTGTACACGATCCTCAACCTCGTCGTCGACATCGTCAGCGGCGGGGTCGACCCCCGTTTGCGCCTGACAGGAGCCACCCGATGACGATCGACACCGTTCTCGAGGTCACCGATCTGCACGTCGCCTACGGCCAGACCGAGATCGTACGTGGCCTCGACCTGCGCATCGGGAGGGGGGAGAAGGTGGGGGTCGTCGGCGAATCCGGCAGCGGAAAGTCCACGCTGGCGCTTGCCGTGCTCGGTCTGCTCGGGCGGGGCGGGCGGATCTCCGCCGGCCGCGTGAGCGTGCTGTCTACCGACATCGCGCGCCTGCCGCAGCGCCGCCTCGACGCCGTACGTGGCAAGGACCTCTCTCTCGTCTTCCAAGACCCGCTGACCTCGCTCGACCCGGTGAAGACCATCGGTGCCCAGATCCGCGAGGCGATCCGCACCCATCAGCGCAGGCTGACGCGCTCGCAGCAGGATGCCCGCGCCGTGGAACTGCTCACCGCGGTCGGCGTCGCCGAGCCGGCACACCGCCTCGGCCAGTATCCGCATGAGTTCTCGGGTGGAATGCGGCAGCGTGTGCTGATCGCGATCGCCATCGCGAACAACCCGGCGGTGGTCATCGCCGACGAACCCACCACGGCGCTGGACGTCACCACGCAGGCCCAGGTGATGGAGGTCTTCGACGGGCTCGTGCGAGATCTGGGCATCTCGGTGGTGCTCATCACACACGACCTCGGCGTCGTCGCCGAGTTCTGCGACCGCGTCAACGTGATGTACGCGGGGCGGATCGTGGAGACGGGGCCGACCGGCGAGCTGTTCTCCCACCCCGCGCATCCATACACCCAGGCCCTGCTCGCCTCGCTCCCTCTGCCGGGGCGGGACCGCTCGGCGCCGCTGCGCTGGATCCCCGGGGCACCGCCGTCCCTGGCCACGCTGCCGCCCGGGTGCCCCTACGCCCCACGCTGCGCGGCAGCGCACGAGACATGCCGCACCGGCGAGCCCGCACTCGCCACCGTGGGCACGCGGCCCGGCGGGCACAGTGCGGCCTGCGTGCTCGTCGACGAGAACCGCCAGGCGCTCGACACCGAGGAGTCGAATGATGACTGACACCGCGACCCGTCCCGTGCTCTCAGTGCACGGACTGAAGAAGTCGTACAGCTCGCGATCCGACGGCTATGCCGTGCTCGACGGCATCAGCTTCGATGTGCACCGTGGCGAGACCCTCGGCGTCGTCGGGGAGTCCGGCTGCGGGAAGTCGACGCTCGCGCGGGCGATCATGCGCCTCGGCGACGTCACCGCGGGCAGCATCACGCTGGGCGACGAGGAGCTTACCGAAGCGGCAGGCGGCCGCCTGCGCCGACTCCGGCATCGCTTCCAGATGGTGTTCCAGGACCCCTTCGGCTCGCTGGACCCGCGGATGACCGTGCTGCAACTCGTCGAGCAGCCGTTGGCTGTCCACCAGCTGGGTGACAGGACCGAGCGCCACGCGCGCGCCATCGAGATCCTGAGCCAGCTCGGCCTGGACGAGTCCTTCCACGATCGCGTGCCGAGTCGTCTGTCCGGCGGGCAGCGACAGCGCGTCGCGATCGCCCGTGCGCTGGTCACGCGGCCCGAGCTGATCGTGCTCGACGAGCCCGTCTCTGCGCTCGACGTCTCCGTGCAGGCGCAGGTGCTCAATCTCCTCCGTGAAGAGCAGGAACGGCTCGATCTCGCCTACATCTTCATCGTGCACGATCTCTCGGTCGCCGAGTACTTCTGCGACCGCATCGTTGTGCTCTACCTCGGGCGCGTCGTCGAGAGCGGAACCGCGCAGGAGCTGTTCTCCAATCCGCAGCATCCGTATACGGTCTCGCTGTTCTCCGCAGCCCCGGACCCACGCCGTGCCGTCAGTACCGATGACTCCGCTCCCGGGCGGATCGTTCTACACGGCGAACCGCAGGCGCGCCGTCCCGAGCAAGGCTGCCCGTTCGCCTCGCGCTGCCCCGTCAGACACGACCGTCCGCTGTGCGTCGAGAAGGCCCCTGCACCCGACGCCTACTCCGTGGACGGCCACAATGCCGCCTGCCATTTCCCCGGGGAGCTGAAAGCGGCTGGCGGACGTGGGTAGTGAACGCCGCCCCTCCCCCACCGCGAGACCAGTTGTGAACATAATGGCGCCAAGGGGAGGAGCTGTCGGCGTGAAAGGGCTTATCGACAAACTGCAGCCGGTGACGTCGTTGCGCGAGCGGATCGAAGAGCAGCTCGCCGCCGCCATCGTGACGGGTGACATGGAGCCCGGGCACGTCTTCTCGGCCCCCGCACTGGCCGTCCAGTTCGGCGTCTCCGTCACGCCCGTGCGCGAGGCCCTGATGAACCTCGAGAACCGCGGCTTCGTCGTCACGCTGCGCAACAAGGGCTTCCGCATCACCGAGGTGTCCGACGAGGACATGCAGCACATCGTCAACATCCGACGGATGCTCGAGCCGCCGTCGATGCGTGCGCTTGCTGCGCACTACCCGCACGAGCGCGCCGACCATTTCCGGGCTCTGGCCGAACGCACCATCTCCGCGGCAGCGACCGGCGACCTCGCCGACTACATCACGACTGACACCGCCTTCCATGTCGGGCTTCTCGAATGCCTCGGCAATACACGCCTGACGGCGATCGTCGCCGACCTCCGCGCGCAGACCAGGCTCGTCGGGCTCGCCCATCTGAAGCGCTCGAGCGATCTCGACGCCTCGACGCGTGAGCACCACGCTCTGCTCGAGCTGCTCGAGAACGGAGACGGCGCCGCCGCCGAGAGCCTCATGCACCGGCACATCGGGCATGTGATCGGCCAGTGGGCCGGACTTCCCGAGCGCGACTGACGCAGCCGGCCCTACCGCCTCGCGGCAGACCGTCGGCGACCGGCCCGGGCCGGCGTGGCAGGCGACGTCGCTGCTGCCGCCCCCGTCGCGACGGCTGCGGGAGTGTTACTTCGCCGAAATATCGGGTGTGACATAGTACAGAGGAGGGCTGCGCGCTCACCTTTGAGCCCGCCCCTCCCACACGGCTCATGGAAAGGCGGCGCCCACGATGACGGCTCCCTCGCGAATGATCTTCAACGCATTCGTCCAGCTCACCCCCGGCCACCACTTCACCGGGCTCTGGCGCACGCCGTGGGGGCAGGAGAACCCCTACGATGACATCGATACCTGGGTCCGCATCGCTCAGCGCATCGAAGCGGCGAAGTTCGACGGGCTCTTCATCGCCGACTCCTTGGGGATGGTCGGCGCATTCGGTGGCTCGCACAAGGTGCACGCCGAAGCCGCCGCGGCCGTGCCCGAGGACGACGCGATCATCGTCGCCGCCGCCCTCGCCACGGTCACCAAGGACATCTCACTGGGATTCACCAGCGCCCTCATCCAGAATCTGCCTTTTGAGTTCGCCCGCCTCGCCTCCACCGTCGACCGAGTTTCAAAGGGGCGCGCCGCGTGGAACATCGTCCCGTCGGCGCTGCTCAACGCGCACCGCAATGTCGGCCTCGACGAGGTGCCGACACCGGAAGAGCGCTACGCGCGGGCGGATGAGTTCCTCAAGGTCGTGTTCTCGCTCTGGGAGGGCTCGTGGGACCTCGACGCCGTCGTCAAAGACGTGGAGAAGGGCATCTACACCGATCCCAGCAAGGTGCATCGCATCAACCACAAGGGTTCCCTGTACTCGGTCGAGGGCCCACACCTGAACGAGCCGACTCCGCAGCGCACGCCGTTCCTGTATACCGCGGGAGTTTCCACGAACTCGATCCGCACGGCGGCCCGCTACGCCGAGGTCCTGCTCACGCAGGTAAAGACCCCGGAGGACGCGACAGCGCTCATCGACGACCTCAACCGGCAGCTGGTCGAATATGGTCGCAAGCCGGGTGACGTGAAGGTCGTGCAGGCACTGCACTTCGTCGTCGGCTCGACCGAGGAAGAGGCGCAGCGCAATTACGAAGAGGTCGAGTCGTACGTCGACCCGCGCGGCGCCCTGATCGAGGCCGGCGGCATCCTCGGCATGGACCTGTCCAAATACGACTTGGACGAAGAGGTCGACATCTCCTCGGCGCCCGGCTTCAGGGGCATCTTCGGCGCCGCCAATCTGGCCGAGGGGCAGACCACTGCGACGCCACGCCAGATCGCGAGCTTCGGCAGCATCCCCCCGGTCGTCGGCACGCCCGAGCAAATCGCCGATGAGGTCGAGCGGTGGCAGGCGGCCGGCATCGCGGGCATCAACGTCGGCGACTATCTCTATCACCGTGCCTTCGAACCGTTCGCCGAGCAGGTGATGCCGGAGCTGCAGAGGCGTGGCATCGCCCAGAAGGAATACACCCCGGGCACCTTCCGCGAGAAGGTCTTCGGCGCAGGCCCGTTACTCAACGAGCGCCACCCCGCCGCGCAACTGCGCGGCACCTTCACGGACAACATCGGCTGACGACAGCCGCAGACGAAAGGCCTTCGACATGAGCGAGACCCGGCGGATGATCTTCAACGCCTTCGCCCAGCTCACCCCGAGCCATCACTACGAGGGGCTGTGGCGCACGCCGTGGGCGCAGGCATCCCCGGTCGGCGCGATGCAGACCTGGGTCGACGTCGCCAAGACGATCGAAGCCGCCAAGTTCGATGGGCTGTTCTTCGCCGACGGGCTCGGCCTCATGGGTCCGTTCGGCGGCACGCATCGCGCGCACGCCGAGGGTGCGAATAACTTCCCGAACGACGACGCGGTGATCGTCGCCGCGGCCCTGACCGCGGTGACCGAGAACCTCTCGCTCGGCTTCACGAGTTCGCTGATCCAGACCCATCCCTTCGAGCTCGCGCGGATCGCCTCGACCTTCGACAGGATCTCGGGCGGCCGGGTGGGCTGGAACATCGTGCCCTCCGGGCTCGAGAACGGATTCCGGAACCTGAACTTCGACCGCATGCCGACGTACGAGGAGCGATACGGGCGCGCCGACGAATTCATGAAGGTCGTGTTCTCACTCTGGGAGGGCTCGTGGGACCGCGACGCGGTCGTGCAGGACGCCGAGAACGGCATCTGGGCCGACCCGTCCAAGATCTACCGGATCAACCACAAGGGAACGCTGTTCTCGGTGCAAGGCCCGCACATCTGCGCACCGAGCCCGCAGCGCGTGCCTTTTCTCTACACCGCGGGGATGTCGCCGGGGGCGCTGCGGGTCGCGGCCGAGCATGCGGAGGCGCTGCTCATCATGTCGCGCACCCCGGAAGCGGCATCCGTTCTGGTGAAGCAGCTCGACGCGTTGCTGCCTCAGTACGGCAGACGACCGGGCGATGTGAAGGTCATCCAACTGCTGCGCTTCGTCGTGGGCTCCACCGAAGAGGAGGCACTGCGCAAGCACGCGGAGATCCTCGAGTACGTCACCCCGCGCGGGCACATCGTGGAGTCCGGCGGGATACTCGGCATGGATCTCGGCTACTACGACGAGGACGAGGAGGTCGACATCTCCTCGGCCCCTGGCTCGGCCGGGATCTTCGGAGCGGCGAGCGCCGCGGGCGGAGCGCTGCGGGCCACCCCGCGCCAAGTCGCCGCGGCGACCGACATCCCGCCGACCGTCGGGACCCCCGAACAGATCGCCGACGTGATCGAGCAGTGGCGCGACGCCGGCGTGAGCGGCATCAACGTCGCTGACGCCGCGTTCCACCGGTACTTCACGGACTTCGCAGAGCAGGTCATGCCTGAACTGCAGAAACGCGGCATCGCACAGAAGGAGTACGCCCCGGGCACCTACCGCGAGAAGGTCTTCGGCGAAGGCCCGCACCTGCCCGACCGCCACCCCGCAGCCCGCTACCGCGGCGCCTTCACC
>DASWPQ010000057.1:0-41635 GCA_036398375.1 Gryllotalpicola sp.
GTTCCTGCCGATGGGCGCGGGCAAGCCGCTGCGTGTGCAGGGCGCGTGGGTCAACGAGTCCGAGATCCAGAAGGTCGTCGACCACGTCACACGCCAGGCGCGGCCGGACTACCGGCAGGATGTGGTGCCCGCTGCCGGGAAGAAGCAGATCGACTCCGACATCGGCGACGACCTCGAGCTGCTGCTGGCGGCGGCCGAGCTCGTCGTCTCGACCCAATTCGGCTCGACCTCGATGCTGCAGCGCAAGCTGCGCGTCGGCTTCGCCAAGGCGGGGCGTCTGATGGACCTGCTGGAGTCGCGCGAGATCGTCGGCCCGTCCGAGGGCTCGAAGGCGCGCGACGTCCTCGTCACGGCCGAGCAACTGCCCGAGGTGATGGCGAAGATCCGCGGGGAGGATGCGGGGGATGCCGTCCCCGCGGCGGCGAGCACCCCGGCTGCGGCATCCGCCCCCGCCGGCGAGGACCGGTACGGCGGCGATGTTCTCGCCGAGCGCTACGAGGGCCTGGAAGAGGTCGAGGCCGGCCCCGACGAGGACGCCTGGGGGCTCACCGGCCGCGACTGACGGCCGCGACCGGGCGACGCGGCTGAGTTCGCGGAGTCCGGACAGAGCCTTACGCTCCGCTATCGTTTCGAGCAGGATGTGATCAGGCGCTGATCTGCCGTCGGCGCATCCGTCGATCGTGAGGGCTCGCCATGGTCGTGCTCCTGGACACCGACCGCCTCGACGCGGCCGAGCGGCAGAGTGCGCTGCGCGAGGTCCTCGCGAGTTCCACGGCGCCCCACGAGACCCGCTTCGTCGGGCCGGCCGACTCCTCGCGGGTGCGGCTGAGCGGCTGGGCCCTCGGGGCCGACGCAGCCCTGATCGTGGAGTCGAGCACGGGGATCGAGCATCGCCGGGACGCGCGTCATGATCATGCCTCCGCCCCCGAGCGGGTCGCCTTCGTGCTGCACGGCGGTCCGTCCGGGACCTACTCGCGTGGCGAGGGCGGCGAGGCGCCGCTGCGCTCCGGCGGCCTGTACGTCACGGACCTGAGCTCGCATTTCGTCTATCACCGGGCCGGGCCGGGCGAGGTGCGCATCCTGCAGCTCGAACGCTCTGCGCTGGGGCTGAGCGCCGAGGCCGTGTGCGCGGCGGCTTCGGGCGTCATCCGCAGCCCGTTGTACGGCCTCTTCCGGGCCCAGCTGCTCGAGCTCGTCGGAGCGGCCGAGCGGATCTCGCACAGCGCGGAGGCCGGCAACGTCGCCGCGGCCGTCGCTCGCCTCGCGGCCAGCCTGCTGGAGACGGCGGGGGAGGATGACGCGGCCGCGACGGACTATCTGAAAGAGCGGATCGAGCTGTATCTGCGGATGAACTTCCGCCGCCGCGACCTCAGCCCCGAGTTCATCGCCTACGCGCACAACATCAGTGTCCGCTACCTGTTCAAGCTCTGGTCGAACCAGCCGCAGACGCTGATGGAGACCGTCTACGCCCTTCGCCTCGATCACGCGCGCCAGCTCCTGGCCGCCGACCCGACGTTGCCCGTCGCGCGCGTCGCCTTCGAGTCCGGATTCGAGAACGCCTCCCACTTCAGCCGCCGCTTCCGCGGCGTCTACGGCGTCGTGCCCAGCGAGCTGCGCGGCCGCTCGGCATAGCAGCCGCCGATCCCGCTGCCGACCTCGCGACCGGCCCTGCCGACCGGCATGAGTGCGCCGAGGGCCCCGATCCGTGCACCCAGGGAACAGCCGCACCGCGACGTGCTCGCTAGCGTCGGCACCACGGAGCGGAGCGGAGAGGCGGAGCGCGATGCCCCAGATCACCGAGTGGGAACAGCGCGAGATCGACCGCGCGAACGAATCCGGCGCGACGCCGGTGGTGTTCGTGCACGGGCTGTGGCTGCTCTCCAGCAGCTGGCGGCCGTGGCGCGAGCTGTTCGAGCAGAACGGGTACACGACGCTGGCGCCCGGCTGGCCGGACGACCCCACGAGCGTGGCCGAGGCGCGCGAGCATCCGGACGTCTTCGCCCACAAGATGGTGCAGCAGGTCACCGACCACTACCTCGCCGCCATCGCGGCCCTCACGAAGAAGCCCGTAGTGATCGGGCACTCCTTCGGCGGCCTGATCGCGCAGAAGATCGCGAGCGAGGGGATGGCCGCGGTGACCGTGACGATCGACAACGCCCCGTTCACGGGCGTGCTGCCGGTGCCGCTGTCCTCCATCAAGGCCGCCGCTCCGGTGCTCGGCAACCCGGCGAACCGCGGCAAGGCGATCGCGCTGACCTTCGAGCAGTTCCAGTACGGCTGGGCCAACAACCTCGACGAGGAGGAGGCCCGCCGCCTGTTCGACGAGTTCCACGTGCCCGCCTCGGGGGTGCCGCTCTTCCAGGCGGTCGTCGCGAACTTCAACCCCTTCCACAACGAGGTCGTCGTCGACGTGAAGAACCCGGAGCGCGGGCCCCTCCTGGTCATCGCCGGCGCGAAGGACCACACGGTGCCTCTCGCGATCACGCGGGCGACCTTCGCGCAGCAGGAGAAGAACGCCGGGGTCACCGAGATCGTCGAGGTCCCCGGGCGTGGTCACTCCCTGACGATCGACCACGGCTGGCCGGATGTGGCCAGGCCCGCCCTCGACTTCGCCCGGCGCTTCACCGCGTAGACCGCTCAGACCGCCTGGGCCGCCTGGCGCGGGCCGGGCCACCCCCGACACCGATCAGCACAGAGGAGAACGTATGCCGTACATCACCACCTCCGATGGGACGGAGATCTATTACACGGAGCAGGGCACGGGGCGGCCGGTGCTGTTCAGTCATGGGTGGCCGTTGAGTTCGGATGCGTGGCAGCTCGAGCTCAAGCTCTTCGCCGACGCGGGCTACCGCACGATTGCGCACGACCGCCGTGGTCACGGCCGTTCGACGTCGACGTACACGGGCAACGACATGGACACCTACGCGCGCGATCTCGCCGAGCTCGTCGAGGCGCTGGATCTGAACGAGCTCGTGGTCGTCGGCCACTCCACCGGCGGAGGCGAGGTCGTCAGGTACGCCGCCCAGCATGGCGAGGGGCGGGTGGTGAAGGTGGTCACGGCCGGTGCGGTGCCGCCGGTCATGGTGAAGTCGGATGCGAATCCGGAGGGTACGCCGATCGAGGTCTTCGACGACATCCGGGCGAACGTGCTGAAGGATCGCTCGCAGTTCTGGAAGGAGCTCGCGTTGCCGTTCTTCGGTTTCAATCGTGAGGGTGCCGCCGTCTCGCAGGGCCTGATCGACGACTTCTGGCGGCAGGGGATGCTCGCGGGCCTGGCGGCCGTCTACGACTGTGTGAAGGCGTTCTCGGAGACGGATCAGACGGAGGATCTGAGGGCCATCGAGGTGCCGATGTTCATCGCTCAGGGTGATGACGACCAGATCGTTCCCATCGCGGCGGCGGCCCGGAAGTCGATCGAGCTCGTGCGCAACGGCACGCTCAAGGTCTATCCGGGGGCGTCGCATGGCATCCATGGTGCGTATCAGGAGGAGCTCGACCGGGACATCCTCGACTTCATCGCCGGGTGAGCGCCGGGGGAGTGCGGAGGACTTCTGCGTGGAACGAGGAGCTTCCCGCCGGGAGCGTCCTGTCTTCGCGCAGAAGTCCTCCGCACGACATCCGGCCGCCCGCGCCCTAGGCTGAAGGGGTGACCGACATCCCGGCCCGGCCGAGCAACTGGAACCTGCCGAACGCGATCACCGTCGTGCGGATCCTGTGCGCGCCCGTCTTCCTGTGGATGCTGCTGGCCGACGCGGGGCAGGACGGCCCGCTGCGCTGGTGGGCCGGCGTGCTGTTCGTGGTCGCCATCGCGACCGACGGGCTCGACGGCCACATCGCCCGCAGCCGGAACCTCGTCACCGAGCTCGGCAAGCTGCTCGACCCGATCGCCGACAAGGTGCTCACCGGCGTGGCGCTCGTCGGGCTGTCGATCCTCGGCGAGCTGTGGTGGTGGGTCACGATCGTGATCCTCGTGCGCGAGGTCGGCATCACGGTCTACCGCTTCGCCGTCATCCGCGGCGGGGTGATCCCGGCCAGTCGCGGCGGCAAGCTCAAGACGCTGTTCCAGGCCATCGCGATCTCGCTCGCCCTGCTGCCGTTCTGGGTCCCGCTCGGCGACTGGGTGCACTGGGTGAACGGGGTGTTCATGGCCGTCGCGCTCGTTCTGACCGTCTCCTCGGGGCTCGACTATGCGTGGAACGCGGTCAGGCTGCGGCGCCGTAAGGCGGGTACGGATGCCTGAGCGCGAGCCCCAGGCATCCACCGCCCCGGCATCCACCGTCCTCGCGGACCCGACGGCCGAGCTGATCGCGGACCTGGCCGCGCGCGGGCTGACGGTCGCCGTCGCCGAGTCCCTCACGGGCGGACAGCTCACGGCCGAGCTCACCCGGCCGGCCGGCGCCTCGGTCGTCGTGAACGGGGGAGCCGTCGTCTATGCCACCCCGCTCAAGCACAGCCTCGTCGGGGTGGACGAGGAGCTGCTCGCCGAGCACGGACCCGTGCACCCCGACGTCGCGCGGCAGCTGGCCGAGCGTGTGCGCGCCGCGCTCGCCGTCGACGGGAAGGCCGCCGACATCGGCGTCGCGACGACGGGTGTCGCCGGGCCGGACCCGCAGGGCGGTCAGCCGGTCGGGACCGTGTACGTCGCCGTGGCGGTGGGGATCGAATGCCGAGTGGAGGCGCTGCTGCTGCAAGGCGGTCGTGCGAGCATCCGTGCTCAGGCGGTGCGCGCGGCGGTGGACTCCCTCATCCGAGGGGTCGCGGAATAGGGCGGGTTTCACTCGCGTTACGTTTGCCGACATTAACCAGCGGAATGCAGGAATCGTGAACTACAGTGCATCGCAAGAAGCGCCGCCCAAAGGCGCTTTCAGCCATGGTCGTTCGATCGGCCATACGGTCAAGAAGGGGGCGCCAATGATTCTGGTACGTCAGGAGATCGGTGACGTGCTGCGGGACTTCCGCCTTCAGAAGGGCCGTACGCTTCGACAGGTCGCGAGCAAGGCGAGCGTGGCCCTCGGCTACCTCAGTGAGGTGGAGCGGGGCCAGAAGGAGGCATCGAGCGAGATCCTCGCCTCGGTCGCCGACGCGCTCGACACGCCCATCTCGGTCATCATGCGCGAGGTCGGTGACCGTCTCGCCGTGCTGGAGGGCATCGACACGATGGTGCCAGACGCCCTGCCGGATGACTTCGCGGCGGGCCTCGATGGCGAACTGGTGACGCAGCGCTAGTCGCCCCCAACACGTCTGATACATGAACGGATGCCCCGGGCTCAGGCCCGGGGCATCCACTGCGTTAACGCCCAGCCTTCCGACATCGCCACGGGCGTGCGGAACCCGCGCGTTACCCTGGGAGCACCATGCGACTGAGTGAGTTCAACCGCGCCGTCGAGCAGGAGTTCGGGGCGGCATACGGCCGGCAGCTGGTCCACGACCTCGTGCTGATCGAGCTGGGGGCCCGGACGGCCGAGCAGGCGCTCGAGGTGGGCCTGCCGGCGCGCGAGGTGTGGCTGGCGCTGTGCGAGGCCACGGACGTACCGGTCTCCCGTCGCTACGGCGCGGGCCTCGCCGAACCGAAGAAGTAGCGGCGGGCTGGTCGGCGAGCGGGTCGACGGGGCGCCGGACCGCCTCTGCCCGCCGATCGCGTAGCGGCTGCTACGAGATTCACTTCGGGACACGCCGTGTCGTTGTCGAACACGAGTTCGAGTTTTGCTACCGTATGAGCAACGGCGACTCGCCCGGCACAGACGGGCCCGCCGACGAGTTTCACACCGATCCGTGCGGTCCGGCAGCCGATGTCAGACCCTCCGCGTACTGTCGCAGACATCACCGCTGCAGTCCCGTTGAAAGACTGTGCTTATTGAAAGGATTTGGGGAAATGCCTACTCCAGCCGATCGCGAGAAAGCGCTCGAGACCGCGCTCGCCCAGATCGATCGTCAGTTCGGCAAGGGCTCGGTCATGCGCCTCGGAAGCGACGACCGCGCGCCCGTTGAAGTGGTCCCCACCGGGTCGATCGCGCTCGATGTGGCGCTCGGCATCGGGGGTCTGCCACGCGGCCGCATCGTCGAGATCTACGGCCCGGAGTCCTCGGGCAAGACGACGCTGACCCTGCACGCGATCGCCAACGCACAGAAGAACGGCGGTATCGCGGCGTTCATCGACGCCGAGCATGCCCTCGACCCCGAGTACGCGAAGAAGCTCGGCGTCGACATCGACTCGCTGCTCGTCTCCCAGCCCGACACCGGTGAGCAGGCGCTTGAGATCGCCGACATGCTGGTGCGCTCCGGCTCCATCGACATGATCGTTATCGACTCGGTGGCCGCTCTCGTGCCGCGCGCCGAGATCGAGGGTGAGATGGGCGACGCTCACGTCGGC
The DNA here is from genome assembly GCA_036398375.1 of Gryllotalpicola sp. GTDB lineage: Bacteria > Actinomycetota > Actinomycetes > Actinomycetales > Microbacteriaceae > Gryllotalpicola. The sequence goes on from DASWPQ010000057.1 coordinate 6,371, forward strand.
CTGCAGGCCCGCCTCATGTCGCAGGCGCTGCGCAAGCTGACCGGTGCGCTCAACTCCACCAACACGACGATGATCTTCATCAACCAGCTGCGCGAGAAGGTCGGTGTGTTCTTCGGCAGCCCTGAGACCACCTCGGGCGGAAAGGCGCTGAAGTTCTACGCCTCCGTGCGCCTCGACATCCGTCGCATCGAGACCCTGAAGGACGGGGCGGAAGCCGTCGGCAACCGTACCCGCGTCAAGGTGGTCAAGAACAAGATGGCACCGCCCTTCAAGCAGGCCGAGTTCGACATCCTTTACGGCATCGGCATCTCCCGCGAGGGCAGCTTGATCGATTACGGCGTCGAGCAGGGCATCGTCAAGAAGTCCGGCGCCTGGTACACCTACGGGGGCGACCAGCTGGGTCAGGGCAAGGAGAACTCGCGGAACTTCCTGATCGAGCACTCCGAGATCGCGAACGAGATCGAGCAGAAGATCCTGATCAAGCTCGGCGTCGTCAAGGACCCGAACGCTCCGGCGGAGATCCCGGCCCCGGTCGAGGACATCTCGACGAAGTTGCAGCAGCGCAAGGGCGCATAGCGGAGGTCGCACATGGTCGTCCGGTTCTTCCCCTCCGATGAGGAGCGCAAGGGGCCGTCCGCAGACGGTGAGCGGCAAGACCCGGGTGGTCGCCCCGCTCGCCGTCCCGCCGGGCCGGCCCCGGTCGTCTACCTGCCCGGTGCGGCGCCCTCTGAGCGCGCGCAGGCCGCGGTCGCGGCGGTGCAGGCCCTCGCCGCTGCCGATGTGGCGGACGAGGTTGAGCGCACCCCGGCGGAGCGCACGGTGCGGAAGACGCATGAGAAGGCCGGTACGCGTGCGGCCAACGTCTCTCTGCACCAGCTCGCCCGGCGGGGCATGTCCCGGTGGGAACTCGAGCAGGTGCTGCGCAAGCGCGGCGTCGACGACGGGGTGGCCGAGGCCGAGCTTGACCGGCTCGAGAGCGTCGGCCTGCTCGACGACGAGGCGCTGGCGGTGTCGCTCGTGTACGCCGCTCGTGCCCGGAAGGGGCAGGGGCGGCAGGGGATCGAGCGCGAGCTGCGCCGGCGGCACATCGATGAGGGTGCGATCTCCGACGCCCTCGTCGACTTCGACCAGGAGGAGGAGCTCGACCGGGCGATCGCGGTCGCGATGAAGCGCATGGGCCAGCTCCAGGACGTCGACGACCAGACGGCCGAGCGCCGGCTGTACGGCTATCTGATGCGGCGCGGCTATTCGAGCGAGACCGTGAGCGCCGCCGTCGGCGACGCGATGCGCTCGCGGCGGTGAGCGGGCGGGTTCCCGTCCGCGCACGCGTCGTGGCACGGCGTACGTACAATTGAGCCACCATGAGCACCGTCATCCCCACCCGTGACCCGGCTCGGCCCAGTGAGGCGCCGACCCTGATCGTCGAGTCCGACGCGGCGGTCGACGGGGCCGGGCGTCGTCGCACCTATGAGGTGCGGACCTACGGCTGTCAGATGAACGTCCACGACTCCGAGCGGCTCTCTGGCTCGCTCGAGGCGGCCGGCTACGTCCCCGCGAACGGCGACGAAGCGGACATCGTCGTGATCAACACCTGCGCCGTGCGTGAGAACGCGGACAACAAGCTCTACGGCAATCTGGGCCACCTGGCCTCCGTCAAGCGTCGGCATCAGGGCATGCAGATCGCCGTCGGCGGCTGCCTCGCCCAGAAGGACAAGAACGTCATCCTCGAGAAGGCACCGTGGGTCGACGTCGTCTTCGGTACCCACAACATGGGTGCGCTCCCGAGCCTGCTCGAACGGGCCCGCCACAACGACTCCGCCCAGATCGAGATCCTCGAGGCGCTCGAGACCTTCCCCTCGACGCTGCCGACGAAGCGCGACTCGAGCTACAGCGGCTGGGTGTCCATCTCGGTCGGCTGCAACAACACCTGCACCTTCTGCATCGTGCCCTCGCTGCGCGGCAAGGAGCGCGACCGGCGTCCGGGCGAGGTGCTGGGCGAGATCCGGTCGCTCGTCGCGCAGGGCGCCATCGAGGTCACCCTGCTGGGGCAGAACGTCAACTCCTACGGCGTCGAGTTCGGCGACCGCCAGGCCTTCGGCAAGCTGCTGCGGGCCGCCGGGCAGATCGCGGGCCTCGAGCGGATCCGCTTCACGAGCCCGCACCCGGCTGCCTTCACGGACGACGTCATCGACGCGATGGCCGAGACCCCCGCGGTGATGCCGCAGTTGCACATGCCGCTGCAGTCCGGCTCCGACCGCATCCTGCGCGCGATGCGGCGCTCCTACCGCTCGGAGAAGTTCCTCGGCATCCTCGACCGCGTCCGTGCGAGGATCCCGAACGCCGCGATTTCCACGGACATCATCGTCGGATTCCCCGGCGAGACCGAGGAGGACTTCCAGGAGACGCTGCGGGTCGTCGAACAGGCCCGGTTCGCCTCGGCCTTCACCTTCCAGTATTCGATCCGGCCCGGCACCCCCGCCGCCACGATGGGCGAGCAGGTGCCGAAGGAGGTCGTGCAGGACCGCTACAACCGCCTCGTGGCCCTGCAGGATCGGATCTCGCTCGAAGAGAACGAGAAGCAGCTCGGCCGCACGGTCGAGGTGCTCGTCTCGACCGGCGAGGGGAAGAAGGACGGCGAGACGCACCGGCTCAGCGGGCGTGCGGAGGACAGCCGCCTCGTCCACTTCGAGGTCCCCGCGGGCTCAGAGACCCCCCGCCCCGGCGACGTCGTCACGGTCGAGATCACGCACGCCGCGCCGTTCCACCTGCTGGCGGACTCCGTCGACGGCGCCCCGCTGAAGGTTCGTCGCACCCGCGCCGGCGACGCTTGGGATCTCGAGCAGGCCGAGGCCTGCGAACTGCCCTCCACGCACAGCCACGGTGGCGCGGGCGGTTCCGTCTCGCTCGGGATGCCGGCGCTGCGTGCCACGGGGACGAAGGGGCCGCTCGGCGCTGCCACGATCCAGGTCGCGACCAGCCCCATCTACGACCCGAACGACGAACTGCGCTGAGCATGGCCGCCGCGCCGCTCCTGGTCATCGTCGGCGCGACCGGCACCGGCAAGTCAGAGCTCGCGATCCGCACGGCACTCCTCCTCGCCGAGCGCGGCCAGGACGCGGAGATCGTGAGCGCCGACGCCATGCAGCTCTACCGCGGGATGGACATCGGCACCGCCAAGGTGCCGGAGGCCGAACGGCGCGGCATCCCGCACCATCTGCTCGACGTGCTCGACGTCACGCAGGAGGCGAGCGTGGCGGACTACCAGCTCGCAGCACGTTCCGCGATCGACGGCATCCAGGCCCGCGGCGCCGTCGCTATCCTCGTCGGGGGCTCCGGCCTCTATGTGTCCAGCGTCGTCTACGACTTCCGCTTCCCGGGGCGTGATCGCGCCGTCCGGGAGCGGCTCGAGGCCGAGCTCGAGGTGCAAGGGCCGGGTGCCCTCTACGCGCGGCTCCGCTCCGCCGACCCGGCGACGGCGGCGCGCGTTGATCCGGCCAACGGCCGCCGCATCGTGCGGGCTCTCGAGATCCACGAGCTCGCCGTGCAGGGGCACGGAGCGGCTCTGCCGGAGTCGCCGCGATTGTGGCATCCCGCGCTCGTGATCGGACTGTCGACCCCGCGTGACGTCCTCGTCGGCCGGCTCGACCGCCGCGTCGAGGGCATGTGGGCAGAGGGGATGCTCGCGGAGGTCGACCGCCTGCGAGCCGACGGCATCGAGCAGGGCGTCACGGCGAGCCGCGCCATCGGCTACGCCCAGGCGCTCGCCCAGCTGCGCGGCGAGCTGGGCGAAGGCGACGCGATCGCGCAGACCCAGGCTCTGACGCGGCGGTACGCGCGTCGTCAGGTGAGCTGGTTCAAGCGCTACGAACACGTCGGGTGGCTCGACACCGAGACGACGGATGCCGCGGCCAGAGCACGCGCCGCGCTCAGTAGGCTGGACGAATGGCGATCACGCTCCGCTTCAGCAAGGGTCACGGCACCGGAAACGACTTCATCCTCTTCGCCGACCCCGACGGCTCCCTCGAACTGAGCGAGGAGCAGATCAGGGCGCTGTGCGACCGGCACTTCGGCGTCGGAGCCGACGGCGTGATCCGCGCCGTGCGCTCCCGCAGCCTGCCGGCGGGCGCGGACGCGCTGGCGGAGGACCCCGACGCGGAGTGGTTCATGGACTACTACAACGCGGACGGTTCCGTCGCGGAGATGTGCGGCAACGGCATCCGGGTCTACACCGAGTTCCTGACGCGCAGCGGTCTCGCCGAGCTGAAGCCCGGCGCCACCCTGCCGATCGGCACGCGTGCCGGGGTGCGCGATGTGCAGCGATCGGCCCTGGGCTACCAGGTCGACATGGGCCGCTGGCGCCTCGACGGCGGCGAGCCCCTCGTCAGTGCGAAGCAGCTCCCCGTCGCCCGGCCCGGCCTCGGCATCAACGTCGGCAACCCGCACGTCGTCGTCGCGCTCCCCGACGATGGCGAACTCGACCAGCTCGACCTCAGCTACATCCCTGTGCTCGACCCGGAGCCGGTCGACGGCACGAACGTCGAGTTCGTGGTGCCGGGCGAGCCACTCGTGAAGGACGGCATCGGCCGCATCCGGATGCGGGTGCATGAGCGCGGCGTGGGGGAGACGCTGTCGTGCGGCACGGGCACCGTGGCCGCCGCGCTCGCCACGCGCTACTGGGCGGGGGACCGCGCCCCGAACGACTGGCGCGTGCAGGTCACGGGCGGCACCGTGGCGGTGCGGATGTTCCCGGCCGAGGACGGCGAGCACGTCGCGCTCTCCGGCCCCGCGGAGCTCGTCTTCGATGGCGAGCTCACGCTCGCGTGAGCGTCTGGCCGGCGCTGCCTCACGGCTCGTTTAGGCGGCCACGCCCCTGTGCCGGACGCGCAGCACTCGGAAGCCCTTGCTCGTCGCGGCCCGCGTGATGCCGAACTCCGTCGGCAGCGTCGTCTCGAGCCAGCGCTGTAGCGAGTCCGAGCCGAGGTTCCTGGCGACCACGAGCCAGGCATCCGACCCGGGCTCGAGCCGCGGCAGCCACTGCTCCAGCAGGTGGTGCAGCTCGTTCTTGCCCACCCGAATCGGAGGGTTCGACCAGATCGTGGTGAATGCGACCTCGGGCGGAACATCCTCGGGTCGCACGGCGTTGATGTTATCGAGACCCAAGGAGAGGGCGTTCTGCCGCACGAGTTCGAGCGCCCGCTCATTCACATCGACGGCCCACACGGTCGCGTGAGGCGACTCGAGAGCGAGTGACAGCGCGATCGGCCCCCAGCCGCACCCCAGATCAAGCAACTGCCCGCCCGGTGGAGGAGCGGGTGTGTGCGAGAGCAGCACCTGCGTGCCGACGTCGACATGGTCGGGGCTGAATACCCCGGCCCCCGTCGTGAGCGTCATTTCGCGCCCGGCGAGCCGCACATGGATGGGACGCAGCTTCGGGTCGCTGTCCGGCGAGACGCTGAAATAGTGGTCGCCGGATGACATGTGAGAAACCGTACAGCACCGAGAGAACTAGAGTTAAGCCTCAACAATGACCGCAGATCACACCGGCACCACTGACACCGACACCCGCGGCGACGACGACGTCGTCGCCCGCGTACTCGCGCATGGGGATGCGCACGCAGTCGGCTACTCGCTGTTCGGGCAGCAGGCCCAGGCGCTGCTGACGACGACGGATGCCACGACCTCCGGCGACGCCGACGGTGAGCAGTTCGATCGCGACGACCGTGCCGCGCTGCGCCGTGTCCGTGGTCTCTCCACCGAGCTCGAGGACGTCACCGAGGTCGAGTACCGCGAGCTGCGCATCGAGAACGTCGTCCTGATCGGCGTCTACGCCGGCGGCACCCTCGACGATGCGGAGAACTCGCTGCGTGAGCTCGCCGCGCTGGCCGAGACCGCGGGGGCCGTCGTGCTCGACGGGCTGCTGCAGCGCCGCCCGCACCCGGACCCCAGCACCTATCTCGGCCGCGGCAAGGCGGATGAGCTGACGGCGATCGTCGCGAACCTCGGCGCCGACACGGTCATCGCCGACACCGAGCTCGCGCCCAGCCAGCGCCGCGCCCTCGAGGACGTCGTGAAGGTGAAGGTCATCGACCGCACCGCCGTCATCCTTGACATCTTCAGCCAGCATGCCAAGAGCCGCGAGGGCAAGGCCCAGGTCGAGCTCGCACAGCTCGAGTACCTGCTGCCGCGACTGCGCGGCTGGGGCGAGTCGATGAGCCGTCAGGCCGGCGGCCAGGTCGGCGGGGCGGGCAACGGCATGGGCAGCCGCGGCCCCGGTGAGACGAAGATCGAGCTGGACCGTCGTCGCATCCACACGCGGATGGCGAAGCTGCGCCGCCAGATCAAGGACATGAAGCCTGCGCGGGAGGCCAAGCGCGCGAACCGACGCCGCAACGAGGTGCCCTCCGTGGCGATCGCGGGTTACACGAACGCGGGCAAGTCGAGCATGCTCAATCGCATCACGCGGGCGGGCGTGCTCGTCGAGAACGCGCTGTTCGCGACGCTGGACTCGACCGTGCGCCGTTCGCAGACGCTCGACGGCCGCCCCTACACGCTCGCCGACACCGTCGGCTTCGTGCGCAATCTGCCGCACCAGCTCGTCGAGGCGTTCCGCTCGACGCTCGAGGAGGTGCAGGACGCCGATCTGATTGTGCACGTCGTCGACGCCTCGCACCCCGACCCTGCGGCGCAGCTGCAGACGGTGCGCGATGTGATCGGCGAGGTCGGTGCTCGCGACATCCCCGAGCTCGTTGTGTTCAACAAAGCCGACCTGGTCGACGACGACACGCGTCTCGTGCTGCGCGGGCTCGAGCCGGGTGCGGTCTTCGCGAGCGCGCGCACGGGGGAGGGCATCGACGAGGTGCTCGCCCGCATCGGCCACCTGGTGCCGGACCGCTCGGTGCCGGTCGAGCTGCTCGTGCCCTACGAGCACGGCGAGATCATCGCGGCGCTGCACGAGCGCGGCCGGGTCACGTCCACCGAGTACGTCCCGGAGGGGACGCGGGTTACCGCGCTCCTGGACCCGTCCCGGCTGGCGCCGTTCGAGCCGTATCGACTCGAGACCGCCGAGCGGCCGTGAGCAGGGTCCCCTTCTCGTTCGAGCTGCATCCGGCGCGCTCGCCGCGCATCGCGGAGCAGCTGCCGGGGCGGATCGCACGGCTGGTCGCGGCCGGTCCGGACTTCGTCTCCGTCACCTACGGGGCGGGTGGGTCGTCGCAGGACGCCTCGCTCGACGTCCTCAAGCACGTCATCGCCACGCACCCGGAGGTGCGCGCCATGGCCCACCTCACCTGCGTCGGCTCCTCGCTCCAGCAGGCCGGCGACGCCGTGCGCGCCTTCCTCGACGCCGGAGTGCGCAGCTTCCTCGCCGTGCGCGGCGATCTACCGAAGAATGCGCCGCTCGGGGCCCCTCTCGGCGATCTGCGCACGGGTGCCGAGCTCGTGCAGCTGATCCACCGCATCCAGACCGAGCGCGCACCGTGGCGTGAGGTCGCGCTGCCGGGGAAGCCGGGCATCACGGTCGACACGGACGGGGCGGAGAAGCTCGTGATCGCCGTCGCGGCGTTCCCGAACGGTCATCCGTCGTCGTACTCGTTCCAGCAGGACCTGGACGCCCTGCTCGCCAAGCAGGCCGCGGGCGCCAACCTCGCGATCTCGCAGCTGTTCTTCCACGCCGACGACTACTTCCGCCTGGTGGACCGGGCCCATGCCGCGGGCATCGAGATGCCCATCCTGCCGGGCATCATGGGGATCACGAGCCCTGCGCGGCTGCAGCGCTTCCTGGAGCTGTCGGGGGAGGAGGTCCCGGCCGAGCTCGCGGTCGCGCTCGACGTCGAGCCGACGGACGAGGGACGGCGCGAGATCGGCATCGACTACGCCGCGAGGCTGGTGCAGCGGCTCATCTCGGGCGGCGCCCCGGGTATCCATCTCTACACCCTCAACCAGCATGAGATCCCGCTGGCCGTGCTGGGGCGCTCGGGCCTGATCGACACCGCCCGCTACGCGGAGCTCGTCGCCCCCGAGTTCCTTCCGGTCGCGTAAGTCATCCGACGCTCTCGGAGCGGCGGGCTGTTCGCCGCCGGGCCTGAGCTGCAGCTGGCAGACCACGGTGCGCCGAACGGGGATCGGCACACCGAACGGACTCAGACCGCGCGCAGCACCGCGACCACTCTGCCGAGCACCACGGCCTGATCGCCGAGGATCGGCTCGAAGGCCGAGTTGCGGGGCAGCAGCCAGGTGTGGCCGTCGCGCTGCCGGAACACCTTCACGGTCGCCTCGCCGTCGAGCATCGCGGCCACGATGTCGCCGTTCTCGGCGACCTGCTGCTGGCGCACGACCACCCAGTCGCCGTCGCAGATCGCCGCGTCGATCATCGACTCGCCCGCGACCCGCAGCATGAACAGCTCGCCGTTGCCGACCAGCCGGCGCGGGAGCGGGAAGACCTCTTCCACCTGCTGATCGGCGGTGATCGGGATGCCTGCGGCGATGCGCCCGACGAGCGGGACGAGCATCGCGTCGCCGACGGGGATCTTCGACTCGAAGTCCTCGCCCTGCTCGGCGGGTGTCGGCGGATCGATGAGGATCTCGAGCGCACGCGGCCGGTTCGGGTCGCGGCGCAGGTAACCGGAGAGCTCGAGCTGGTTGAGCTGGTGGGTCACGCTCGACAGCGAGGCCAGGCCGACGGCATCGCCGATCTCGCGCATGCTCGGCGGGTAGCCCCGCGCGGCGAGGGACTTCTTGATCACGTCGAGGATGGCCAGCTGCTTCTCGCTGAGGTTCTTGCGGCGGCGGGTGCGGCGTTTGGGTGCGGCGTCTGTGGTCACGTAGGTCCCCAATGTCAGTGGTCTCTGGTTGTGTTCCGACCGGGTGATCCACACCCTAGCGACAAAGCTCGCGGGAATAGGGAATTTGTTCGAGCGAGTCCCCGAAACCGGTGGGAATGTTCGCGAACGGTGGGGGATTGCATCATCATGTAATCGAAGATAGATTCGGATTAGCGCAATAAGTCGAACATGCGTTCCGAATCGAGTGACGAAACTGGAGGGTTCAAGATGAGCAGCATCACTGTTCAGGTGTCCGGAGCGGGTCGTGCCGTCGGCATGCCGCCCGCCGCGGTCCGCTCGCGACTGCGGCTCACACGCCGGGGTCGCGCGGTGCTGGCCGCCCTCGTCGCGGCGCCGCTCGTCGCGGTTGCGCTGTGGTTCGGCGTCAACTCGGGCCTCGCCGCCGCGAGCGGTGAGTCGGGCGCCCCGGCGGCGAGCTTCACGCACGTCACCGTCACGGCGGGCGAGTCGCTGTGGCAGATCGCCGAGACGATCGCGCCGCACAGCGATCCGCGTGACGTGATCTCGGCGATCGTCGATCTCAACGGGCTCGAGGGCACGACGGTGACGCCCGGGCAGACCCTCGCGGTCCCGCCGCAGTACGCGAAGTAGCGGGTCGGATGCCGCGGGGCGGGCGTTAATCTAGGAGGGTGACCTCTCTCTCCGATCTGCCCATCCGTGACGATCTGCGCGGCCTGGAGCCGTATGGGGCGCCGCAGGAGCATGTGCGGGTCGAGTTGAACGTCAACGAGAACACCCACCCGATCCCCGGCGACGTGCAGGCGGACATCCTCGCCCGGCTGACGGCCGCAGTCGGCGGTGCGAACCGCTACCCTGACCGCGAGTTCGTGGAGCTACGCGACGCCCTCGCGGGGTACCTCGGCCACGGCCTCACGCGTGCGAACATGTGGGCCGCCAACGGCTCCAACGAGATCCTGCAGCAGCTGCTGCAGGCGTTCGGCGGCACCGGGCGGAAGGCGTTGGGCTTCGCCCCGACGTATTCGATGTATCCGCTGCTGTGCAAGGGCACAGGGACGGAGTGGGTCGCGGGCGACCGCGACGCCGACTACGAGCTGTCCGCGGAGCGGGCGGCCGAGTGGGTGCGGCGCGTCCAGCCCGATCTGGTGATCCTCTGCTCGCCGAACAATCCCACGGGCACGCCGCTGTCCCTCGACGTCGTCACGGCGGTCTACGACGCGGCGCCCGGGATCGTCATCGTCGACGAGGCCTACGCCGAGTTCTTCCCCGCCGGTGAGCCGAGCGCCCTCACTCTGCTGCCCGGTCGTGAGCGTCTCGTCGTCTCGCGCACCATGAGCAAGGCCTTCGCGTTCGCCGGCATCCGCCTGGGCTATCTCGCGGCCGATCCCGCCGTGGCCGACGCGCTGCGCCTTGTCCGGCTGCCGTATCACCTCTCGGCGCTCACGCAGGCGGCGGCCACGGCTGCGCTCGCGCACGCCGACGAGATGCTCGCCATGGTCGACGACATCAAGCGGCAGCGCGACCGCATCGTCGCGGGGCTCGGCGAGCTGGGCTACACCGTCTACCGCACCTGGAGCAACTTCGTGTTCTTCGCCGGCGTGCAGGAGCCGCGCCGGGTGTTCGAGGAACTGCTGGCGGAGGACATCATCATCCGCGAGATGGGCATCCCGCACACCCTGCGGGTCTCGGCCGGCACCGAGGCGGAGACCACGGAGTTCCTCGACGCCATGGCCCGCTACGGCGAGCGTCACGGCAGCCCCCGCGCCGCCTCGGCCGATCCCGCGCCGGTAGGCTGAATCCATGACGGCAGGCCCCCGCACCGCCGCGCTCACGCGCGAGACCAGCGAGTCGAGCATCGAGCTGAGCCTCGACCTCGACGGCACGGGAAAGAGCGACATCCACACGACGGTGCCGTTCTACGACCACCTGCTCACCGCCTTCGCGAAGCACTCGCTCACCGACCTCACGGTCACGGCCCACGGTGACACCGACATCGACGTGCATCACACCGTCGAGGACACGGGCATCGTGCTCGGCACCGCCATCAGGCAGGCCCTCGGCGACAAGAGCGGCATCGGCCGCTTCGGCGACGCCCTCGTGCCGCTCGACGACGCGCTCGCACAGGCGGTAGTGGACGTCTCCGGGCGTCCCTATCTCGTGCACACGGGTGAGCCCGCGGGCTTCGAGTTCCACCTCATCGGCGGGCACTTCACGGGCTCCATGGTTCGCCACGTCTTCGAGGCGATCGCCTACAACGCTGCGCTGACCGTGCACGTGCGTGTGCTCGACGGCCGTGACCCGCACCACATCGCCGAGGCGGAGTTCAAGGCATTCGCCCGCGCCTTCCGGCAGGCGAAGGCGCTCGACCCGGCCGTCAGCGGCGTGCCGTCCACGAAGGGCGCGCTGTGAGCGACGAGATGCGGGGCGCGGATCTGCCGACGGTCGCCGTCCTCGATTACGGCAGCGGCAACGTGCACTCGGCGGCGAAGGCGCTGGAGGCGGCCGGGGCCGCAGTGACGATCACCCACGACCGCCAGGCGGTCATGGACGCCGACGGACTGCTCGTGCCGGGCGTCGGCGCGTTCCGCGCCGTCGTCGACCAGCTCAAGGCGGTGCGCGGCGACGAGCTCATCGAGCGCCGCCTCGCCGGCGGCCGTCCCGTGCTCGGCATCTGCGTCGGCATGCAGGTGCTGTTCGATCACGGCGATGAGCGCGGCGTCGAGACCGACGGGCTGGGGGAGTGGCCTGGGCAGGTCACCGAGCTGCCCGCGCCGGTGCTGCCGCACATGGGCTGGAACACCGTCGAGGCGCCGCAGGACTCGGTGCTCTTCGCCGGCCTGGAGGGCGAGCGGTTCTACTTCGTGCACTCCTACGCGGCGCAGGACTGGTCGCTGGAGGTGCAGCGGCCGTTCCGGCAGCCCGCGGTCACCTGGGCCGAGCACGGCGGGCGCTTCATCGCCGCCGTTGAGAACGGGCCGCTGGCCGCGACGCAGTTCCACCCCGAGAAGTCCGGGCGGGCCGGCATCCGTCTGCTCACCAACTGGGTCGACGCGCTGCGCAAGTAGTGCCCAGGCCCACCGCATCACGATCAGGAACGACATGACCGACACCGCCACCCTGCCCGCACTCGTCCTGCTGCCCGCCGTCGATGTGGCGGGGGGGCAGGCGGTCCGCCTGACCCAGGGCGAGGCCGGCAGCGAGACGAGCTACGGCAGCCCCATCGACGCCGCGTTGGACTGGGCGCGGCAGGGCGCCGAGTGGATCCACCTCGTCGACCTCGACGCCGCCTTCGGCCGTGGCGACAACCGTTCCGTGCTGCGGGAGGTGCTGCGCGAGGTGCAGGGGGTCAAGATCGAGCTGTCCGGAGGCATCCGCGACGACGCCTCCCTCGAACAGGCGCTCGAGCTCGGTGCGACGCGCGTCAACCTCGGAACCGCGGCCCTGGAGAACCCCGACTGGGCGGACGCGGTGATCGCGAAGTACGGCGAGGCCATCGCGGTCGGTCTCGACGTGCGCGGCACCACGCTCGCCGCTCGCGGCTGGACCCGCGAGGGCGGCGAGCTGTGGGAGGTGCTCGACCGCCTGGAGGCCGCCGGCTGCCGCCGCTACGTCGTCACCGACGTCACGAAGGACGGCACTCTGCGCGGCCCGAACCTGGAGCTGCTCGCCCAGCTCGCGGCGAAGACCGACAAGCCGGTCGTCGCCTCCGGCGGCATCTCCAGCCTCGACGACCTCGCTGCGCTGCGCGGTCTCGTGCCGCAGGGCGTCGAGGGCGCGATCGTCGGCAAGGCACTGTACTCAGGCCGGTTCACGCTAACGGAGGCGCTCCGTGTCGCCGGAGCCTGACCCGGCCGAGCTGCCCGATCACCTGCGCCGGCTGGCGGACTCGGCCGGCCAGCCGTGGGCGGGCCGCAGCTTCGAGCCGAACGGCGCGGCCGACGACGACGGCGCTGCCGATCCCGCCCTTCTGGCCGCGCTGGACGGATTCCGCGCCGGCACGGCCCGCCCGGAGCACGTCGTCGAGGCCTTCCGTCGCGCCCGGTTGCTCATCCCGCTCCTCGCGCATGCGGGCGACGTCGGCGTGGCCCCGAGCGGGCACGCGGTCGACAAGACGCAGGAGTTGTCCATCGTGACCGTCGCGGGACCCGACGGTCGGAAGGTGCTGCCCGCCTTCACCTCGGTCGCGACGCTCGCGGCCTGGAACCCGCTGGCTCGGCCTGTGCCGGCGGCCGGTCCGCGCATCGCCCTCGCGGCGGCGAGCGAGGAGACGCAGCTGATCGTCATCGACCCGGCGGGCTCCGGCGAGTTCGTGCTGCGGCGCCCCGCCGTCTTCGCGCTGGGCACTGATGCGCCCTGGCTGCCCGCGTACCGCGACCCCGCCGTGCGGGCCGCCTTCGAGGCATCCGTCGCCGAGGAGCCCGAGGTGCGCGGCATCGAGCTCGCGAGCGGCGACCCGCGGTACCGGCTGCGGGCGGAGGAGCTCGTGGTACGGCTGCGGCTGCTGCCCGGCCTGGACCGGGACGGCCTGCAGCGGCTCGTGGCGCGCATCACCGAGCGCTGGGCCGCGTCACCCGTGATCGTGAACGGTGTGGATTCGATGGCGCTGCGCCTCGAGCAGGGCTGAGCAGGCCGCCCAGCCCGTGGCCGGGGAAGGCCGCAGGGCCGGTCGGGCCGGCGCAGGGGTCAGCGGCCCCAGTCGACGCCGGACAGCGCCGTGCGGGCGAGGGCGTTCTTGAGCGCCGTGGTGTGGTGCAGATCGTCCGAGGCGAACTGGATGGCGAGGTCGCCGGACTCGAGGTTCCAGGTGTACGGCACGGTCACGTGCACCGACTGCACCCCCGGCACGGAGGCGGCGACGGCGACGGCCTGCGACACCGAGTCCACCGTTGAGCGGGCGACCGGCGCGTCGAAGACGTGGCGGTAGTCGACGACGGATGCCGCATGCCCGGCCCCCGCCGGCGCGACCAGCTCGAGGTTCACCCGGGCGTTGGCGAGCTGCTTCGTCATGGCGAACACCACCGCCGCGGCCTGGCTCGCCGTGGCGCGCGCGTCCATGACCACGGAGACGTCGTAGCTGAACCCGCCGGGCGTCGCCGCCGGGGTCGCGTTCGTCTCCGCGACGGGGGTGGCGGCGACGGGGTCGCCGGTGCCGACGGCCGAGGTGGCGGCGGAGACGCCGGCCATGCTTGTGAGGGAGCTCACGAGCCGTTCGACGCTCGCGAGCTCGGTCGGATCGGGTGTGGCGCTCGAGCCCGTGGCGTCGCCGCGATGCATCGCCGAGGTGGATGCCTGCAGGTAGCGGTTCACCGCGAGTGTGCTCAGCACGAGCCCGCCGGCGACGACGAGGGCGATGGAGCACAGGGCTGCACCGAACCACACGAGCGCCTGTCGCCTACCCACGAGGACGACGTTAACGAGCCTGTCTGGACGGAACCCGGACGGCAGCGCCGAGGCGCCTGGCTAAGTCCTGCGCCGGGCCGAACATAATGATTGTCGATAATATCGAAAAGCGATATGTTCATCCCATGACGACATCGGCACAGGCCATCGCGCTCCGCTCCCGCAACCCGCTGCGACTCGTGGCGTGGGCGTCGATCGCGTACCTCGTCCTGGCGGCCGTGCATGCGGTACAGGCCGTGCTGACGCTGGAGGATCGACTCGGCCACGCCCGCACCGGCATCCGGCTCGGCTTCGACCCTCAGCTGCCGGTGCCGGAGCCGCCGCACGACAGCTTCTCGGGCGCAGCCTATGTGGTCCCCGGCACGACGATGTACCTGGACCACGCCACGGGCACCGTCGCGCACGTGCCGTCGGCCTCGATCGCGCTGCAGAGCGCGGGTGACCTCGTGGGCATCTTCACCGGCGCCGGGGTCGCCCTGTGCGTCCTTCTGCTGGTGCGCTGGATCATCCAGGGCAAGCCCTTCGTGGCGGCCGCCACGCGTGTGCTCGTGGCGCTCGCGATCGTCGTGATGATCGGCTTCGAGTCCGAGTCCGTGCTGCATTTCGCGGGCAGCAACATGCTCACCACGGTCCTGTTCGGCAAGCCGGAGCAGCCCGACGGTATGTACTCGCTGCCGGGCGGCCCCCAGGTCATCATCGGCTTCGTGCCGCTCTACATCGGCGCCGCCCTGCTCGGCCTCGCCGCGGTGTTCCGGGTCGGGGCGCAGCTTCAGCGCGAGACGGACGGCCTCGTGTGACGGGCGGCGACGCCGTCCACTGCCGCCTCGACGAGCTGCTCGCGGAGCGGGGGATGACGCTCACCCAGCTCTCCGAGCGGGTGGGCGTCAGCGTGGTCAATCTCTCGGTGCTGAAGAACGACCGGGCGAAGGCGATCCGCTACTCCACGCTCGAGGCGATCTGTCGCGCGCTCGACTGCGGCATCGGCGAGCTCCTCGTTCTCCGGCGGGCGTGACCTCGCGCGCCCGGCCCGTTCGTGCACGCCGGATGGACACCCGCGTGCGCCGACGCACGCGCAGGTGTCCATCCGGCGTGCACGGGCGCCGCTACGAGACCGGCCCCGTCCACTTCTCGCCCGGCCCCTTGCCGAGCTCGTCGGGGATCTGCGAGGCCTCGCGGAAGGCGAGCTGCAGGGTGCGCAGGCCGTCGCGCAGCGGGCGGGCGTGCTGGTCGCCGATATGCGGTGCGGATGCCGTCACGAGGCCGGCCAGGGCGTCGATGAGCTTGCGCGCCTCGTCGAGGTCGAGATCCTCCTCGCCGTTCTCGGCGAGGCCGAGCTTGACCGCGGCGGCGCTCATGAGGTGCACCGACACGGTCGTGATCAGCTCTGCGGCGGGAACCTCGGCGATATCCCTGGTGGCATCCTCGACGTCGTCGCTCATGTTCCTGCCTTCGGTGCAGCACCGCCCGCAGGCGGCTTTTGGATGGAAGCCCGACGGTCTGCTAAGCTTGTGGATCGGCTCCGGAGTCTCTGTGCTTCGGGACGAAAGTGGAATTCTCTTCCCACCCGCGTTGACCGCCTCGAAAAGGTTACCGGGTCGAATACCCTCCGCCGGCTCGCCGGTAGGCCGGTCCGCCGGCGACAGGGGGTGTGCCGAGTGATTGCACGCGCGTGTGCGCGGGCGTCGCGGTGAAAAGTCGTTCTCCTCTCGTTGCTGTGCAGCAGCCGCACCACTCTCAAACAGAGGAGCAACGCATCAGCGATCCCCGTACCAATGACCGTATCCGCGTCCCCGAAGTACGACTCGTAGGCCCCAGCGGGGAGCAGATCGGTGTCGTCAAGATCGAGGTCGCGCTTCGCCTGGCGCAGGAGGCGGACCTCGACCTCGTCGAGGTCGCCCCGAACTCGAAGCCGCCCGTGGTGAAGATCATGGATTACGGCAAGTTCAAGTACGAGGCTGCGCAGAAGGCCAAGGAAGCCAGGCGCAACCAGGCGAACACCGTCCTCAAGGAGGTGCGGTTCCGCCTCAAGATCGACAAGCACGACTATGAGACCAAGATGAAGCGGGCCATCGGCTTCCTCCAGGCGGGGGACAAGGTCAAGGCGATGATCCTCTTCCGCGGTCGCGAGCAGTCGCGTCCCGACCAGGGTGTGCGCCTGCTGCAGAGATTTGCCGAGGATGTCGAGGAGTTCGGCTCGGTCGAGTCGAGCCCGACCATCGACGGTCGAAACATGGTCATGGTCATCGGCCCGCTGAAGAACAAGGCGGAGGCGAAGGCCGAGGCCAACGCGCGGCGCGCGGAGGCGAAGGCCCATTCGCATGCGCCGGACGCGCAGGAAGAAACCACCGGTTCGCCGGCTGAGGTCGCTCAGCCTGAGGCGACGAACGAGAAGGAATAGCAAATGCCCAAGCAGAAGACCCACTCGGGCGCCAAGAAGCGCTTCAAGATCACCGGCAGCGGCAAGGTCATGAAGCAGCAGTCCGGCATGCGTCACAACCTCGAGCTCAAGTCGAGCCGCCGCACCCGTCGCCTCAACGAGGACCAGGTCCTCCCGAACAGCGACGCCAAGATCATCAAGCGCCTGCTCGCCAAGTAAGCGCGACACGACGGAAGACGTAAGGAAGTAAGAAATGGCTAGAGTCAAGCGCGCCGTCAACGCGCACAAGAAGCGTCGCGTCGTCCTCGAGCGGGCAGAGGGCTACCGCGGCCAGCGGTCGCGCCTGTACCGCAAGGCGAAGGAGCAGGTCACCCACTCGCTCGTCTACGCGTACCGCGACCGCCGTGCGCGCAAGGGCGAGTTCCGCCGTCTGTGGATCCAGCGCATCAACGCCGCTGCCCGCCTGAACGGCATCACCTACAACCGCCTCATCCAGGGTCTGAACCTGGCCGGCATCGAGGTCGACCGCCGCATCCTCGCGGAGCTGGCCGTCAACGAGCCCGCCACCTTCGCCGCCCTCGCCGAGAGCGCGAAGAAGGCTCTCCCGGCCGACACCTCGGCGCCCGTTCAGCGCTAAGGCGACAAGCCAGTGGGGTGTCGCGCGCTGGACGCCGAGCGAGCTGGGCTCGCGAGGATCGCGTAGCGCCACGACCCTCCGCACAGGCCCGGTTACCGTCACGGTGACCGGGCCTTTGTAGACTTCGGGATGTGCTCGACAATCCCCGGTCCCCGCGAGTGCGCTCTGTCGCCAAACTCGCGAAGAAGAGCGCACGCGCCGAGACCGGCATGTTCCTGCTCGAAGGGCCGCAGGCCGCGAGCGAAGTGCTGACGTACCGCCCCGACCTCATCGTCGAGCTGTACGCGACCCCGACCGCGCTCGACCGCTACACCGACATCGCCCAGACCGCCGTCGACGCGGGCGTCGACGTCGAGTTCGTGACGGAAGAGGTGCTCGAGGCCATGGCCGACACGGTCACGCCGCAGGGCTTCGTCGGGGTCGTGCACCAGTTCCCGACCTCCGTGAAGGACATCTTCGCGGGTGAGCCGAAGCTCATCGCGGTGCTCGAAGAGGTGCGCGACCCCGGGAACGCGGGCACGATCGTGCGCGCCGCGGACTCGGCGGGGGCGGATGCCGTCATCTTCAGCGGCCGCACCGTCGACCTCTACAACCCCAAGGTCGTGCGCTCCACGACCGGGTCGC
The DNA here is from genome assembly GCA_036398375.1 of Gryllotalpicola sp. GTDB lineage: Bacteria > Actinomycetota > Actinomycetes > Actinomycetales > Microbacteriaceae > Gryllotalpicola. The sequence continues at coordinate 24,207 of DASWPQ010000057.1, forward strand.
TCTTCCACCTTCCGGTCGCCGTCGGCGCCACGCTCGCGGACGTGGTCTCCCGCGCCCGAGAGGCGGGCCTGCAGGTGCTCGGCGCCGACATCAAGGGGGAGGACCTGCTCGTGGCCCGGCGCGAGAACCTGCTCGCCGAGCCGACCGCCTGGGTCTTCGGCAACGAGGCGCGCGGGCTGCAGGCCGACGACTTGGAGCTCGTCGACCGGGTCATCACCGTGCCGATCTACGGCTACGCCGAGTCGATGAACCTCGCGACCGCGGCATCCGTCTGCCTCTACGAATCGGCGTTCGCACAGCGCAGCTGAGCGCGCCGGGCGCGGCGTCGCGGGCGAGGGCGTACCCGGCGATGAAGCCGCCGCCGTCCGGGGCCTTCGTGCTCCGGACGGCGTCAGGCGGTCTCAGCGCAGGGCCGCAGCCGGGGCCGGGACCTGCTCCGCGGGGACGGCCGCTCTGTGCGGCCCGAAGGGGTAGTCGCCGGCGGGGGTGCGGGCGAATCGGATCCGCGCGGTGACGTAGTACGCGGCCGCCGCGACGATCATCGACGGAAGGGTGGCGGAGACGTAGCCGAACAGGTGCTCGCCCGCGGCGAAGCTCAGTGACGTGAGTCCGGTCTCCCAGCCGCCGAGGAAGATCCAGACGGCCATCCCCAGCAGGGTGCACAGGAACGCGACGAGATTGAAGCCGCCGGCGTAGCGGTAGACCCCACGGGGGTCGAAGCAGGCGCGCAGGTCGATGCGCTGCCGCCGGAGGAAGGCGTAGTCGACGATCGCCACGGCCCAGTAGGGGCCGGCGAGCAGGCCCACGAACAGCAGGAGCAGATTGAAGATCTGCTGCAGCGAGCTGAGGTAGACGAAGACGATCGACGGGATCGTGACGGCCACGCAGACCCAGCGGTAGTTCAGACGGGGGAAGAGGCTGAGGATGCCCATCGAGCCGGAGCCGAGCAGGTGGGTCACCGAGGTGATGGTGCCCAGCACGATGATCGCGAAGGCGACGATCCCGAGGTCCAGCTTGTTCGACCACTGCGCCGGGTCGATCTCGCCGGTCGCCAGCGTGGCCATGCCGCCGACGACGGCGAAGAGGATGCCGGTCGAGCCGAGCCCGAGGAACGTCCCCCAGAAGCTCGTCCGCTCGGACTTGGCGAAGCGGTTCCACGATCCGAGGTAGGGGAACCAGGAGATGTTGAAGGCGAAGATGATCTCGAAGGCGCCCGCCCAGGAGATGGAACCGTCGCCGTGTTTGTGGACGATGGTGGCGAAATAGCCGCCGACGGCCAGCCGGACGATGATGTACGCCACGAAGGCGAGCAGGATCGGCACGGTGATCTTGGACAGCACGAAGGCGGCCTTCTGGCTGAACATCACGATGATCAGCGGCAGCACGATGCCCGCGCCGAGCGCGTAGAGCGTGTAGTCCCCGGCGAAGCCCTGCCCGGCGACATCGCGGGTGACGAGCCGCATCGCGGAGCCGGCGAGGGAGGCGAGGATGCCGACCCAGCCGAAGTTGACGCCGACCAGCACGATCACGCCGAAGATCGAGCCGCGGTAGCCGAAGGCCGGCCGCAGCGAGACCATCTCGTCGATGCCGTACCGGGCGCTGCGCTGCGAGTCCCAGGAGCAGAACGCCAGGCCGAGCAGGAACGCGGCGATCGTGATCACGATCATCGGCCAGAAGCCGAGTCCGGCGTAGGAGGAGCCGGTGATGAAGTTGGTCAGCAGCACATTGCCGGCGGCCCACAGCCAGAAGATGGATGGGAAGGTCGCGTAGCGGGCGCTGCGCGGGAGGGGCAGGATGCTGCTTTCTGCGGTGCTCATGTCTCGGTGCTCCTCGGCGTCAGTGGTGCAGGTACCAGATGGTCGCGGCGGCGATGGGGACGACGGCGATCGCGAGCATCCACAGGTGGTGCGCGCCGGTCAGGTCGGTCGACTCCTCGCCCTCGAAAGGCGGCTCTTCGAGCTCCGGTCGCGTGCTCATCGCGCGTCCGCCCCCGCACGATCCAGGCCGGCGAAGACGGAGGCCAGCGTCTCGCCCGTGAACGGAGCCTGGTCCGGAGCCGTCGACGTCCAAGCGTCGTAAGGCGCGCCGTCCAGCTTCCGGGCGAGCTGCGGCGCGTCGGCGATCTCGATGTCGTAGACCCAGTTGGCCATCATCAGGATCGCCGCCTGGTGCGAGCCCGCATTCGTGGCCGCGCAGGCGTCCTTCGCGAGCGTCACCTGGTAGTCGCGGGCGTAGGCGTCGAACACGGTCGTCATAACGCAGCAGTCGGTCGTGAACCCGCCGACGACGAGGTGGCGGATGCCGAGGCTGCGCAGCATCAGGTCGAGGTTGGTGGCGTAGAACCCGCTCCAGCGCTGCTTGTCGACGACGATGTCGCCGGGGTGCGGGGCGAGCTCGTCGACCACCTCGAGGGTGTCCGAGCCGGTGCGGTAGTAGATCGGCCGCCCCTCCTCGTCGAGAACCTCGCGATTGGGCAGTCCGAGCGCGTCGGCCCGGCTGATCTGACGCGTGTACATGACGGGGACGCCGTTGCGGCGGGCGGACTCGACCAGCGGGATCATCGCGGCCACGGCCGCGTCCATACCATCGATGCCGTACTTGCCCTCTTTCTGCATGTCGACGAGCAGCACGGCGGTTCTGTTTCTATCCATGGAGTCTCTCCTTGGTCTCGCCGGAGGCAGCGGGAACGGGGTGGGTGCTTCGCCGGGAACGGGTCGCGGTGACGCTCGCGATCACGCCGATCAGGAACCAGATCATGTTCACGGTCGCGGAGGGCCAGGCGCCGACCACTGCCGAACTGAGCGACAGGGCGGCGGATCCGCCGACGTTCAGGCCCTGGAACAGGGGTGAGGAGGCGGGGACGCCGCGCAGGCTGGTGAGTCCGTAGGCGGAGGCGGAGGCGGCCGCGCCGCACCAGCCGATGATCGTGGTGGTGAGGACGAGGGATGAGGTCACGGGATTTCCTAGCGTTGTGGAACGGCAAGAACCGTAGGTCGGACGTTTCCCGGCTTCGTAACGCGGCGGTTTCCGATTCGTTACGAATGCTAAATATCGCTATATCCATCATTTAGTGTTGCTACATGCAGGCTTCCGCGAACCGTTACGTCGCCCTCCTCGCGCTCGCCCATTCCGGCTCGATCACCGCCGCCGCGCGGAGGCTCGGCGTGACACCGTCCGCGATCTCCCAGCAGCTCGCGAAGCTGGGGCGCGAGGAAGGGGCCAAGCTCGTCGAACGGGGTCCGCGCGGTGTCTCTCTCACGGCATCCGGGCGCATCCTCGCCGCCTCCGCCGAGCGGATCGAGGCCGAGCTCGCCGATGCGCGGCGCCGGCTCGCTGAGTTGAACGGAGGGCTGACCGGCATCGTCACCGCCGGCGGGTTCCAGACCGCGATCCGGGGGATCCTCGTCCCGCTGATGCGCGGCCTGCCGGAGCGGCATCCCGGCCTCCGGCTGCGCATCGTGGAGGGGGATGCGGAGCAGATCGACCGGTGGCTGCGTGAGGGCGACATCGACGTCGCGGTGATCGAGCACGACGCCGACGTCGACCCGGCCACTCCCGACGGCATGCGGGACATCCCGCTCCTCGACGATCCGTGGCGGATCGTGCTGCCCGCCGGGGCCGCCGCGCCGCGCGACCTCGCCTCACTCGCGGGGCAGCAGTGGCTCGGGGCCTCGCCCGGCGGCGCGAGCGCGCGGGCGCTGGCCCGGCTCGAGGCGATGGCGGGGGTGCACTTCTCCACCCGCCATGAGTACTTCGAGTTCTCCGTCGCGCTGTCGCTCGTCGCGGCGGCGGAGGGCATCGCGCTGCTCCCGACCCTGGCGCTCATTCCGCCGCTGCCGCAGGGCATCGCCGTCGCGATGCTGCCCGGGCTCGGGCACCGCCGCCTGCACCTCCGTGTGCGCACCCGGCGGCTCGACGGGCCCGTGAGCGCGATAGTGTCCTCGGCGGTCGAGACGGCCTCGCACGAGCTCGGCCGACTCGAAGGCCTGGTTCGGGAGCACACGACGCCGTCGGAGGCCTAGGGTCCGCCGCGGCCGGCTCGTGCACGCGGCGCGCCGGCCGGCCCCGCCCGCCCCGATAGACTTGACCACCGTGTCAGACACTCCCGAGCTCAATGAGGAGTCCGTCCGCGCCGCCGTCGACGCCGCGCTCGCGGCCATCGCCTCGGCCGACGACTCCGCCGCGCTGAAGGCCGTCCGCGCGGACCACCTGGGCGAGCACTCCCTGCTCGCACGCCTCAACGCGCAGCTGCGCAATGTGCCGAACGAGCAGAAGGCCGCCATGGGCAAGCTCGTCGGCGGCGCACGGGGCCAGGTGAACCAGGCCTTTGCCGCCACGGAGCAGAAGATCGCCGCGGCCGAGGAGCAGGCGCAGCTCGCGGCCGAGGCCGTCGACGTGACGGCGCTCGCCCTGCCCGGGCGGCTCGGCGCGCGGCATCCGCTCGCACTCATCCAGGAGAAGGTCAGCGATGTCTTCGTCGGCATGGGCTGGGAGGTGGCGGAGGGCCCCGAGCTCGAGAACGAGTGGTTCACCTTCGACGCGCTCAACTTCGACGAGGATCACCCGGCCCGCAGCGAGTCGGACACCTTCTACGTCGAGCCGATTGGCGCCCACCTCGCGCTGCGCCCGCACACGAGCCCCGTGCAGGTCCGGGCGATGCTGACGCGCGAGCTGCCCGTCTACATCGTCGCGCCCGGTCGGGTGTTCCGCACCGACGAGATCGACGCCACGCACCTGCCCGTGTTCAGCCAGATCGAGGGCCTCGCCGTCGACAAGGGCCTTACCATGGCGCATCTGCGCGGCACGCTCGAGCACTTCGTCCGTGTGATGTTCGGACCGGAGGCCAAGGTTCGCCTGCGCCCCAACTACTTCCCCTTCACCGAGCCCTCCGCCGAGCTCGACGTCTGGCACCCCGCCGCCAAGGGCGGCCCCCGCTGGATCGAGTGGGGCGGCTGCGGCATGGTCAACGCCAACGTGCTGCGCGCCGCGGGCGTCGACCCCGAGGTGTACTCCGGCTTCGCCTTCGGCATGGGCCTCGAGCGCGCGCTGCAGTTCCGCAATGAGCTGAGCGACATGCGCGACTTCCTCGAGGGTGATCTTCGCTTCTCGCACGCTTTCGGAATGGTGGTCTGATGCGCGTCCCACTCAGCTGGCTCGCCGAGTACGTCGAGCTCGCCCCCGGAACGACCCCGGAGGACGTCCACGCCGCCCTGGTCAAGGTCGGGCTGGAGGAAGAGGCGATCCACGCCTTCGAGGTCAGCGGCCCCGTCGTGGTCGGTCAGGTGCTCGAGTTCGTCGAGGAGCCCCAGACCAACGGCAAGACCATCCGCTGGTGCCAGGTCGACGTCGGCGAGGCGAACGGCGGGGTACGCGGCATCGTCTGCGGCGCTCACAACTTCCAGCCGAACGACAAGGTCGTCGTGACCCTGCCGGGCTCCGTGCTGCCCGGCCCGTTCCCCATCGCGGCCCGGAAGACCTACGGCCACGTCAGCGACGGCATGATCGCCTCCGGCCGCGAGCTCGGTCTGAACGACGAGCACGCCGGCATCGTCGTGCTCTCCACGCTCGGCCTCGATCCCGAGGTCGGCACCGACGCGATCCACCTGCTCGGACTGGACGACACGGCCGTCGAGGTCAACGTCACTCCCGACCGCGGCTACGCCTTCTCGATCCGCGGCATCGCCCGCGAATACTCGCACGCGACCGGTGCGGCCTTCCGCGACCCCGTGGAGCAGGTCGAGACGGATGCCCCGGCCGAGGGCTTCCCGCTCACGATCGCCGATCAGGCGCCGGTCCGCGGCAATGTCGGCTCGCGCGTCTTCGTGGCGCGCGCGGTCGAGGGCGTCGATCCGCGCCGTCCGACCCCGCCGTGGCTGGCGGCGCGGCTGCGCCTGGCCGGCATCCGCTCGATCTCGCTGCCGGTCGACGTGACCAACTACGTCATGCTCGAGTTCGGACAGCCGATCCACGGCTACGACCTCGACACGCTTGCGGGCGGCATCACGGTGCGCCGCGCCGCGCCGGGGGAGACGCTCACGACGCTCGACGGCGTCACCCGCGCCCTCTCGCCTGAGGACCTGCTCATCACCGACGACTCCGGCCCCATCGGGCTCGCCGGCGTGATGGGCGGGCAGAAGACCGAGATCTCCGGCGCAACGACGCGTGTGCTTGTGGAGTCCGCGAACTTCGACCCCGTCTCCATCGCCCGCACGGCCCGTCGCCACAAGCTGCCATCCGAGGCATCGAAGCGCTACGAGCGCGGTGTCGACCCGGCCGTTGCCGAGGCGGCCGCCGCGCGCGTCGTGCAGCTGCTCGAGCAGCTCGCCGGCGGCCACGCCACCACCTACGGCGCACGCATCCACGATGAGCTCGCGCCGCAGCCGATCCAGCTGCCCGACGGCTTCGTCTCGGGGCTCGTCGGCGTCGAGTACGACGACGAGGAGATCGAGCGCACCCTCACCGCGATCGGCACGACCGTCGAACGCACAGAGGCCGGCTTCACGGTCACCCCGCCGAGCTGGCGCCCCGACCTCACCGACAAGGCCACCCTCGCTGAGGAGGTCGCCCGCATCGCGGGCTTCGACCGCATCCCGAGCGTGATCCCCGTCGCTCCGCCCGGGCGCGGCCTCACCCGCGCGCAGCAGCTGCGCCGCCAGGCCGCCACCGCGCTCGCCGGCAGCGGCCTCACCGAGGTGCTCGCCCTCGCCTTCGTCACCGCCGAGCAGAACAACGCCTTCGGCTCCGCCACCGGCGAGCCGGTGCCCGCGGTGAAGCTCGTCAACGCCCTCGACGCGAAGGTGCCGTTCCTGCGCACCTCGCTGCTTCCGGGGCTCATCGACATCGCCCAGCGCAACCTGTCCCGCGGGCTGACCGACCTCGCGATCTACGAGCTCGGCGTCGTATTCCGCCCGGAGGCGGGTGTGCGCTACGGCGTCGAGGCACTGCCCATCGGCAACGCGCGCCCGGACGACGCGACGCTCGCCGCGCTCGATGCGAGCATCCCGCCGCAGCCGCGCTATGCCGCGGGGCTGTTCCTCGGCAACGCGGAGCCCAAGCAGCCCGGTCGCGCAGCCGTGGCCGCGGGTCTCGCCGACGCGCTCGCCGCGGTGCGCACCCTGGGCGGCGCCGTCGGCATCGACATCCGGGTCCGTCAGGGCGCGCACGCCTCCCTGCACCCGGGCCGCACTGCCGAGCTCTACGTGGCAGCCGCGGACGGGGACGCCCACGTGGGGTGGGCCGGCGAGCTGCTGCCCGCGTTCGCCGCCGAGCTCGACCTGCCGCGCGTGGTCGCCGTCTTCGAGGTCGACTTCGACGCGCTCCTCGCCCTCGCGCCGACCCAGCTCGAGATCGCCCCGATCTCGTCCTACCCGGCCGCCACCCAGGACCTGTCGCTCGTCGTGCCGGCGGCGACGCCAGCCGGCGAGGTGCTGGACGTCGTCATCGCCGGCGCGGGCGAGCTGCTCGAGCACGCCCAGCTCGTCGACGACTATCGCGGTCAGGGCGTTCCGGACGGCAGCAAGAGCCTCACCTTCGCCCTGCGCTTCCGCGCCGCAGACCGCACGCTCACCGCCGCGGAGGCCAGCGAGGCGAAGCTCGCCGGTGCCGCTCTCGCGGGCGAGCGCTTCGGGGCGTTGGTTCGCGAGTGATCGCCGCCGCCCTATATGCTGACCGCATGACGTCCGTCCGCCGCACCGCGACTGCGCGACTCCGCGCGGTCCGCGTGCTGCGTCGACGCGTGCTGCGTCGTGGAACTCTGCGTCATGGGATTCTGGGCGGCCGAATCTCGGCGACGCTCGCGTAACCGGAAGTCTGCCGGTTCCACGCAGGCGTCGCCGTGATCACGATCCCGTCGCCGTCCAGAAAACAAAGGTGGAACCAATGACGTACACGGTCGCCGTCGCCGGAGCATCCGGCTACGCCGGCGGGGAGGTCCTGCGGCTGCTCGCGGACCACCCGGACTTCGAGGTCACAACCGTCACCGCGTCCTCGAACGCGGGCCGGCCCCTCATCGAACTGCAGCCACATCTCCGCTCGCTCGCGCACCTCACGCTGCAGGAGACCACGCCCGAGATCCTCGCGGGGCACGACGTCGTGTTCCTCGCGCTCCCGCACGGCGCATCCGGCGCCATCACGGCCGAGCTCGACGACGAGGTGCTCGTCGTCGACTGCGGAGCCGACCACCGGCTCACCGACCCGGCCGCGTGGGCACAGTTCTACGGCGGTGACTATCACGAGCCGTGGGCCTACGGCGTGCCCGAGCTGCCCGTGGGCGACGGCAAGCTGCGCGACCGGCTCGTCGGGGCGAGGAAGATCGCCGCTCCCGGCTGCAACGCCAGCTCGGTCTCCCTCGCCATCGCCCCCGGCATCGCGGCGGGGCTCATCGACGAGGACATCGTCGCCGTGCTCGCCGTCGGGCCATCCGGCGCCGGCAAGAACCTCAAGGTCCCGTACCTCGCAGCCGAGATCCTCGGCTCGGCGAACCCCTACGGCGTCGGCGGCACGCACCGGCACATCCCCGAGATCCGGCAGAACCTCGTGCTCGCGGGGGCGAGCGAGCCGACGGTATCCTTCACCCCGATCCTCGTGCCGATGGCGCGCGGCATCCTCGCCACGGTCACCGCGACGCTCAAGCCGGGCGTCACCCCCGCCCTCGTGCGGGAGGCATGGGAGAACGCCTACGCCGGCGAGCGCTTCGTTCAGCTGTTGCCCGAGGGGCAGTGGCCGAGAACGGCCGACGTGCTCGGCGCCAACACCGCCCTCATCGGGGTCACCGTCGATGAGGCCGCGAACCGCGTCGTCGCGCTGATCGCCGTCGACAACCTCGTCAAGGGCACAGCCGGCGCCGCCATCCAGTCCGCCAACATCGCGCTGGGCCTGCCAGAGGGCACCGGCCTGACCACGAACGGAGTCGCCCCGTGAGCGTCACCGCAGCAGCCGGATTCCTCGCCGCGGGCGTTCCCGCGGGGCTCAAGACCACCGGGCGGCCCGACATCGCCCTCGTGCGCAACCTCGGCCCGCTGCAGAACGCGGCGACCGTATTCACCTCCAACCGCTGCCAGGCGAACCCGGTGATCTGGAGCAAGGAGGTCATCAAGGACGGCACGGTCGCGGCGATCGTCCTGAACTCCGGCGGCGCGAACTGCTACACCGGCGCTCAGGGCTTCCAGACCACCCACGCGACCGCCGAGCGCGTCGGCGAGCTGCTCGAGGTATCCGCGGGCGACGTCCTCGTCTGCTCGACGGGCCTGATCGGCGAGCAGCTCGACCTGGCCAAGGTGACGGCGGGGGTGACGGATGCCGCGTCCGCGCTCGCCGGCACGCCGGCGGGCGGTCAGGCCGCTGCAGAGGCCATCATGACCACTGACACGCACGCCAAGCAGACGGTGCACTCCTCGCCGGCTGGCTGGACCATCGGCGGCATGGCCAAGGGGGCGGGCATGCTCGCCCCCGGGCTGGCGACCATGCTGGTCGTGATCACCACGGATGCCGTGCTCACGAGCCCTCAGCTCGACGCGGCCCTGCGCGCGGCCACGCGCGTGACCTTCGACCGCCTCGACTCGGACGGCTGCATGTCGACGAACGACACGGTCGCCCTGCTCGGCTCTGGGGCGAGCGGCGTCGTCGCCGACGAGACCGAGTTCACGGCGGCGCTCACCGAGGTGTGCCAGTCTCTCGCCCGTCAGCTTCAGGGCGATGCCGAGGGGGCGAGCCACGACATCGCGATCCGCGTCGAGAACGCCGCGAGCGAGGCCGACGCCGTGGAGGTCGGGCGCTCCGTGGCCCGCAACAACCTGTTCAAGGCGGCCATCTTCGGCAACGACCCCAACTGGGGCCGGGTGCTCGCGGCCGTCGGCACGACCGCGGCCGAGTTCGACCCCTACGACGTGGACGTGTGGTTCAACGGCATCCGCGTCTGCGCCGCCGGCGAGCCCGACCAGCCGCGCGAGCTCGTCGACCTGACGCCCCGTGCGGTCGACATCCGCATCGACCTCAAGGTCGGGCAGGCCACGGCGACGATCCTCACCAACGACCTCACGCACGACTATGTGCATGAGAACAGCGCGTACGCGAGCTGAGGCCATGGCAGACGAGACGCTCACCACCATCAACCCCGACGACGTCGAGATCGTCGCCGCCCGCGAGCAGGCGATCGAGAAGACGGCGATCCTCATGGAGTCGCTGCCGTGGCTCGGCAAGTTCCACGACAAGATCGTCGTCGTCAAGTTCGGCGGCAACGCGATGGTCAGCCCCGAGCTGCAGCGCAGCTTCGCGCAGGACATCGTCTACCTGCGCCACGCGGGTCTCAAGCCCGTGGTCGTGCACGGGGGCGGGCCGCAGATCTCGGCGATGCTCGCCAAGCTCGGCATCCCGAGCGAGTTCAAGGGCGGCTACCGCGTGACGACGCCCGAGGCCATGGACGTCGTGCGTATGGTGCTCACCGGTCAGATCAACCGCGACATCGTGCGGTCCATCAATGACTTCGGGCCGCTCGCCCTCGGCATGTCCGGTGAGGACGCCGGCCTGTTCCGAGGCCGGAAGCGTGGTGCGCTCGTCGACGGCCAGGAGGTCGACCTCGGCCTCGTCGGCGACGTCGTCGCGGTCGACCCCGAGTCGGTGCTCACGCAGCTGGACGCCGGCCGCATCCCCGTGATCTCCTCGGTCGCGCCCGACATGGACGTGCCCGGCCAGTCGCTGAACGTGAACGCGGATGCCGCGGCCTCCGCGCTCGCCGTCGGACTCGGCGCCGAGAAGCTCGTCATCCTGACGGACGTCGCCGGGCTGTACCGCGACTGGCCCGACCGCTCCTCGATGCTCACCACCATCGCCGCCGACGAGCTGCGGGAACTGCTCCCCGGGCTCGAGACCGGCATGATCCCCAAGATGACGGCGTGCCTCGACGCGGTGGAGGGCGGCGTGCCCAAAGCCGCGATCATCGACGGCCGTGTCCCGCACTCGATCCTGCTCGAGATCTTCACCCAGCAGGGAATCGGAACGGAGGTGGTCGTATGAGCGACCTCGGAACGACAGAACCGGACTGGAAGGCGCGGTACGAGGCGGACCTCGTCAAGACCTTCGCGACCCCGCCGCTGCTGCTCGACCACGGGCAGGGCGCCTGGGTGTGGGACGCCGACGGGAACAAGTACCTCGACTTCCTCGGCGGCATCGCCGTCAATGCGCTCGGCCACGCGCACCCGGTGCTGATCGAGGCGGTCACCCGCCAGGTCTCCCTCGCGGCGCACGTATCGAACCTGTTCGCCTCGGCCCCGCAGCTGGAGCTCGCCGCCCGTCTCAAGCGCCTCACCGGCGCGGGCGAGCAGGGCCGGGTGTTCTTCGCGAACTCGGGCACGGAGGCGAACGAGGCGGCGTTCAAGCTCGCCCGTCTCAACCGGGGCGACGGCTCCAAGACGCGCATCCTCGCTCTCGTGAACGGCTTCCACGGCCGCACCATGGGTGCGCTTGCCCTCACCGGCAAGGCGTACATGCGCGAGCCCTTCGAGCCCATGCCGGGCGGGGTCGAGCACATCGAGGCGAGCCTCGACGCGCTGGAGGCCGCGATCGACGACACCGTCGCCGCGCTGGTCGTAGAGCCGCTGCAGGGCGAGGCCGGGGTGCTCGAGCTGCCCGAGGGATTCTTCGCCCGGGCGCGCGAGCTGACCGAGCGCCACGGCGCCCTCCTGATCGTCGACGAGGTCCAGACCGGCGCCGGCCGCACCGGCGACTGGTTCGGCTTCCAGCACGAGGGCGTCACCCCCGACGCGATCACGCTCGCCAAGGGCATGGCAGGCGGGGTGCCGATCGGCGCCCTCGTCGTCTTCGGCACGGCCGCCGAGCTGTTCGGGCGGGGTCAGCACGGCTCCACCTTCGGCGGCAATCCACTCGCGACCGCGGCGGCGAACGCCGTGCTCGGCGAGATCGAGGCGACCGGTCTGGTCGAGAACGCCCGCACCCGCGGTGCGCAGCTGAAGGACATCGTCACCGGCCTCGGCTCGTCGCTCGTCGCGGGCACCCGCGGCCGGGGCCTGCTGATCGGCATCGTCCTGACCGTGCCGGTGGCGGAACAGATCGTCGCGGCGGCGCGGGAGCATGGGCTCATCGTCAACGCGACCGGGCCGGACACCGTCCGCATCGCCCCGCCGCTCGTGATCGGCGACATCGAGCTCGACGAGTTCCGCGACCGCTTCGGCGCCGCGCTCGCCGACGTCGGCGCTGCGGCGGCGGCTGCCGCGCCGAGTCCGGCTCAGGGCCAGGAGGTGACCGCGTGACGCGCCATTTCCTGCGCGACGACGATGTGACGCCGGTCGAACAGGCCGAGATCCTCGAGCTCGCCGCCCGGCTCAAGGCCGACCGCTTCGCCGTGCGGCCGCTCGCCGGCCCGCAGACGGTCGCCGTGATCTTCGACAAGACCTCGACGCGCACCCGGGTGAGCTTCGCGACCGGCATCGCCGACCTCGGCGGCACGCCGCTCATCATCAACCCGGGCGAGTCGCAGCTCGGCGGCAAGGAGTCGATCGCCGACACCGCCCGCGTGATGGAGCGGATGCTCGCCGCGATCGTGTGGCGCACATACGCGCAGTCCGGTCTCGAGGAGATGGCGGCGGGAACGGCCATCCCGGTCGTGAACGCCCTCTCGGACGACTTCCACCCCTGCCAGCTGCTGGCCGACCTGCTCACGGTCCAGGAGCACAAGGGCACCCTCGCGGGGCTCAAGCTGGTCTTCGTGGGCGACGGCGCCAACAACATGACGCACTCCTATCTGCTGGCCGGCGCCACGGCGGGCATGCACGTCGTCATCGCCACGCCCGCGACGAATCAGCCCCGGGCCGACATCCTCGCCGACGCGGCACGCATCGCGGCGACGACGGGCGGCTCGGTCGCGGTCGTCACCGACCCGGCCGAGGGCGTGGCCGGTGCCGATGTCGTCGCCACCGACACCTGGATCTCGATGGGGCAGGAGGACGAGAAGGCCGCGCGCGTCGCCGCCTTCGCCGGCTACACCGTCGACGCCGCGCTGATGGCGCAGGCGCGACAGGACGCGATCTTCCTGCACTGCCTGCCCGCCTATCGAGGCTACGAGGTCGCCGCCGAGGTCATCGACGGCCCGCAGTCGGTCATCTGGGACGAGGCGGAGAACCGCCTGCACGCCCAGAAGGCCCTGCTGGCCTGGCTGCTCGAGAAGGCCGCGCTCGACAACGGGACGGGGGCCGTCCATGGCTGACGCCGTCAACCGGGCGGGGGAGGCCGGCGCGCTCTGGGGCGGCCGCTTCGCGGGCGGCCCGGCGCCGGAGCTCGCTCGGCTCAGCAAGTCCACCCACTTCGACTGGCAGCTCGCCGACTACGACATCGCCGGCTCCCGCGCGCACGCCCGTGCGCTGCACCGCGCCGGTTATCTCGACGGCGAGGAGCTGAGCGGCATGCTCGCCGCCCTCGACGAGCTGCAGCGTCGCGTCGACGACGGCGAGTTCCTGCCCGCCCCGAGCGACGAGGACGTGCACTCCGCCCTCGAACGCGGCCTCATCGAGATCGCCGGCGGCGAGCTCGGCGGGAAGCTGCGGGCCGGCCGTAGCCGCAACGACCAGATCGCGACCCTGATCCGGATGCTGCTGCGCGACCACGCGGGCGAGCTCGCCCGCCTTCTGGTCGGGCTCATCGACGCTCTCGCCGCGCAGGCGGAAGCCAACGCGGGCGCCATCATGCCCGGCCGCACCCATCTGCAGCACGCTCAGCCGGTCCTGCTCGCGCACCACCTGCTGGCGCACTGCTGGCCGCTCGCGCGCGATCTCGAGCGTCTCGACGACTGGCGGCGCAGGGCGGATGCCTCGCCCTACGGCTCTGGCGCGCTCGCAGGCAACACCCTCGGCCTGGACGCCGCGCTCATTGCGGAGGAGCTCGGTTTCGCCACCGTCGCACCGAACTCGATCGACGCGACCGCGTCGCGCGACGTCGTCTCGGAGTTCGCCTTCGTGACGGCGCAGATCGGCGTCGACCTCTCCCGCTTCGCGGAGGAGATCATCCTCTGGAACACCTACGAGTTCGGCTTCGTCACGCTCGACGACGCCTACTCGACGGGCTCCTCGATCATGCCGCAGAAGAAGAATCCGGACATCGCCGAGCTCGCCCGCGGCAAGTCGGGCCGTCTCATCGGCAACCTGACCGGCCTCCTGACGACGCTCAAGGGTCTGCCGCTCGCGTACAACCGCGATCTGCAGGAGGACAAGGAGCCGGTGTTCGACTCCATCGAGACCCTCGAGGTGCTGCTGCCGGCGTTCACCGGCATGGTCGAGACGATGACCTTCCACACCGAGCGCATGCGGGCGCTCGCCCCCGAGGGCTTCTCGCTCGCAACGGACGTCGCCGAGTGGCTCGTCAAGCAGCACGTGCCGTTCCGCGACGCGCATGAGATCACGGGCAAACTCGTCTCGTACGCCGAGCAGCACGCCATCGGCCTGGACGAGGTCGACGACGCCGCGCTCGCCGCGATCGACCCGCGCCTGACGCCCGAGGTACGTGGCATCCTCGACATCGTGGGTTCCGTGGCGAGCCGCGACGGGGTGGCCGGAACCGCGCCCGTCCGTGTCGCCGAGCAGCGCGCCGCCCTCGCCGAGCGGGTCCGCCGGGTCTCGGTGCGGCTGCAGACCGTGGAGGAGGCCCGCTGATGGCGCGGTTCGAGTGGAAGCCGAATCCGGACAAGAAGGCGAGTCCGCGCTGGCAGACGCTGACGATCACGATCCTCGCGGCCGTCGTCGTCATCGGCGGCATCATCGCGACCTTCGTGCTCGGCAACGGCCGCTTCTTCAACTGACGGGTCGTCAGCTGACGGTGACGGCCGGCTTCTTCACGCCCGAGCGGAACTTCTTCTTCCGCTCCGCCGTCGAGCTCGCCCCGCTGCTGCTCGGTGCGCGGCTGACGCATGAGACGGATGCCGGGCCGGTGGTGCTGCGGCTGAGCGAGGTCGAGGCCTACCTCGGCAACGGCACCGACCCCGGCTCGCACGCCTTCCGAGGCCGCACCGCGCGCAACGGAGTGATGTTCGACGAGCCCGGGCACGTGTACGTGTACTTCACCTACGGCATGCACAGCTGCGCGAACCTGGTCTGCTCGCCGCCCGGAACCGCCTCGGCCGTGCTGCTGCGCGCAGCCGAGGTCGTCGAGGGCGGCCCGCTCGCGCAGTTGCGCCGCGGCACGGCGCCGCCGCGTGACCTGGCGCGCGGCCCCGCGCGGCTGACCGTCGCCGCAGGCATCCGTCTTGATGAGAACGGCGCCGACGCGCTCGCCGCGCCGTTCGGGCTCGAGCTCGCCTCGGCGCCGCCCGCGTTCCTCAGCGGCCCGCGCGTCGGAGTCTCCGGAGACGGCGGGGGAGAGGCGTACCCCTGGCGGTTCTGGATCGCCGGGGACCCCACGGTCTCCGCCTACCGGGCGGCCGTTCGGAGGCGTCCGAAAGCCGCTCGCTGATACTGTTGGACCTGTGTCAACGCCCGAAATCCTGGCTGCGCAGCACAACGATCCGTCCTTCGACACCGTCTGGGACGAGCTCGTCTGGCGCGGTCTCATCCACGTCTCCACGGACGAGGGGGAGCTGAAGCAGCTCCTGTCGGGCGGTCCGATCACCTATTACTGCGGCTTCGATCCGACGGCGCCGAGCCTGCATCTGGGCAACCTCGTTCAGCTGATCCTGCTGCGCCGTCTCCAGCTCGCCGGCCACAAGCCGCTCGGGCTCGTCGGCGGCTCGACCGGTCTCATCGGCGACCCCCGGCCGACGGCGGAGCGCACGCTCAACACGAAGGACACCGTGGCCGAGTGGGTGGGCTACCTGCAGGCCCAGGTCTCCCGGTTCCTGAGCTTCGAGGGCGACAACGCCGCTCGGCTCGTGAACAACCTCGACTGGTTCGGGCGGCTGAGCGCGATCGACTTCCTGCGCGACGTCGGCAAGCACTACCGGGTCGGCACGATGCTGAAGAAGGATGCCGTCTCCGCCCGCCTCAACTCGGACGCCGGCATCTCCTACACCGAGTTCAGCTACCAGATCCTCCAGGGCCTCGACTTCCTCGAGCTCTACCGGCAGTACGACTGCGTGCTGCAGACCGGGGGCAGCGATCAGTGGGGAAATCTCACGAGCGGCACGGACCTCATCCACCGCGTCGAGGGCGCCTCGGTGCATGCGATCGGAACCCCGATCATCGAGGACGCCGACGGCAAGAAATTCGGTAAGAGCGAGGGCAATGCGGTCTGGCTTGATGAGAAGCTCACGAGCCCATACGCGTTCTACCAGTTCTGGCTCAACCAGGATGACGCCATCGTCCTCGCCCTGCTGAAGATCTTTACCTTCCTGCCGCGCACCGAGATCGAACGGCTCGAACGGGCCGTGGCGGAGGAGCCGTTCCGGCGGGAGGCGCAGCGCACACTCGCGTTCGAGGTGACGACGCTAGTGCACGGGCCGGATGCCGCGGCCGCGGCGATCCTCGCTTCCCAGGCGCTCTTCGGCAACGGGGACATCGAGCAGCTCGACATCCCGACGCTCGAATCGGCGCTTCGTGAGCTCCCGACGGCCACGGCCGCGCCGACGACGACCATCGCGCAGCTCCTCGTCGAGACGGCGCTCACGACGAGCCTCTCGGAGTCCCGGCGCGCCATCGCCCAGGGCGGCGTGTACGTCAACAACCGGAAGATCGAGAACGATCAGACCGTGATCTCCGACCATCTGATCGGCGGACGCCTGGCCGTGCTGCGCCGTGGGAAGAAGACCCTCGCGGGGATCTTCGTCGCGTAGCGCGGGTACGCGCGCCGGAGCGGCGGTGCGAGCCAGCCGCGCCCGCTGCCCGCGCTGCCCGCGCTGCCCGCGCTGCGCTCTGCGCGTTGGCCTCTCCGTCTTCGCTTCTCCCCTCTCTTCCCCCGCGGTAACTAGTTCCCGTTCCGGACGTTGGCGCCCGGTGCGTTGGGTGCGTCTGTCCGGAGTGGGAACTAGTTGCCGTGGGGGAGGGGACGTCCTTGCCGTAGAGCCGCGGAATTGGCTCTGCTCGGGGGCGACACGCCCGGGAAACATGCCGATTTGTGAGGCGGCCCGAGCCCACGTAAATTACTTACTTGTCACCCCAAAGGTGCGGCTGGGCCGAGAGGCTCGCCCTCCTCAAGCGGGACCATCCCGAAGCCTCCCAAGCCTCTTGTTTGAGCCAGGTTGAGTGCTTAGGATGAAGAACCCACACTGGTTTCGCTCCAGGGCCTCGCGGCTCCGAAGCGCGGCGGGTGTGGTAGCTTAGACAGGTTGCCCCGGTGCGACGGCCGCAAGGCCTAGGCCGGGTGCGTATGGTTTTTGAGAACTCAACAGCGTGCACATTGTCAATGCCAATTTATCCCGGCGCTGCCATTTTTTGGTGGTGTTGGATTCCTTTGGATTGAACTATTTGAATGTCAGTTTTGATGTTCTTTAGCTAGGT
>DASWPQ010000058.1:0-22533 GCA_036398375.1 Gryllotalpicola sp.
GGCATCGGCGTGATCATGGACTGGGTGCCCGGCCACTTCCCCAAGGACGACTGGGCGCTCGCGCGCTTCGACGGGCAGCCGCTCTACGAGCACCCGGACCCCCGCCTCGGCGAGCAGAAGGACTGGGGCACCTACGTCTTCGACTTCGGCCGCACCGAGGTGCGCAACTTCCTCTACGCGAACGCGCTGTTCTGGCTCGAGACCTTCCACGTGGACGGCCTGCGCGTCGACGCGGTCGCCTCGATGCTGTACCGGGACTACTCCCGCGGCGACGGCGAGTGGACCCCGAACGTCCACGGCGGCCGCGAGTACCTCGAGGCGATCGCCTTCCTGCAGGAGACCACGGCGACCGCGTACAAGCGCTACCCAGGCATCATGATGATCGCCGAGGAATCGACGAGCTGGAGCGGCGTCACCACCCCGACGAGCCGCGGCGGGCTCGGCTTCGGCTTCAAGTGGAACATGGGCTGGATGCACGATTCGCTGCAGTACATCGGCCGCGATCCGGCACACCGCTCGTACCACCACAACGAGATGACCTTCGCGATGGTCTACGCCTACAGCGAGAACTTCATCCTGCCGATCAGCCACGACGAGGTCGTCCACGGCAAGGGCTCGCTCATCGGCAAGATGCCCGGTGACGAGTGGCAGAGGCGCGCCAATCTGCGCGCCTTCCTCGCCTTCATGTGGGCCCACCCGGGCAAGCAGCTGCTCTTCATGGGGCAGGAGTTCGGCCAGTGGTCGGAGTGGAACGAGGACGCCGGTCTCGACTGGGCGCTGCTGGACGCCCCCTCCCATCACCAGCTGGCCGAGCTCGTGGGCGAGCTCAACCGCGTCTACCGGGCGAACCCGGCGTTCTGGCGCTACGACGCCGAGCCGCGCGGCTTCGAGTGGATCGAGGGCGGCGACGCGCAGAACAACGTGCTCGCCTTCCTGCGCTGGAGCGAGGAGGGCCCGGTCGCCTGCGTCTTCAACTTCTCGGGCGACCCGCACCACGACTACCGCGTCGCGCTGCCGTTCGCGGGCGACTGGGTCGAGATCGTGAACACGGATGCCGCGGCCTTCGGCGGCTCCGGGGTCGGCAACGCCGGCCGGGTTCGGGCGGAGGACCGGCCATGGGGCGGGCGCGCGGCGAGCGTGTCGCTCACCCTGCCGCCGCTCGGCGCGCTCTTCCTCGCACCCGCGCCCATCGTACCGATCTGAAGGGACGGGACGCTGGAAGCCGCCGCGGCGGAGGCTGCGGCCGGTGTTGGGGCCGCGGAGATCGTCGCGGTCGCCACAGAGCGCCTGGCCGCGATGGCCGAGTCGCCCGAGCCGATCGTCGAGGATGCCGCGCCGACGGCGCTCACGCCCTTCGAGACGGTCCGCCCCCGCGCCTGGCCGTGGCTGCGCCCCGGCTCGGGCAGCTAGGTATGTACCCGCGGGCGCGCGAGTTCTGCGGAATACACGCTCAGGCCGTGCCTCAGGCTGCTTTCCGCAGAACTCGCGTGCGGGTCGGCATGCTCGGGCCGGCCCGCACAAGCCGGCTCAGTAGAGCAGGTTCGCCAGGCGGCCGCGCGCCGTGATGACGCGCGGGTCGGCGACGCCGACGACCTCGAACAGCTCCACGAGGCGCTCACGCACCCGGTTCTTCCCCGCGGCGTCGAGCTTCGGGAAGAGGGTGAGCAGACGGCCGAAGGCGTCCTCGACGTGGCCGCCGGAGACGTCGGCGTCCGCGACATCGAACTGCGCGTCGATGTCGTCTGGAGCGTCGGCGGCGGCACGACGGACGTCGTCGAGGCTCTTGCCCTGCATCCGGTCGAGCAGGCTCACCTGCGCGAGGCCCGCCTTCGCCTCGTCGTCGGCCGGGTTCTGCGCGATCGCCTTCCGGTACGCCTCGATCGCGGCGTGGTAGTCGCCACGGTCGATCGCGTCGTACGCCTCCTGGTGCAGCGGCGGCAACGGGGCGGGCTCGGGCTCGCCCGGCTCCTCCGCGCCGTCCTCGTCGCCCATCGGCACGGTGCCCGTGACGCCGTTCTGCGCGGCGAAGGCGAGCACCTGCTCGATCGCGTCGCGCACCTCGGCCTCCGGCAGCTCGCCGACGAAGAGCCCGACGGGCCGCCCACCGATCACGGCGGCGACCGTCGGCACCTGCTGCGCCTGGAACGCCTGCGCCAGCTGCGGGCTGCGCTCCGTCTCGATGCGGGCGAGCACGAAGCGCCCGGCGTATTCGCGGGCGAGCCTGGTGAGCGTGGCGGACAGCTGCGTGCTCTGCTCCGACCACGACGCCCACAGATCGACCACGACCGGCACCGTGCGCGAGATCTCGATCAGCTGGGTGAAGCTGCGGTCGTCCGCGTCGACGACGACACGCGAACCGCCGGACGCCCCGGCGGAGGCATCCGACCCCGCTTCGCCCGGCGCGGGCCGGTTCACGAGGCTCGACAGATCGACCGCACCACGCAGATTGCCGATATTGGCCCGTTCGTCACTCACTTGGGCAGCTCCTTCGCACCGATCACGGCCTGCGCAAAGCCGAGCAGTCGGATCTTTTCCTTCGACTCCGCAGGCGGCACATAGAACAGTAGCTGGTAGCCGTAGTCCGTCTCCAAACCGGTGCTCGTCTTGGTGACGCCGGTCAGCGCCGCCGTCGCCCCGTCCTGCTCGTGCAGGGTGATCACGGCCGCCGGATCGGTCGACTTGATCGTCTGCGACTCGCGCACCGTCGTGACCACGAGCGCGCCGGCGTCGTTCGTCGCGAGCGCCACCGGCTGGTCGTCGCCCGGACGGTCCGTGAACACGAGCGTCGCGGCGGACTTCCGCGCGGCCAGATCGCGGATCTGCTGCGCCTTGTAGTCGGCGCCGACCTGCTTCGTCAGGCTGTCGATCGACTCGTCGAACAGCGCGTAGCTCGAGCTCTTCGTGCCCAGCGCCAGCACGTTCGCGTAGTCCTGCGCCAGCTGGCTGGGCGGCACCGCCAGCAGCTTGGAGTCGGGCGGCGAGAGCACCGCACCGATGTTGGCCGGTGCCAGATCGGGGATGCGCGCCCCGCCCAGCATCACGACCGAGTAGGCCACCTTGTAGTTGTCACGCGGCGACTCCTGCGTGAGCAGGAGGTTCAGCGGGGCGGCGTTCTTGCTCGCGGCATCGGCGACGATCACGTCCACGACCCGCGGCCAGGCGTCGGTGGCCTGCGGCAGCACGGGGTACAGCCTCGCGTTCAGCGGGATCGCCGCAGGCGCAGCGTAGTTCGACTTCGCCGCGCGGATCTTGTAGTTGACCTGGCGCTCCAGCAGCGCCGGCCCCGTGAAGCGGGTGGCGGCCAGCGCGGCGTCGCGGTTCGCGTCGGCCGTCTGCGCGGTGCGAGCGATGCGCGTCACGATGTTGCGCAGCTGCGGCTCGGTCACCGCAGGCGCCGGATGGTCGGCGTTCTGCCCCGGCAGCTGGGTGGCCAGCGGCGTCGCGGTCGGCGTCGGCGTCGCGGACTGGCCGACGGCGGGCCAGTAGTCCGCGGAGCAGCCGGCCAGCGCGAGCGCGCCGACGAGCACGACGGGCACGGCCACCATGGTGCGGCCGATCGCGCGGCGGCCGTGGGTCTCCGGCTGCTCTGAGTCGATCTGAGGGGTACGCCGGGGGCGCGGCGTCCGCGGCAGCCGTGGCGGCCGGCCGTTGCTGCCGCCACGGCGCGGACCGCGGCCACGCCGCAGGTGCCGGATGGCCAGCACGTAGAACACGATGCCGGCGATGGCGAGCAGTCCCCCGAGCACGATCAGCGGCCCCGCCCAGGGTGTGCGCGTGTCACGCGGCCACGTCACGGAGATCCGCGCGGGGGCGGCCTGGGAGCCGTTCGCGGCGATGATGACGCTCACCCCGTCCGGGACGTTCATGCGCGTGGTCGCCGCTTTGGCGCCCGTGAACTGCTCGAGCCACAGGTCGCTGCCGGCGGGGTTCGGCGCCGTGCGGTCGAGCGAGGCGTCCGATGCGCTCGGGGCGGATGCCGCGTCGGAGGCGGACGGCGTCGCGCTCGCGGCGGGGCTCGGCGTGGAGCTCCCCGTCGGGGTCGGGGCGGGCGTGGCGTCGGACGACGGCGTGCCCGAGTTCTCGAGGCTCGCCTTCAGCCGCCGCCGCGCCGGGTCGTAGCTCAGTCGCTCGTACGGTTCGTCCCCGACCCAGGAGACGACGTCGCCCGTGCGACCGTAGGCGACGAACGGCGCGGAGCCACCGGCGACCTTCAGCGTCTGCTGGCCCGGGTTGGCGTTCAACGTCGCCCCACTGAGGACGATGTACGGCGCACCCGAGCGGGCGTCGGCGGTCGCGGTGATGTTCGTAGGGGGTGCCCAGATGGTGCGTTGGGCGACCCCGACACCGATCATGACCGCGGCGACCACAAAGGCCGCGATGGCGATGACGAAACGCACACAAATCCTTCCTGGCCCGCGCAGAACAAGACAGAACTCACGAAGAAGGCGGGCGGGCCAAAGACACTCCAGGCTAGTCGATGCCCCTGAGCGAACCCAGGACGGAGGCTGAATGCCCTGGCCCGGCGCGTCGGCGAAGCCTTGTAGCATTTGTGCAGTACAGCCCCAGGCATCCCCGCCCCCTTGGAAATCCGGAGAACGCAGCAGTGTCTACCGAAGAGTCAGAGTTCACACAGGTCTTCCGCGGTTACGACAAGATCGAGGTGGACAAGGCGCTCCAGGAGCTGCGGCGTGAGCTCATCAAGGCGAACACCCAGGCCTCGGATGCCGCGAAGGAGATCAAGCGGCTGAACACCCGCATCGACGAGCTCAACGCCGAGATCGAAGAGGTCGGCAGCCCCACCTTCTCCGGCCTCGGCACCAAGCTCGAGAACACCCTGCGGGTGGCGGAGGAGCAGTCGACCCGCATGATCGCGCAGGCCGACATCGACGCCGAGAAGTTGCGCGCGCAGGTCGCCCAGGAGGCCGAGCGGATCAAGCAGGCCGCGACCGCCCAGGCCGAGCGCGTTGTGAACGAGGGGAAGACGCAGGCGGCGACCGCGCTGCAGGACGCCCAGATCGAGGCCAACTCGATCATCGCCGACGCCAAGCGCGACAGCGAGCAGCTGCTGCAGGACGCGCAACGCGAGGCCGCCGCCATCCGCGGCGCCGTCGCCACGGAGGCCGCCGAAGTGCGCGCCACGAGCAAGCGGGAGGCCGCCGCCGCCAAGAGCGACGCGGAGCGGGAGGCCGCCGAGGTGCGCGCCGCCGCCGCGAAGGCCGCGCAGTCCAGCCACGAGACCGCGGCCGGGCTCGACACCGAGATTGCCGAACGCCGTGCGGAGCTCGAGCGCGAGCTGGCCGAGGCCCGCAACCAGCACGAGGCGCAGCTCGAGGCCGAGCGCATCGCCCACCGCCAGGACCTCGCCCAGCAGACCGCCACGCACGCCTCGACGCTCGAGACGGAGCTCGCGGAGCACAAGTCCGACCTCGCGCAGTCGCGCATCAGCCAGGACGACGAGCTCGCGCGCCTGCGCCAGACCGCCCAGGCCGAGGTCGACCAGCAGCGCCACGACGCCGAGCAGGCGCGCGCCGAGCTCGAGGTCGAGCTGAAATCGCGTCGCGACGAGGCCGAGAAGGAGCATCTCGCCCGCCACCAGGAGGCGATCACCCAGACGCAGCGCTTCCTCGACGACGCGAACCTGCAGCTCGCCGACGCCATCCGCCGCACGAGTGAGGCCCGCGACGAGGCGAAGACGGTTGAGACGGACGTCCGCGCCGAGGTGAACGCGAAGCGCAAGGAGGCGGAGGAGACCGCTGCCGCCATCGTGCGCGAGGCGGAGGACCGCGCCCGCGCCGTGATCGAGGAGGCGGAGAACCGCACCCGCAAGCTCGTCGACGACGCGGAGGACCGCCTCTCGCAGATCCGCATCGAGCGGGAGTCGGTGGCCGGCTACTTCGAGAGCCTCCGCGGCGCGCTCCAGCAGGCGGAACAGGTCACGTCCTCCCACAACGAGTAGGACTCCCCCGTTAGCCTGGCTTCGTGAAGATCCAGAACGCGTTCAGGCTGGGTCTTGTCGGCACGCTCGGCGTGGGCGTCGGCATCCTGATCCTGACCTCGATCGTCAACCTCACGACGGTCATCACCTACATCGGTGCCGCGCTGTTCATCGCGCTCGGCCTGGAACCGCTCATCGAGTTCCTCGAACGGCGGGGCGTGCCGCGCTGGGCGTCGATCGTCATCGTGTTCGTCGTGGTGCTCGGGGTCGCGGTCGGCGTCATCTGGGCGGTCGTGCCGGTCATCGTCCAGCAGGCCACGCAGCTCGTGCAGTCCGTGACGGACTTCGTCAACCAGGGCACATACCAGGACTGGTACAAGTGGCTGCAGGGGCAGTTCCAGCCGGGCGTCGTCGACAACGCGCTCACCCAGCTGTGGACCGAACTGCAGAAGAACATCGGAACGATCACGGGCGGCGTCCTTCAGGCCGGCATCGGCCTCGTGACCGGCGTCTTCGGCGTGCTGATCGTGCTGATCCTCACGATCTACTTCGCGTCGAGCCTCAAGAACATCAAGAAGGGCGCCTACGCCCTCGTCCCCGCAAGCAAGCGGCACCGCTTCATCGACATCGCCGAGCAGGTCACGGACTCCGTCGGCAAGTACGTCATCGGGCAGGTCGCGCTCGCGCTGTGCAACGGGCTGCTCTCGGTGATCTTCCTCTCGATCATCCGCGCCCCCTATCCCATGCTCCTCGCGGTCGTCGCGATGATCTTCTCCCTCGTGCCGCTCGTCGGCACGCTGACCGGCTCCGCCATCATCGTGCTGCTGTGCCTGCTGCTCGGCTCGCCGCTGACGGCGATCGTCGCGGCGATCTACTACCTCGTCTACATGCAGGTCGAGGCATACGTGCTGAGCCCCCGCATCATGAACCGCGCCGTCGCAGTACCCGGCGCCCTCGTCGTCGTCGCCGCGCTCGCCGGCGGCACGCTGCTGGGCGTGCTCGGAGCGCTCATCGCGATCCCCTTCGCGGCGTCGGTGCTGCTCATCGTTCGGCAGGTCGTGATCCCGCGGCAGAACGAGCTCTGAGCTTGTTGTCGCGCCCGTCCTCGTCGGGCGCGAGTCGTTTCATCGTGCGTTCCAGACACGCTTTGACAGCGATTGCCGCATTGCTTGTCGCGCTGGCTCTGGGTGGCTGCGCAGCCGGAAGAACAGCCGCTCAGAGCCCCTCGGCATCTCCTACCGCCTTCCTGATCACACCTGATCCGCAGCAGCCGTGCCCGACGACACGTCCCTCCACCATCGCAAACACCCAGATCAGCGACGCCAATAAACGCCTCGTACCGTTCACGCCCAGCGGCGCTGTGATCTGTTGTCCTGGCGCAGCATCACGTCGATCAGCTCCCGCACGGCCTCAGGCTTCGGCGCCGACGGCCCCCGCGGCCTACGCTCCGGAGGTTGCGCATCCCTCGGGCATGTGTCACTCGACACCGACGAATGGGACCGTTCAACGGCTGGCCCAGCCAAACCATGGCTGGGCTGCGAGCACGCCTCACGGCCCTGGCAGCGGGTAGACCTCGGGCAGGGGCAGTGCGGAGGGATTCGTCGCGCGCACGATCTCGGTGAGGACGGTGCGCGTCTGGTTCTCCCCCACCCACAGGTGCTTGCCGCCGGGCACGGCGATGAACTCGGCCTCAGGCACGGCAGCGAAGAGCGGGCGCGCCTGCTCCGGGCGCAGGAAGTCGTCGAACTCAGGCACGAGCACGACCATCCGCTTGCCCGAGCCGTGCCACGCGGCGAGCTCCTCGCGCGTCGCGCGGCGCATCGGCGGCGAGAGCAGGATGACGCCCTCGAGCTCGTCGTGCGCACGCCCGTACTTGATCGCGATCTCGGTGCCGAAGGACCAGCCGAGCAGCCAGGGGCGCGGCAGTCCCTGATCGCGGGTGAAGCGCACCGCCGCCTCGAGGTCGAACCGTTCGGTCACGGCGTCGCCGAACGCGCCCTCGCTCGTGCCGCGCGGTGAGCTCGTGCCACGGGTGTTGAAGCGCAGCACGGCGAGGTCCGCGAGCGCCGGCAGCCGTGCGGCCGCCTTGCGCAGGATGTGCGAGTCCATGAACCCGCCCTGGGTGGGCAGCGGATGCAGCGTGATGAGCGTCGCGACCGGCGGACGCGCCTCGGGCAGGGCGAGCTCGCCGACCAGCGTGAGCCGGTCGAGGGTGGTGAGCTCGATCTCCTCGCGGAGCGCGGGCAGCTCCACCGGCCCGCGGATCTCGACGGTCTCAGACATCGCGGGTCTCCCTCTTCACGCCGTCCCTCACGCGATCCTCCAGCAGTGCGTGTGCCAGTGCCGTCGGCCGGACAGATCGGCCTCGTCGCCGAGCACCCCGTCCGCGCGCCAGACGGCGAGGTGCTCCACCCCCGGCGGGATCTCGCGCCCGCAGCCCGGGCACACATAGCTCTTCCGCGCGTTCGCGGCGGAGATCGGCTGCACGGTGTAGCTCACGCCGCGCTTCGCCTCGGTGCGTCGCCAGCCGAAGGTGAGGCGCTCGATGTCGAGCTCGGACGCATCGCCCTCACGGCCCCTACGACCTCGGGGACGGTTGCTGCGCGGCATCCGGCAATTTTATCGGTCGAATGCGCCGACGAAGCCGTTCAGTACCAGCCCGTGGACTGGGAGTGGCCCCAGGCGCCGCAGGGGGTGCCGTAGCGGCCCTGGATGTAGCCCATGCCCCAATTGACCTGGGTCTCGTAGCTGTTCTGCCAGTCCGGACCGGCGCTCGACATCTTGCTGCCGGGCAGGGCCTGCGGGATGCCGTAGGCACCGCTCGGGTTGGAGGCGTGTGTGTTCCAGCCCGACTCACGGTTCCACAGCGAGACAAGACAGCTGAACTGGTCGTCGCCCATGCCCATGCCGGCGAGCAGCTGCTGGGCGTAGGCCTGTGCCGTGCCGGGGGCCGCGGGCGGCGCCGCGGGAGCGACCGGGGCGGCGGGCGCCGCAGGGGCCACCGGCGCCGCGGCGACGTTCTGCGCCTGCGACGGCGTGACGGCCGGCGGCGTGAAGGTCGGGGTGGGGGTCGGCGTCGGCGTCGGGCTCACGGTGGCCGTGTACTGCTCCCGCGCGACGGAGACCGGCTGGTAGTCGGCCCCGACGGCCAGAGCCTGCGGATGCTGGCCCGCGAAGCGGTCGGTCACGTGCGCGAACTGCATGTCCGCCTCGGCCGTGGCGAAGCTGTTCGGGTTGACGAGGTTGATCATGAAGAATCCTGCGGCCGCGGCGAACGCGAGCAGAACGACGATCGGACGGGTCTTCTTCTTGAATGAATTGTGCATCGTATGAATGGGGCGGGTGGTGACCTGGGCGGGCGTCGGCTCTGCCGTACGCCGGGACACCCGGTCTGTCTTGCTTGCTACTCGCCTACCCACGATCACAGAAACATAACGGAGGCGGGCACGGAAGCCAAACCCAAACGGCGCCGTGTCATCGCACCGCGAGCATCACGTCCGTGACGGAGTCCAGCAGCAGATCGACCTGTGCCTCCTGATAGCCGCCACGCTGCGGCCGGAAGGTGACGGTGCGGACCTCTTCGACCGTGATTGGTAGTCCCTCGGAGAAATACCTGATCAGGCGCGAGGAAAATCTGTCGACCTCCGCCGTGCTGTACCCGAGCGTGAACGGCCCTGTGCGCGTGAAGCGCTGCTTCTCCGGCCGGTTCAGGCGGTTGACGATGACCTGTGCGAGCTCTCGGGCACGCCCGAACCACTCCTTTTCTCCGAGTTCGCTCCGAGCCGTCTGCCGCTCGCGTTCCGCGAAGACATCCTCGAGGCGCTCCAGCGCCGCATCCACGGTCGCCGGCTCGTAGCCGTCCTTGACCAGGTCGAAGGCGGTGCGCCGGATGTCGACCGCCACGAGCCCGTGTGAGCGACCGTCGAACACCTCACGGGCCTGGCCCAGGAACGCGTCCACCTGGGTCGGGTCATAGCCCTGCTTGCCGCGGGCGACGGAGGGGAAGTTCGACATGGTTGCGGTCACTCCTCGACGGACGGGGTCACGAGAACAGCGGGTAGAAGATCAGGTACAGAGCATAGGCGGCGGCCGCCGACGGCAGGATCGAGTCCAGGCGGTCGAGCACTCCCCCGTGCCCGGGCAGCCAGCCGCTCATGTCCTTGACGCCGATGTCGCGCTTGATGAGCGACTCCGCCAGGTCGCCGATCGTCGCCGTGAGCAGCAGCACGACGCCGAAGACGAAGCCGAACCACCAGGGCACGTGCAGCATAAACACGGACAGGAGTATCCCCGCGAGGATCGCGGCGAGAGCCGCCCCCGCGAAACCCTCCCAGGTCTTCCCCGGGCTGATCGTCGGCGCCATCTTGTGTCGGCCGAAGTTGAGACCGGCGGCGTAGGCGCCGGTGTCGGTCGCGACGACGACGATGAGCATCGCGAGCATCCACCACGTGCCGTACGGCGACGAGGTCGGTGAGGTCAGCAGCACCGCGAAGCTCGCGAGCACCGCGACATATGCCTGAATGAGAATAGATCCGGCCAGGTCGCGAAGCAGTGCGTCACCGCCGCCGCGGCGGGACGGCCAGGCGTACTCCACGAGACGCCACAGCACCACGAACGCCATTCCCGCGAGCGTGACGATCCAGCGCCAGTCGGGGCCGAGGTAATACGAGGCGGGAACGAGTGCGACGGCCGCGATGACGCTCGCGGTGCGCGGAATGTCACGGCCGCTCACCCGCAGCGCCGTGCCGAGCTCGACGACACCGAGCGCGACCGCCGCGGCCGCGAAGAGCATAAACAGCTCGGTGACGAAGATCAGGCTCGCGAGCAGCAGCGCGCCCGCTCCGACGCCGATCGCGACCGCGAGGATCAGGTCGCGGCCGGTGCGAGCGCGGATCTTCTCGTTGACCTGGTCGAACTGCTGACGGGCCTGGTCGAACTGGGCGCGCGATTCATGCAGCTGTCGCTCGATATCGGCGCGTGCGGCTTGCGCCTGCGCCTTGAAGTCGGGGCCCTGCGGCCGCTGCGCCATTGTCTCAGACCTCGAGGAGTTCGGCTTCCTTGCGTGTCAAGGCCTCATCGATCTGATCCACGTGCTTCTTGGTGAGCGCATCCAGCTCCTTCTCACCACGAGCGATCTCGTCCTCGCCGATCTCGTTCTTCAACGCGTCCATGTCATCCTTGGCGCGACGCCGGATGTTGCGGATCGAGACCCGCGCCTCCTCCGCCTTGCCGCGCACCACCTTGACGTAGTCCTTGCGGCGCTCCTCGGTGAGCTCGGGCATCGTGATGCGGATGATGTTGCCATCGTTGTTCGGCGTGACGCCGAGGTCTGCGCGCGCCACGATCGCTTTCTCGATGTCCTTGAGCGCGGTCTTGTCGAAGGGCTGGATCAGGATGACGCGCGCCTCCGGCACCTGCAGCGAGGCGAGCTGCTGCAGAGGGGTCGGGCTGCCGTAGTAGTCGACCAGGATGCGGGAGAACAGGGCCGGGTTGGCGCGGCCGGTGCGCACCTCCGAGAAGTCCTCCTTCGCGGAATCGACGGACTTTGCCATGCGTTCTGTCGCGTCGGACAGGACATCAGCGATCACGGTAGCTCCTTCGTAGAACCTTTCCGCCGATTCTATCGGCGGGCTCCTGTGGACTAGTTGCTGACGATCGTGCCGATGCGATCGCCACGGATCGCCGCCGCGACGCTGCCGGCCGGCGAGATGCCGAACACCTGCATCGGCATGCCGTTGTCCATGCACAGGCTGAACGCGGTCGAGTCCACGACCTTGAGCCCGCGCTGCAACGCGGCCAGATAGGTGATGTGGTCGATCTTCGTTGCGCTGGGGTCGCGCTTCGGATCGGCGGTGTAGACGCCGTCCACGCCGTTCTTGGCCACCAGCACGGCATCCGCCCCGATCTCGAGCGCGCGCTGCGCGGCGACGGTGTCCGTCGAGAAGTACGGCAGACCGGCGCCGGCACCGAAGATGACGACGCGCCCCTTCTCCAGGTGCCGTTCGGCGCGGCGCGGGATGTACGGCTCGGCGACCTGCTGCATCGAGATCGCGGTCTGCACGCGCGTCTCGGCACCGGCCTGCTCCAGGAAGTCCTGCAGGGCCAGCGCGTTCATCACAGTGCCCAGCATGCCCATGTAGTCCGCCCGGCCCCGGTCCATGCCGCGCTGGCTGAGCTCGGCGCCGCGGAAGAAGTTGCCACCGCCGACGACCACCGCGACCTCGACGCTCTGTGCGGCATCCGCGATCTCACGCGAGATGGCTGCGATCACGTCCGGGTTCACCCCGAGGGAACCGCCACCGAAGGCTTCGCCGGAAAGCTTCAGGAGGACTCTGCGTCTCTTGTCGTCGGCCATCTGGTGGTGTCGTCCTTCCTATGCGGTTGTCGTGCTGTTGTTGAGGGTACCGGGTACGGGCGGCCCGGGCGGGCGGCAGGGCGCGAAAAAAGGGAGCCCGGATGCCTGAAAAGCATCCGGACTCCCCTGCGCTGCTGCTACGCGCCGACTTTGAAGCGGGCGAAGCCGGTGATCGTGAGACCCGCGTCCTTCGCGACCTTGCCGACCGTCAGCGAGTTGTCCTTGGCGTAGTCCTGCTCGAGCAGAGCGACCTGCTTGTAGTAGGCGCCGAGGCGACCCTCGACGATCTTCGGAAGGATCGCCTCCGGCTTGCCCTCCTGGCGGGAGATCTCCTCGACGATACGACGCTCGTTGTCGACCTTGTCGGCCGGAACGTCCTCGCGGGCGAGGTAGTCGGGGTTGGCGAAGGAGATGTGCTGGGCGATGCTGCGCGCCGTCTCCTCGTCGGAGCCGGTGTAGGCGACGACCACGCCGACCTGCGGGGGCAGGTCCTTCGAGGTCTTGTGCAGGTAGATCGAGAACGCCTCGCCGCTCAGGTGGGCGACGCGACGCAGGACGATCTTCTCGCCGAGGACGGCGGCCTCGTCCTCGATGACCTCCGCGACGGTCTTGGTCGCGGCGGGGGCGGCGAGCGCCTCCTCCAGGGTCTTCGCGTCGGCATCGACGACGGCCTCGAGCACACCGTCGGCCAGGGCGATGAACTTGTCGTTCTTCGCGACGAAGTCGGTCTCGCATGCGAGCTCGACGATCCACGCCTCGCCGCCCTTGGCGCGGGCCGCGACGAGGCCCTCGCTCGTGGAACGATCGGCGCGCTTGGCATTGCCCTTGGCGCCCTTCAGCCGCAGGATCTCGGTCGCCTTCTCGAGGTCGCCTTCGGCCTCCTCGAGGGCCTTCTTGGTGTCGACCATGCCGGTGCCGAGCTGCTCACGCAGCGCCTTGATATCGGCGATGCTGATTGTTGCCATTCTGTTGGAACTCCTCGTGAGTGTGAGAGGTGTGTGAGCTGGTGACGAAAGGGGCGAGGTTACTCGGCGCTCGCGGTCGCCTCGGCGGCCTCAGCCTCAGCCTCAGCCTCGACAGGCGCGGCATCGGCGCTCGGAGCGGCCTCGACCTCAGTCTCGACGGTCGCGGCGGCCTCTGCCTCGACGCTCGCGGCGGGAGCCTCGACGGCCTCCTCAGCGTCCGCGCTCGCGGTCGTCTCGGCGTCGGCGACCTTCTCGGTCTCGGCGCTGGACTGGGCGGGCGTGGCCTCCTCGGCGGGCGCGTCAGCCGTGTTCAGCAGCTCCTGCTCCCACTCGGCGAGCGGCTCGGCCTCGGCGCCGTCCTCGGTCTGGCCGTGGCGTGACATCAGGCCCTCGGCCGCCGCGTCGGCGACGATGCGGGTGAGCAGGGCGACGGAGCGGATCGCGTCGTCGTTGCCCGGGATCGGGTAGTTGACCTCGTCGGGGTCGCAGTTCGTGTCGAGGATCGCGACCACGGGGATGCCGAGCTTCTGCGCCTCGTCGATGGCGAGGTGCTCCTTCTTGGTGTCGACGATCCAGATCGCGCTCGGGGTCTTCGTGAGGTTGCGGATACCGCCGAGCGACTTGTGCAGCTTGTCGAGCTCGCGCTTCTTGATCAGCAGCTCCTTCTTGGTGAAGCCGCTGGTGTTGCCCTCGAAGTCGAGCTCCTCGAGCTCCTTCATACGGGCGAGGCGCTTCGAGACGGTGCTGAAGTTCGTGAGCAGACCGCCGAGCCAGCGCTGGTTGACGTAGGGCTGGCCGACGCGCGTCGCCTGCTCGGCGATGGCCTGCTGGGCCTGCTTCTTGGTGCCGACGAAGAGGACGGTGCCGCCGTGCGACACGGTCTCCTTCACGAAGTCGTACGCCTTGTCGATGTAGTTCAGCGACTGCTGGAGGTCGATGATGTACGAGCCCGAGCGCTCGGTCAGGATGAAGCGCTTCATCTTCGGGTTCCAACGGCGGGTCTGGTGCCCGAAGTGGACACCGCTGTCGAGCAGCTGGCGCATGGTGACGACGGCCATGATGATTCCTTTTTGTTGAGGTTGATAGTCCTGGTGCCCGACATGCTCCCGCCCGCGACGTTCACGTCAGGGGACCGTGGGGAGCTGTGCCGCCGGCTCAGGCGCCGGCGAGAGGGCACGCGTAGTCACCCCGCGCATGCGAGGTGCACCCACAGACTATCAGTTCCGCTGTTCGTGCGGATGCCGGGTGAGGAACAGCTCCTCCGTCTTCTCGAGCGCGACGCCCTTCGTCTCGGGCACCTGCGTGAGCACGAAGAAGAAGGACAGCGCCGCGAAGACCGCATAGATGATGTAGGTCCACGGCAGCGACCATGCGGACAGCGGCGGGAAGGTCTCGGAGATGATGAAATTCGCGACCCACTGCGCCGCCGCGGCCACGCCGAGCGCACGGGCGCGGATGCGACTCGGGAAGATCTCGCCGAGCAGGACCCAGACGAGCGGCCCCCACGTCGCGCCGAAGGCGATGATGAACACGTTCGCGGCGACGATCGCGAGAGTGGCCCACCCGGAGCTCAGCGTCGTCCCGTTCGCGTGGCTGAAGGCCAGCGCCTCGAGGGCGAGCGGGATCGCCATGCCCGCCGACCCGACGAGCAGCAGCACCCGACGGCCGACGCGGTCGACGAGGGCGATCGCGATGAAGGTGACCGCCACGTTCACGATGCCGCTCAGCACGGAGAGCAGAGACGCCTCTTTGGCGAGGCCGACCGCCGTCCACAGCGAGTTCGAGTAGTAGAAGATCACGTTGATGCCGACGAACTGCTGGAACACGGACAGGATGATGCCGATCCAGACGATCGGGTTCAGGCCGAAGGCCGGCCCCCGCAGCGAGGCCTTCGCGTTCTTGCGGTCCTCGGCGATGGCGTGCTCGATGTCGGTGACCGCGCCCTCGACCTCGTCCTTCGGAACGATCGTCGAGAAGACGCGCTCGGCCTCGTCGCGCTTTCCGACGAGCAGCAGGTAGCGCGGCGACTCGGGCACACGCAGGGCGAGATAGCCGTAGACGATCGCGGGGATGACGCCCACGATGAACATCCAGCGCCAGGCGCCGAGGCCGAGCCAGAGCTGGTCGCTCGCGTTGCCGCCGGCGGCGCTGTTCAGCAGGGCATCCGACACCAGTGCGACCAGGATGCCGATCGTGATCGCGAGCTGCTGCAGGGAGGCGAGCCCGCCGCGCACCTTCTTGGGCGCGACCTCGCCGATGTAGGCCGGCGCGATCACCGAGGCGACGCCGATGCCGATGCCGCCGATGACCCGCCAGGCGCCGAGGTCCCAGACGGTCTGCGCGAGGCCCGCGCCGACGGCGCTGACGAAGAACAGGACGGCGCCGAAGAGCATCACGCGCGGGCGGCCCCAGCGGTCGGCGAGGCTACCGGCGATCCAGGCGCCCAGGGCCGAGCCGAGCAGCGCCACCGCGACGACGAACCCCTTCACGAAGTCGAAGGCCGGCCCGCCCACGACGGGCTGCACGATCTCCTTGCCGATCGCGTCGACGGCGCCGTTGATGACCGACGAGTCGAAGCCGAACAGAAAGCCGCCGACCGCCGCGGCGATCGCGAGCCCCGTCACCCGGCGTCGGAATTTCGGATCGATGGTCTCAGCTGACATGGGTATACCCCTCTCTCCCACGTAAACTCTTTCCCCCCACAGGGCTATGCCGCAATGTGTTGCGCACAGATCGGCCGTATTCGCCCCGGCGCCGTCTCCGGAGAATGCGATGCTCCCGGACATGCTCAGAAGCCTGCTGACGACCGCCGCGCTCGCGGCCGCGCTCCTTTCCTCCGGCGTCTCGCTCGATGCGGCGCCCGATGCGGGGCGCGCCCGGGATGCTGCCGGCTCCGGCACCGGGGCCGGCTCTGCGGCCGGTTCCGGAACCGGTTCCGCAGCCGGCCCCGCTCAGCGCTGGAGCTGGCCGATCTCGCCGCCCGGAGCGATCCTGCGCCCCTTCGAAGCGCCGGCCGGTCCGTATGCGGCCGGCCACCGCGGCATCGACATCGCCGCGGGCCCCGGTGAGGCCGTGCTCGCCCCCGCCGCCGGAACGGTCACCTTCACCGGCGTCGTCGTCGACCGACCGGTCGTGACCATCCGGCTCGATGACGACGTCCTCGTCAGTCTGGAGCCGGTGACCGGCGAGCTTCCGCTCGGCGGTCACGCCGCTGCCGGGCAGCGGCTGGGCGCGGTCGCGCACGGTGGGCACTGCGACGCCCGGTGCGTACACCTCGGTGTCCGGGTCGCCGGCGAGTACGTGAACCCGCTGCTCTTCCTGGCCGGTGTGCCGCCTGCCGTGCTGCTGCCGCTGGAGTGAGCCGACCGGCTAGGCCCGGGGATGCGCCTGCGCGTAGCTCTGCTTGAGACGCTCGACCGAGACGTGCGTGTAGATCTGCGTGGTGCCGAGGCTCGCATGCCCGAGCAGCTCCTGCACGGCGCGCAGGTCCGCCCCGCCGTCGAGCAGATGGGTCGCCGCCGTGTGCCGGAAAGTGTGCGGCCCGCGCGGACCGCCGCCCGGATAGGCGGAGAGGACACGGGCCACGAGGTCGTAGACGCCGCGCGTGCTGAGCCGCCGCCCCGTCACGCCGAGGAACAACGCGTCGCCTGCGGCATCGTCGCCTCGGGCGGCGAGCACCGGGCGCGCGGTGCGCAGGTAGTCGACGAGCGCGCCGAGGGCGGGCACGCCGAACGGCACGGTGCGCTGCTTCGCCCCTTTTCCGGTGACGATCATGGTGAGGCGGTCCAGTTCGAGATTGCCGAGGTCGAGGCCGACGAGCTCGGAGACGCGGACGGCGCTCGCATACAGGAGTTCGAGCACAGCGCGATCACGCACCGCCTTCGGGTCGCCGGTCTCGGCGCGCTCGGCGGCGCGGTCGAGCAGCTCGCGCATCTGCTCCTGCGCGACGACGCGGGGAAGATGGTGCCCGAGTTTGGGCGAGGTGAGCCGTGCGCCGGGGTCGGCGGCCAGCAGTCCCGTTCGAGCGGCCCAGGAGGTGAACGAGCGCACCGCGGCGCTACGTCGGGCGAGGGTGGCCGGGGCGAGCCCCGACTCCGCGGACTGCCATTGCCACTCGCGGAGCAGCTCGAGGTCGAGGCCGTCCAGCCCGGTGGCGCCTGCGCCTGTCGCGAACTGCTCGAAGCCGGCCAGGTCCGAGCGGTAGGAGCGGATCGTCGCCTCCGACAGGCCGCGCTCATATCGGGCGTGATCGAGGAAGCGTGCGACGGCGTCCACGAGCAGCATGCTCTTAGCATGCTCCTGGCTCAGCCCGCGTCCCGCACCGACACCCAGCCCGCATCCGTCTTCCGGACCGTGCCGTCCAGCAGCAGCACACCGAGCAACGCGGCCGTCTCCCCCGCGGCCAGACCGCTGCGCGCGGCGATCTCCGCCACGGACCGGGGTGCGCGGCGACTCAGCGCGCTGCGCACGCGCCCGTATCGCGGGTCGTCCGGATCGGCCAGAGGAGCGAGGGGGTCCGGCGGCGCGACACCGCCCTGCGCCAACGCGATGATCTCGTCCACGCTGGTCACGACGCTGGACGGACGGTCGCGTAGGAGCGCATGGCAGCCGGCGGATGACGGGCTCGTGATCGGACCGGGCACGACGCCGAGGGGACGGCCGAGCTCCGAGGCGTGGTTCGCGGTGTTGATCGAGCCGGAGCGCAGGCCGGCCTCGATGACGACCGTCACCCCCGTCAGAGCGGCGATGAGCCGGTTCCGGGACAGGAACCGGAACGGCGTGGGCGGTGTGCCGAACGGCACCTCCGCGACGACCAGCCCTGTGCGCGCGACGCGGGCGATCAGCTCGCTGTTGCCGCTCGGATAGAACGCGTGCAGCCCGCCGGCCATCACGGCGATCGTCCGCCCGCGCGCGGCGAGGGCGGCGCGATGGGCGGTCGCGTCGATGCCGTAGGCCCCGCCGGAGACGACCGCCCAGCCGCGCGCCGCGAGCCCGGCCGCGAACTCGGTGGCCACGTGGCTCCCGTACCCGGTGGCCGCCCGAGTGCCGACCAGGGCGGCGGAGCGATCGAGCTCGGCCAGCGGCGCGACGTCGCCGAGGCACCACAGCAGCAGGGGCGCGTTCTCACCGAGGTCGGCGGCCGCCTGCGGCCACTCCACGTCGCTCGGGAGCAGCAGCACGGCGCTCGACGCCGCCGCCATCCGGAAGACGCTCTCGATCAGCTCCCCGCTCATGCGCGGCTGCCAGCGCAGGAATCCGGCACGGATGCCGCGCGGCGGCTCGAGCCCCCGTGCGGCGTACTCGCCGCCCACCGCCTGCGCGACGAGCTGCGCTTCACGCCGCACCGCCGTCGGCGTGGCGAGCAGCTGACGTCGCAGCACCAGCTCCAGCGCGTCCGCCGCGCCGAGCTCGTCGACGAGCCGGCCGACGGTGCCGTCGCCGGGTTCGGCCAGGACGCTCCACACCACCCGCGCCGTCAGCTCCCGATCGTCGATGGCCCGCCCCGGCCGCAGGCGATCCCACAGCCGGGCGCGCTCGCTCGCCGTCAGGTCCACGGCGGCGGTCATGCGGGCCGCCCTTCGCGCAGGGCGATCGCCGCACCGAGGTGCTCCGCGCCTGGAGTCGCGACCCCGTCGAGGTCGGCCAGCGTCCAGGCCACGCGCAGCACGCGGATATAGCCCCTCATCGTCATGCCGTGGCTCTGGTAATAGTTCTCGAGCGGCGCGATGATCCTCCGCGGCAGTCGCCCGGGCCCGTCGGTGAGCCAGCGGCTCGGCGTATGCCCGTTGAGCTCCCAGCCCAGCGTCGCGAAGCGCTCCCGTGCCGCTCCCCTGGCCTGTGTGACGAGCTCGCGTACCTCCGCGCTCGGCCGTCCCCGTGCGTCGTCGCCCCGGCGCAGCTGCGCGGGCGAGAGCCGGTCGACCGGGATCTGCAGGTCGATCCGATCCATGAGCGGCCCGGACAGCCGGCTCAGGTAGAGACGTCGCCGCCCCGGCGTGCAGCTGCAGTCGCCGTCGCTGACGCCGAACTGCCCGCACGGGCAGGGGTTCGCCGCGAGGACGAGCTGGAAGCGCGCCGGGAACTCCGCCTGGTGGTTGGCCCGGCTGATCGTGATGCGACCGGATTCGAGCGGCTGCCGGAGCGCGTCGAGGGCCACGGCCTGGAACTCGGGCGCCTCGTCGAGGAACAACACACCGTGCGTCGCGCGCACCGCCGCCCCCGGCCGGATCCGCCCGCTGCCCCCGCCGACCAGCGCAGCCGCCGAGGCGGTGTGGTGCGGTGCCTCGTACGGCGGCCGGGTGACCAGGCCGGCGACCGAGCCGAGCTCCGTGAGCGAGCGGATCGAGGTCGCCTCGAGTGCGGCCTGCTCGCCCAGGTCCGGCAGGATGCCCGGCATCCGCTCGGCCAGCATGGTCTTGCCCGCGCCGGGCGGCCCGAGCAGGAACAGATGATGCCCGCCCGCTGCCGCGACGACGAGCGCGCGAACCGCCGCCTCGTTGCCGATCACGTCGGAGAGGTCCGCTTCGTCCACGGCACGCGCCGCCGCGGGGGCCGCCAGGACGGGTTCGACCGCGATGGGCGTGAAGTCGCCGCCGTGACGGATCGCCGCCTCCCGCAGCGACGCGACCGGGATCGCCTCGATTCCGGGGACCAGCGCCGCCTCCGCCAGGTTCCCGATCGGCACCATCACGCGCCGCACCCCGGACGCGACCGCAGCATGCACGGCGGGCAACACCCCCAGCACGGGGCGCACCCGCCCGTCGAGACCGAGCTCGCCGAGGTGCATGGTCGTGGCGATCGACTGCGGCGAGACGCGCCCGGCCGCGGCCATGGCGGCGAGGGCGATACCCAGGTCGAAGGCGGAGCCGTGCTTCGGCAGCACGGCGGGCGAGAGGTTCGCCGTGACCCTGCTCTGGGCGAGTGAACAGCCGGAGTTCGAGGCGGCGGACAGCACCCGGTGCGCCGCCTCGGCGAGAGAGGTGTCGGGCAGCCCGATCAGTTTGAAGAGCGGCAGACCGGAGGAGATGGAGGCCTCCACGTCGACGAGCGCGCCGCTCAGCCCCTGCAGCGCAACGGACAGGGTGCGTGCGACGCCCATCAGCTGACCCCGCGCAGATGCTCGATGCGCGCCGGCCCGTCCAGCCCGCCGATGATCGCGATGACGTCGAGGCGGACGCGCCGCCCGACTGTCTTCCGTTCCGTGCACCACTCGGCGGCGAGCCGCCGCAGCGTCCGCAGCTTGCGCGGCGTGATCGCCTCGAAGGGGTGCCCGAAGCCCCGCGTCGAGCGCGTCTTGACCTCGACGAACACGGTGGTGCCGTCGCGCTCCGCGACGATGTCGAGCTCACCCCGGCGACCGCGCCAGTTCCTGTCCACGACCCGATACCCGGCGGTCTCGAGAAAGCGCGCCGCGAGTTGCTCGCCCTGTCGGCCGAGCACATCCTTGTCTGCCATGCCCGGAAGCCTGGCCGAGACGGCCGGGCTCGCGTGGGGAAGTGGACTCCGAATCGTGGACTATTCCGGGCCGGGCGGCTTGTGCTGGGGAAGTGCCGCCCGGTCGAATGGTCTACGCGGCTGCGCCCCCGGCGGCGGCAGGCTCGGAGGCGGCGAGCCCACGAACCAGCAGTGCGGCTCCAGCCGCACGCCCGATCGCCGCCAAGTAGGAGCCGGCGACGAGGTGGTACGGGCTGCGACGCATGTGGTCGTACCCGTCGTCAGCAGGGAAGGAGTCGCCGCTCGCGGCCAGCGCGGCATCCAGCAGCTCAAGGGTCTGCTCGAGCAGGGCGGACACGCCCCAGAAGCCGCCGTCCACCCGCCACTCGGCCGGGCTGCGGAAGCTCAGCGCCCACTCCGGCAGCGACTCGGCCCCGGCAGCGGCCTCGGCTGCCAGCTCAGGCAGGCGCCGGAGCGCTTCGTCCCAGATCCGCTGCCCGGCGACTCCGAGCATGCCCATCGCCTGGTCGTCGGCGAGCCACGGCCGACCGCGCCCGGCCTCGGCGAGTTGCGCCGCCCGTGCCGCGATCCCACTGACGAGCCCGGGCAGCGCGGCCAGGTCCGCGGCGCGCAGATCGGCGGGGATCGCCGCCTCCACGACGAGGGGGACCCGCGCAGCCTTCGGGGCGTTCGCGTGCGCCGCAAGCTGCCATCGGACGGCGTTCAGCAGCATGGTCGCGGCGGGGCCGACGTCGTCCAATGCCAGCTCGGAGCCGAACTCCGGGTGGGAGCCGAACAGCACAACGCGTCCGTCCTGGTACTCGTCCGCGACGATGTTGGACACGCCGAGCGCGATCCCCTCGTCGACGAGCAGCTCGCTCGCCTCGCCGCCGAGGAAGCGTTCGGCGGGCGTGAACTCCTGCGTGGTGCCGACGACGGTGGCCAGCGCGGATCCGCCCACGAAGAGCGGTCCGTTGTAGTGGGTGATACGGAACTCCTCCGGCATGCCCGCCATCACCGGGTGCGACGGGGCGGCGTTGCGTGCCACGAGCTCCCCGATGCCCGGGGACTGGATCACACCGAGGGTCGACGCGCCGTCGTTCCACACCCGCGCGTCGACGAGCCGCAGTTCGGACTGCGCGGGCACGAGGTCGAGGAAGGCCTGCGGAACGGTCGCGGCGTCGTAGCTGCCGGCGCACGAGCCGATGTACATCCCGCCGCCGCCCACGAACTCGCGGATCGTCCGCATCCCCTCTGCGCCGAGCGGGTCGAGCTGGCCACGCATCGACTCGTAGCCGCCACCCGGCATCACGAAGGCGTCGAAGGAGTCCAGGGCGCCGGCGAGCACGTCGACCGGGAACACGAACGCCACCTCGTGGCCGGCTGCGGCGAGGATCGCCGCGTGGTTGTACGGCGATCCTCCGCCGCCATAGAGCGCAACTCGCGCCATGATCTCGTTTCCTTTCGCTCGCACGCCGGGCAGGGCGGGTCAGACCGCCTCTGCCTCCTCGTGGTAGAAGATCGGGTTGAAGGGGGCGTCCGGGTCGGCCGGAGGCACAGCGCTCAGCAGCGCCTGGGTATAGGGATGCTTCGGGTTGGCGAACAGCTCGTCGGCCGGACCCGTCTCGAGCATCCTCCCGCGACGGAGCACCGCCACCCGATCGCTGATCTGGTGGACGACACTCAGGTCGTGCGAGATGAAGAGGAGCGCGACGGAGCTCGTCTCCCGCACCTCCTCGAACAGGTCGAGGATCTGTGACTGGACCGACACATCGAGCGCGGAGACCGGCTCGTCGGCGACGATGAGCCGCGGACCGACCACGAGCGCGGTCGCGATGCACACG
>DASWPQ010000059.1:0-2759 GCA_036398375.1 Gryllotalpicola sp.
CCCGATCCAGTCGATCCTCGGGGCCGGCACGCTCGCGCAGCTCTCGCCGACGGACCAGGCCGCGCTCACCGGGCACTCGTTCTTCGCGGACCTCATCTCCATGCCGTTCCGGCACGGGCTCGACGAGGCCTTCGCCTTCGCCGCGGTCATCTGCCTCATCGCCGCGGTGATCTCATGGTCGCGCGGCAGCAGGTCCGCCGCGAAGGGGATGCCGTGACCGGCGACTACTGCGTCGAGGCCCGGACCATCGCGGACTCGTCCGCGGGGCCGAAGCCGAACTGCTCGTAGAGACCGTGCGCGTCCCGCGTGAACAGCGTCCAGCGGAACGCGGCGCCGGGCCCGTCGTCGATCATCGCCCGCACGAGCCGCTTGCCGAGCCCGTGGCCGCGATGACCCGGGTCGATGATCACGTCGGCGAGGTAGGCGAAGGCGACGCCGTCCGAGACGGCACGGCAGAAGCCGACCTGGGCGCCGTCGGTCTCGTCGTAGACGCCGACGACCCGCCAGGCGGTCTCGATCTGGGTGTCGACGTCCGTGCGCGAGCGCCACTGCCCCCAGTAGACCTCGGTCGAGAGCATCCGCCAGATCCAGTCGAGGTCGAGGCGGGCCTTGTCATCGTCGGTGAGGTAGCTCACCGACTCAGCCTCTCATGCGGGCCAGGCGTCTCGCGGCGCCCGCTATTCGGGTCGCGGGAGCGTGGGAGACGCTCCCCGGACTGCTGAATCGCATCGGGCTCGGCTGATCCGCGGCAGTGACTCGGTTCGCTGCCGTCGATAGGCTGTGCGGCGACCTGGGAGGGCGAATGCCGGAGGCGTCGGAGCACGTCATCGTGATCGATGCCGCGCCGCGCGCCGTCTTCGAGCATCTGCGCGACCCGCAGAGCTACGTCGGGCTCTCGCCGCTCGTCGTCGAGGCGCGCGGCGTCCGCGAGGAGGGCGGCGTGCTGCACTACCTCGCCGTCGAGCGCTTCCGGATCCTCGGCCCGGTCCACTACGACAACAAGATCGCCGTCACCCTCCGCGCCTCCGACTCTGATCCGTCACGCCTCGTCGTGGACGGGGACGTGGACAGCCCGGGCGGGGTCACGCTCGCATACTCGTACACGATCACTCCCCGCGGCGCCGGCGCCCAGGTCGTCGACCGGATCGACGTCTCGGCTCCGCCCGGACTTCGGCGCTTCGCCCTCGGCCAGGCCCGCAAGGTCCAGCTCGCCCGGGGCGCGGTGCTCCGGCAGCGGCTCGGCGGCACCGAGCGGTAGCTCCGCCGGTCTTTGGACCCGGCGACCTCCGCGAGCGTCAGAAGGCGGTGGGCACCCAGGACGGCACCGCGGTCAGCGCGAAGCGCTGTGCCGCAGAGCCGTTGCAGGACTGCACGGTGAGCT
The DNA here is from genome assembly GCA_036398375.1 of Gryllotalpicola sp. GTDB lineage: Bacteria > Actinomycetota > Actinomycetes > Actinomycetales > Microbacteriaceae > Gryllotalpicola. Next base: position 1,382 of record DASWPQ010000059.1, read on the forward strand.
GCGTCCCCGAGCCGGACGGCATGGTCAGGCAGTACGCCGTGTTGTCGAAGCTGCGGAAGCTGCCGTCGGCGGCGATCACCCACTTCTCGCTGCTGCCGCCATCGCAGTCCCACAGGTGCACGGCCTTGCCCGCCTTGGCGCTGCCGCCGTCGATGTCGACGCACAGCGGGTTGTCGTACCGCGGGCGCAGCTGGCCCTCGGCCGTGTAGACGAAGCGCTGCGCCGCGCTGCCGTTGCAGGCGTAGCGCTGCACTGCGGTGCCGTTCGAGGTGCCGCTCGACCTGCTGTCGACGCATGCGGAGGCGTTGTCGCTCGCCTGCAGCTCGAAGTAGCCGGGCACCGATCCGCGCACGCCCTCCAGCGGCAGGGTGCCCCCGAAGGTGTCGGAGGCGCTCGTCGCGTCGCGCCCGATCGCGGTCACGCCGTGCGCGATGGCGATGTAGTTGAAGACGTAGGACTCGTTGCCGAAGACGTGATCGCCCCACAGGTGCATCAGCTGGTTGTACTGCGCGGCGCGGTCCGCGGTGATCTCGTAGTGGTCCTGCGAGTCCATGTTGCTGCACACGATCTGGGCCGAGGTGGCGGCGCTCATGCCGTCGACGGTGCCGCCGGGGTTGAGCTGGTCGGGGTCGGCCTCGACGTCCGGGCAGAAGAAGCCGTACGGCAGGTGACCGGTGTGGCTCATCTCGTAGTCGATGCCGTTGCCCTGGGTCTGGTTCACGAGACCGACCTTGCCGCCGGTGTAGTCGACGACGATTCGGTCGCCGATGGCGGCCAGCGTCGGCCAGCCGGCGGTCGCGACGGCGTTGCGCAGGCCGGTGCCACCTGCGTATGAGGTGCCGGCGGCGAACTGGTACAGCTGGTCGGCGGTGTACATCCGGCTGCCGAGCATCGAGTGCACCTGCTGGTCGAGGTCGGAGACCTCATCGTCGTTCCATGCGTTGAGCGGATCCCAGGAGGCCTTCATGTCGATGAACACCTCGATCGGGCCGCTGCCCGGATGCGCCGCCTGCCAGTTCGCGATATCGGTCAGGCAGTTGCCGAGCCGGTCGTCGGTGCCGCTGCAGTTGGCGTTGAAGGGGCTGCCGTCATGCGAGACATAGGGGCCGTTCGGGTCGTCCTCCCAGTCGCCGCGGTCGATCAGGTCGACCTCGACGGCCCGAAGGCCCTGGTCGAGCCAGCTCGTCATGCTGGCGCCGTAGTCGTACGTGTTGTGCTGCATCACGAAGTAGGTGTCATCGAACGGCGTCGTGGACGGCGTGACGGGTGTGACGGTCTCGTCCGCGGCGGCCGGCGTGGCGGCCAGCAGGCCGGCGGCGGCGATGGCCACGGCGGCGATGGCCGCGGAGATCCGGAACCGGCGCGCGGCGCGGGTGCG
>DASWPQ010000060.1:0-149042 GCA_036398375.1 Gryllotalpicola sp.
GTCCTCACCGTGCACTACAGCGACCTCGCCCTGCTCGCCGACGAGCTGGCCGGCTACGGCCCCGAAGCCGTCGTGATCGAGCCAGATCACCTCAAGCAGGCCGTCGTCTCGCGCCTCGAGGCGACGAAGTGGGCGCACGAGGCCCACGACGCGCGCGAAGGCGGCGCCGCGTGAACGCCCGTCCGGCATATGCGGCCGACCGGCTCGCCTTCCTGCTCTCGGTCGTCCCGTACCTCATCGACCATCCGGGCGTGACCGTTGCGGCGGCCGCGGCACACTTCGGCGTGCGGGAGTCCGACATGCGCGCGCAGGTGGAGCGCATCACCGGCATGGGCGTGCCGGGAGCGACGAAGACCTATGGGCCGGAGGACCTCTTCGACATCGACTGGGACGCCCTCGACGAGCGCGGAGAGATCGTCATCACGAACCGTGTGGTCATCGACGACGCCCCGCGCTTCTCCGGCCGGGAGGCGGCGGCGCTCATCGCGGGGCTCCAGTACCTGCAGTCGATCCCTGGTACCGCCGACACCGAGGCGCTGACGCGCCTGATCCAGAAGCTCGCCCGGGGCGCCTCGGCCACTCCACCCGCCGTCGCGATCGCCCGCGGGGTGACGGATGCCGCGCTCGACGTCCTCCGCGGGGCGCTCGCCTCGGGCGTCCGGGTGGAGTTCGACTATCTCAACGGGCGCGGCGACCGCGAACGCCGCCCCGTCGACCCGCTGCGGCTCGAGAGCCGCGACGACGTCTGGTACCTGCGCGGCTGGTGCCATCTGCGCCAGGATCTGCGGATCTTCCGCGTCGACCGCATGGACGATGTCACAGACACGGGGGAGCCGGCCGCGCACGTGCCTGCCGACGTCGCGCTCTCCGAGACGCTCTTCGATCCGTCCGCCGACGACCTCCTGGTCGAGGTGCGCCTCGCCGAGAGCGCGATCACGGCCTTCGCCGAGTATCTCTCGAACGATGCGAAGCTCGTGCCGGACGGCGAGGGCTTCGTGCGCACCAGCATTCGCGTCGCCCACTTTCACGCACTCAAACGTTTGGTGAACTCCATGGCCGGTCTGCTCACCGTTCTCGCTCCTCCGGAGGCGCGCAGAGCAGTCGCCGACTGGGCTGCTGAAGGTCTCACCCGGTATCGATCCGCCGTCACGGAACATGGTTAGACTTTGCGTCAGCGCCCGTACGGGCACCCTTTGAACCCCTAAGGACATGACATGTTCCGCGACCTCTTCACCGGTTGGCACCTCATCATCGTTCTCGTGGTGATCGTGCTGCTGTTCGGTGCGACGCGACTCCCGATCTTCGCCAAGAGCCTCGGCCAGTCGATGCGCATCTTCCGCCGGGAAGTGAAGAACTTCAACAAGGACGACGACGAGGCCGGCAACGAGGCCGCCGCCGAGTCCAAGACGACCACGCCTGACGACAAGAAGTAAGGGCTGTGAGCCCGTCTGACCGGAAGGCCGGGCGCGCCTCCTCCAAGACCCCCGACGGGCGGATGTCGCTCGGCCAGCACCTGGTCGAGCTGCGCAATCGTGCGATGATCGCCGCAGCCGGGGTCTTGCTGGCCGCGATCGCCGGCTGGTTCCTGCAGCCCTTCGTGTGGAACGCGCTCAGCGCGCCGATCCATGAGATCGCCCGCGAGCACCACAACGCGACGATCAACTACCCCAGCCTGACGGCGGCCTTCGACCTGAGGATGCAGCTGTCGATCTACATCGGCATCTTCATCTCGAGCCCGCTGTGGCTGTACGAGATCTTCGCCTTCCTCACGCCGGGTCTGAACAGCAAAGAGAAGCGCTACGTCTTCGGCTTCTTCTTCAGCGCGATCCCGCTGTTCCTCGGCGGCTGCGTCTTCGGCTGGTACATCGCGCCCCACATCGTGGCGCTCTTCGCGAGCTTCGTGCCCGGCCAGGACTCGTCGATCCTGACCGCGAGCGACTACTTCAACTTCATCCTCAAGCTCGTGCTCGCCGTCGGCGTCGCCTTCGTCAGCCCGGTGTTCCTCGTGCTGCTGAACATGATCGGCATCCTCTCGGCGAAGGCGATCATCAAGGCGTGGCGCTGGGCGATCCTCGCCTCGATCCTGTTCGCCGCGCTCGCGACTCCGTCGACCGACGTCGTCTCGATGATGCTGCTGGCTGTGCCGCTCATCGTCCTGTACTTCGTCGCCTGGGGCGTGGCCTGGCTGCACGACCGCCGCGCGGCCCGCGTCGCATCCAGGCTGGATGCGGGACTCGCCACGTAGTCTGGAGACGTGACCGACCCGCAGCTCTCGCCGGCCGAGCGATACGCGGCTTCCCGGACCAGGTCCCTGACGCCACGGCTCGATGAGTTCCGGTCGCTGGTGAAGTTCGACCTCGACCCGTTCCAGCTCGACGCGTGCGCGAGCCTCGAAACGGGCCACAGCGTGCTCGTGGCCGCGCCCACCGGCGCGGGAAAGACCGCGGTCGCGGAGTTCGCGGTGCACCTCGCGATGGCCACGCCGCGCGACAAGGTCTTCTACACGGCGCCCATGAAGGCGCTGTCGAATCAGAAGTACAACGAGTTCGTCGAGCGCTACGGCCCCGAGGCGGTCGGGCTGCTCACCGGTGACACGAACGTGAACTCACGCGCCCGCGTTGTGGTGATGACGACCGAGGTGCTGCGGAACATGCTCTACGCCGACTCCGAGCTGCTGCCCGACCTCGCCTACGTCGTGATGGACGAGGTGCACTACCTCGCCGACCGCTTCCGCGGCGCGGTGTGGGAGGAGGTCATCATCCACCTGCCGCAGCAGGTGAAGCTCGTCTCGCTGTCGGCGACCGTGAGCAACGCCGAAGAGTTCGGCGACTGGCTGCAGGCCGTCCGCGGCGACACCGACGTGGTGGTGTCGGAGGAGCGGCCCGTGCCGTTGGAGCAGCACGTGCTCGTGCGCTCCAAGATGGTCGACCTCTTCGAGGGGGCCGGCCGGGATTCCGCCATCAAGGTGAACCCGGAGCTTGTCCAGCTCGCGCGCAGCGGCGGGCGGCCGTCGGGCGGGCGGGCGGCGTCCGATCGCGGGCGCCGCGGCGGGCACCATCGCGGCAATGGCTTCGGATTCCGCCTCGACCGCTCCGAGGTCGTGAGCATGCTCGACGGGCGCCAGCTCCTGCCCGCGATCTTCTTCGTGTTCAGCCGCGCCGGCTGCGACCAGGCGGTGCAGCAGGTGCTGCGCGCCGGCATCCGTCTCACCGAGGCGTGGGAGCGCGAGGAGATCCGCCAGGTCGTGGAGGAGCGCACCCGTACCCTGCTCGACGAGGATCTCGCCGTGCTCGGCTACTGGGAGTGGCTGGAGGGCTTGCAGCGCGGTGTCGCCGCCCACCACGCGGGGCTGCTGCCCGCGTTCAAGGAGGTGGTGGAGGAGCTGTTCCAGCGCAAGCTCGTGAAGGTCGTCTTCGCGACGGAGACGCTCGCGCTCGGCATCAATATGCCGGCGCGCACCGTCGTGCTGGAGAAGCTCGAGAAGTTCAACGGCGAGGCGCGCGTGCCGATCACACCGGGGGAGTACACGCAGCTCACCGGCCGCGCCGGACGCCGTGGCATCGACGTGGAGGGCCACTCGGTCATCCAGTGGGTGGACGGCCTCGACCCGCAGGCGGTCGCCGCGCTCGCCTCCCGGCGCTCCTACCCGCTGAACTCGAGCTTCCGGCCCACGTACAACATGGCCGTGAACCTGATCGAGCAGTTCGGCCGCGAGCGCACCCGCACGATCCTCGAGTCCTCTTTCGCCCAGTTCCAGGCCGACCGGGCGGTCGTCGACCTTGCCCGCACGGTGCGCAAGCGCGAGGAATCCTTGGCCGGTTACGCCCAGGCGATGCAGTGCCACCTCGGCGACTTCGGCGAGTACGCGGCGCTCCGTCGTCAGATCAGCGAGCTGGAGAAGCAGAACGCCCGGATGAACGGCCAGCCGAACGCGGCCAGGCAGCGGGTGCAGCACGAGCTCTCCGAGCTGCGGACCCGGATGCGCCGGCATCCGTGCCACGGCTGCGCCGAGCGGGAGCAGCACGCCCGCTGGGCCGAGCGCTGGTGGCGGCTGAAGCGCGAGACCGATCAGCTGAACTCGCAGATCCGCAGCCGCACGGGCGCGGTCGCGAGGGTCTTCGACCGGGTCAGCGAGGTGCTCCTCGCGATCGACTACCTGCGGGTCGGCGAGGATGGGCAGACGACGCTCACCCGGAACGGCCGCCGGCTGCGGCGCATCTACGGCGAGCGGGACCTGCTCATCGCCGAGTGCCTGCGGCACGGGCACTGGGAGGGCCTCGACGCGCCGAGCCTCGCGGCCATGGCCTGCGTCCTGGTGTTCGAGCCGCGACGCGACGAGGTGAACCCGCCCGAGCGGCTGCTCCCGAAGGGCCGCTTCCGGCAGGCGCTCGACGCGACGCAGACGCTGTGGGCGGAGCTCGACGACCGGGAGCGGGAGAGCCGGCTGCCGGGCAGCGCCCCGCTGTCGATCGGTCTGGCGCCCGCGATGCACGCCTGGGCGCGCGGGCAGAGCCTCGAGCGCGTGCTCGATCAGGCCGAGCTGGCCGCTGGGGACTTCGTGCGCTGGGCCAAGCAGACGATCGACCTGCTCGACCAGCTGTCCGTCGTGGCCGACGGGGAGCTCGGCCGCACCGCACGCCAGGCGCTCGACGCCGTGCGCCGCGGCATCGTCGCGTACTCGAGCGTGGGGTAGCGGGCGGATGCTGCGGAAGCTGGATTCCCCCGCCGCGCGCGCGCCGTCCGGCGCGCGACGGCGTGTCGCGCACGATCTCTTCCGTGCGGATGTTGCGGGCACGGGCGAGGCGGCCGCAGGCGGGGCGGATGCCGCACGCGGCGTGCCGCTGTGGGCGGCGCTCCTGTGCTCGGCGGCCGGGGGGCTGCTCTTCGACGGCGCCTTCCCGGACCACTACTGGTGGCCGCTCGTCTTCCCCGGGGTCGCCCTGCTGCTCTACGCCCTGCAAGGCCGCCGGGCGGGCTCCGCCCTGCTCGTCGGCTTCGTCGGCGGCCTCGCCTTCTACGTCTCCGACATCTACTGGACGGCGCTGTACCTGGGTCCCATCCCGTGGCTCGCCCTCTCGATCACCGAGTCCGCGTTCTGGGCGCTCGGCGCCCTGCTGTACACGCTGGCCTACCGCTGGACGCCCCGGGCCCTGCCCGGCCGCCTCGGCCGCCTCGTGGCGCTGCCGCTCATCATCGCCGGTCTGTGGAGCCTGCGGGAGCTCGTCACGAACCACTGGCCGTTCACGGGCTTCGCCTGGGGCCGCGTCGCCTACACGCAGTCCGAGAGCCCTCTCACGCACCTCGTCGCCTGGATCGGTGTGGCCGGGCTCACCTTCCTGCTGGTGTGGCTCACGGCGCTCGCGCTCGCCTGCGTGCAGGAGGCCGGCATGCGGCGGGTGACGCGCGCCTTCGTCCCCGTCGTGGCGGCCCTCGCCCTGGCCGCCGTCCCCGCCTGGCCGAGCGCGGCCCACGGCACCACGCGCGTCGCCGCGGTGCAGGGCGACGGACCGGCCGGGTACTTCCAGAAGCACGACTACGGCGATGTGGAAAACGCGCAGATCCGGGCATCCGTGCCTTTGATCGGCACCGGCCCTTACAGCATGGTCGTCTGGCCGGAGGGCAGCGCCGATGCCTACCCGCTGCAGGACCCGGACAGCGCGGCGGTGCTGAGCGCCCTCTCCAACGCGCTGCACGCCCCGCTCGTGCTCGGCACGATCACGGAGGACGGCGCGAAGACCTTCAACTCCTCGCTGCTCTGGGACGGCTCGCAGGGCGCCCAGGCGCAGTACGACAAGCAGCTGCCGGTGCCATTCGGCGAGTACATCCCCGACCGCGCCTTCTTCCACGCTCTCGCCCCGAGCCTCGTGGACCTCGTGCAGCGCGACTACACGCCAGGCACGCGCCCGAACGTGTTCACGATCGACGGCCTCACGGCGGGCATCTCGATCTGCTTCGACATCATCGACGACCGGCAGATCCCGCTGATGATCCACGGCGGGGCGCAGCTGATCCTCGCACAGACCAACAACGCGGACTTCGGCAAGACCGAGGAGAACGTGCAGCAGCTCGCCATCGCCCGCATGCGCGCGGTCGAGGCGGACCGGGCGGTCGTGAACATCTCGACGGTCGGCACGAGCCAGGTGATCGCGCCGGACGGCAGCACGATCGCGGCGATCCCGGCCTACAAGCCGGGCCGGCTGGTCGCGGACGTGCCGCTCTCGACCGGGGTGACGCCCGCCGTCAACGACGCGCAGGCGATCGAGCTGGGCGCCGCGACGCTCGGGGGAGCGGGGCTGATCGGATGCGCCGTGCTGGCGCTGGGCAAGAAAAAGGCCGGGCCCTTCCGGACCCGGCCCTCGTCGTCTCGCCCCTAGGCGTCCTGCTCCTGGCCGCGGCGGCTGCGCAGGTAAGCGAGTCGCTCCTGCAGGAGCTCTTCGAGCTCCGCCTCCGTCCGGCGCTCAAGCAGCATGTCCCAGTGGCTGCGGGGTGCCTTCGTCTCGGCCTTGTCGACCTCGACCGGCTTGTCGTCGATCATCAGGGTCGCGTCGTGGCCGCAGAACTTGCACTCCCAGGTCTCGGGAGCATCGGCCTCGGCGGCGAAGACCATGGTGGTCTCGCGGCCGCAGGTGGCACAGACGTAGCTGTAGCTTGCGCGCGGCGAGAAGCTCACGCCCTCTTCGCTCTGAAGACTCTGAGCGCCCAGCCTCATGCCGCGCAGGCTGCGATCTGCCATGTGGACTCCTTACACGCTCGACTCATTGTCACGACATCCAACGCCGTCGTTCACCCAGGTAGTCCCGATGCGGTCGTAGACTCAGGGGTTTGCCAGGTCCCTGACGACTTCCATGGCGAGGTCCGCACGATCGGTCACGATGCCGTCGACGCCCTGCACGATGAGGCGCCGCATGTCGTCCTCGTCGTTGACGACCCAGACGTGCACCTCGACGCCCGCCTGACGCACCGCGTCGATGAAGCGGGACGTGACGACGCGCAGCGGGCCCATCCGCATCGGCACCTGCACGGCGTCGACGCCGCCCAGTCCGGCGCGCACGAGCAGCCCGAGCCCGAGCCACGCCCCGATCAGCGCCCACACCACGCCGCGCCGGGACGCCGAGGTGGCGACCGCGTGCTCGCCGCCGAGCGCGGCGACCGTCGCGCGCCGGGCCGCGTCGTCGAAGCTCGTCACGAGCACCCGCTGCAGGGCGTTCGCCTCGCGGATCGCGACCGCGGTCGCCGCCGCCGCGGCCCGCGTCTTCACGTCGATGTTGAAGCAGAGGTCGGGCAGCGCCTCGAGCGCCTCCCGCAGGGTCGGGTACGTCTGCCCCTCGCCGAGGTCGACCTTCGCGAGCTCGGCCGCCGTCAGCTGCGCGATCGCGACGTCACGGCCGGCGAGCCGCTTGAGGCCCGGGTCGTGGCTGATGATCGCGACGCCGTCGGCCGAGACGTGCACGTCGGTCTCGACGTACTGCGCCCCCGCCGCGAGCGCCTTCGCGAAGGCGAGCAGGGTGTTCTCCGGGGCGTCGAGCGCGAGGCCGCGATGGGCGAGGACCCGGGGGCGGTGGGAGGCGAAGTAGCCGCTGTCGCGGCCGGCCCGGCGCAGCGCCCTACTCCGCGGCAGGGGCCGGAGGGGCGGCCGGCGCCTCCGTGGCGACCGGGGCCGCCTTGCCCGCGAAGGCCTTGCCGATGCCGTCGAGCGCACTGGTGAGCTCGCTCGGGATCATCCAGAGCTTGTTGGCCTGTCCATTGGCGACCAGCGGAAGCGTCTGCAGGTACTGGTAGGCGAGCAGCAGGCTGTCGGGCTTGCCCTCGTGGATGGCGCCGAACACCGTGCCGATGGCCTTCGCCTCGCCCTCGGCCCGCAGGATCGCGGCCTGCTTGTCGCCCTCCGCCTTGAGGATCGCGGACTGCTTGAAGCCCTCGGCGTTCAGGATCTCGGACTGCTTCGTGCCCTCCGCGGTCAGGATCGCGGCGCGGCGGGAGCGCTCGGCGCGCATCTGCTGCTCCATCGACTCCTTGATGGAGGCAGGCGGCTCGATCGACTTGAGCTCGACGCGGCCGACCCGGATGCCCCACTTGCCCGTGGCCTCGTCGAGCACGACGCGCAGCTGCGAGTTGATGTTGTCGCGGCTGGTCAGCACCTCTTCGAGGTTGAGGCCGCCGACGACGTTGCGGAGGGTCGTGGTGGTCAGCTGCTCGACCGCCGCGAGGTAGTTCGCGATCTCGTAGGTCGCCGCACGGGCATCCGTCACCTGGAAGTAGATGACCGTGTCGATGGAGACCACCAGGTTGTCCTCGGTGATCACCGGCTGGGGCGGGAACGAGACCACCTGCTCGCGCAGGTCGATCAGAGGGCGCAAGCGGTCGACGTACGGGACCAGCAGGTTCAGACCGGGCAGGAGCGTCTTGTGGTAGCGGCCGAGCCGCTCGACGACGCCCGCACGGGCCTGCGGCACGATCCGGATCGCTCGGAAGATCGTGGTCAGCACGAAGATGACGACGATGATGACGACGATCACGGTGATCACGATGCCTGCTGTCATGGTTCCCCCTCTATTCGGTTGTGGTCAGTTCAGCTGGGCGCTGCTGGGCGCGGGTTCGATGACGACGGATGCCCCGTCCACCGCGAGCACACGCACCTCGACCCCGGGCGGGATGGTGCCGGACACGCCGTCGAGCAGATGCGCGCTCCACGTCTCGCCGTTGGCGAGCTTGACCTGGCCGCCGGTCTCGCCGACCTGCAGCAGAACGTGGCCGGTGCTGCCGACGACGGCGTCGAGGTTGCTCCTGGCCGGGTCGGAGTTGCGCCGCAGCCGCCGCAGCAGGGGAGGGCGCAACAGGAAGATGCCGAACAGCGCGACGGCGGCCGCGATGATGACGGAAAGCCACCACGGAGCGCCGAACAGCTCGCCGACGAGACCGCCCAGCGCGCCGAGGGCCAGCATCATGAAGGTGAACTCGGCGAGCAGCATCTCCACGACGACGAACACAATGATGAGCGCGATCCAGATGATCCACTCATAGCCGCCCATGGGCCCACCATAGTGGCTTGGTAGGGTCGTCCGTAGGTTCTTTCCGCCCGAAGTCGCCCCCGCAGGCCCCCGTAGGAGTAACACGTGACCAACCCCCTCGCCCCCGGATCGCTCGCAGGAACGCGCGCACTCGTCACGGGATCGAGCAGAGGCATCGGCGCCGACACGGTCGGCTACCTCGCCGAGGCGGGCGCCAAAGTCGTCATCAACTACCGCAACAAAGAGGCACGGGCGCTCAAGCTGCAGGCGAAGCTCGCGGAGCAGGGGACGGAGTCCCTCGTCGTCGGCGCGGACCTCACCGACCCGGCATCCGTCGCCGCGATGCTCGACCGGGTGCGCGAGGCCTGGGGCGGGCTCGATCTGCTCGTGCTGAACGCCTCGGGCGGCATGGAGTCCGGCATGGGGGAGGACTACGCGCTCACGCTCAACCGCGATGCGCAGCTCACGGTGCTCGACGCGGCGCTGCCGCTGATGGGCGCGGGCGCGCGCGTCGTGTTCGTCACGAGCCACCAGGCGCACTTCATCCGCACCACCCCGACGATGCCCGAGTACGAGGCGGTCGCACTCTCGAAGCGGGCGGGCGAGGACGCGCTGCGCGAGCGCATCCCTGAGCTGGCGGAACGCGGCATCGGCTTCGTCGTCGTCTCCGGCGACATGATCGAGGGCACCATCACCGCGACGCTGCTGAACCGCATGAACCCTGATGCGATCGCGCAACGCCGGGAGTCGGCCGGCCGGCTCTACAACGTCGCCGAGTTCGCGGCCGAGGTGGCGCAGGCGACCGTCGACCCGATCCCCGCTGACCACACCCGCCTCGTCGGTGAGACGGGCGACTTCGCCCGCGAGTGACTCCTACCGGTGCACGCACCGCTGGTGTGATCCTGTGAGGGTGAGGCTCCGCGAACCGGCACGGGCGCAGAAGGACGAGGCGCAGCGTCAAGAGATCATCGACTCCGCGACGCTCGTGTTCAGCGAAGTCGGCTTCCGCAGCGCGACGATGCGCCAGGTCGCCGAGCTCAGCGGCATCGGTCACGGTGCCCTCGTGCGGCAGTTCCCGAGCAAGGAGGAGCTGCTGATCGCGGTGCTCGACCACCGGGACCTGGTCGACGACTCCCGGATGCAGCTCGACGAGCTGAGCGGCGTGCAAGCGCTGCGACGGCTGCTCGGGCTCGTGGTGCTGAACGCCACACGGCGGCGCATCGTGGAGCTGTTCGTGCTGCTCTCGGCCGAGGCGACCTCGGCGGAGCATCCCGCCCACGCGTATTTCGCGCAGCGCTACCGGCGCCTGCGCGACGGCATCGAGCGCGCCTACCGCCGCTCCGCCGCCGAGGGCACCCTGCACCCGGGCGTCGATCCGGCACGCGCCGCCGCCCAGGCCATGGCGCTGATGGACGGGCTGCAGGTGCAGTGGCTGCTGTCGGACGGGGCCTTCGACATGGTCTCGGCCTTCCGAGCCCACCTGCAGAACCAGGTCACGGAAGTGCTGTGAGCCGCCGCTCGCCGGGCGGGGCGCAGCCGGCCGCGGGCGTTGTGTAGCGTGAGGCGCATGGCAAGCCTGGGCATGATCTTCCAACCGGAGTTCCCGCCGGAGCGGCTGCGTGAGGTGGCCGTCGCCGCGGAGCGCGCGGAGCTGCAGGAGCTGTGGGTCTTCGAGGACTGCTTCAAGGAGAGCGGCATCGCCAGTCTGGTGGCCGCTCTCGCGGCGACCGAGCGGATGCGAGTCGGAGTCGGCATCCTGCCGATGCCCCTGCGCAACGTGGCGATCGCCGCGATGGAGTTCGCGACGATCGAGCGACTCTTCCCGGAGCGCGCCCGATTCGGCGTGGGGCACGGCGTCCTGGACTGGATGGGTCAGCTCGGTGCGCGCGTCGCCTCGCCGCTGACGCTCATGCGGGAGTACGTCCCGGCCCTGCGCGCCCTGCTCGCAGGGAAGGAGGTCAGCGTCGATGGGCGCTACGTCCACCTCGACCGCGTGAAGCTCGATTGGCCGCCGGCGCAGCCCGTCCGCGTGCTGGCCGCGGGGGAGGGGCCCAAGACCGTGGCGCTCACGGGAGAGGTCGCCGACGGGCTCGTCATCACCTCCGGGTCGAGCACGGCGATGGTGCGGGCCTCCGTCGAGCGCGCCCGCGCCGCGCGCGCCGCCGCGGATCGCGAGGCATCCGGCCCCAAGGCATCCGATCTCATCTCCGACTTCGAGGTCGTCGTCTTCCTGATGGCCGACTTCGGCGCCGGGGCGGACGGACGGCTCGAGGCCGAGTTCGACGCGTGGAAGCTCGCGGGGGAGCGGCGCTTCGGCGCGGCCGGCACAGAGGACCAGGTCGCGGCCGTCGTGCGCGAGCTGTTCGAGGCCGGGGCGACGACGGTGCTGCTCCAGTCGCGAGGCGCCGAGCCCGATCTGCTCGGCTATGCCGCCGCGGCCGGACGCGTGGCGAAGCTCGTCCTCAGCTGAGACCACGGCGCGCGAGTTCTGCCCAGGGCAGCCCTACGGATCCACTCGCCCGGCGGCTCGGTCCCGTCCATGCTCGCGATCAGGGACGTCATGCGCCTGGTCCCGTGCGACGTCACTTCGGCGAGTCGGATGCCGCACAGTTCACCGCCTTCATGTACATCTAAGGACCTCAGATGTACAATTGCGTTCATGTCCATCGTCAGCGTCGCGGACGCACGGAATCACCTTTCTGACGTCATTGAGCGCTCTCAGCACGAAGCGGTGTTCATTGAACGCCGGGGACGGCGCGCCGCCGTTGTCATCAGCACCGAGCAGTATGAGCGGATGCTTGAGGCCCTCGAAGATGCTGAGGACATCGCCGCGTTCGATGAAGCGATGGCCGAGGAAGGTCCCAGCATTCCGTGGGCTCAGGTGAAGGCCGACCTGGGCTGGAAGTGAGCTATCAGGTCGAACTGCGTCCGGACGCAGTTCGCGCGCTGAAGCGAATTGAACGTCAATACCGCGATCGCATTCGCGGAGCGATCGCACTCCTCGGCAAGGACCCGCGGCCTCCGGGTGCCAAAGCGCTCCGAGGGCGCCCCGGCCTCAGGGTCCGGGTCGGGGACTATCGCATCATCTACACAGTCGACGACGACGTGCTCGTCGTCGTCGTGATCACGCTCGGCCACCGCCGCGACATCTACGACCGCTGAGGGCCCATTCCGAACTGCTACCCACGGGTATTCGATGATCGGGAGTAGCAGCTTGCGGTGCCGCCGCAGTGGAGGATATGAGCCCTGTGTTCTGGTTCAATCGGTAAATGGTAGTGAAGTCGTTTGAAGCCGCGCCTAAAGCCCGTCCGGGTGATCGCGTCGCCGTGCTCTCACCGGCCTTCGCCGCACCCGCCGTTGCCCCCGCTCTGCATGAGCAGGCGATGCGACGCCTGACCGAGGCGACAGGATTGATCCCGGTCGAATACCCGACAACGCGGCAGTTCAGCGCGAGCGCCGAAGCACGCGCTGCGGATGTCACCGTGGCGTTCGCCGACCCAAGCATCCGCGCCGTCTTGGCCACGATCGGCGGCGACGACCAGGTGACCGTCATCCCGCACATCGACGCCGCCGTGCTCGCCGCGAACCCGAAGCCCTTCCTCGGCTACAGCGACAACACAAACCTGCACAACCTGCTCTGGAATCTCGGGGTCCCGAGCTTCTACGGCGGCTCCACGCAGGTGCACCTCGGCCCCGGCCCGCACCTCGACGACATCCATCTGCGCTCTCTGCGCGCCGCGCTCTTGGACGGCGGCACATTGGAGCTCACCGAACCGGGGGAGTCGGAGGACTTCGGACGCCTGTGGGACGACCCTCGAGCCCTGACCGAGTTCGGGGACCGCGAACCCACCGAGCCTTGGACCTGGGCGGGGCCGGCCAAGACCGTCACAGGCCACAGTTGGGGCGGCTGCATCGAGGTCATCGACCAGATCGCCGTCGCCGGCCGAATGCCCGCCACCGCCGACTTGGACGGCGCGATCCTGCTGCTCGAGACCAGCGAGGAAGCGCCCTCAGCGGATGAGGTCAAGCGCTGGGTACGTGCTCTTGGCGAGCGCGGCTTGCTCGAGGCAATCGCCGGCGTTCTCGTCGCCCGACCCCCGGTCAGCGAACTGGGCTCGCCTGTGAAGACCGCGACGGAACGCTCGGAGCTTCGGGCCGCGCAGCGGGATACCGCCATCGAGCAGATCGGGCGGTACAACTCCGAAGCAGTCGTGTGCGTGGGCGTGCCCTTCGGCCACACCCGCCCGCAGTGGATCGTCCCCCACGGGGGCACCATCACCCTCGACGGAACGACGCGCACCGTCACCGCGAACTACGAACGCTGACGGGATCCTCGGCTGGCGTGCTGAGGAGATCCGTTTCTAGCTCGCGGATGCTCTACCGTCGGGTCAACCCTCCGGCGGGGCCGCAGCGCACCCCGTCGTAATCCCCTGGAAGTCAACTAAAGACGTTGTACTTCAATTTGTCGGCGGCTCTCGTCGCCGACGCCCACCGCAGCAGGCACGACCTATTCAGTTGATTCCGGGAGGACAAGGCGCACGCCGTAAGGGTCGAGTCCACTTGCTGCGAAGAGTTGCGGAAGGTCGGAACCAGGAAGCCCCATCATTTCCAGCGCGGTTCGCGCAATGTCATGGGCGGCGCCGATCGACTGTCCGTCAGAAATGGCGGCGTAAAAACGTGCCGCGTAGTTGATGGCATCCGTGTCTCCGATCGAGTCGGAATGTCCGATTGCGAATGATGCGATACCGTCGCACAGGCGTTCCGCCTGATGCGCGGTCTCGCAGGCGTTCAGGACCACCAGCAGCGGTGTTTCGTCGACCGCCTGAAGAGCTTTGCCGAGGAGCAGGCCGGAGAGAGGCACACCCGCATTTCCGCCGTCCACGTCCTCCTCGAATACGATGACGCCTTCATTGCCATGCCCCGAGAAATGTACGACGTGCGGGACCCCTTGAGTCAGCCCGTTTAGGAGATCATCGCCAGTGGCGGCAGGTCGGACGTCGAGTTGGACCTGGTTTCTCCCGGAAGCAAACTGCACCGCGTCCTGAATACGCTTCTGCTCGCGCCCCACCCGCAAGTCGCCATGCCCCGACGCGGTGAGGATCAGAACCCGCAGCTTTTCCTTCTTGGGTGGGCGGAGCTCGAAGATCGCCTTCTCGTGGGCGTCGAAGCGAGCATCTATTTGGCGACGCAGCCGATCGGTCTCCGCATTCGCTGCGGCCACCTGCTGTTTGCGACGGCGTTCCGAAACGGCATCGGCCTGATCCCGTTTGCGGTCTGCCGTCTTCCTCTCGGCGGTCTCCGCGTCGGAGAGTTGCTTTTGCAGACGAATCTCTTCGGCGAGGTAGTCGCTTGCTTTCTTCTGCCAGCTCGCAGCATCCTTCCCGGCCGAGTTTGCCCCGTTCTCGTGACGCTCGGCGTCTCGTGCTCGCATTTTGCGTGTCGACTCACTGGTGGCCCGTGACGCCGCAATACTCGCTTTTGTCGCTTCCGACCGTTGCGAGTTCTCCTTGGACCGAGCGGCGGCGGCGCGCTTTTCAGCGTCAAGCCGCTGCGTTCGCTTTCGTTCAAGCTGGGACCGAATCGACGAACTACTCATACTTTTCCGCAGCCACTTCGTAGAGGGCAGGCGGGTTTCGTCGTTTCTGCGGGTTATTTGGAGACGGGAACTTGGTCTCCACCGTTTGCGCGAACATGAGGCAAATGTTTGAGATCCGCCAGTGATCGTCGACGCCATCGCACCCGGGATGCGGTGCGATGCCGTTGTACAACGCTGCGATCTTCCGAGCTTCCGCCGCTGATTCCCACGGCGTCGCGGCTTCGCGAAGCTTCGTCTCGTCATACGGATGTGGCAAGTCATCCCCACGCCGGTTCCGAATCTCCTCAAGAATCAGGGTCGTACCAGTGAGATACACCTGGTCTGCCAGGGGTAGCTCACGAATCCACGGCGCGAGCCGCTCAGCCCATCCGTCATTTGCATTCGTCATGAGATTTCTCCTTTGACCCAACGCTACGAGCGACCACCGACACCGAACTGGCTGCCATCTTCTCCTGCGCCTCGGCAGTTCTCGCATCAGATGCAGTGTTGAGCCGCGGTTTCAGTCCATGGTCACGCGCCGGACTCTTCTGGTCCGACTCGAACTCTCGCCGAGAGCGCTTCAAGAGCCGCAGCGCCATCCCAGAAATGAATGTCTAGCCAGTCTTTTGCATCGGATGACCCGCGATGCTTCACGCGAGCCCGTACGGTCTTCATCGAGTGAAGGGTCTCGGCAACATCTGCCCGAATCAGAGCGGCTTTGTCTGCCGCGTCTACGAGTTCAGCGAAGCTGAGACGTTTTGATCGCGGCAGCCCGAGCGACTTCAACATCAACTCCGCGGCGGTGTGCATCTCCTCGAGCAGCACCGCCGGCGCTACTTCATCAAAATGCCACGACGCGAGGAGATCCATCGTGACAAGTAGGCGATCGGCCAGCCGAGGCGCGTCGCGCGGAAAGAGATCATGAATGACCCCGGTGACAGGGACGGAGCGCCCCCGAAGCGTCGGCAACCATCCCTCGCCATATCTGTCATACATCTGGCCTCGATAGCGACTGAGGATCTTGACCAGCCCGTTCGCGGTTCTTCGGCGTGCCGCAGGCGGCCGCTCAGACGGGGTCGCTTCAGCAATGGTGGGTAGGTCGCGGCGAAGGCGTTCGAGCAGGATGTCCAGGGCGTAGGTCTGGCCATTCAGCTCGATGTAGCCGCCATTCATCAGAACGCGTGCCGACACACGAATACCCAGCTTGCGTGCGCGGAGACGCGTCGCTGCGAAGCATGCCCGCACGAGCGGGAGATCGCGCGGCGACGCACAGAACGCTGCATCGAAGCCCGCCAATTAGTTCGCCGCCCACCGTTTCACCAAGTCGTGGCTGCTGCTCGTTGCAGCGCAACGATCGCGTCGTCGCAGACTCTATTCAGCGTCCGCGCAAACTGAATTAGCGACACGTGAAGCAACGGAACGCCCGTGCCCGGAACCAAGGACTCCGAAGAATGGCGCAACATCAGGAATGAGAAGTGCGCTAGATCGCTGAGTATGCCCCATACAACTCGCTCCAGACTGTCGTCACCGTACACGCCCGTGATAGGAGTGCTCGTGTGCAGCTTCGCCGTTACGGCGCGGTGGTCGAGCTTCAGATTGTCAGCCAGCCGGACGAAATGCTCGCGCACCGCAACCTTTTCGGACTCCATATGCGACGTGAGTTGCTCTGACGCGTCAGCGAGCTGCCGTTCAATGCGATCGAGTTCCGAGGCAGCAGCGGCAAGGAGCAACTGATTCCTCGTGAAGTACGAGGCATCCTGGTGGAGCGCGCGAAGAGCCCGGGCAAGGCGATCCTTGCGAGCGTCAGGCGCCTGCAGCCAGACGACCGTGGCTGCGTCCTCGAGCGCCGCGCGCATTAGCGGATAGAGCAGCGTCGGGTTTAGGAAAAGCTTCCCCGGCTCGGTATCGAAGGCCATGCCGTGCACGGCGCGCAGCATCCGCGCGAGATTCCAAGCGCGTTCCTGGAGATATTTTGACACAGCTGGCGGCTGATCGACAACAGCTGCAGCAACGTTGTCCGACCGGGTGCGCGATCCTTCAGGGAACCCATCATCCGCCAACTTTTGGATACACGCTGCCGCCTCAGACCATGCGTCGCACATCCGCCATAGCTCTCCTACTGTCTCATCGGGGTCGATATCGACGCGCATGTCGGCCTCGTCCTTTCGGGATAGTTCACCTCTCCACATCCTGCCGCGTGGTCGGCACACGAGAGGCGGTCGCTCCTTATCGTGTCGTGATCCCCGGGCGAACCCTCACATCGACAGGCGCTCTCGGCGTCGCGCGCTCGGCGCTCAACGATCTCGACCGCGAGCCAGATAGTGCGACCGAACCGGCGACCTTGTCGGCGTGGGGTAGCGGGCGACTCGAGCTGCCCATTCAGAGGCG
The DNA here is from genome assembly GCA_036398375.1 of Gryllotalpicola sp. Classification (GTDB taxonomy): domain Bacteria; phylum Actinomycetota; class Actinomycetes; order Actinomycetales; family Microbacteriaceae; genus Gryllotalpicola. Next base: position 16,972 of record DASWPQ010000060.1, read on the forward strand.
CATCGAAGCGGCGGGCCGCTAGATTTCCTTCGGCAATCTGTCTTAAACTTAAGTCATGAACACTCTGCTGGTGCATGGTCCGCGAATGATCGGGGCGCGGCGGCAATTGTCGATCCCACGGCGCGTGCTCGTGTCCGCGGGGATCGAGGTGCCGGGGCGGGTGCGGTTTGAGGAAATCGAGGGTGTGGTGTGTATGCGTCGCGCCGACGAGGGCGAGGAGGGCGCACAGATGGTGTCGAAGGTGGGCCAACTTGTGACTCCGCCCTGGGTGATGCAGACTCTCGGGGTTGGTGTAGGCGGCGCAATCTATGCTCGGCCGCGGACCGACGCTGTCGTTGAGGTTCTAGCCGGGTCTCGCCTGCAATTTGAGCTGGAGGGGACAGCATGAGCATTTCGACCGTGCTGCAGGCTCCTCGCCGGAATGCTGCCGATCGCGCGTGGGGTGAGCCCGCGCTGCGGGATGCCGCGGCCGCCCACACGACGACGACGTTGGCGCCTGGCGCCGCGGTGCTGCCGCTGACGACGTTCCTCGACGCGAATGTCTATCCAGTGGTGGTGTGGGATAGACGTTCGCTGTCGGCCCGGCTGGGCCGAATGGACGGTCCGGCGGTGTCGACGGATGCTGTGCGTGACCTCCTGGACGCGGGCTGTCCGACGGTGCTGCGGGCGGCAGCGATGATTGGCGTTGGGGCGCCGACGTCGACGAGGCGAGCATTGCGTCCGTTGCGGTCGCTGGCTAGGACGATTGGGATGTTTCCTACGTTTCCGCGCCGGTCTCCACTGGTCTCAGAGGAGTTCGATGCACAAGGGACGGCGCTGGTGGTGTGCGACGAGAGCGGTGTCGCGGTGCATGTAGGCGGCGACGCCGGTGCGCGTGCAGGCTCGGCATTGAGCCCCCTGTGGCGTCGAGTCTATGAGGAGCGGTTGTTCGAGTGGGCGATTCGGTCGGAAGCGCTGCCGTGCGCATTACCGCCCGTCGAGAGCCTTCACCCAGGAGTCGAGTGAGCGGGCCGGCGCCCAGCGGGCGTCTTCCATCTCGACCTGGATCTCAGAGTGAAGGGCTTGGGCGTTCATGGCTTTTTCGCGGAACGATTTGAGGTTCTGCTCACGCGTGCCGGAGAGCAGATTGGCGGCGAACGTGGCGATCGAGCCGACGCTGTGTTCGGGTGCGGTGTGCTCCGTGACATGGTCGAAGACCGCGCCGCCTTCGCAGATGTTGCAGTCGCACCAGAAGTAGTCCGCGGGGACCTGCGCCGCGACCATCGGGAGTCGCTCGAGCAGGTGATAGGACATCAGCCGCGGGACCAGCACGGAGACGCCCGGGCTGCGGCCGCCGCCCTTTGGGGGCCAGATGTGACGGAGGGTGCTGCTGGTGCCAACCGCGCCGAACCGGGCACCTGCAGCGACTGCTGCGACGGCTGATAGGTCAGTGCGCAGCAGTGCGATACTCGCCGGCGAGGCGAGCACATGCAGCAGGCCGCGGACGGTATCGACAGCCCCGAAGGGGTCGGTGCTGTGGCCCAGGGCGAGAGCAACCGGGATGCCGGCACGGTCGATCGCGTTGCGCAGTTGGTCAGCGGAGTTCTTCAGTATCAGTGACTCGATGGGCAGCGTTGTCATCACGCTTCCGCCGACCTGCTCGGCAATGTCGGCGCCTCGGCCGAGGGCGAGGTCGATCTGGTCGATGTTCTCGAGGCTGATGTACCCCGTGTCGGTGAGCGCGACCGGAGCACCGTGGTCCAACTGCCAGGCGACCCAGTCAGAACTGAGCGGTTCGGCGCCGCTGGCGCGGTTCTTGCCGGAGTAGCGGTCCGCATCGAACAAAATGCGAGCTTCCGGGCCGGCAATGGAGCGGTGGGTAGCGAGCAGCTTGTCGGCTGCAGCGGTCTTGTTACCGCCGGCGACGGTGTAGACGGCGGTGATACTGGCGCTGCGGCTGAATTCGGCGACGCGGTTGACCTTGGACTGCGAGGCGTGAATGAGGATGGCGCTATCGATGCCCGTCCCGGTGGGAACCGAGGCGGGCAGGTGACCGGAGGGCGGGACGAGATCGGTCATGTTGCGGCTCCCAACGTGATCGGAACAAGGTTCCCGGGTTGCGGGCTTTCCCCGAGGTAGTGACGGCGGAATGCGCCTTCGGTCATGCCGGCCAGCCGTGCGATGTCCGCGACGCTCTGGTGGCGGATGTTTTCGTGGGCACTAATTATTTGAGAGAGGGTGCTCGGGGCCTCGGCTATGACATCCCCAGGTTCGCTGTTGCGCCAGCCCATCTGGCCGAGGCGCATATTGAACTCGCGGTATTGCCGGTCCGTGATGATCTCCAGGTCGTAGGCACGCCGGATCAGCGCGCCGATCGACATGCCCCACTTCTCCTTCAGAGTCAGCAACCTCCGGAACTCTCCGGTCCGGAGCCCTGCCAGGTCGGGGCGAATGCTGTCGGCGGGAGCGAGCAACTCGCCGGCGAACTTATTGGCCTGGTCTTCCTGCTCGGGGCCGGGGATGTCGTGCATGAGCAGGTGTCCGAGCTCGTGCGCGACCGTGAACCGGAGCCGATCGGGAGCGAGACCCTTAGTGACCAGCATCATTGGGAATCTGGATTGGTCGCCGGGCCACGTGGACACGGCATCTTGCCCAGGTGTCGACAAAGGGCGTTCGATCACGATGATCCCGGCGGACTCGATCACGCCGACGAGGTTGCGGATAGGGCCGTCACCGAGAGCCCACTGCTCTCGCAGCCGGCGAGCAACATCACGGGGGTCGCCATCCAAGTCGATCGGGTCGCGGACCAGGGCGCGCTGCGCCTGCGGCGCAATCCCGGTAAGCAGGCCCTCCAGCGTGAGCCGAGTCAGGTGCGTGAGCGCTTCGACGCGCCGCATCGTGCGGACCGTCATGGTGCTCGCCCGCCGGCGGTGGTGCAGGCAGCTAATCGCCAGACCCGGAACAGTCGGTTGTTCCTCGAGAATTTCCGGCGGACAGTCCAGCGCCTTCACAAGCGCGTCTCGGCGATCCGGCGTGAGCTCCAGCGCGCCGGTCTCCAATCGAGAGACGACAGCCTGCGACACCCCAGCCTCGCGCGCCAGCTCGGTCTGGTTCCAGCCCTTCGCCTCGCGCAGCAGGGTGATCATTGAGATCGCCGCATCTGCCATCAGTCACCTCCAGGCATGAAGCTAGCATAAGAACTACACTTTTTGCCGGCCATGTTCGCCGATCGGTTTGACGGCGCGTTTCCGAGTAGCGCGTCGTGGCGCGAGTCGGGGGCCCATGTTGTTCGCGAGTCAGTCGTTGGTGATGCCCGATTATGCAGCGCACATCCGACATCGATGCCGAGCACGCCGCCTCTCGTCGGAGAACGTCAGGCCTGTCTGAGTGAGTCAGGGCTTTCTCTTCTGCAGCAAGTCGAGATACTCAATGGGGACGAGCACGGCTGCCGTCGCACCGTCGCGGCTGATGGCGATCGGCTGGCGAGTGCCTTCGACTTCGTCGACGAGATCTTCGAAGGCGGCTTGCGCCGCGTCGAGGGGGACAGTCTTCATGGTGTGCTCCGTTTCAGTTTTGCTAGGGGTTCGATCCGGCACTAGCTCGCAGTGCGACGTACTCGGTGTAGGTGGCAGCTGAACCGCGGGCGTGCAGTTCGATGGTCTGGGGGTTGTAGCCGAGCGCCTCAGCGATGATCGGGATCGGGGCCGAGTGGGTGAGCTCGTGGAGGGTTCCGAGCCGAGCAGCGCGGACGCTGAAGTGCCGTTTGATGCGGTTGTGCATGTATTGCGCGCCGATATGGCGGCCGGGCCGGTATCCGCGGAACACCCAGAAAGAGTTGGGGTGGGACGCGGTCAGGCCGTGAAGCGGATCGTCATGGAGTTGCCGCCAGGGTTCGTCGAGTGGAACCGGCAAGAGAATGTCGATGGTCCCGAGCCGGATCGTGACCGCCTCGCTCGTGACGGAGATGTCGTCCCAGGTGAGCGCGACGACGCGTTCGAGGATCTGCCCGAAGACGAGCACCAGGATCATGATCGCCCGGTCGCGCGCGGAGATCCCATCTGGGGGAGCGGCTGTCATTGTTAGGTGCGATTCGATCGCGCTCTGCTGAGCGTCGGCGCTGAGCCTCGCGCTGGTGCCGCGACGGTGCGCAGGGATCTTGAGGTTCCGATTGCACAGACGGCTGCGAACGGCCCAGCTGAGGAACCGGCTCGCCTGCTGGTTCGTCGAAGGGCCGCTAATCATCCACGCGTCGATGTGACCCTGGTTCGCGTTCTCGAGGCGGATCTCCCGCTCGTCAAGCCAGTTCAGGAAGTTAATCGCGACGGTGGTCGACTGCTTTGCACGCAGGAAAGTGCCCTGGCTCACGAGGCTCATCTGCCGCATCCGACGTACATGTGCCCAGCGGACATAACGTGCGATCAGGGCCCGATTGTGCTCGGCCGGCAGCCGATCAAAGGCCGCCAGTGCCCAAGCCTCGAATCGGGCCAGCCGGTCGTCACGGGCGGGAATGACGCCATGCTCGACCAGCAGCGCCCGCACGTGCTCACGCGTGTTGGATCTGGGTAGTTCGTCGATCTTTTCGTGAGTGGTTTCAGTCTGGGCAGCCAGCGTCCGGAGGAACTCGGTGACGTGCGGCTGCCGGATCCAGGTGAGTCCGCTGTTGGCGCGCTTCATCGAGTTGAGTGCATCAGCGAACGGCCGCAGCACGGGGGAGACCCGCCCTGTGGCGGGGTCGGCGAGCCGCTCCTCGACGAGTTCGGCGAGCACGCAGCGCCAGCACTTTCCATCGCGGTAGATCTCGTCCTCGGCACCGCACACGCGGCAGTCGATGTAGAGCTCGATATTCGCGCAGGAGCGGCAGGCCGGCCGGCCGTCGATGAGCCCGGGGAGGACGCCTTCGTGGCCGCACGTGCAGGTGCCGCGGGTCCTGATGGCCTTCAACCGGCAGTAGAAGCAGACGCGCCCGTCGGGCCAGACGACGGCAGTCTTGTAGCCCATCCCGCACCGGCCGCACGGGGCGGTCGCGCGCAGCTGAGGGTCCTCGGGCGGTTTGGGCCGGCTCATGTCTCGTCGTCAGTGATGAGCCGGATGCGGCGGGCGACGGGCTTGCCCGGTTCGATGCCGAGGGCTTCGGGGGAGGGGGCGTTGGCTGAGGCGGCGGCGCGCATCTCCACGTAGGGCTCGAAGAGGTCGTTCGGCGTGCAGTCGAGGATGTCGCACAGGGCGGCCAGGACGCGGGCGGAGATTCGCTCGGGCTCGCCGGTCACGAGCCGGTACACCTGGCTCTCTGACAGGGAGATCCCGCGCGAGCGCAGCAGCGGCATCAGCTCCGTCGTCTTCCATAGGTTGCGCTGGGCCATCATGGTGCGCAGCTTCCACCGGAAGCCGATGCGCCGCTGTTCAGCCATGAGCATCTCCCTCGTTCTTCGTCCCGTTCAGTCGCGCCGCGATCATCCGCTGGATCATCCGCTGCTTGTAGTCGGACGACACCGAGGTATAGAGCCCCGTCGTGTGCGCGTTCTGGTGCCCCACCTGGGTCTGGACGAATAGCCCGTCGTAATCCGCCTCGAGCAGGTGCGTTATGTACGAGTGGCGCAGGCAGTGCAGTCCGAGCCCCTCGGGAAGCCCGGCCAGCCGGCGCGCTGCGGCGAAGGAGTCGCTCATAGTGCTGATGGTCACCCGGGCGCGGCGCTCGCTCGGCCACAGGCTCGACGATCGGGCAGCGGTCGGGAAGAGCCCACGGCCCGCCTTGGACACCCAGAAGTCGAGTAGATCCACGACCCATTCGAACTTCGGCGCCGTCAGCACCGTGCGGTGGCGCGGACCCGAGCCTGCGGTCCCTTTCGCCCATCGCACCTGAACAGCACCGAAGCCGCGGTATTGCGGAGTCTTGGGGTTCGGGCCGAAGTCCTCGACCTCCAGCATCGTCAGCTCGCGGCGGCGCAAACCGTAGGCGTAACAGACCTTGAACGCGATCGAGTCGCGCAACAACGACAGCCACCGCTTGCTGCCGCGCGCGTGCTCGGCATCCACAAGGTCGTCCATCGTATTGAAGAGGAGCTCGAGCTCCATCCTCGTGAACGCCCGTCTACCCGAGGGAGCAGCGTCATCAGCGGTGTGCCGTGGCCGGTTCCACTCGAACACCGCCTGCGCTGGCACGTCACCGAATTGCCGCTCGCACAGCTCGACCCAGCCGTACCACGGGCTGGACGCGTAGGAGCAGAACATCTCGATCGCGTTCGACTCCGCCCTTAGCGTCCGCAGGGACAACGGCCGCTCGGCCAGGCGCCGCTCCGCGAAGAACTCATCGACATCCGATGCCTGCCACCGCCACGGGTACTCGTTGCTGAAGGATTGGAACCGGCGAAGCATCCGCAGCCGCTGCTTGATCGTGTCGACCGCCAACCCTCGCGCGAGCATCTGCGCCGCCCAGCCGTCGAGCATCTCCGAGAACACGCGCTCATCCGCTCGCAGCAGCCCGACGCTCGCATCGCGCAGGATCGCCGGGACGAAGCCAGGCATCTGATTCTCGACCACAGGATTTCCATTCCATGCCGGAAACATGCATTAGATGCTGGAAACCTATACACGACGCGGAGATCCAGGCAAGACCTCTCGATCAACAGTCCAGCGGAGAAACATCTGAAATCCCGTTTGACCAGGGAATCAGGGTCAATGATGCGCAATCGGGAGTTCTTGCATCAGACAGGAACTCCCGATAGTTAGTTTCCGATAATGCCAGTTATGTCAACAAGTGCATTCCTGATGGGAGTCACGGGCGCCTGCGGCCTCCCCCGCCCCGCGTCGGACACACAGGCCCGCTTGCTCAGCCGGGTCCGTCGCTGGCGGCCGCCAGCAGCGGCACCACCAGGTCGCTGATCGGCGTGGGGATGCCGTGCGCCCGTCCGCGGCGCTGCACGACACCGTTGCGGGTGTCCCATTCGAGCGGTCGCCCCGCCACGCGGTCCGCGAGGATGGAGGTGCCCAGATCGGCCGGGTTGGACTGGAAGCCGGCGAGGATCTCCCCCGGCACCTCGTCGCCCAGGACCGCGCCCTCGGCGCGGGCGACCTCCAGGCATTCCCGGAGGTAGCCGAGGGTCACACGGGCGACGTCGACGCGGCCGAACATGCCGGACCGGCGCCCGCTGAGGACCATGAGCCCGGCGGCCGCGTTCTGCAGCAGCTTGCGCCACGCCACGGACGTGAAGTCCGTCGCCAGGTCGACCGCGCAGCGCGTTCCGCGCAGCGCCTCGAAAACGATGCGGGACGCCGGCGCGTCCGGCACGGTGAGGCGCGCGTCGCCGCGCAACCACACCGAGCCGTCGGGCTGCGCTTGGGCGGGAAACCACACGACCGAGGGGACGATCCGGGCATCGGTCAGAAGGGGCGCGATGCTCGATTCCTGCTCGACGCCGTTCTGCAGAACGCAGACGACGGTGCCCGGGCGGCACAACGCCGTCAGCCACGGCGCCGCCGCCTGGAGCTGCGTCGACTTGACGGCGAGGAAGACGAGATCGACCGCTCCCCCGGCGTGCGCCGGGTCGATCCGCACCGGCCCCGGCACGACGATGCGTCCCTCGTCCACCCGCAGCTCGAGGTGCTCGCGGGCCGTGCGGCCGTAGACCATCGGCGTGCGGCCGGCCTCATGCAGCGCCGCCGCCACGGTCGTCCCGATCGCCCCCGGCCCCACGAGCGCCACGGCTGGATTCCTCGGCATCGCCACCTCTTACGCGCTCTCGTTGTCGTTGCGCAGGGAGCGGATCATGCCCTGCAGGATTCGGAATGCGTCCGCCTGCTCGTCCTGCGTCATGCCGCCCAGCATCCTGAGCTCGACCGACCGGACCGCGACGCTCGCCTTCTCCAGGCTCCGTCGACCGCGTGGCGTGAGCCGTGCGGGAAGAGCCTTCCCGACGGGCGCCTCGGCCGACCTGGTCACGTAGCCATCGCGTTCCAGGGCTTGGAGCAGCACGTTCATCGACTGCCGTGTCACGAATGTGCCCCGGGCGAGCTCGGAGTTCGACAGGCCCGGGCGCTGGGCCAGCAGCTCGAGGCAGGAGTAGTGCGTCACGGTCATCCCGAGCGGCCGCAGCACGGCTTCCATGGCTGCACGCAGCGCGCTTGAGGCCTCTTTCAGCAGATACCCCAATGACGTTTCGAGGTCGACGCCTGCGCCGTCTTGACTCATGTCAGTATTCTGACATAGATTAGCTCATGTCAGAAAACTGACATGAAGAGAAGGAGCATCACCATGCCCGCCACCGGTCCCGACTTCATCTCCCTCCAGGTGCGCGACCTCGACGCGTCACAGGCGTTCTACGAGCGCTACCTCGGCCTCGTGCGCTCACCGGCCGGCCCTCCGCACGCAGTCGTATTCGAGACGACGCCGATCGCATTCGCCCTGCGCGACATCGTCCCGGGCACCGATCTCGCCTCCGTCACCCAGCCCGGCATCGGCGCGGCGATCTGGCTGCACGCCACCGACGTCCAGGCCATTCACGACGCCCTCGTCGCCGACGGCCACACCATCGTCACGGCTCCGATCGACGGCCCCTTCGGCCGCACCTTCACCTTCGCGGATCCCGACGGCTATCAGATCACCCTCCACGACCGCGCCTGAAGACGCGCCGCGGCCTGCACCGGCGACCGCTCCCCCGGCGTCTCCCGGCCGCTCGACCACCCGTCAGAGGCTGTCGGGGTCCAGGTTCAGCGTCGTGCCCTCATAGAGGTACTGCTGAGTGCCGAACACCTGAAGGTTCGCGTTGAGCCAGATCAGGTCTTCGATCGAGATCCCGAAGCGCGCCGCCACCACTGCCGTGATGTCCCCCGGGGCGACGAGGTACTTCCGGGGAGCGCCGCCGGCGGTGGTCGCCGTGACCTTCCCGCTGGCATAACTGCGCGTGCCGCCGTCGACCGGGTGGACGTTGGTCTGACGCACCGGGACGGACCAGTGCACGGTGTCGACGGCGAGGACCTTGTTCGGCCCCAGCTCGATCGGCACTCCGTCCGCCGACGGCGCCGAGGAATAGGTCACGAGGGTGCTGAGATACGAGGGCTGGCCCACGGAGCCGAGTGATGCCGACGACGCCGGCGCCGCCGCGGTCGTCGGGCCGCCCAGCTGGTGGTCCCCGACCCCGTGGTAGGTGAGCCCGTCGCCGACCCGGGGCGCGAGCTCCAGCAGCGTGGCCGACACCGGCACCGGAACGGTCGACGTGAAACCGGAGTACTGGGCGGAGTAGGTGTTGTCGCCGTTCGCGACCATCCGGTAGCGGAAGCGGATGCTCCCCTTCGGCGAGACGACATCCCCCTGTGCGACGACCGTTCCCGCAGGAACGGGAACCAGGGTGGGACTCGGCGCCGGCGTGCCGCCCGGCTCCGGGGTCGCCAGGTGAGAGACCGCCGGATCCGGGGCGGCGGCCGGCGTCGTCGGCGGCGCAGCGGGGGTCGAGGCGTCAGCGGCCGGGGCGGTGGGGACCGCGGCCGCGCTGGAATGGCTGGGCTTCGCCTTCGCAGGGGCGCTCCCGGCAGCCGAGAAACATCCGGCGAGGGCCGTCGTGACCATCACCGCGATGCCGATCGCGGCCAGGGCGCGCTCCCCCGCGCGGTGGCCGCATGCTCCTGCTCTGCCCCGAGTGCGCTTCTCGAACGTCATCTTCCCCACAGCTCCGAAGCCTAGCTCCGCCCCGCTCCGGCGCCTGCGGCCACAGCCGTGCTAGGCGTTCCAGGTCTCGTCGACGATCAGGCGCGTGGTGCGCCCGCGGAGGATCTGCCAGTGGCCGTCGACCTTCACGTAGTCGTGATGGATGTGACCCCAGCCATTGAAGGTGCCGGCCGGCGTCTTGACGTAGTCGTGCATGGCCCAGCTCGCATGGGCATGGGTCTCGTCCGCGATCGTGATCTCGGGCAGATAGAACTGGTGCGCGGTCTGCACACCCGTCAACGAAGCGCTCATCCCAGCGACGAAATCGGCGCGTCCGTGGATCTCGGCTCCGACCGGCGCGTCGGCACTCCCCCGCGGTCCGGCGTCGAAGATCACGACGGCGTCCTCATGGAAGAGCGTCGCGAACTTGTCCCAGTCCTGGCCGTCGCCCCAACGCTCGTAGTCGGCCATGAGGCGCTCGAGCGCCTCGATCTCGTCGCGAATGGTCTCGTCGTTCATGCGTTTCCGATCCCTCTGTCGCGCGGCATGGCCGAATCGACCGCTGCCGCCCTCGCTATAGTGGGGAATTGTCCACTTACCTCGACGCTAAGTGGAAAGCTCCCCACTTACAAATCCGAGAGGCGACCGTGGCCCCGAGATCCACCACGTTGCGCGCCGACGCGCAGCAGAATCGCAACACGATCGTCCTCGCCGCCGCCGAGGCGCTCACCGGTTCCCCGGATGTCTCGATGAACGCGATCGCCAAGCGGGCCGGCGTCGGCAACGCCACGCTGCACCGGAACTTTCCGAGCCGCGAGGCGCTGGTCCTCGCCGTGTACCGCCGCGAGGTCGATCGACTCGCCGACAGCGTGGACGAGCTGCTGGCCGATCAGGGCGCCGAGGACGCGCTGCGGACCTGGGTCGAGCTGCTGGCCCAGTCCGCCATGACCAAGCAGGGGCTGGGCGGGGCGCTCCAGGCGGCGGCCTATTCCGAGGACGAGAACTTCGCCGAGATCTACATGCTCATCGTGGGCGCGCTCACGGTCCTCCTGCGCGCCGCGGAGCGGGCCGGCGCCGTCGAACCGGGCACCGACCCCCACGACGTCCTGCTCGCCCTGGCCGGACTGTGGCAGCTCAGCCCCTCGGGCGACTGGCGAGCCCAGGCACGCCGGCTCTACGAGATCGTGCTGCGCGGCATCCGACCACGATGACCGGGGCGAGCGGATGCCGCGCCGCCCCGGTCATCGCACCGCCTCGACTCAGAACGAGGTGATCACCACCCGGGTGATGGAGGGATCCTTGAGCGCCGCGTAGCCCTCCTCGATCTGGTCGAGTGAGATCTCACGGGACACCAGGTCGTCGAGGTTGAACCGGCCCTGCGCGTACAGATCCGCGTAGAAGGGCACATCCCGCTTGAAGTTCGACGAGCCGAGCGTGACGCCCTGCACACGAGTCTGGTTCAGCACCGAGCCGACCACGCTGACGGGGACCGCCGCGGTGGGGCTCGCCACTCCGATCAGGTAGAGACCGCCGCCGGTGCCGAGCATCGCGAGCCCCTGCTCCGCGACCGCCTGCAGCCCGACGAAGTCGAAGACGTGGTCCGCTCCCCCGCCGGTGATCTCGCGCACGGCGGCCACCGGGTCGCTCGTGCGGGAGTTGACGACATGCGTCGCGCCGAAGCCGCGCGCGGTCTCGAGCTTCGCGTCGTCGATGTCGACCGCGATGATCGTGGTCGCGCCGGCGACGACGGCACCACTGATGCCGTTGAGTCCGACGCCGCCCGTGCCCACGATGACGACGGAGTCGCCCGCGCGCACCTGCGCCGAGTTGAGCACCGCGCCGGCGCCGGTCATCACGCCGCAGCCGATGAGCGCGGCCTGGGGGAACGGCACGGAGTCGGGGACGACGGCGAGCTGGTTCTCGTGGATGAGCGCCTGCTCGGCGAAGCCGCCGAGCCCGAAGATCTGCGAGACGGGCGCCCCGCCGCGCGCGAGGCGGTCGCCCTGACCGGCATGACGCATCGTCGCCTCGGGGTGCTGGCACTGGTAGGGCTTGCCGTCCAGGCACTTCGCGCACGAGCCGCACGACTGCAACAGGCATCCGACGACGTGATCCCCCGGCTTCACCTGCGTGACGTCCGGCCCCACGCCAATCACGATCCCGGCGACCTCGTGGCCGAGCACCGACGGCATCTCGTAGCCCATGTCCTGCGTGGCGATCGTCAGATCGGTGTGGCACAGGCCCGCGGCCTTGACGTCGACCAGCACCTCACGACCGATGGGCGCCGCGATCTGCAGCTCCTCCACGACGAATCCAGCCCCGACGGTGTTCACGACGGCTGCTTTCATAGCTTTATGCTCCTTCGCATTCCCAGAATGGCAGTTTGTGCCAATTTGACAGTTGTTAACGTACTCTCGAACGCGCACCCCAGAGGAGCGGAAGGAGATCGCCGGCATGGCGGCTGACCCGAGCAGCACCCTGACCGCACGCCGCGTCGCGCAGACCCGACGCGAGGTCGCGGAGACCGCGCTCACGCTGAGCCGAGAACGCGGCTGGGACGCCGTCTCGGTCGCCGATCTGGTCGCGGCGTCCGGCGTGTCCACGCGCACCTTCTATCGCTACTTCGCTCGCAAGGAGGACGTCTTCGTCCCGCTCCTGGAGGAGGCGACCGGCCGGCTGCAGCGGATCTTCGTCACGGCCGCCGAGCCCGACCTCGCCCTGCGCTCGGCGCAGGCCTTGGAGCAGTCCCTCCACGACTTCCCCGGCGGTCTGGGCGAGGCGCACCGCAGCTACGGGATCCTGCTGTCCCACGACGACCTGGAACCGGTCTGGCTGGCCGCGGCCGTCCGCGCCGAGCCCGGCTTCGCCGCGGCGCTGCGGCAGGCGTTCCCGACGCTCGACGACGGGCACGACGGCCGGCTCGCCGCCGCCGTGATCATCTCCTGCCAGCGCATCGCCCTCACCGACTGGGTCGCCGGGCCCGCGGATGCCTCGCTCACACGGCTCGCCGAGCGGGCCATCCGCGCCGGCCTCGGCCCGCTCGAGAGCTGACGGACGCGCGCGATCAGGCGCTGGCGGCGCGCAGCTCGCGGGAGACGCCGAGCGCGGTGGCGCGGACGGCGGGGATGTACTGTCGCAGTTCCGCGCCCCGAGCCCGGATCACGATCGAGATCGCCGCGGTGACGCGGCCGGCCCGATCCCGAACGGGTGCGGCGACCGAGAAGCGGCCGTCGCGCGCGATGGTCGCGAAACCGTTGCGGCGGATGTCGGCGAGGCCGCGGTCCAGCTCGTCATCCGAGCCAGCGCACCTCGCGATGTCGATCCCGGCGAGCACCGCGGTGCGTTCGGCGACGTCCATCTCCGCGAGGAAGACATGGCCGACACCGGTCGTGAGCAGGGGGATCCGCCCGCCCACGCGGAAGTCGACCTCACCGGCGTCGCGCGCAGAGAGCCGCTCGACGAGCAGCGCCTCCGCTCCCTCGGGGACGGCGAGCAGCACATGCTGATGGGTGACCTGGAAGAGGTCCTCGAGGTACGGCATCGCGAGCTGCCGCAGCCCGTGGCCGCGCGGGGCGAGCGAGGCGATCTCGAGCAGCCGCAGCCCCACGACGTAGCTGCCGTCGGCACGGCGCTCCAGCGCGCCGTTCTCCACCAGCCGCCTCGCGAGCCGCAAGGTGGTGGAGCGGGGCAGGCCGGAGCGCTCGGTCAGCTCCCCCAGCGTCTGCGCGCGGTGCCCACCGTCGAAGGTGGACAGCAGCGCGAAGGTGCGGTCCAGGACCGGGGCGCCGTGAGGCGGCTTGCGTCCGCGAGGCGGGCCGGCACCCGCATCCGTCTCATTGCTCACACCGCGCCCTCCATCCGCGACTCAATTCCATTCAATGGCATGTCCGATGCTAGCAGATGGAATTCCTTTTAGCGTGATGCCTACCGGCCGCGCCGAACGAGCGCACCGGGTCCAGGAGAGGAACAGATCGTCATGAGCATCATCCGCGAGGACATCACGCTGCTGAACGGCTCGACCACCGGCAAGGTCGTCCGCCCCCAGGAGCCGAGCGGCAAGCCGCTGCTCGTCTTCGTCCACGGCGGCGGCGCATCCGCGTTCAGCATGGACATCCCCGGCCACTCGCTGATGGAGGCGGCCGCGATCAACGGGTTCACCGCGGTCGCGCCGAACCGCCCCGGCTACGCGGGCAGCGCCACCCTCGGCTTCCCCGGCGACTCCGAGGACGGGCTCTTCGCCGCCAACGCCGAGCGCCTGTACGACGCGATCGCCGAGGCCTGGACCCGCTACGGCGCCGGCGCCCCGGGCGTCGTCGTCTACGGCAGCTCGGTCGGCGGTGCCATCACGCTGCACCTCGCCAGCCAGTGGAGCGCGAAGACCGAGCCGGCCTGGCCGCTGCTTGGCGTCGTGACCGCCGACATCGCGCAGCTGCCTGCGCAGAAGGCCGTCGACGCCTGGAAGACCACACCGGTCACCGAGTACGCGAACATCGCCGCGCTGCAGCCGCTGCTCGACACGCCTCCGCGGTGGACCATCCCCGCCTACGCCCTCGACCCGTCCGCGATGCCCGGCATCTTCGAGCCCGCCCTGCGCGCCGAGATCATGGAGGTCAACTACGGCTGGCCCCAGGCCTACCCGGCCGTCGCCGGCAGCATCACGGTCCCCGTGCTCTACCGCCTCGGCCAGTTCGACAACCTCTGGACCGTGAGCGAGGAGCTCGTCACCGAGTTCGCCACGACCCTGCGCACGAGCTCGCCCTACGTCGACGCCGCGATCTTCGGCGGCTCGAGCCACGGACTGGCCGACGGCCCCGCCGGCTACGAGTTCTTCCACCAGGTCTTCGGCTTCGCCCTGCGCGCCGCGGCGAACGTCGCGATCCCGCAGCTGCTCGAGGCCTAGGGGCCGGCATGGCAGCGATGCGAAAGAGCGGAATGCCGGGGGCGGATGCCGGACTGGTGGACGTGCACGCGCACTTCGTGACCGCGGAGTACGTGCAGGCGGCGGTGTCCGCCGGGATCACAACGCCCGACGGGATGCCCGCCTGGCCGAGCTGGAGCGCCGAGGACCACCTGCGGCTGATGGACGAGAACGGGATCGAGAAGTCCTATCTCTCCGTCTCCTCCCCCGGCACGCACTTCGGCGACGACGCGGCCGCCGCTGCGCTCAGCCGCCAGGTCAACGAGTTCGGGGCCGCCGTCGCGGCGGCGCGCCCGGAGCGATTCGGCCACTTCGCCTCGCTGCCCCTTCCGAACGTCGAGGGCGCGCTGCGTGAGCTCGCGCACGCCCTCGACGTCCTCGGCAGCGACGGGGTCATCCTCGAGTCCAACGCGCACGGCCTGTACCTCGGCGACGAGCGGATGCGGCCGCTGCTGGCCGAGCTCGACCGCCGCCGCGCGATCGTGTTCGTACACCCCACCTCGCCGCCGAACCACGAGCAGGTCTCGATCGGACGCCCACGGCCCATGGTCGAGTTCATGTTCGACTCGACCAGGACCCTCGCAGACCTCGTCTTCTCCGGCCGGCTGACCGAGTTCGGCGGCATCCGCTGGGTCTTCAGCCACAGCGGCGCCGCGATGCCCGTGCTCGCCGACCGCATCGAGCTGTTCCGCACCCTGTTCCTCGCCGAACAGCCCGGCTTCGGCCCCGAGGCGCCGACCGTGCCGGAACTGCTGCGCGAGCTCTGGTTCGACATCGCGGGCACCCCGTTCCCGAACCAGGTGCCCGCGCTGACCCGCGCCTTCGGCACGGAGCACCTGCTCTACGGCAGCGACTACTGCTACACCCCGGCGCGGGGCGTCACCGCCCAGCTCGCCACCATCGACGCCGCCGAGCCGCCCGCCCCGGGCGACGACTGGCGCGCGCTCACCACCCGCAACGCGGCCCGGCTGTTCGCCGGGACGCCCGCCGCCTCGCACCACTAGGAGAACCCGCATGCCCCTGACCTTCGGAATCATCGGTGCCGGCCGTGTCGGCAGCAACTTCGCGCGCCTCGTCACCCAGCACGGCCACATCGCCGTGATCGCCAACTCGCGCGGCCCCGAGTCCCTCGCCGGGCTGGTCGCCGAGCTCGGCCCGCTCGCCCGCGCCGCGACACCCGCCGAGGCCGCGGACGCCGCGGACTTCGGCGTGCTCGCCATCCCGTTCCTCGCGGTCCGCGACCTCCCCGCCGCGCAGCTCGCCGGCACGCCCACCATCGACGCGACGACCTACTACGCGGGCCGCGACGGCGACATCCCCGAGCTTCAGGCCGGGCGCATCACCGCCGGCGAGTACCTGCAGGCGCTCCTCCCCGGCGTGCCGCTCGTGCGCGCCCTCACACACGTCACCGCCGCCGAGCTTCCCCGCGACGGACGGCCGCACGGCAGCGCGGACCGGCGCGCCTTCGCCCTGACCGGCGAGTTCGCCGGGGCGAAGGCCCGCGTCGCCGAGCTGTTCGACGAGCTCGGCTACGACACCCTGGACGCCGGACCGCTCTCCGAGAGCTGGCGCTACGACCCCTTCACACCCGCCTCCGGCGCCGCCGTCGGCACGGACGGGCTGCGCACGCTGCTCGCCCAGGCCGAGCACACGACGCGGTAGCGGCGGGCGCCGTCCTCCGCGGCCGAGACGCGCGAACAGGTGCTCAGGCGGGCGCGATCACCCGGATGCCTGCCGCCGCGATTGCGCATCTCACGGAGGTGTCACCCGCTCCAGGCAGCACACCGCAGCACGCTGGAGCGCACCGCAGCGCGCCGGGATTCAGGCCGAGATGATGAGCCGCGCGATGCGGTCGCCGTCGACGGTGAAGCGCATGTCGCCGGTTCCGTTGTACCCGTTGCCGCTCACGCGCAGCGTGACCACCCAGACCTCGCCGTCCTCGCGGGCGCCGAGGAGCTCGAAGTGCGACTGGCGGCCGATGTTGTCGGTGCGGTCCCAGGAGCGGACACCGTCGTGCCCGTGGAAGCCCCTCCCCCAGTCCTCGAGATAGGCGTCGGCGGTGAAGCCGTCCACGAACGCCTCCGTGTCGCCGGCGTTGGTGGTGTCGATGAAGTGCTGGATGGCTGCAGGAACGGAAGTCATGTCTCCTATGCTTCCGTGTCACGCGCGCCGCATCCAGGACTTGTCGGACCCCCGATGCGGACTCCTGGCCGACGAGACGGATGCCGCCGGCCGGCCGGCCACCGACAGGGGCAGCTCACTGTTCACAGTGGTATGGGCATGAGTTGGCTAGGACAACTTCTTGTCGCGCAATCCACGCGTGCCGTTCACGCGGGCGTCACCGCCGATCGGTGCGATCTCATCCGCATGACTCCCGACCGACATCCGCCCTACATCCTGCTGACCGCCCTCGAGACGCCCGAGCTGCACCAGGCGTGGCTCGCCCATCGCGGCGCGCTCCTCGACGGCGAGGGGCACCGTCCGCACGAGGCCGGACCGTGGATCATCTGGCGGCTTTTCACCGGAAGGCACCGTGAACTGGGCGGCAGCGCACGCACCTTCCCCTCGGCCGAGGCGGCCCGCGCCGACGCGCGGGCGGCAGCACGGCAGGCCACCGAGCTGACGGTGGTGACGGTCGCCCTGGGGGGAACGGAGTCCCTGTCGTGGTACCTGGCGGGGCGGCGCGGACCGGTCATGCTCTCGCACCAGCGCTACGCGCGGCACGCCGCCCGACTCGCGATCACGCGGGAGCTGCCGGCGCTGCTGTCCGCCGCGCACCTCTCCGACCACGTCGGCGAGACGTTCCTCGGGCACCGCGATGCCGCGAGGCCCCCGGCGGTGCTCCGCCGCGCCCGGGAGGACGGGAGCGACGAGGAGCCGGTCGCCGCGCACCCGCCGCCACCCCGCGACGCACAGCTTCAGGCCCGACCCCGGACCCGGATTCAGACCGCACGGTCAGGGCGAGCCGCCGGCGCCACGCAAGCTGCCCCGCGGCAGCGGGCCGCACCCCCGGCGCACGAGGCCCGCCGCGGCACAACCTCGGCCCGCACGCCCCCGCTGCGGCATCCCGCCCCCGACGACGCCGAGCGACAGACGGCGACCGAGCTGCACGTCGAGGTGCACTTCAGCACCCGCAACGGTGAGGCGATCCTCGTCGGGTGCCGCTGCCCGCTCGGCGTGAACCACTTCTACAACGAGACGCCCGGGGCCGAGGCCCCGCAGGCGCCGCGCGCGGAGACGCACCGGACGCAGACGCACCGCACCGGCGCACACCGAGCGACGCGCGCCCGGGCTAGTAGCTGATCGAGACCTGCGCGCCCGACGGAAGCTGCCCCGCGTACTCCTGGATCCACCCCTCGTCCGCCGGGGTGGTCACCGCGAACTCGTACCAGCCGTAGGTCGTGGTCGCCGGGGACTCGTGGAAGGTGAGGGTCTGTCGCGGGCCCGGGTAGCGCTCGAAGACGCCGGAGGCGAATCGCGGGTCGCTCGCGCGCTCGCCGAGGCGGTGCTCGAGGCGGAAGAAGACCGGGAGCTTCAGCTCGTGCGAGACCGCCAGCGTGAGGGTGGGGAACCGCGGGTCGCCCGTGGCGAAGTGCTCGGCGCGGCAGCGGACCGTGCTGGGCAGAGAGCCGGCGAAGCGGCGCCGGAAGTGGTTCGGGCCGAGCACGGTCACGTCGTAGCGGCCGTCACGGACGGCGACCGGCACCTCCAGCGGCACGGCGTCCTCCCGCATGACGCCCGGGACGGTGTGGTGGGTGACGGACACGCCGTCGTCGATGCGGAGGTTCACCGACCGCGTCGCCATCGGCCCGATGTTGGAGAGGAGCAGCACGGCCCCGTCGTCGACCCGGAGGTCGACGACGGGGAAATACGGGACCGGTCGCACGAAGCGGCGCCCGTCGATCTCGGGCAGCGGCCCCACCTCGTCGGCGCCGCGCAGTTCGATCGCGCTCAGCAGCTCGCCGCAGACGGCCCGGCGCCACGCCGGCAGGATCGCGCGCACCTCCTCCCCCCGATCCGCGGTCCACCGCTCGCAGAGCTGCAGGAGCGAGGTGTGGTCGAGCACCTCCTCGCTCACCCATCCGCCCGGCGACCACGGCGAGAAGAGCCACAGCGTGCCAGGCGCACCGAGGCTCCCCTGCGCGTCCACGACCGGGAGGGACTCCCCCGCGCGCACCTCGACCGCGACCAGGGCGGATGCCGCGAGCTCCGGCGCCGACTCCAGCGCCTCCAGGGCGGCGCGCAGGCCCGCGGCATCCGTCTCGACCGTCGTCAGCTCGGGAAGCGCACCGGAGCCGAACGCCGTGCACAGCTGCGCGGCATCCTGCCCCAACGTCACGGAATGGCCCGCGGCCGTCAGCTCCGCCCCATACCCGGCCCACAGCGCGGCCCGGTCCTCGTCGGGCGAGACGAGGTGGTAGGCCACGCACTCGGTGGCCCGGCGCTCGAGCTCGGCGCGGATGCCGCCGGGGATGCCGCCGCCACCGTCGGCGCCGCCGGAGACGGTGATGAAGACAAGGTGACGGATGTCGGACAGACGGTGACTCACGAAGCAACATCCTGTTCTCCCCGGGAGCCGACGTACCGGCCTACCCCTGCTTCGTCGCATTCCGGACATCTTCTGTATTCACAAGTGGTCATTGAGCACCGGTCCGTGTTCGTTCCAGCGCGAAACGTTGGCGCGGAACCCCGTCCTAACCGGCTCGGCGCAGGCGAAAGCCGCCGTCGACCCACACGGATGCCGCATCCCCATGCTGAAAGCGTCACGATGACCCCCAATCCCGAAACGCAGTCCCCCGAAAGCGGCCGGAACGGTCGCGGCCTCACCCGACGCGGCCTGCTCCAGGCCGGCGGAATCGCCGCCGGAGCCGTGGCGGTCGCCGGCGCGGCGGGCACCGCCGCCGCGGTGGCCGCTCCCGGCCACCCGAAGCAGAAGCCCGACTACGTGCTGCCGAAGGGCTTCGCGGGCGACATGAGCGACCTGAAGCACGTCGTGATCGTGATGCAGGAGAACCGCTCATTCGACCACTACCTGGGCCAGCTACCCGGTGTGCGCGGCCAGGACGACAAGCAGGCGCTGAAGTTCCAGGACGGGACGACGGTGTTCCAGCAGCGTGACGCAAGCGGCAACATCGTCACGCCGTACGTCTCGACCACCACCTGGGGCGACAACCACAACTTCTACGGGGCCAACGGCGGACGGTGGAACACGTGGGTGCCCGACAAGGGCTCGAGCTGCATGGGCTACTACCTGCCGGAGCACCAGCCCTTCTACTACTCGCTGGCGGCGCAGTACACGGTGTGCGATATGAGCTTCTGCTCCGAGCACGGCCCGACGATCCCCAACCGGTACTACTTCATGACCGGCAAGGCGAACTTCGAGACGTCCAACAGCGGCCAGAACAACTACACGCGGACCTGGGAGACCATCCCCGAGATGCTGGAGACGGCCGGCGTCGACTGGCGGGTGTACTCGGACAACAGCGGCAACGGCAAAGGCGCGAGCCTGCAGAGCGGCTACGTCGGCGAGTACGGCTGCAACGTCCTCAACAGCTTCCAGAACTTCGACCCCGCCGTGGCGCCGGCATCCGCCCAGACGCCGGGCACGGGGATCATCTGGAAGGGCAACACTTACTACTACGGCTCGGGGGCGAACGGCGCCACGGTCGCCACGACCCCCAACAACGACTCGGACGAGAACCTCACCGCGGTGCTGAGCGACTTCATCGCGGCCTGCGAGCCCGGCGCCGAGTACCCGCTGCCGGAGGTGTCCTGGGTCGTGATGCCCGCCGCGTGGAGCGAGCACCCCAACTTCGACACGATCCACGGCGAGCGCTACGTGCAGAAGGTCATCGAGACCCTGCAGGGCAACCAGGACATCTGGAACCACACCCTGCTGATCGTCACCTACGACGAGAACGATGGGAAGTTCGACCACGTCCTGCCGCCGCGCCCCGAGGCTGACGTGCCGGACGAGTGGGTGGGCTCGACGCCGGTCGGCTACGGCCCCCGCGTCCCGATGACGCTCGTGTCCCCGTGGACGCGCGGTGGCCACGTCGCCTCGGAGGTCTTCGACCACACCTCGACGTGCCGCTTCCTCGAGGTCTGGGCCGAGTTCCTCGGCAAGCCCTTCACCAACCCGAACATCACCGCCTGGCGCCGCGCCATCTCCGGCGACCTCACCAGCGCGATCGACTTCGCCCACCCACAGCTGGGCCCGGCCACGATCTCCGACCCGACGACCGGCGCCGTCCCGCCGCTCGCCGCGGACAAGATGAAGCCCCGCCCGCTGTCGTTCCACGGCCACACGACGCTCGCCGAGGACCGCGCCACGGGCCAGGTCACGGCCAAGATGACCGTCAAGGGCGGACCGGACGGCAAGGCCCTGAGCTTCCAGGTCTTCCCGGACACGTACCAGGCGTTCTCCAACACGCCGTTCACGGTCACGGCCGCCGCCCCGCGCACGTACACCTGGGACGCCACGGCCACCGACGGCAAGTACGCCTTCTCGATCTACAGCCACGACGGCTTCGTGCGCTCCTTCGCCGGGCAGCTCGTTCCGGCCGGGCAGACCGACATCGGCATCCCCCGCCTGGACGTCGACCTCCTCACCGGCGACGACCCGGAGGTCCGTATCACGCTGCACAACGACGGATCGGAGCCGGTGAGCTACACGCTCGCCGCCAACGACTACCTCGGCGGCAGCCGGGAGATCACCGTCGCCGGCGGGAAGACGAAGGTCGTCGACTGGCCCACCGAGAACGGCTACTACGACGTGGTCGTCACCGCAGACACCGGAACCGGCTGGACCCAGCGCTACGCCGGGCGCATCGCCGCAATCTGAGCGCACGGAAGCAGAAAGACAACATGAAACTCGTCACGCGGCCTCGTGCCGCCCTCGCGACCGTCTTCGCGCTCGCGGCATCCGCCCTCGTCATCGCCCCCATCGCCTCGGCCGCACCCGCGGTGCCCACCGCCGACATCCTCAACGCCGACTACTCCACGGGCGCCCCAACCGACCTCGCCCAGGGCCTGGCCGTGAAGACCTGGGGCGCACCGTCGTACGCCAACGACAGCACGCTCGGCCAGACCGTCGCGAGCTTCAACGGCTCCAGCGACGCCTACGCGTACACCTTCTCCCAGCAGTGGAGCAAGCTGACGACGGGCCTGACGTACGGCTGCGTGTTCAAGTGGAACGGCACGTCCATCCCGACGACCGGCCAGAGCGCGATCTGCTCGGACGCCCAGAGCGGCGGCGCCGACATGCAGATCGACAGCGGCCAGCTCGCCTTCAGTGTCAACGTCGGCGGCACCTACATCTACGCCCACGCGCCCATCGGCGTCGGCACCTGGTACGACGCCGTCGCCACCTGGAACGGCAGCACGATCAACCTCTACGTCAACGGCCAGCTGGCGCAGTCCGTGGCTGCAAGCGGCGCGCTGCACGCGCCCGTGAGCGACGGTCAGAACTTCGTGGTCGGCGGTGACGCCGACAGCGGCAACGGCATCCAGACCCCGTCGCCGGTCAGCGTCGCCTCCGCTCAGGTGTGGAGCTCCGCCCTGACCGCGGCGCAGGCGCAGGCGCGCGCGCAGCAGCTCGGGCTCTTCGCGCCGTCGGCGCCCGTGCCCGCGGCCGACATCCTCGACGCCGACTACACGAGCGGCTCCGCCGCCGACACGGCGCAGGGCCTCGCGCTCACCGCCGCCGGCGGCCCGGCGATCGACGCCGACCCGCAGCTCGGCAGCAGTGTCGCGTCGTTCAACGGCAGCAGCCAGGCCTACATGTACGACTTCTCCGGCCAGTGGAGCAAGCTCACAGCGGCGAGCGGCATCAGCGTCGAGTGCCGGTTCAAGTGGAACGGCGACTTCCCGAGCTCCGGGCAGAAGGCGATCTGCTCAAACGCGCAGTCCGGCGGCATGGACCTGCAGTACGACGCCACCGGCACCAACTGCACGAACCCGACCGGCCAGCTCACCTTCTCCATCAACGTGAGCGGGTACAAGTACGCGTGCACGCCGATCCAGCGCGGCCAGTGGTACGACGCGATTGCCACCTGGGACAAGTCGACGGTCAAGCTCTACCTGAACGGTGTGCTCACCGGCAGCCTCGCCGCGTCCGGCTCGGTCACGGCCCCCTCGGCCTCCGCCCAGCACTTCACGATCGGCGCCGACTCCAACGGCACGGCCCCCTCGGCCACCGCCGGCTACGAGACGCCCTCGCCGGTCAGCGTCAGCACCGCCAAGGTCTGGGGCAGCGCGCTCACCGCGGCGCAGGTCGCGAACGAGTCGATCGGCTACGCCGTCGCCGTCGCCGACGCCCCGCACGGGACCGCCGCCTCCTCCGCCAGCAGCGCCCTCGCCGGCGAGACGGTCACCCTGACGCCGACCACCGACGCCGGGTACCACGCCGCGGGCTGGAGCGTCCTCCCCGCGACGACGAAGGTCGCCACGGACGGCACCTTCACGATGCCGCACGCGCCGGTCGACATCACCCCGCGCTTCGCCGCGAACAGCTACACGATCCACTTCGACCCCAACGGCGGCACCGGCACCATGGCCGACCAGACCGTGAGCTACGACACGAGCACCGCGCTGGAGGCGAACGCCTTCCGCAACGACAGCTCGGATCTCGTCGGCTGGGCCACGACGCCGGGCGGCGACCCTGTCTACACCGACGGGCAGGAGATCTCGAACCTGACGGCGACGCAGGGCGCGACCGTCACCCTGTACGCCGTCTGGCTCCCCGCCGACGCGCACCTGATCACCCTGGGCGCAACGAGCCACGGCGCCGTCACCGCTCCCCGCTACGCCACGGCCGGTGAGACCGTGCAGCTCACCGCCACGCCCGACACCGGCTACCACCTGGCCCAGTGGAAGGTGACCTCACCGTCCGACGGCAGCGTCGTCGTGGCATCCGACGGCACCTTCACCATGCCCGCGCAGCAGATCGCGATCACGCCGGGCTTCGCCGCGAACGACTACACGGTGCATTTCAACGGCAACGGTGCGGACGAGGGCACGATGCCGGACGGCGCGTTCGTCTACGACACGGCCGCCGCGCTTCCGACCCCGGCGTTCCTGCGCGACGGCTTCGTGTTCGCCGGCTGGGCGACCTCGGCCGACGGCTCGGTCGCCTATGCGAACGGCGCGAGCGTCACGAACCTGACGGCGGACGAGAACGGCACCGTGACCCTGTACGCGGTCTGGCAGAAACCGCAGGCCACCGCCGGCTCCTGGTCGAGCCTGCAGGACGGCTTCGTCACCGACACCTTCAAACTGCCCGCCGTTCCGAGCTCCGGCACCGTGAGCCAGGCACTCGTGGGCCTGTGGAACGGGAAGGCGCCGACCGCCTTCACCACGACGTCCGGTGACGGCTGGCTCAGCGTCAGCGCCGACGGCGTCGTGACGGGCACGGCTCCGGCTGCCGCGCCGCAGGATGCCGCCACCATCGTCGTCTCGGCGACGAACGGCACCACGACCTCGCAGATCCGCATCGAGGTGCCCGTCGACGCCCCCGGCATCGCGCCGCAGACCAAGACGGCGAGCTGGAACGCGTGGAACGCGGGCGCGAACGTGACGGATGCCGTGGGCAAGAACCTCGCCGTCATCGCCGCGCAGGGCATCGACGTGATCGGCTTCCAGGACGGCGGCGCCATCATGGCACAGAAGGTCGGCGCGGCGCTGGGCTGGAACGTCCGCGCATCGGGCGACCTCGGCATCGTCTCGGCCTACCCCTTCACGAACGACCCGGTGGTGTCGTCGAGCGCCTCGGCCCCCGCCCTGGCCACCACGGTGGACGTGGACGACCAGCCGGTGCGGGTCTGGGACGCGTTCCTGGACGAGAGCTCGAGCGCCACCCGTGACGCCCAGGCGACCGCGATCGCCGCCGAGGTGAAGCCGGACGCATCCGGCTCGACCCCGGTGGTCCTGCTCGGCGACCTGGCCTCGTCCGCCGAGGCCGGCGCCTTGACGGATGCCGGGCTCACCGACTCCTTCCGCGAGGCGAACCCCGACGCCGCCGCGGCGCCCGGGAACACGCTGCTCTTCGCGAACCCCAGCGACCGGGTCGACTTCGTCCTGTACGCGGGCGACACGCTGCTGAAGGTCGTGAGCTCGAACACCGTCACGGTGGGCTGGCCCTCGGCCACGAACCCCGCCGGCAACTCCTGGGCGAGCGACCACGCCGCGGTCGTCTCGACCTTCCGGGTCGGGGACGGCGAGCCCGCCACTGCGCCGACGCTGCCCGTCGTGACGCTCGCGAACGACACGATCGCCTACCAGGTGGGCCACGGTCCGACCGACGCCTCCGCGCTGCTGGCCGACGCCGGTGCGGCGTCCGACACCCCGGATGCCACGCTCACGGCCGACCTCGGCAGCGTCGACTTCTCGACGCCGGGCTGGTACACCGTGCTCGTGACGGCCACCACGGCCGACGGCGTGCGCTCCGACCCGGCGGCCCTCACGGTGCGCGTTGCGCCCGTGCCGGGGCTGGCGCTCGGCAGCACGACGGCGACGTTCGGGCTCGGCGACGCCATCGACGAGCCCGGCGTGCTCGCGCAGCTCGAGCCGGTGCTCGATGTCGAGGGCGCGACGAACGTCGGCCTCGACGGCGTCAACGCCAAGCTGGTGGGCGACTACCCGGTGACGGTCACCGCAACCGACGAGTGGGGCTTCACCGTCACGCAGCAGGCCACCATCCGCATCACCGACGCGGCCCCGCACTATTCCGTCGCCTTCGACGCCAACGGCGGAGACGGGTCGATGGCCTCCTTCACGACGGGCCTCAGCGACCAGCTGACCCTGCCCACGACGGCGTTCACCCGCACCGGCTACTCCTTCGGAGGCTGGGCGACCAGCGCCGACGGCGCCGCCGCCTATGCCGATGCCGCCGTGGTCGCCCCGCTGACGACCGATGCCGACAGCACGGTCACCCTGTATGCCGTGTGGACGCCGATCAGCTATTCGATCTCGTACCAGCTGAACGGCGGCACCGCGACGGGGAGCAACCCGACCAGCTACACGGTGGAGTCGGAAGCGATCACGCTGTCCAACCCGACCCGTGCCGGGTTCCGCTTCGACGGGTGGACGGGCCCGGGCTACGCGACCCCGTCGACGAATGTGACGATCCCGGCCGGCACGACCGGGGATCTGAGCTTCGCGGCGAACTGGACGGGCGTCTCCCCGGTGCTGGCCTTCCAGACCCCGGGTGCGGGTGCGACGGTGGCCGGAACGGTCCCTGTGGCGGTGACGCTGTCCGGCGAGGAGCTGCAGGCCTACAACCTGCGGATCGACTCGGCGGGCCTCCAGTACGTGTGGCAGCCGAAGGCCGGCACGCAGACCTTCCAGCTGGACACCACCACGCTGAGCAACGGTGTGCACACCCTGCTGGCCACGGCCACCGACGCGCGGGGCGGGAAGAGCACGATCACGGTGAAGATCACCGTGGCCAACCCCACCGCCTGGAACGCGAAGACGATGTACAACACGGGTGACACGGTCAGCTACCAAGGGGCGGTATACCAGGCCGCCTGGTACACGCAGGGCGAGAAGCCCGGCGCGAACCCGACCGGCGCCTGGCAGCAGCGGGGCGAGCCCACCGTGACGCCCCAGGGCACCGCCCAGGCGTGGACGGCTTCCTGGATCTACACCGGCGGCGAGACCGTCGCCTACGACGGGAAGCTCTGGAAGGCCGCCTGGTACACCCGGGACGCCGCCCCCGGCGACCCGACGGGGGCCTGGGAGCAGATCGGCGCCCCCGTGACCACCGGCACAGGCACGGTCGCGGCATGGACCGCGTCCTGGATCTACAACGGGGGCGAGACCGTCGCCTACCAGGGCCGCCTCTACGCGGCCCAGTGGTACACCCGCAACCAGGCCCCCGGCGCCGCCAACGGGCCGTGGAAGGACCTCGGCACCTACACCGAGGCCCAGTAAGCCCCGGACGGTACGAAAGGCGTGAGCCGCCCGCTTCGGTGGGGCGGCTCACGCCTTTCGTACAGCCTAGGAGGTGCGACCGGTCCGGCGAGATGTCCGACGGCCGACGACGACAAGCCCCATGCCCGCCAGCATCGCCGCGCTCGCGGCCGCCAGCAGGTACGGGTTCGCGGACGTCCCCGTTGCGGCAAGCACCGAGGTGTCCGCGGTCCCATTGCCGCCGACCGCCGGTCCGTTGCCGACGGACTGCGCGCCACCGCCGCCAGGCGGGGTCACGCCGGGGCCTCCAGGCGGCGCCACGCCGCCTCCGGCGGGCGGCGTGGCGGGTGTGCTGGCGGCGGGCGCGGTGGCCGAGGGAGTGGGAGTGGCTGTCGGGGTCGCGCTGGGAGGCGGTGTGCTCGCGCAGGCACCGCCGGAGAACGCGTTCGTGTCGAGGGTGACCGCGCCGTTGCGCGCCAAGGCACGCCCTTCGACGGTGGCCCCGGTGTCCGCGCTGATGCTGGTCAGCGCCATGATCGTCCCCACGAAGGCGGTACCGCTGCCCAGCGTGGCGGAGCTGCCGACCTGCCAGAACACGTTGCAGCTCTGGGCTCCGTTCAGAAGCGCGACCGTGCTGTCGGGCGCGGTGATCAGGGTGGAGCCGATCTGGAAGATGAAGACGGCATCGGGGTCGCCCTCGGCGTCGAGCGAGAGCGTTCCGGTGAGGCCGATCGAGCTGGACGCGTTGTACACGCCGGGGGCGAGACTGAGACCGCCGAGATCACCGGCGACGTTGGCGTCGGGCGCCTGGCCGGCCGCGCTGTTGTAGGCCGTGACGAGATCGTTCTGGGCCTGGAGCGCCGGGGCATCCGCCACGTGCATGGCGCCCAGGGCGATACCGGGCGGGAATCCCGTGACCGCCGAGCCCGGGCTGACGCCGAGGTCGGCGTTCAGCGTGGAGGGCCCGGTGTTGGTGACGGTCGAGCCGCCGAGGACCGAATAGGAGCCGGCCGTGCCGAGATCGACGGCCGTCCCGATCGCATATGCCGGCTGCGCCGCCATCAGGAGCACGATCGCCCCGCCGACGGAGAGCGTTGCGCCGGCGGCGCTGAGAAACGATTTCGACCGGGCGGATGACGACCGGGAGAACTGGACTGTTCGGCTTCGCATGGAAGCCCCCCAAAATCCCCCGAGGCACGGAGGCGCACTCACAAGCTGTGAGTAACCTTAAGGATACCGCTGATCACGCTGATCGCCTAGAGAACCGCTCTGCGCCGGACATCGCTCTACGCCGTATAATCCCCACATGACACGGGGCGCGCGCGCGCAGCAGACCGAGCGGCTGAGTCGAGTGCAGATCGTCGACGAGGCGATGCGCGTGGTCGAGTCCGACGGGCTCGCGGCGCTGTCGCTGCGTCGGCTCGCCGAGCGCCTGCACGTCACGCCGATGGCGCTGTATTGGCATGTCGCCGACAAGGACGCCCTGCGGGAGGCGCTCGTCGAGCGCCTCCTCGCCTCCATCCGCTACCCGGACTCCGACCCCGCGCTCCGGTGGGACGAGCGTCTGCAGGGTGTGTTCACCGGATTCGCCCACGCGCTGCGCAGCCATCGCGCCATCGCCGAGCTGACGGCGTCACGCGTGCTGCTCAGCGAGCCCGGCCAGCAGCTCGCCGAGACCGTCCTCGGCCTGCTCGCGGAGGCCGGCTTCGACGCCGGCGAGGGTGCCGACCTCGCCGGAAACCTGCTGTGCTCGGTCATCGCCCTCGCCGTGGAGGAACCCGGCGCCGAGCCGGCCGAGCTCGCCGCACGCAAACGGGCCGCGCTCGCGGAGGCGGACGCCACCCGGTTCCCCGTGCTGCGTGCCGCCTCCGCCGCCCTGCTGGCGGAGCCGGCACGCAGCGACTATGTGCAGCGCGGGATCACCGTGCTCGTCCGCGGCGTCGCGGCGATCGCGCCGCGGACGGGCACCGTTCCGGGTTAGGCGCCCACGGCGCCTTCCGCCGCCTCCTCCGTGCTCGGCCTGACCTGCGGGATGGCGAAGGAGAGCACGAGCTGGGCGACGGCGAAGAGCAGAACGACGACCAGGCCGGCGTGGAACGCGGCATCCGCTCCCCCGTGCGCCGACGTCGCGACCACCGATGCGACGGCCACTCCGAAGGCACCGCCGACCTGGTACCCGGAGTTGACGATGCCCGAGGCCGCGCCGGCGTGGTCGTGCTCGATGTCGTGGACGGCGGCGACCTGGGCGGGGTTGCTGGCGGCCATGAGGCCGATGCCGAACAGGATCTGGGCGGGGAACACCCCGACCCAGAACCCCGTATGAGGATGCACCGCGAGCAGCAGCACGATGCCGGCGATGCTGATGGCGCTGCCGGCGATCAGGACAGGCATGGTCCCGACGCGTGTCGCGAGCTGCGCTGTGACGATGGCACTGACGATGGCGGCGAGACCCATTGGGATCAGCCAGAGGCCCGCGCCCAGCGCGCTGAGCCCCACGCCCTGCTGCAGGAAGACCGAGAGCAGGAAGAACAGGCCGAGGAAACCGGCCCCGTTGAAGGCGAGCTCGAGCGAAGCGAGGCTCAGCGCGCGCGAGCGCAGCAGCCGCAGCGATACGAGCGGCTCGGCGAGGCGCCGCTCCACGAGCAGGAAAGCAGCGAGCAGCACGACCCCGGCGACGAGCAGTCCGATGACCTCGACCGAGCCCCAGCCGCGGTCCTGGGCCCGGATGACGCCGAGCATGATCGCGAACAGGCCGGCCGTGCTGAGCAGCGCGCCCGCGACGTCGAAGCGCCGCCGCCCAGCGCCGCTCGCGGCCCGGCTGTTCGGAACGATCAGCGGCACCAGGACCAGCAGCAGCACCGCCACGGGAACGTTCACGAGGAACACCCACCGCCAGCTGATTCCGTTCACGAGCACGCCGCCGAGCACGACTCCCCCGATGCCGCCGAGCCCCGACAGGGCGCCCCAGATGCTCACCGCGAGGGTCCGCGCCCGACCGCGGGAGAAGACCACCATCAGAATCGAGAACGCCACCGGCGACATCAGCGCGGCCCCCAGTCCCTGGACCGCGCGCATGCCGATGAGCATCTCCGGGGAGCCGGCCAGGCCGCCGGCGAGGGACGTGCCGCCGAACAGCACCATGCCGAGCAGCAGGACGCTGCGGCGCCCGAACAGGTCCCCCGCACGTGCGCCCAGCAGCAGGAATCCGCCGTAGACCAGGGTGTACGCGCTGATCACCCATTGCAGGGCGTCGGCCGTGAAGTGCAGGCCGGCCTGGATCGCCGGCAACGCGACGTTCACGATCGTCACGTCCAGAATCACCATGAACTGCGCCAGCGACAGGACCACGAGTACGATCCACGGATTTCGTCTCACCGGAAGTTCCGTTCCCTCGGCATCCCGAGATATACGTTGTATAGTAATTGATATACAGCGTACATCAATGCCGTCCGTCCACGGCGCGGGCGGGCATGATGTGCTCATGGTCTTCGCGCGCATCGCCGCCCTGTTCGTGATCGCCGCCATCGCCGAGATCGGCGGCGCCTGGCTCATCTGGGCCGCGGTGCGCGAATCCCGGCCGTGGTGGTGGGCCGGCCTCGGCGTGCTCGCGCTCGGCGCGTACGGCTTCGTCGCCTCCTTCCAGCCCGACGCCTCGTTCGGCCGGGTGCTGGCGGCATACGGCGGAGTGTTCGTCGCCGGCTCGCTCGCATGGGGCGTCGTCTTCGACCACTTCAAGCCCACCCCGTGGGACTACCTCGGTACGGCCGTCTGCCTCCTCGGCGCCGCCATCATCATCACCGCGCCACTGTTGAGCCGGCAGCACTAGTACCGCTCCGCCCCCGCAGCCGCAGCCAGACACCCTCGACCGCGAGCGCGGGGCGGCTCGGCACAGAGCCGGCTAAGCCACGGATCGGCTAGGGCGCGACCGCCTCGGCGCCCCACTTGCCCGCCGGGGGCGCCCACTCCCGCCATGCGGCGATCAGCTCCTCCGGGGTGCGGGCGACGATCAGGCCGCTCCGGGATGCCTCCTTCAGGAAGCCCTCCGCGACCATGCGGTCGAGCATGGCGATCAGCGGGTCCCAGAAGCCGTCGACGTCGTACAGCGCGACGGGCTTGTGGTGGATGCCCAGATGCTGCCAGGTCCACATCTCGAAGAACTCCTCGAGCGTCCCGGCGCCTCCCGGCAGGGCGACGAAGGCGTCGGCGAGCTGCGCCATGCGGTCCTTGCGCTCGTGCATGTCGGGCACGACGTCGAGCCGGGTGAGGCCGATGTGGGAGATCTCGCGGTCCGCGAGCGCCTGCGTGATGACCCCGTGCACCTCGCCGCCGGCCGCGAGCGCGGCATCCGCCGCGACACCCATGAGCCCGACGTGACCGCCGCCGTACACGACCCCGATGCCGAGCCGCGCCAGCTCGCTCGCGAGCTGCACGACCCGGGCGGCGTACTCCGGGCGGGCACCGGGCGAAGAGCCCGTGTACAGCGCGACGCGCCCCGGCAGCTCCGCCACCGCGGCGGCGAGCGCCGGCAGCACGTGGTGCTCGAGCATCGGGGCGAGGTCGGCTGGCAGGGGCACGGCCGGGTCCAGCCAGCGCAGCTCCTCGATCTCGGCCGCGGGGCCGGCGACGGGCACGGGCGGATGCGTGAAGACGGTGCTCTCGAGCTCGAAGCCGGCCTCGTTCGCCGCCGCGGAGCGGAATCGGCCGAGCGGCCGCAGAAGCGCGGGATCGAGCGCGATGCCCAGCTCCTCCTCGAACTCGCGCAGGGCCGTCCGGGCGGCGGACTCCCCCGCCTCCGGCTTCCCACCGGGCAGCATAAAACGCCCCGTCCCGCGCTTGCGGACCGTGAGCACCCGGCCGCCCTCATCGCGGACGACGACCGCGCTCACCCTGATCAGCTTCTCCACGTCGGCCACCCCACCAGGCTATCGGCGGCGCGTGGCGCCCGGGGACGGGCTGGAGCGCGACCCGGAGAACACCCCGGAGAACAGCCTGGAGCGCAACCCCGAGCGCAGCGACCCGAATCGCACCCCGGAGGGCCTCACAGCGCCGAGCCGCGCAGCATCCGCTCAAGGAGCTCGCGCAGCTCCTTCCGCTCCCCCGCACCCAGCCCGGCGACCAGCGGGGTGAGCGCGCCCTCGAGCGCCGCCGTCAGCCGCACGGAGAGCTCGCGGCCGGCCACGCTGAGGAAGACGTCGACGGCGCGACCGTCCTCGGGGTTGGGGGCGCGCTCGACGAGGCCGCGCTTCTCGGCGCGCGCCATGAGACCGCTCAGCGTCGAGCGGTCGAGCCCGAGGTAGTCGGCGAGCTCGCTCATCCTGCTCCGCCGATCGCGCAGGATGCCGAGGGCCCGCAGCTGCGTCGCCGACAGCCCGTTCTCGCTCGCGAGCCGGTTCAG
The DNA here is from genome assembly GCA_036398375.1 of Gryllotalpicola sp. GTDB lineage: Bacteria > Actinomycetota > Actinomycetes > Actinomycetales > Microbacteriaceae > Gryllotalpicola. The sequence continues at coordinate 48,814 of DASWPQ010000060.1, forward strand.
CACCGCGGACACCGCGAACGCCGTCTGCGCGAGCGCGTCGACGAGCGCGCCGGCCTCATCTTTCCGCTGCGTCTCGATCATGTTCGGAGCCTACTTGATTTAGTTCGCATCACCAATTACATTTAGTTCGCAACACCAACTATTTTGGGAGGATGCCATGAAAGCCGCCGTCGTCACCTCGTTCGACCAGCCGCCGCGTTTCACCGAGTTCGCCGAGCCTCGGCCCGGCTCCGACGAGATCCTCGTCGACGTCCTCGCCGCGGGCCTGCACCCCCGCGTGCGTGCGCAGGCCGACGGCTCGCACTACACCTCGACGGGCGAGCTCCCCCTCGTCCCCGGCGTCGACGGCGTCGGCCGCGACCCCGAGGGCCGGCTGCACTACTTCGTGCTCGACGACACCGCCTTCGGCGCGATGGCCGAACGCACCGTGATCGACGCCCGCCGCAGCGTGGTGCTCTCCGACGACGTCGACCCCGTCACGGTCGCCGCGGGCGCGAACCCCGCCCTCTCGTCATGGGTCGCGCTGCGTCGGCGCATCGCCTTCGAGACCGGCCAGAGCGTGCTGATCCTCGGTGCCACGGGCAGCGCGGGCAGCATGGCGGTGCAGGTCGCGCGGCTGTTCGGCGCGTCGAAGATCGTCGCGGCCGGCCGCGACCCGGAGCGGCTGGCCGGGCTCGCGGAGCTCGGCGCGACCACGACGGTGCGCCTGGGCACGGATGCCTCTGCCGAGGAGCTCGCGCGCGAGGCATCCGACGTCGATGTGGTCCTCGACTATGTCTGGGGCGAGCTCACGACCGCTGCGATGACCGCGATCGTCACGGCACGCCCCGATCGCGGCCGACCGCTCGCCTGGATCGAGATCGGCTCGGTCGGCGGCACGACGGCCGCGATCCCCTCGGCGGCGCTGCGAGCCGCCCGCCTCTCCCTCGTCGGCAGCGGGCAGGGCTCCGTCTCGACGCGCGACATCGTGGCGGAGCTGCCCGGCATCGCCACGGCGATCTCCTCCGGCCGACTGCGCGTCGATGCGCACGCCGTGCCGCTCGCCGACGTCGAGACCACATGGGCGGATGCCTCGAGCGACGCCCGCGTCGTCTTCGTGCCCTGAGACACCATCCCAAGACGCCGCCCTGAGGCACCACTCGGAGACACCGCACGTTGATGCGGCAGCGGTACCGCGGTACGGTCGCCCGCGGCGGCTACGCGTCGAGGATCTCGCGCAGCATCCGGATCGCGGCGACCCGCTCCGCGCGCGTGCCGCCGGGCTGCACGAGCAGGGTGGTCACACCGGCCGCCACGAGGGCGTCGACCCGAGTTGCGATCTCCTCGGGGGTGCCGATGAGCGAGACGGCGCGGGCGAGCTCCTCTGGGACCGCGAAGGCGGCGTCGTCCTTCGCGCCGGAGAGGAACAGGCGCTGGATCTCCGCAGCCTCCGCCTCGTAGCCGTAGCGCACCGCGAGGTCGTAGTAGAAGTTGCGGCCGCGCGCGCCCATGCCGCCGACGTACAGCGCGATCTGCTGGCGGACCGTCATGAGTGCGTAGTCGGTGAACTCGCCCGCGTAGAGGCCGACCGGCACGAGCACGTCGAGCGGGCCGAGCCCGGGCGATCGCCTCGCACCGCCCGCCGCGAGGGCGTCGCCCCAGACCCCGGCCGCGCGCTCGGGGTGGAAGAAGATCGGCGTCCAGCCGTCGGCGATCTCCGCCGCCTGCGCGACCGACCTCGGCGAGAGCGCCGCGATGTGCACCGGAACAGCCGGGCGCACCGGACGGTTGACGAGCCGCAGCGCCTTGCCCGCACCGACGGCCCCCGGCGCGTCCGCGGGCAGCGGCAGCGTGTAGTGCCGCCCCGCGTGCACGAGCGGCTCCCGGCGCCACACCTGGCGGCAGATCTCGATGACCTCGCGGGTGCGGCCGAGCGGCGCGTCGAAGGGCACACCGTGGAAGCCCTCCACGACCTGCGCGCCGCTCGAGCCGAGGCCGAGCTCGAAGCGCCCGCCCGTGAGCTTGTCGAGCCCCGCCGCGGTCATCGCGAGCAGCGCCGGGGTGCGGCTGTAAATCGGCAGGATGTCGCTCGCGAGCGCCGCCGTCGTCGTGATCGCCGCGAGGTACCCGAGCTGGCTCACGGCGTCGAAGGAGTACGTCTCGCTGACGCTGAAGAGCTCCGCGCCCGCGTCCTCGAGCTCCGGCACCTCCGCCGCGGCCTCCATGAAGTCCCCGGCGTAGCCGAGGACGACTCCCAATCGGGCTCGCCCCATCGCGATACCTCTCTCTGTGCCGTCGTGTTGTCTCGTGCCTGCTGTCGGCCGCGCGCCGTCAGCGTGCGGCGTCGGCCTCGGCCGCCCGGATCTGCTCCGGCGTCGGGGTGACGCCCGTGTAGAGGCTGAACTGCTCCGCGGCCTGCAGCGCGATCACCTCTCCCCCGGTGACGACGTGTGTGCCCGCCGCCCGAGCCGCGCGGATCAGAGGCGTCTCGACCGGCAGCGCCACCACGTCGAACACGACGGATGCCGCATCGATCTGCTCCGACGAGAACGCCAGGGACTCGGCATCCGGCCCGCCCGCCATGCCGATGGGCGTGACGTTCACGATGATCGGGGCCGTGAGCCCCTCCGGAGCCTGCGCCCACTCCCAGTCGAGCTCGGCGGCGAGCCCCTGCCCCGCGAGGGGGTTGCGGGCGATGATCGTGCCGGAGAAGCCCGCGTCGCGGAACGCCGAGGCGACCGCACGGCCCATGCCGCCGGAGCCGCGCAGCAGCACGGGCCGGTCCGGGTCGAGGCGGTGCGAGGCGATGAGCTGCTCGATCGCGAGGTAGTCCGTGTTGTAGGCGGTCAGCACCCCGCTGTCGTTGACGATCGTGTTGACCGACTGGATCGCGGCGGCCGAGGGGGTCATCGCGTCGACGAGTGGGATCACCTCCTCCTTCCACGGCATCGACACGGAGCAGCCGCGGATGCCGAGGGCGCGCACGCCGGCGATCGCCGCGGCGATGTCATCGGTCGTCATGGCCTTGTAGACGAAGTCGAGGCCCAGCTCCTCGTAGAGCCGGTTGTGAAAGCGGGTGCCGTGATTGCTCGGCCGGGCGGCGAGCGAGATGCACAGCCTCGTGTCCTTGCTGAGCTCGGGGCGTGTCATCGCGCGGCCGCCACCCAGTCCTCGAGCTTGGCCGCCGCCGCCCCCGAGTCGATCGCCTCCGCCGCGGTGACCAGGCCCGCGCGGAAGCGCTGCAGGATCGGGACGTCGCCCGTCGCCGGGTCCGCCGCGAGGCCGAAGGCGATGAGCCCGGCCGCGGCGTTGAGCAGCACGATGTCGCGCACCGCGCCCGTCTCGCCGGCGAGGGTGCGGCGCACCACCTCGGCGTTGTGCTGCGGGTCGCCGCCCGTGATGTCGGCGATCGTCGCCCGCGGCAGGCCGAGGTCGCGCGGGTCCAGGTCGTGTTCGGTCACCGAGCCGTTGCTGATCTCCCAGATGTGGCTGTGCCCCGTGATGGACAGCTCGTCGAGACCTTCGTCTCCGCGGAAGACGAGCGCCGTGGCGCCGCGGGTCTGGAACACGCCCGTGATGAGCGGCACGCGGTCGAGGCTCGAGACGCCGACGGCCGAGGCCTCCGGCCGCGCCGGGTTGCACAGCGGGCCGAGGAAGTTGAAGACGGTCGGCACACCCAGATCGCCGCGGGTCTTGGCGGCGTTGCCGAAGCCCGGGTGGAAGAGCGACGCCCAGGCGAAGGTGATGCCGGCCCTGCGGAAGGTCTCGGCCACCGCCTCGGGCGTGCGGGACAGGTCGACGCCGAGCGCGGCGAGCACGTCGGAGGCACCGGAGGCCGAGGACACGGCCCGATTGCCGTGCTTGATGACCGGCACGCCGGCCGCGGCGCAGACGATCGAGGCCATCGTCGAGACGTTCACGGTGTGGAAGCGGTCGCCCCCGGTGCCGACGATGTCGAGCGCCATCGGGTCCAGCGGAAGCGGCTTCGCGTGGTCGAGGATCGCGTCGCGGAAGCCGACGATCTCATCGACCGTCTCGCCCTTGACCCGCAGTGCGATGAGGAATCCGGCGATCTGAGCATCCGTTGCAGACCCCACCATGATCTGGTTCATCGACCAGCTCGCCTCGGTGATGCTCAGGTCAGTCCCCTCCAGCAGCGCGGTGATGATCGCAGGCCAGCTGAGGGAATCCGCCATGCCGAGGATCCTATCCGGCGCAAGCCCCTTCCCGATTCCGACATAATGGGTTTTGTGACGAGCACCTCCATAACCCCCAACGCGTCGCCGGTCGTCTCTCGACCGAACGTCGTCGCCGTCGGCACGATCGTCTGGCTGGGCAGTGAGGTGATGTTCTTCGCGGGGCTTTTCGCGATCTACTTCACCCTGCGCTCGACCTCGCCCCACCTGTGGGCGATCTCGACTCCGCACCTGAACGTGCCCTACGCGCTCGTCAACACGCTCATCCTGGTCGCGAGCTCCTTCACCTGTCAGTGGGGCGTCTTCGCCGCCGAGCGCCTGCAGGCCCGCAAGACGGGCCGCGCCTGGGACTTCCGCAAGTGGGGCGTCGCCGAGTGGTTCACGCTGAGCTACGCGCTGGGCGCCGTCTTCGTCTGCGGCCAGATCGTCGAGTACGCGAACCTCGTGCACGAGGGCCTCTCGATCCACGCGAGCGCCTACTCCTCGGCGTTCTACCTCACGACCGGCTTCCACGCCCTCCACGTCACAGGTGGTCTCATCGCCTTCCTGCTCACCATCGGGCGCGTCTTCGCCGTCAAGAAGTTCGGCCACAAGGAGGCCACGACGGCAATCGTCGTGTCCTACTACTGGCACTTCGTCGACGTCGTCTGGATCGGCCTGTTCCTGGTCATCTACGTCCTCAAGTAAGCATTCGGAGAAGACCCCCTCACATGGCAAAGCTGAACCAGCCGACGACGAACGGCCGTTCCAAGCGCGTACAGCGCAAGACCGGCCGCCGTTCCCCCCTCGCCACTTTTGCGCTGATCGCCATCGGGCTCGGGCTGACGGGCGGCGTCTACGCCGCTGCGAACGCCGTCCCCGCCACGGCATCCGCCGACACCGCCGCCGCATCGCAGCAACAGGTCGATGAGGGGCAGAAGCTCTTCGAGGCGAACTGCGCCAGCTGCCACGGCATGAACGCCGTCGGCACCTCGGCCGCCCCCAGCCTGATCGGGGTCGGCTCGGCCGCCGTCGACTTCCAGGTCGGCACCGGTCGTATGCCGATGGCGATGAACGGTCCGCAGGCGCAGGAGAAGACGCCGCAGTTCACGGATGGCGAGACCAAGGAGCTGGCCGCCTATGTCGCGTCGCTCGCCCCGGGCCCGTCGATCCCCGCGGACCAGTACCTGAACGGCAAGGGCGACGCCGCGCAGGGCGCCGAGCTGTTCCGCATCAACTGCGCCATGTGCCACAACGTCGCCGGAGCAGGCGGCGCGCTGACCGAAGGCAAGTACGCCCCGTCGCTCAAGGGCGTCAGCCCCGCGCACATCTACGAGGCGATGCTCACCGGCCCGCAGAACATGCCGGTCTTCAACGACCAGAACATCACGCCCGGGCAGAAGGCCGACATCATCACCTACCTGACGTATCTGGAGAAGAACCCTTCGCCGGGCGGCTTCAGCCTCGGTGACCTCGGCCCCGTCGCCGAGGGCCTGTTCCTCTGGATCTTCGGCCTCGGCTCGATCGTCGGCCTCACCGTGTGGATCACGGCGAAGTCCAACTGATCGATCGATGAGGCCTCAACAGCAGCGCAAGAAGGAGAGCAATGGCACAGGACGATAACGGCGGCGTCGGGCTCGCCGAGACGTCGTCGACGGCCCTGGAGCACGCGGACACCGATCACCGAGCCGGCGACCCCGGCACGGCAGTCGTCGTCGCGGACGCGCCCGTCAACCCGGGCTTCCCCCCGCATCGTCCGCGTGTGTCCGACAAGGACCCGAAGCAGAACCGCCAGACCGAGCGCACGGTCTTCACGCTCTTCTACCTCTCCATCGCGGGCAGCGTCTGGGCCATCGCCGCCTACATGGCGTTCCCGATCGAATCCGGCAAGATCAGCGATCTGCGCCTGTCCACGCTGTTCATCGGCCTCGGCATGGTGCTCGCGCTGCTGGGCATCGGCATCGGCGCGGTGCACTGGGCGAAGGCCCTCATGTCCGACCACGAGGGCATCGACATCCGCCACCCCGTCCAGGGCACGGAGGAGACCCGCGAGCGCTCGATCGAGATCTTCGAGCAGGCGAACGAGGAGTCCGGCTTCGGTCGCCGCACCCTGATCCGCAACTCGCTCATCGGCGCCCTCGTCGCCTTCCCGCTGCCCGCCGTCGTGCTGTTCCGCGGTCTCGCACCGCAGAACGAGGACCCGGTGAAGGACCTCAAGCACACCATGTGGGCCAAGGGCATGCGCCTCACCAAGGACCCGACCGGCCTGCCGATCAAGGCGTCCGACGTGACCATCGGCTCCGTGTTCCACGTCATCCCCGAGGGCCTCAACGACGCCGAGGACATGCTGGAGGAGAAGGGCAAGGCCGCGGTCCTCCTCATGCGCCTCAAGCCGGAGGATCTGCACGTCTCCCCCGCACGCAAGAACTGGAACTACGACGGCATCGTCGCCTACTCCAAGATCTGCACGCACGTCGGCTGCCCCGTTGCGCTGTACGAGCAGCAGACCCACCACCTGCTGTGCCCCTGCCACCAGTCGCAGTTCGACATGACGCACGAGGCCAGGGTCATCTTCGGCCCGGCCGGCCGGCCGCTGCCGCAGCTGCCCATCACGGTCGACAGCGAGGGCTACCTCGTCGCGCAGAGCGACTTCCACGAACCCGTCGGCCCGAGCTTCTGGGAGCGCAACTCATGAGCACTGAAATCCCTCGCCTCAAGCGCGACGGCTTCTTCGGCGCCGCGGCCAACTACATGGACGAGCGCACGAGCATCTCGGCGGTCGTCAAGGAGTTCGGTCGCAAGATCTTCCCGGACCACTGGTCGTTCCTGCTTGGTGAGGTCGCGCTCTACAGCTTCGTCGTCATCCTGATCACGGGCACCTTCCTGACGTTCTTCTTCCAGGCGTCGATGGCCGAGGTCGTCTACAACGGCTCGTGGGTCCCGCTCAAGGGCATCCAGATGTCCTCCGCGCTCGACTCGACGCTGCACATCAGCTTCGACGTGCGCGGCGGCCTGCTGATGCGCCAGATCCACCACTGGGCGGCGCTGCTGTTCGTGGCCTCGATCGGCCTGCACATGCTCCGCATCTTCTTCACCGGGGCCTTCCGCAAGCCGCGTGAGCTGAACTGGGTGATCGGCTTCACGCTGTTCATCCTCGCCATGGCCGAGGGCTTCACGGGCTACTCGCTGCCCGACGACCTGCTCTCCGGCAACGGCCTCCGCATCATCTCGGGCATGATCGAGGGCATCCCGCTCGTCGGCACCTGGATCAACTTCCTGCTCTTCGGCGGGCAGTTCCCCGGCACCGCGATCGTCGGCCGCCTCTACACGCTGCACATCCTGCTGCTGCCCGCGATGGTGCTCGCCTTCATCGCGCTGCACCTCGTGTTCGTGGTCGTGCACAAGCACACCCAGTTCCCCGGCGCGGGCCGCACGCAGCAGAACGTGGTCGGCTACCCGGTCCTCCCCGTGTACGCGGCGAAGGCCGGCGGCTTCTTCTTCATCGTGTTCGGCGTCATCGTGCTGATGGCCTCGCTCTTCACGATCAACCCGGTCTGGGAGTACGGCCCCTACGACCCCTCCCCCGTCTCGGCGGGCACTCAGCCCGACTGGTACATCGGCTTCGCCGACGGCATGCTGCGCCTGATCCCGCCGCATCTCGAGACCTTCTGGCTGGGCCGCGACTGGTCGTGGTACATCATCATCCCGATCGCCATCCTCGGCGTGTTCATCGTGCTCGTCGCGCTCTACCCCTTCATCGAGGCGTGGGTCACGGGCGACAAGCGCGAGCACCACATCCTGGACCGTCCGCGCAACGCGGCGACCCGCACGGCCATCGGCGCCGCCGGCGTGACCTTCTACGCCGACATGTGGTGCGCGGCCTCCGGTGACCTCATCGCGACGCACTTCAAGCTCTCCATCGAAGGCGTGACGCACGCGATCCAGATCATGCTGATCGTCGGCCCGATCCTCGCGTACTTCATCACGAAGCGGATCTGTCTCGCGCTGCAGAAGAAGGACCGCTCGCTGGCTCTGCACGGCTACGAGTCCGGCCGCATCGTGCGCCTGCCCGGCGGCGAGTTCATCGAGGTCCATCAGCCGGTCGACGAGTACCAGCGCTGGGCCCTGGTCAGCCAGGAGACCTACGCGCCGCTCGTGGTGCGCCCGGACTCCCGTGGCCGCATCACCGGGCTCACGCGCTTCCGTGCCGCGATGTCGCGCTGGTTCTTCGAGGACCGTCTGTCCCCGCTCTCGCAGGGCGAGATCGAGGCGGCCGCCCACGGTCACGGCCATGAGGAGTCGACCCCCGAGCTCGAGGGCGCCTCTCAGCACTGAGACGCCTCGCGCGTCCGGTTCGGGCATCGTATGTCTGTGCAGACTCTCGCTGCATGGCTGCGGTGCCCGAACTGCGTTAAGCCGCTCCAGGCGCTCGATCCGCCGGATCCGGCCAGGTCACCTGGATCGTCCGGGCCGCTCGAGCTGCCCGCGGCACGAGCGGATGCCTCCCCCGTCGTCCTCGGCTGCGCCTCCGGCCACCGCTTCGATGTGAACCGCCGGGGCTACGTCACGCTGCTTCCGCCGCGCACGAAGGTCGTGGGCGACACGGCCGCGATGCTCTCCGAGCGCACGGCTCTGCTCGAGTCGGGCGCCTACATCCCGATCCGCGACGCCCTGATCGCCGCCGTGCGCCCGTTCCGGCCGCTCCGCGTCCTCGACTCGGGCACCGGCACCGGCTGGTACCTTCACGGCGTCCTGGAGGCGCTGAGCGCCGACGGCTCTTCCGATGACGGCGGGCCGCGCGGGCTCGCCTCCGACCTCTCCCCCGCGGCGATCGCCCGCGCGATGCGGGGCCGATCCGACGTCGACGGGCTCGTGGCCGAGGTGCACGCCCCACTGCCGGTCCGGGACGGGGTGGTGGATGCCGTGACCGTCGTGTTCGCACCGCGGAACCCCGCCGAGTTCGCGCGTGTCCTGCGGCCCGGGGGCGTCCTCGCCGTTGCGGTGCCGCGGGCGGAGCACCTCGGCGAGCTGCGAGCCGCCTCCGGCGGCATGCTCGACGTGCCGGAGGGGAAGGCCGACACGCTCGGGACGACCCTCGCCGCGTGGTTCTCCCCCGCTTCGGCGCAGCACGTCCGCTACGAGCTGCCCCTCGACGCGGACCGTGCCCGCCAGCTGCAGGGCATGGGCCCCTCGGCGCACCACGCGCAGGCGTCCGTGCCCGTGACGTCGCTGCCGGCATCCGTCACGGTCTCGGTCGACGTGCTCGCCTTCGTCCGCCGCTGACCCCGCCCCGCGCGCCCGCCCGTGCACGCCGGATGGACACGTGCGTGTGCGGCCGCGGGCGCGGCTGTCCATCCCGCGTGCGCCAGAGCGCCGAGGCGGCAGGAGGGGAAGGGATGCGCGGGAGACGAAAGCGCCCCTCCCGCCGAAGCAGAAGGGGCGCTGAGAGCCGCCGTGCGACCGTCTAACGGGCGAAGTTGCCGCGGTAGTACTCGTAGACCCAGCCGACCAGAGCGATCAGCAGGAACGGCACGCCGATGAAGGCGACCCAGATGCCGACCGCGAGGCCGAGGGCGATGATGCCGACGGCGCCGGCGAGGAAGACCGGCCACCAGCTCCACGGGCTGAAGTGCCCGATCTCGGGGTCCGCGTCGTCGATCTCGGCGTCGAGGCGATCCTCTGGTAGCACTCCGCCGAAGCCCTTTGCCGTGCGGCCGAGGAAGAACGCCAGGAAGACGCCGAGCAGTGCCGACAGCGTCAGCGCGACGGTGCCGACCCACTCGATGTGACCGCCGTAGTAGATCAGCGACCAGACCGTGTAGCCGATCGCCGCGATCGCGAAGAAGACCGTGAGGATCCAGAACAGAATCGAATTGGCGCGCATCTACTTCACCTTCTCGCTGACGGCGTCGTACGTGGGGGCGTCCGGTGCGTCCTTGGCGGGGCCATAGCCCATCGGGACGCCGACCTCGGGGTGGTTGAGGTCAAAGGCGGGCGACTCGGAGCGGATGCGGGGGATGCTCGTGAAGTTGTGCCGCGGCGGCGGGCAGCTGGTCGCCCACTCAAGCGAGCGGCCGTAGCCCCACGGATCGTTCACCGTGACCTTCGGCGCCGTGCGCGCCGTGATGTAGACGTTCAGGAAGAACGGCAGCATCGAGACGGCGATGATCATGGCGCCGAAGGTGGAGAGCTGGTTCATCCAGGTGAAGCCGTCGGAGGCGGCATAGGTGTAGTAGCGGCGCGGCATGCCCACGACACCCAGCCAGTGCTGCACGAGGAAGGTCGTATGGAAGCCGATGAACAGCAGCCAGAAGTGCCAGACGGCGAGCTTCTCATTGAGCATCTTGCCCGTCCACTTAGGCCACCAGAAGTAGAAGCCCGCGAACATGGCGAACACGACCGTGCCGAACACCACGTAATGGAAGTGCGCGACCACGAAATAGGTGTCGGAGACGTGGAAGTCCAGCGGCGGCGAGGCGAGGATGACACCGGTGAGGCCGCCGAAGGTGAAGGTGATCAGGAAGCCGATCGAGAACAGCATCGGCGACTCGAACGTCAGCGAGCCTCGCCACATCGTGCCGATCCAGTTGAAGATCTTCACACCCGTCGGGACCGCGATGAGCATCGTCATCAGTGAGAAGAACGGCAGCAGGACCGCACCGGTGACGTACATGTGGTGCGCCCACACCGTCACCGACAGGGCCGCGATGGAGATCGTCGCGTAGATCAGGGTCTTATAGCCGAAGATCGGTTTTCGGCTGAACACCGGGAAGATCTCGGACACGATGCCGAAGAACGGCAGCGCGATGATGTAGACCTCCGGATGGCCGAAGAACCAGAACAGGTGCTGCCAGAGCAGAGCTCCGCCGTTCGCGGCGTCGAAGATATGGGCGCCGAAGACGCGGTCCGCACCGGCGCCGAAGATCGCGGCGGCGAGCACCGGGAAGGCCATCAGGATCAGGATCGAGGTCACCAGGGTGTTCCAGGTGAAGATCGGCATGCGGAACATGGTCATGCCGGGGGCGCGCAGCGTGATGATCGTCGTGATGAAGTTCACCGCACCGAGGATCGTGCCGAAGCCCGAGATGCCGAGGCCGAAGAACCAGAGGTTCCCGCCGATACCCGGTGAGAAGGTCTCGCTGGCCAGCGGCTGATAGGCGAACCAGCCGAAGCTCGCCGCGCCCTGCGGGGTGAGGAAGCCGGCGACCGCGATCAGCGAGCCGAAGTTGTACAGCCAGTACGCGAACGCGTTCAGACGCGGGAATGCGACGTCAGGGGCGCCGATCTGCAGCGGCATGAGCGCGTTCGCGAAGCCCGCGAACAGCGGCGTCGCGAACATCAGCAGCATGATCGTGCCGTGCATCGTGAACAGCTGGTTGTACTGCTCACGGGTCGGGACCACATCGAGGCCGGGTGCGAACAGCTGCGCGCGGATGACGAGGGCCATCACGCCGCCGATGCAGAAGTAGACGAACGACGTGATCAGGTACATGTACGCGATCGTCTTGTGGTCGGTGGAGGTGATCCAGTTGACGAGGACGTTGCCCTTGCGCTCGAAGCTGTTCTTCGTGTAGGGCAGCGCCGTGGATGCGGACGCGGTAGCAGTAGTCATAGTTCTTTTCGCCCTCAGTCCACGCCGTTGCTGGTCTCGTCAGAGTCCGTCCCGTTGCCGGGCAGGTTGTTGTTGCGGTTGTACGTGTCGTCCAGGGAGCCGTCGTAGCCCTTGGCCTTCAGCTCGGCGACGTGGGCCTCGTAGTCGGCCTCGGAGACGACCTTGACCTGGAAGAGCATGGCCGAGTGGTACTCGCCGCAGAGCTCGGCACAGTCGCCCTTGTAGGTGCCGATGCGCTCGGGGGTGACGTACATGTGGTTGACGTGCCCGGGGATGACGTCCTTCTTGTAGAGGAACGCCGGAACCCAGAAGGAGTGGATCACATCACGGGACTTGAGCGTGATGTCGATCTTCTTACCGACGGGCAGGTACAGGGTCGGCAACTCGGACTCGACCACGTTGCCCTGCGTGGCGGGCTTGTTCGAGTCGGCGGCCGGCTGAGCCTGGATGCCCGGGTCGTAGACGTCGTCGGAGGTGTAGTCCCAGTCCCATGCCCACTGCTTGCCGTAGACGGTCACGCTGAGGTCGGGGTGCGCATAGGGCTTCTCGATCGCGTCCTGGTCCTTCGCGGTGAAGGCGAAGAAGCCGATGATCAGGATGAACGGCACGATCGTGTAGAAGATCTCGATCGGCATGTTGTAGCGCAGCTGCACCGGCAGGCCGGTCTGGCCCTTGCGACGGCGGTAGACGACGACGCACCAGATCAGCAGACCCCACACGATGATGCCCACGATGAGCAGGACGATCCAGCTCGTCACCCACAGGCCCGTGACACGACTTGTCATTGTCGTGACCGGCTTCTCACCTGCCACCCAACCGGGAAGGAAGCCGTGCAGCTGAGCCTGCGAGCATCCGGCCAGTACCAATGTGAGCGCTGTTGCGATGGGGATCGCGGCCCATCGGAGACGACGAGTGTGACGCACCGGTGACCTTTCGTGTGGAACGTGGGGACCTTCGCTTAGCCTAGCGCGCCTCCCCAGCGTCTCCGACGCCAGGCGGACGCCGCGGCGCGGCGTTAACGGCGTTCAGGCCGCCTGGAAAGGCGGCCTGAACGGATGTTTTACGTTGTGTAGAACAACTTGGTGGTCTGGAGTGGTCCGGATCAGTGGAAGCTGTCGCCGCAGGCGCAGGAGCCCTGTGCGTTGGGGTTGTCGATCGTGAAGCCCTGCTTCTGGATGGTGTCCTCGAAGTCGATCGTCGCGCCTTCCAGGTACGGCTGGCTCATCTTGTCGACGACGACCTCGACGCCCTCCCCGAAGCCCACCACGCCGTCGCCGTCGAGCACGCGCTCGTCGAAGTAGAGCTGGTAGATCAGGCCGGAGCAACCGCCGGGCTGCACGGCCAGGCGCAGGCGCAGGTCATCGCGGCCCTCCTGCATGAGCAGGCTCTTCACCTTGCCGGCCGCCGTGTCGGTGAGCAGAACGCCGTGCTCCTTGATCTCGGGTGCCATCAGCGTGTCGGTCATACCGCCTCCTTCTCGAAAGTGCCTCGAACTGTCGACAGTTTAGGCAGAGGGTGCTGGTTTTTGGTTCAAACGGGCCAGAAGCAGTGCCTCGGTCAGGATCGCCCGCTTGAAGACGCCGAGGTGCAGCGACTCGTTCGGGCTGTGCGCGCGCGTGTCGGGGTCCTCCACGCCCGTCACGAGGATCTGCGCGGCGGGGAACGCCCGCACGAGATCGGCGATGAAAGGGATCGAGCCGCCGATGCCGGCTTCGACGGGCTCCGCGCCCCAGGCATCCGCCATCGCCCGCTTGGTCTCGGCCACGGCCCAGCCGCTCGTGTCCACGAGGAAGGGGTCGCCGCCCTGGAAATCGTGGAAGTCGAGGTGCGCGCCGAAGGGCGCGTTGGCCCGCAGGTGCGCGAGCAGCGCGTCACCGGCGTCGGCGGAGCTCTGCCCGGGGGCGACCCGCATGCTGAGACGCACTGTGACCTGCGGTGCGAGTGTGTTGGACGCGTTGGCGATGCTCGGCGCGTCGATGCCCGTCACGGTGATGGAGGGCTGGAACCAGAGGCGGCTGAGCACGCTGCCGGCACCGATCGCGCTCACGCCGGGCTTGAAGGCGGCGGATGCCGCGAGCTCCGCCTCGTCGAAGTCGGGGGTCGCCGCGTCGTACCGGGTGAGGCCCGGCACCGCGACGGAGCCGTTCTCATCCCACAGGGTCGACAGCAGCCGGATCGTCGCAAGCATCGCGTCCGGCGCCGCACCGCCCCACATGCCCGAGTGCGAGGCGTGCTCGAGGGTCGAGACGGTCAGGTTGACGGCGAAGGCGCCGCGCAGCGCCACTGTGAGGTTGGGAGTGTCCACATCCCAGTTGTCGCTGTCGGCGACGACGATGAGGTCCGCCGCGAGCGCCTCGCGGTTACCCTCCAGGAAGTTGACGAAGGAGTCCGAGCCGTGCTCCTCCTCCCCCTCGATGAAGACGGCGAGCCCCACCTCGAGCCCGGCGACGGCCTCGGCGACCGCGCGGATCGCGGCGACGTGGGTCATCACACCCGCCTTGTCGTCCGCGGCGCCTCGGCCGTAGAGGCGGTCGCCCTGCACGGTGGGCTCGTAGGGCTGCGTCTGCCAGTCCTCGTCCTTCCCCGGCGGCTGCACGTCGTGGTGGGCGTAGAGCAGCACGGTCGGCCGCCCGTTCGCCGCGGCACGACGGGCGAGCACGGCGGGATGCCCGAGCTCGCCCTCCGGGAATCCAGCCTTCTGCGCGCGCTTCACCTCGACCGTGTCGAACACGCCGGTGCCTCGCAGCAGCTCGGCGACTGCGTCGGCGCTCTGCGCGACGAAGTCGGGGTCGAACGCCGGCCACGACACCGATGGGATGCGCACGAGTCCGGAGAGATCCGCGATCGCGGCGGGCAGTCCACCCGCGACGGCCTCGGCGACGGCGGCGGACAGCGACGACTCGGACATTGATGACTCGGACGGCGACGACTCGGACAGGGGGGACTCAGGAGAGACATCCGGCATGCGGCTAAGCTTAATCAGATACCAAAAATAGAGGATTCCCGTGTTCAACCGCTCCAAGACCCAGCCTGCCGACGACGCGAACGAGGCCGCTCGCGCCCAGGCCGAGGCGGCGGCCTCCGGCAAGGGCCGCGCCACCCCCAGCCGCCGCGAGCGTGAGGCCGCGAACCGCCGGCCGCTCGTCCCCGCCGACCGCAAGGCCGCACGCGTCGCCGACCGCGAACGCGCCACGAGCGAACGCGCGAAGCAGCAGGCGGGCATGGCCGCCGGCGACGAGCGCTACCTGCCCGTTCGCGACAAGGGCCCGCAGAAGCGCTTCGCCCGCGACTACGTGGACGCGCGCTGGAGCGTGGGCGAGTTCCTCGTCCCGGTCGTCGTCGCGCTGCTGCTCGTGACCTTCCTGCCGTTCCCGGCCGACACCAAGAACGCGCTCTCCCAGTACGTGCTGATCGTGGTGTGGGCCTTCTTCGTGCTCACCGTGATCGACTGCCTCGTGATGAGCAGCATCCTCATCCGGCGCCTGCGGGAGAAGTTCGGCACCAGCGAGCGCGGCATCCGCATGTACGTCTCGATGCGCGCGATCCAGTTCCGCCGGCTGCGCATGCCCAAGCCCCAGGTCAAGCGCGGGCAGATGCCCTCATGACGGCGGGCGCGTGACGCTCGTCGCGGCCGCTGACGGCTCGGCACTCGGCAACCCCGGTCCGGCCGGCTGGGCCTGGTACGTCGACGACGGCTGCTGGGCGGCGGGCGGCTGGCCGCGCGGCACCAACAACCAGGGCGAGCTGATGGCCGTCATCGACCTGCTGGAGCAGACCGCCGCCGCGGGGCTCGCGGGCGAGCCGCTGAAGGTGCTCTGCGACAGCCAGTACGTCATCAACACCGTGACCAAGTGGATGCCCGGCTGGAAGCGCAAGGGCTGGCGGAAGGCCGACGGCGCGCCGGTGCTGAACCTCGAGTTCGTGCAGCGGCTCGACGCGCTCGTCGCCGGCCGCGAGGTGGCCTTCGAGTGGGTCAAGGGCCACGCCGGGCACGAGCTGAACGAGGCCGCGGACGCGCGGGCGCGGGCCGCGGCGACCGCCTACCAGAGGAAGGCGCCGATCCCCTCCGGGCCGGGCTGGACCCGGGGTGTGACGGATGCCTCACCGGCCGCCGCCGCCCCGTCCGCGGCTGTGCCCGCTGCCGGCGTGCGCACGCTCCCGGCCCCGCGCGAGGAGTTCGCGGACCGGCTCGCCCTCGACGTCTTCGATGAAGAGGCGCCGCGCACCGACGAGGACGCCGTCCTGCGGCTGGAGCGCGCTCTGCTGACGGCGGGTGTGCGCGGCGACGCCTCCCGACTCGCCGCGCTGCTGCACCCCGACTTCGAGGAGATCGGCGCCTCGGGCCGGCTGTGGGACCGGGACACGATCATCCAGTCTCTGCTCGACTCCCCGGCGACGGATGCCGAGCTCACGACGATCCACACCGCGACGCACCTCTCCCCCGACGCCGTGCTGCTCGTCTTCGAGACGCTCGGCGCACGCGGTCCCGTCCGTCGCAGCTCGGTGTGGCTGCGAACCGCCTCAGGATGGAAGCTGCGCTTCCACCAGGGCACCCCCGCGAACTGAGGCGGCATCGGACTCACGGGACTCACCGACTCACCGACTCACCGACGGGATCCCCGGGCGAGCCGGAAGGGAACCGGCCGACACGCCGCACCTCCGGCCGCGACAGGCCGCCCCGAGCACGGATCCCTTCCACCGGAAAGCGCGGCGAGGCCGCGGCAGAGCGTTGACGCAGGCGGCTCAGCGGCGCAGGAGCCGGTCCAGCCCCCGGTTGATCTTCCGCGCCCACAGGGGACCCGTGTAGATGAACTCGCTGTAGCCCTGCACGAGCGTCGCCCCCGCGGCCAGCCGCTCGGCGACGTCGGCGGCGGTGCGCACCCCGCCCACCGAGATGACGCACAGCGCAGCGGGCACGTGCTGCCGGATCAGCCGGAGCACCGCGAGCGAACGCGGGGCGAGCGGCGCACCGGAGAGCCCGCCCGCGCCGAGGGAGGCGAGGTACGCGGCATCCGTCGTGAGGCCGAGCCCCTCGCGGGCGATCGTCGTGTTCGTGGCGATGATGCCGTCGAGCCCGAGCTCGACCACGAGCTCGGAGATCCTGACCACCTGCTCGTCGTCGAGGTCCGGGGCGATCTTGACGAGCACCGGCGTGCCGGAGGAGTGCTCCTTCACCGCCATGAGCAGCGGGGCGAGCTTGTCGAGCTCCTGCAGGCCCCGCAGGCCCGGCGTGTTCGGCGAGGACACGTTCACGGCGAGGTAGTCCGCCACCGGTGCGAGGACCGCGGCCGAGAAGCGGTAGTCGGCCAGCGCGTTCTCCACCTCGACGGAGCGGCTCTTGCCGATGTTCACCCCGAGCACGGGCCGCGGGTGCAGCCGCTCGATGTGCCGCAGCCGCTGCGCCGCAGCCTCCGCCCCGTGGTTGTTGAAGCCCATCCGGTTGATCAGCGCGCGATCGGCGATGAGCCGGAACAGGCGCGGCTTGGAGTTGCCCGGCTGCGAGAGCGCCGTGAGCGTGCCCACCTCGACGTGGCCGAAACCGAGGCCGCCGAGCCCCAGAACGATCTTGCCGTCCTTGTCGAAGCCCGCCGCGACGCCGAACGGCGTCTCGAAGGTGCGGCCGAGCGTGTGCACCGAGATGTCCGTGCGGGGCCGGGTGAAGTCGTGCAGGGAGCGCGACAGCCCGAGTGCCTGGATCAGCTGGATGAAGAGATACGCGAGATGGTGGGCCCGTTCCGGGTCCATGCGCTTGAAGACGAGGTCGAAGATGATCCGGTACATGCCGGATCAAGACTATCCAGCCTGTTCGGCCGCAATGGCATGATCGCGCCGCAGCTGCGTGATCGCGGCCTCGAAGTCGTCGAGCGATTCGAAAGCCTGATAGACACTCGCGAAGCGCAGATAGGCGACCTCGTCGAGCTCGCGCAGCTCGGGCAGCACCGCCACGCCGATCTCGTTGGCGTCGATCTGCGACGCGCCGGTGGCCCGGATCGTCTCCTCGACCTTCTGGGCCAGGACCGCCAGGTCCGTGTCGGTCACGGGCCGGCCCTGGCAGGCCTTGCGCACGCCGGAGATGACCTTCTCGCGGCTGAACGGCTCGACGACGCCGGAGCGCTTGATCACGTTCAGGCTCGCCGTCTCGATCGTCGAGAAGCGGCGGCCGCAGGACGGGCACTGCCGGCGCCGGCGGATCGAGAGCCCGTCGTCACTCGTGCGGGAGTCGATGACGCGGGAGTCGGGATGGCGGCAGAACGGGCAGAACATGGAGTCAGCGTAGTGCGCGGCTCACTGAAAGCGCGCTGACGCCGCCTCGCCGTGGGCGGGGAGTGCCTCGGCGTTCGCGAGGTCGACGATCCGGCCCAGAACGGATGCCAGCGCGGCCCGGTCGTACGCGATGACCTGCTGCGGGCGCAGGAAGGAGTAGGCGCCGAGCGCCGAGGAGTACCGGGCGGAGCCGCCGGTCGGCAGCACGTGGTTCGAGCCGGCGATGTAGTCGCCGAGGCTGACCGGGGCGTAGGCGCCGAGGAAGATCGCGCCGGCATCCGTGATCCGGGCGAGGGTCGCCTGCGGGTCCGCGGTGTGCAGTTCGAGGTGCTCCGGGGCGTAGGCGTTGCTCACGGCGGCGGCCGCGGCCTCGTCGTCGACGAGCATGACCGCCGACTGCGGGCCGGAGAGCGCCGTTCCTGCGCGCTCCGAGTTCGCCGTGGCGGCGACCAGCTCATCGAGGGCCGCGAGGGTGGCCTCCGCCAGCTCGACCGAGTCGGTGACCAGCACACTCGCCGCCGCCTCGTCGTGCTCGGCCTGGCTCAACAGGTCGGCCGCCACGAGCCTCGGCGTGGCCGTCCGGTCCGCGATGATCAGGATCTCGGTCGTGCCGGCCTCGGCGTCGATGCCGGCGACACCGCGCACGAGACGCTTGGCCGCGGCGACGTAGATGTTGCCGGGGCCGGTGATCATCTGCACGGGGGCGAGGCCCGCGTCGGGCACGCCGTAGGCGAGGGCTCCGATCGCGCCGGCGCCGCCCATCGCCCACACCTCCTCGACGCCGAGCAAGCCGCACGCGGCGAGGATCGTGGGGTGCGGCAGGCCGCCGAAGTCCTTCTGAGCCGGGCTCGCGACGGCGAGCGAGGCGACCCCCGCGGCCTGGGCGGGCACGACGTTCATCACGACGCTCGACGGGTAGACCGCCTTGCCGCCCGGCACGTACAGGCCGGCGCGGGCGACGGGCTGCCAGCGCTGCGTGACGACGGCACCCGGGCCGAGGGTCGTGGTCCGGGGCGGGGGCACCTGCGCGGCACTGGCCTGACGCACGCGCGCGATGGCCTCCTCCAGGCCGGCTCGGACCTTCGGGTCGAGCGCGGCGACGGCCCGGTCGATCTCCTCCGCGGGCACCCGGAGCTGCGCCGGACGGACGCCGTCGAACCGCTCGGACTGGGCGAGCAGCGCCGCCGAGCCCTGATCGCGCACGGCCTGGATCAGCTCGGTGGCGGCCTGTGCCGCCACCGCGACGTTGACGACGGGGCGGGGCACCAGGGTGCGGAAGTCGGCCGTCGCCGGGTCGATTCCGCGCAGGTCGATCGTGCGTATCATAAGAGCCCCAGTTTATCGGCGAAAAGGCTGAGGGGAGGATGCGGGAGAACGCGGCGCATCCCCGCTACGGCGCACTTCTCGGCGGAGAACATGCGCCGTAGCGGACCGCCACCGCCGATGAACGCCCCGGCGCAGGATGGGGAGCTCGGTCACACGAGACTGCCCGGCCCCAGGAGCCCCTTCAGCTCCCCGTAGAGATCCGGGGTGACCGCGACGTGATAGTCCGGCAGCTCATAGATGCGCTTCACGCCCAGCTGGGGGTACTTCAATTCAAGCTTCACCTCGTTGGCGCCGGCATGGCGCCGGAAGATCTCGCTGAGCTCAGACGCTCGGCTTTCGGTGTACCGCTTGTCCTCCATCGAGATGACGAGCGGGCTCGTCGCGCCGGTCGCCTGCTCGAACTGCAGCGTCGTGAGGCTGTAGGCGTGCAGGTTCAGCCCGTCGTCGCGCATCGAGACGCGGCCGCGCACGGAGACGATCGAGTCGGCCACGAGCGCCGGCGCGAACTCCTGGTAGGCCTTCCCCATGAACATGACCTGGACCTCGCCGCCGAAGTCCTCGACGCTGATGATCCCGTACAGGTTGCCCGACTGCTTCGCCACCCGGTGCTGCACCCCGGTCACGAGGCCGGCGATCGTCACCTGATCGCCGTCCTGCGTGGCATCCGACCCGGTGAGATCGGCGATGGAGGTCGAGGCCTGCTTCGCCAGGTCGAGCTCGAGCCCGGCGAGCGGGTGGTCGGAGACGTAGAGGCCGAGCATCTCGCGCTCGAAGGCGAGCTTGTCGCGCTTGCTCCACTCCGGGCGGTCGGGCACCGCCGAGATGGGGCCCGTGTCCGAGGCATCCGCCATCAGCATGTCGAAGTCGAAGCCCGCCTGGCCGGTCGCCTCGACGCGCTTCTCGTTCACGACCGACTCGACCGCGCCCTCGTGGATCTCGAGCAGCGCGCGACGCGCATTGCCGAAGGAGTCGAATGCCCCCGACTTGATGAGCGACTCGACCGTGCGCTTGTTCGCGACGTGCAGCGGCGCCTTCTTGAGGAAGTCGTGGAAGGACTCGAAGCGGCCCTTCTCGGTGCGCGCCGCGACGATGCCGTCGACGACGTTCATGCCGACGTTGCGCACGGCGCCGAGGCCGAAGCGGATGTCGGAGCCGACGGCCGCGAAGAATCCGATCGACTCGTTCACGTCGGGCGGCAGCACCTTGATGCCCATTCGGCGGCACTCGTTGAGGTAGACCGCCATCTTGTCCTTGGAGTCGCCGACGCTCGTGAGCAGCGCGGCCATGTACTCGGCGGGATAGTGGGCCTTGAGGTAGGCCGTCCAGTACGACACGACGCCGTAGGCGGCCGAGTGCGCCTTGTTGAACGCGTAGTCCGAGAACGGCAGCAGGATGTCCCACAGGGTCTTGATCGCGGCGGCCGAGAAGCCGTTGTCCTTCATGCCCTGCTCGAAGCCCGCGTACTGCTTGTCCAGCTCGGACTTCTTCTTCTTGCCCATCGCGCGGCGCAGGATGTCCGCCTGACCGAGCGAGAAGCCGGCGACGCGCTGCGCGATCGCCATGACCTGCTCCTGGTAGATGATCAGGCCGTAGCTGGTGTCGAGGATGTCCTTCAGCGGCTCCGCGAGCTCCGGATGGATCGGCGTGACCTCCTGCAGCCCGTTCTTGCGCAGCGCGTAGTTGATGTGCGAGTTCGCGCCCATGGGGCCGGGGCGGTACAGGGCGATGAGGGCCGAGATGTCCTCGAAGTTGTCCGGCTTCATCTGCCGCAGCAGGGCGCGCATGGGCCCGCCGTCGAGCTGGAAGACGCCGAGCGTGTCGCCACGCGTGAGGAGGTCGTAGGCGGGGCGGTCGTCGAGTGGGAGACCCTCGAGGTCGAGCTCGGTGCCCGTGTTGGCCTTGATGTTGTCGAGGGCGTCGCTGATGATCGTGAGGTTCCTGAGACCCAGGAAGTCCATCTTGATCAGCCCGAGCGACTCCGCGGCCGGGTAGTCGAACTGCGTGACGATCTGGCCGTCCTGCTCCCGCTTCATGATCGGGATGACATCGATGATGGGGTCAGACGACATGATGACGCCGGCCGCGTGCACGCCCCACTGCCGCTTCAGCCCCTCCAGGCCGAGGGCGGTGTCGAAGACGGTCTTCGCCTCGGGGTCGGACTCCACGACCGTGCGGATCTCGACGGCCTCCTTGTAGCGGGGGCTGTCCTTGTCGAAGATCTGGTACAGCGGGATGTCCTTGCCCATCACCGCGGGCGGCATCGCCTTGGTGAGCTTCTCTCCCATGGAGAAGGGGAAGCCGAGCACCCGACCGGCGTCCTTGAGCGCCTGCTTCGCCTTGATGGTGCCATAGGTGACGATCTGGGCGACGCGCTCCTCGCCGTACTTCTCGGTCACGTACTTGACCGCTTCGAGACGGCGACGGTCGTCGAAGTCGACGTCGAAGTCGGGCATCGAGACGCGGTCGGGGTTGAGGAAGCGCTCGAAGATGAGGCCGTGCTCGAGGGGGTCGAGGTCGGTGATGCGCATGGCGTACGCGGCCATCGAGCCGGCGCCGGAGCCGCGGCCCGGGCCGACGCGGATGCCGTTGTTCTTCGACCAGTTGATGAAGTCCGCGACGACGAGGAAGTAGCCGGGGAAGCCCATCTGGGTGATGATGCCGATCTCGTAGTCGGCCTGCTTCCGCACCTTCTCGGGGATGCCGGCCGGATAGCGCCTCTCGAGGCCCGTGTTCACCTCTTTGATGAACCAGCTGGTCTCGGTCTCGCCTTCCGGCACGGGGAACTTGGGCATGTACTTGCCCGTGCTGAGCTCGAAGTCGACGTCGCAGCGCTCCGCGATGGCGAGCGTGTTGTCGCAGGCCTCCGGATGGTCACGGAAGATCTGCCGCATCTGCTCCGGCGTCTTGAGGTAGAACTCGTCGGCGTCGAACTTGAAGCGGTTGGGGTCGTTCAGCGTCGAGCCGGACTGCACGCACAGGAGCGCCGCGTGGCTCGTGTGGTCGGCCTCGTGGGTGTAGTGCAGGTCGTTCGTGGCCACCAGCGGCAGGCCGAGGTCCTTGGCGAGCTTGATCAGGTCGCCCATGATGCGACGCTCGATGCCGAGGCCGTGGTCCATGATCTCGGCGTAGAAGTTGTCCTTGCCGAAAATGTCGCGGAACTCGGCGGCGGCGGCGACCGCCTCTTTGTACTGGCCGAGCCGCAGCCGGGTCTGCACCTCGCCCGAGGGGCAGCCCGTGGTCGCGATGATGCCCTTGCCGTAGCGGTTCAGCAGCTCGCGGTCCATGCGGGGCTTGAAATAGTAGCCCTCGGTGCTCGCGTAGGACGACAGCCGGAACAGGTTGTGCATGCCCTCGGTCGTCTCGGCGAACATCGTCATGTGCGTGTAGGCGCCGGATCCCGAGACGTCGTCGCCCCCGCCGTTGCCCCAGCGCACCCGCGTCTTGTCGGTGCGATGGGTGCCGGGGGTCAGGTACGCCTCGACGCCGATGATCGGCTTGAGGCCCTTGCCCGTCGCGGTCTTCCAGAACTCGAAGGCGCCGAACATGTTGCCGTGGTCGGTGACCGCGACGGCCGGCATGCCCTGCTCGACGGCCGCGTCCACCAGTGGGCCGAGGCGCGCCGCCCCGTCGAGCATGGAGTACTCGCTGTGCACGTGCAGATGGACGAACGAGTCGGTTGCCATGCCTTCGATTCTGCCCCAGTGCGCCGACACCGCTCGTCAGCTACACGCTCCGCGCGGCCGGTTCATCTCAAGCTCAGCTTGAAGATGAGACGGCGGCACCACTGCGGCACCACGGCCGCGCCACGGCCGCGCCACTCTTCCGGACGGGCGCTGCCCGCGCGGAAGGCGCACGCGTCGGTGAGAGTGGCGCGGCCGGTGGACACGAGCGGCTATGCGCCGGCCAGCACGTCCAGAGCGTGCTGCAGATCGGGCGGATACACGCTCTCGAACCCTACCCACTCCCCCGTGCCCGGGTGCTCGAAGCCGAGGCGCATGGCGTGCAGCCACTGCCGGGTCAGGCCGAGGCGCGCCGAGAGCGTGGGGTCGGCGCCGTAGAGCGCGTCCCCCGCGCAGGGATGCCGCTGCGCCGCCATGTGCACGCGGATCTGGTGCGTGCGGCCGGTCTCGAGGTGGATCTCCAGCAGGCTCGCGGCGGGGAACGCCTCGATCGTCTCGTAGTGGGTCACGGAGGGCTTCCCGTCGGCGACGACGGCGAACCGCCAGTCCGAGCGCGGATGCCGGCCGATGGGCGCGTCGATCGTGCCGGCCAAGGGGTCGGGGTGGCCCTGCACCACGGCGTGGTAGATCTTCTCGACCGTGCGGTCGTGGAAGGCGCGCTTGAGCATCGTGTAGGCGTACTCGCTCTTGGCCACGACCATCAGGCCGGAGGTGCCGGCGTCGAGGCGGTGCACGATGCCCTGCCGCTCCGCGGCACCGGACGTCGAGATGCGGTACCCGGCGGCCAGGAGCGCTCCGACGACCGTCGGGCCCTCCCAGCCCACGGAGGGGTGCGCGGCGACCCCGAAGGGCTTGTCGACCACCACGAGGTCGTCGTCGTCGTGGACGATCGTCAGCTCGGGCACGGCGATCGCCTCGACGACCGGCCCGCGCCGCTCCTCCCAGGAGACCTCAAGCCAGGAGCCCGCCGTGAGCCGGTCGCTCTTGCCCGCCTCACGGCCGTCCAGACGGATGCCCCCGGCCTCCGCGACCTCGGCCGCGAGGGAGCGCGAGAAGCCGAGCAGCTTCGCGACGCCGGCATCGACGCGCGATCCGTCGAGCCCGTCCGGGACGGGGAGGCTACGCGTCTCCATCTCGGCGCTCTTCGCTCCCGGCATCCCCCGACGCCGCATCCCCGGCCCCAGCCTGCCTCGCCGCGGCATCCCCAGGCTCGGCATGCCCAGGCTCGGCATGCCCGGACCCGACATGCCCGGACTCGGCATCCGCTGACGCCCGCCCGTCCAGACCGACGCCGCGCAGGGTCAGGATCAGGAACAGCGCCATGGCCGCCACGATCGCCGAGTCGGCGAGGTTGAAGATCGCCGGAAGCAGGGGGATCTTGATGAAGTCGACGACCTCGCCCTGGCCGAAGGCCGGCGGTCGCAGCAGGCGATCGCAGAGGTTGCCGAGCAGCCCGCCGAGCAGCAGGCCGAAGACGACCGCCCAGGCCGCGGAGCGGATGCGCCGGGCGTACCAGATCACGAACACGAGCACGCCGATGGCGATGATCGTGAAGACCCACGTCGACCCTGCCCCGATCGAGAAGGCAGCGCCCGGATTCCGGGTGTACAGAAAGACGAGCAGGTTCCCGATGACCGGGACCCGCTCGCCTTCCGTGAGGTGCGCGACCACCAGCGCCTTGGCCACCTGGTCCACGATGAAGACGCAGACGGCGACGGCGACGAGGACGACGATCGCGCGGACGCTGACCTTCGCTCGGGGGCTAGGCTCCAAAGCCCTGGAAGCTCGGAGCCGAACCGGCACCCTGCGCGACCGGCGCGGAGCCGGTCGGGGCGGAGGAGCCCGTCGCCTCGAGGTCCTTCAGCTGGCCCTCGATGTAGTTCTTGAGCTTGGCACGGTAGTCGCGCTCGAAGGTGCGCAGCTGGTCGATCTTGCCCTCGAGCGTTGCGCGCTGCTGGTCGAGCGCGGCGATCTGCTCCTTCTGCTTCGCCTCGGCCTCGGCGACGAGGCGGGCGGCGGTCGCGTGGCCGTCCGCGATGAGCTCGTCGCGCTTGGCCTTGCCCTCGGCGACGTGCTCCTCGTGCAGGCGACGGGCCAGCTGGAGCAGGTTGTTGGTGCTCTGGGTCTCGTCGATCGGCTCGGGCGCGGCGACCGGCACGGCGGTCGTGGCGACGGGAACCGGAGCGGGGACGGGAGCCGGCACCGGGGCGGGGGCTGCGGCGACAGGGGCCGACACGGGCTCGGGCACAACGGCCGCCTCGACGGGCGCGGCGGAGGCGCCGCTGCGCTGCAGCTCGGCGACGCGAGAGTCGGCGGCGACCAGGCGCTGCTTGAGCTCGTCGTTCTCCTGGTTCAGGCGACGCAGCTCGACGACGACCTCATCGAGGAAGTCATCGACCTCGTCCTGGTCGTAGCCCTCGCGGAACTTCGTCGGCTGGAACCGCTTGTTGACTACGTCTTCCGGAGTAAGCGCCATGGCTTTTCATCCTCAGCTTTCGAAACGGACGTCTGAGACGTGATTGACCAAACTTAGCAAATCAGAGCGAGGTGAATGCAGAGGCGACGTACATGAGGATGACGCAGCACAGCATCGTGATGGGCCAGCCGAAGTCGAGCGCCACCGGCCCGAACGACACCGGCGGGAGCAGCCGTCGGAACAGCCGGATCGGCGGGTCGGTCACCGCGTAGACGGCCTCGGCCGCGACCAGACCGGCCCCTCGGGGCCGCCAGCCGCGGCGCACCGCACGCACCAGGTCGAGCACGAAGCGCGCCCACATGGTCAGGAAGTAGATCAGCAGGAGGTAGTAGACGACGCTGGCGACGATCGAAACGGCAGGCACGTGTGAATT
Source organism: Gryllotalpicola sp. (assembly GCA_036398375.1). GTDB lineage: Bacteria > Actinomycetota > Actinomycetes > Actinomycetales > Microbacteriaceae > Gryllotalpicola. Next base: position 74,699 of record DASWPQ010000060.1, read on the forward strand.
ATCTCGGAGGACGCGAGCGGATACCTGAACGCCGCGACCGGCGTTGCGTCGGCCCCGGGAGGTCCGCCTAGCCCTGCGCGAAGAAGGACTCGGACTCGCCGCCGGCGGCCTTCTGCTCGCCCAGCACGGAGACGTGCTGCGGCGAGAGCAGGAAGACCTTGTTGGTGACGCGCTCGATCTTGCCGAGCAGCCCCTGAGACAGGCCGCTGGCGAAGTCGATGAGGCGGCGGGCGTCGCCGTCGTTCATCTGCGAGAGATTGATGATGACCGGGATGCCGTCCCGGAAGGCCTCCGCGATCGCCTGCGCGTCGCGGTACTGGCGCGGGTGCACCGTGAGGATCTCGTTCATCTCGGGGACCGCCTGGGCTCGGACTGGGGTGTTCTTGCGGATCGGCACGACCGGGGCGCGCTCCGGGCGCGGCTGGGGTGCGGGCGCCGCGGGTGCGGCGGCTGCTTGCGGGGCCGGAGCGGCGCTTTCGCGGGGGCGCTCCTCCTCGTACTCGAACTCCTCGTCCGCGAGCCCGAGGTAGACCATGGTCTTCTTGAGCGGGTTGGCCATTTCGTCCTCCGATGCGATGCACGTGCAGTGAATCGTCCTGCCACTGACTGCGCCAGATTAACGCGCCGTCGGGCGCGGACCCGTGATTGCCGTGCCGATGCGAAGGTGTGTCGCGCCTTCGAGGATCGCCGCGGGGAAGTCCCCGGACATCCCCGCCGAGATGTCGCTCGCCTGCGGGGCGAGCGCGCGAAGCCGATCGGATGCCGCCCGCACCCGCGCGAACGCGGCGCGGGGCTCCTCGCCCAGCGGGGCCACCGCCATGACTCCGCGCACGCGGAGGCCGGGCGCGGCGAGCGCATGCTCGGCGAGAGATTCGAGGCCGGCGAGGGCGACGCCGCCGCGGCCGGGGTCGTCGCTGAGGTTCAGCTGCAGGAAGACGTCGACCGTCTCGTCCTCCGGATCCTCCGTGCGGCGCGCGAGCGCGTCGACGAGCGCCGGGCGGTCGACGGAGTGCACGATGTGCGCGTAACGCCGCACCTGGCGCACCTTGTTCGACTGCAGCTGGCCGATGAAGTGCCACACGAGACCGTCGAGATCGGCCGTCTCGGCCGCCTTCGCCTGTGCCTCCTGGTGCCGGCTCTCGCCGAGCTCGCGCACCCCGAGCGCGTGGAGCTCCCGGACGAGCTCGGCCGGGTGGAACTTGGTGACCACGATGGTCGTGAGGTCCCCCGGGTCGCGGTCGGCCGCCCGCGCGGCATCCGTGATCGCGGATCGCACGGCGGCGAGCCGCTCCGCGAGCGACGGCACCGGTTTACTTCAGGAAGTCGGGGATGTCGATGCCGTCCGCGTCGTCGAAGTCGCGGTCGGCGGGCAGCGCCGGTGCCTCGGGGGCCGCGGTCGGCGCCCAGGCGGCCACGGGCAGGTCCTCGGGCGCGAGCGCCTGGGTGTCCTCCCCGGCGGGCTCGGACGACGACGCGACGGACGCGCTCGCGATCTCCTCCGCGCGGTGCGCGCCGGGCTCGGACTTGATGTTCAGCTCGCCGCCGTCGAAGCCGGCCGCGATGACCGTGACGCGCACCTCGTCGCCGAGGGTGTCGTCGATGACCGTTCCGAAGATGATGTTCGCCTCGGGATGCACGACCTCCTGCACGAGGCGCGCGGCGTCGTTGATCTCGAAGATGCCGAGGTTGCTGCCGCCCTGGATCGACAGCAGGACACCGCGGGCGCCCTCGATGCTCGCCTCGAGCAGGGGGCTCGCCACGGCGAGCTCGGCCGCCTTGATGGCACGGTCGGCGCCGCGCGCCGAGCCGATGCCCATGAGCGCGGAGCCAGCGCCCTGCATGACCGACTTCACATCGGCGAAGTCGAGGTTGATGAGACCGGGGGTCGTGATGAGATCGGTGATGCCCTGCACACCGGCGAGCAGCACCTGGTCGGCCGTCGTGAAGGCCTCCATCATGCTGATGCCGCGGTCGCTGATCTCGAGCAGGCGGTCGTTCGGCACGACGATGAGGGTGTCGACCTCTTCCTTCAGCCGGGCGACGCCCGCGGCGGCGGAGTCGGCTCGGCGCTTGCCCTCGAAGCTGAACGGCTTGGTGACGACACCGATCGTGAGCGCTCCTATCGACTTCGCGATGCGGGCCACGACGGGTGCGCCACCGGTGCCGGTGCCGCCGCCCTCGCCTGCGGTCACGAAGACCATGTCAGCCCCGGCGAGCGCCTCTTCGATCTCCTCGGCGTGGTCCTCGGCTGCACGGCGCCCGACCTCGGGGTCGGCGCCCGCGCCGAGTCCGCGGGTGATCTCGCGGCCGACGTCGAGCTTGACGTCGGCATCGCTCATCAGCAGCGCCTGGGCGTCCGTGTTGATGGCGATGAACTCGACCCCGCGCAAGCCGAGCTCGATCATGCGGTTGACGGCGTTGACGCCGCCGCCGCCGATGCCGACCACCTTGATGACGGCGAGGTAGTTCTGGTTAGTGCTCACGCTCTGGCCTCCGCTTGAACCTTGCTGTCGACCTTCAACCTCAACTAGAGGGTAAAAGTTATGCTCGGTATGCATTTACTTCTTCTGAAGGGTAGGACGCGGCATCCGAGTGCCCTTCGTCCCCGCGCGCGTGTCGCGCTTTTTTCTCGTTTTCGCTCGTGTTCGAGCAGAAGTCACCGCGTGATCGGGGCGCGTGGGCTCGAGACGTCGTAGACGTGCGCGCCGGCCGCGCCCTTGAGCAGGGCCTGAAGGTCGGCGGTCTTGAGCTCGATCTGATCCGGACCGCCCCACACCACGGTCTTGCCGCCCGCGAGGTTCAGCGTCACGTCGTTGGCGCTCGTCGCGCTCGCCCCCGTGACCGTCTTGCGCACGCTCGCGGGCAGCGCCGCGACGACCGCGGCGGCCGCCGCGAAGCCCTCGGACGAGGACGGCTGCTCCCCCGCCTTCAGCGCGACGAGCGGGTAGCCGGCCTGCCGCTTCGCACCGGCGGCGAGCACGACCCCCGCCTGGTCGACGAGCTCGTAGCTCGAGCCCTCCTTGACGACCGCGAGCGGGGTGCGCTCCGTGATCTCGACCACAAGGGTGGACGGCGGCCGCAGCTGGGTCGAGTACGACTCGATGAGGCGGAAGTCGTCGAGGGCGTGGCGGATGTCGCCGCTCCGCACGAGCGGCAGCGGCGTGCCGAGCTCGCCGGCGAGCGCCTTCTGCACCGCCGCCGCCGTGACCGAATGGGTGCCGACGACCTCGATGTGCTTGAGCGACATGAGCGGCGAGTACGCCGTCACGACCGCTCCCCCGATCACGGCGACGACGACCGCGGCGCCGACGAGCTGCAGCTTCCGCAGCCGGCGTGTGCGCGCGGTGAAGCGGCGCGCCTCCTGACGCTCGACCCGGCGCCGCCGCCCGGCGGCACGGCGCACCGCCCGCCAGGACTCGAAGCGCGAGACGAGACCCCGCTCCGGAGCGCTCGCCGAGGCATCCGCCCGGGGCGATGCGCCCGGGGCGCCGGCCGAGCCCGACGGATCGGCCGAACCGGTCGAACTCGGCGCATCGGACGCGCTGCGGGCGGTCTGCGCGGCCTGCTCCTCGGCGCCGAACAGCGCGATCGGCTCGGTCAGCTGCGCATCCGACTCGACCGGCGGGGCAGCCGGGTCGACCGATCGCGCAGCCGGCTCGTGGGCGAGAACGGATGCCGGGGCCGGCCGCTCCTCGACGGGCGGCCGCTCGGGCCGCACGGGCAGCGGCCGCTGTGCCGGAGCGGTGGGGCGCCGCATGCCGTCAGCCCTTCGCCGCCTGCTGCCGCTGGGCAGACTGGAGCGCATCGAGCAGCTGCGGCACGATCAGGTTGACGTTCCCGCAGCCGAGGGTGATGACGAAGTCGCCGTCCCGCGCGAAGCCGGCTGTGAAGTCGGCGGCCTGCTGCCAGTCGGGGATGAAGGCGACCTTCGACGGGTCATGGAAGCGCCCGGAGACGAGCGCGCCCGTGACGCCGGGCACGGGGTCCTCCCGTGCGCCGAAGACATCGAGCACGATGGTCTCGTCGGCGTACTCCTCCAGCGTGTCCGCGAACTCCTGCGCCAGGCGCTGGGTGCGGCTGTAGGTGTGCGGCTGGTGCACGGCGATGATGCGGCCGTTGCCGACGACGCTGCGCGCCGCCTCCAGCACCGCCCGGACCTCAGTGGGGTGGTGGGCATAGTCGTCGTAGACGCTCACCCCGCCGATCGTGCCGTGCAGCTCGAAGCGGCGGTGCGTGCCGCCGAAGTGCTCGAGCGCCTCGAGCGCAGGTGCCGCCTCGAAGCCGAGCCCCGTGAGCACGGCCAGCGCGGCGGCGGCGTTGAGCGCGTTGTGGCGCCCCGGGGTCCGCAGCTGCGCCCGGTGGCTCACGCCGTCGAGCGTGACCGTGAAGGCGACACCCCCATGCGTCGAGATGTCGCTGACGCGGACGTCGGCGCCCGCCCGCTCCCCGACGGTGACGACGTTCTGGTGCGAGATGCGCGCCGCGACGGCCTGGGCGCCCGGATCATCGGCGCCCAGGACGACGAGCTCGCGCGCCCCGTCGGCGAAGGAGACGAAGGCGTCCTCGACGGCCGCGTAGGAGCCGTAGTGGTCGAGGTGGTCGTCGTCGACGTTGAGGATCAGCGCCACGGCGGCGGCGTAGAGCAGGAAGGAGCCGTCGGACTCGTCGGCCTCGATCACGAAGAGCTCGGAGTCGCCGTGCCTGGCGCTCGTCTCGAGCCCCTCGATGACGGCGCCGTTGACGAAGCTCGGGTCCGCGCCCAGCTGCACGAGGGCGGTGGCGAGCATGCCCGTCGTCGTCGACTTGCCGTGGGCGCCGGCGACGGCGACGAGCCGGCTCGCGCGGGCGAGCCAGGCCAGCGCCTGCGAGCGGTGCAGCACGGGGATGCCGTGCGCAAGGGCGTACTGGTACTCCGGATTGTCCTGCCACAGCGCGCCCGTGACGACGAGCGTGTCCGCGGCGCCGACGTTCGCGGCGTCGTGCCCGATGTGCACGGTGGCGCCCAGCTCGCGCAGCGTGCGCGTGTACTCGCTCTCGGCACGGTCGGACCCCGTGACCGGGATGCCGGCGGCGAGGAACAGCCGGGCGATGCCGTTCATGCCCGATCCGCCGATCCCGACGAAGTGCGCGGCGCCGATCTTCTCCGGCAGCGGCATCGAGAGCTCGGGCTTGATCACGGGTTCCAGTATCTCCGTCTCGTGCTGGGAGGGGGGTTCAGACGCGCACGGCTTCGTCGATCAGAGCGACCAGGCGCGCAGCGCCGTCCGTGACGCCGACGGATGCCGCGGCCTCCGCCATCACCTCGAGCCGCGGTTCGTCGCGCAGCAGCGGCAGCAGATTCGCGCCGACCCAGTGCTCCGTGAACGCGCTGTCCGCCACGAGGATCCCGCCGCCGGCCTGCACGACGTCGGCGGCGTTGAAGCGCTGCTCGCCGTTGCCGACCGGGTACGGCACGTAGACGGCCGGCAGGCCGAGCGCCGTGAGCTCGCTCACCGTCGCGGCGCCCGCGCGGCTGACGACGATGTCGCAGGCGGCCAGCGCCTGCTCCATCTCGTCGAGGTAGTCGATGAGGTGGTAGCCCGGCAGCCCGGGGTCCTCGAACTCGTGCGCGTTGCCCTGGATGTGCAGCACCTGGTAGCCGCAGTCGAGCACCTTCCGCGCCGAGTCGAGCATGGTGCGGTTGATGCGGCGCGCGCCCAGGGAGCCGCCGGTGACGAGCAGGGTCGGGCGCTCGTCGAGGTCGAAGCGGTTGCGGGCGCGCACCCGTGCCTCCCGTCGCTCGAGCGTCGCGATCTCGGGGCGCAGCGGCATGCCGACGAAGCGGGCGTGCGGCAGCGGCGTGCCGCGGAAGGCCACGCCGACGAACTCGGTGATGCGCGCGCCGAGGCGGCTCGCGAGGCCGGGCTTCGCGTTCGCCTCGTGCAGCACGAGCGGCACCCTGGCGCGCCGGGCGGCAAGGTAGGCGGGGGCCGCGGCGTAGCCGCCGAAGCCCACGACGGCATCGACGCGCCGCTCGCGGATGAGCCGCTGCACCTGCCGCACCGTGCCCCACCAGCGGGCGGGGAAGCCGAGGGCGGCACCGTTCAGCCGGCGCGGGAACGGCAGCTTCGGGATCGTGACGAGCTCGTAGCCGCGCTGCGGGACGAGCCGGGATTCGAGCCCCTCCGCCGTCCCGAGCACGATGATCCCGGCATCCGGATGCAGCTCGCGCAGCTTGTCGGCTGTGGCCAGCAACGGATTCACGTGGCCGGCGGTGCCCCCGCCGGCGAGAAGGTACGTCGTCACTTCTCAACCGTAGTGATCTGCGCGCCCGCCTGGCTGTGCTCGTCACGGGCGAAGGACAGCAGGATGCCGACGGCGGCGAGCGTCGACACGAGTGCCGTGCCGCCGGAGGAGATCAACGGCAACGGCACGCCCATGCCCGGCGCCAGGCCGACGACGACGGCGATGTTGATCAGGGCCTGGCCGATGATCCAGACGAACATCGCCCCGCTCACGACACGCGCGTACATGCTGGGCGCCGTGCGGACCACGCGCAGGATCGCGATGGCGAGGGCGACGAACAGCAGCAGGACCAGCACGGCCCCGACCATGCCGAGCTCCTCGCCGATGACCGCGTAGATGTAGTCGGTGGACGAGGCGGGCAGCCAGCTCCACTTCGACTGGGAGTTGCCGAGCCCGACGCCGAAGACGCCGCCGTTCGCCATGCCCCACAGTGCCTGTTGCGGCTGGTAGCCCGTGCCGTTCGCGTCCGCCTGAGCGGGGTCCAGGAAGGCCGAGATGCGGCTGATGCGGCTCGCATCGCCCATCGACAGCACAAGGACGCCCGGTACCGCGAGCGCCCCGAGGAGGGCGAGCTGCCACAGCGGGACGCTGGCGAAGAACAGCGCCGCGAAAAGCACCATGCCGACGATGAGCGTCGTGCCGAGGTCGTGCCCCTTGAGGATCAGGAAGATCACGACACCGCTCACGAGCAGCGCGGGAACCATCGTCTGGCCGAACTGCCTGATCCGCGCCTCCTTGCGCTGCAGGAAGGTGCCGAGCCAGAGGATGAGCGCGAACTTCATCAGCTCGGAGGGCTGGAACACGATCGGCCCGAGCGCGAGCCAGTTCCGGTTGCCGCCCTGCAGCACGCCGAGCGGGGTGAAGACGACGAGCGCTTGGAGGGCACAGGACCCGAGCAGCGCCAGGAAGGAGATGCGCTGCCAGAACCGCCGCGGCACGCGCGAGATGACCATCATGAACGCGACACCGATGATCGCGTAGGAGCCCTGCGAGAAGAACTTGGCGAAGAAGCTCGATCCGTCGGCGTGCGCGGAGACGTAGGAGGAGGACAGCACCATGAGCAGCCCGAAGCCGACCATGAACAGCGTCAGCCCGAGCAGCAGCAGGTAGTTGGCGGACTCCGCCTCGAAGGCCCGGCCCATGCGGATCCGCGCCGAGTGCATCACCGCGCGGGCCCGTTGGGCTCCGTCCGTGACGGAGACGTGCGGGGCCCGGGGACGGTCGGCCTGCGTAGTCACCTGGTCATCCTCACAAACGGATGCCGCGCCCGCGGTCCCGGCACGCCGGGGGCGTTACTCCGAATCCCCCGAGAGCCGGTCCCGCACGGCCTCCGCGAACCGCCGGCCGCGCTCGGCGTAGTCCGCGAACTGGTCCATCGAGGCAGCGGCCGGGGCGAGCAGCACCGTGTCGCCGTCCTGCGCGACGGCGGCGGCGAAGCGCACGGCGGCCCCCATGACGCCGGTGCCCTGCCCATGGGCGCCCTGCCCACCGACACTGTGCTCGCCGACGCCCTGCTCGTCGACGCCCTGCTCGTCGACCTCGAACAGCGGCAGCTCCGGGGCGTGCGCGCGGAACGCCGCGCGCAGCGCGTCGCGGTCCGCGCCGATCAGCACGACACCGCGCAGCCGGGGGGCGTGCGTCGCGACGAGCTCGTCGATGTCGACGCCCTTCAGCAGGCCGCCCGCGATCCACACGACCGACGGGAACGCCTTCAGCGAGGCATCCGCCGCATGCGGGTTCGTGGCCTTCGAGTCGTCGATCCAGGTCACGCCGCGATCCACGGCGACGAGCTCGATGCGGTGCGCGTCGAGCTGGAAGGTCTTCAGCGCCTCGTGGATGGCCCCCGTCTCGACACCGTAGGAGCGGGCGAGGGCGGCGGCGGCGAGGATGTTCGCGACGATGTGCGGGGCGTTCAGGCCCGTCTGCGCGAGCTCCTCCGCCGTGGTGAGCTCGAGGGCCGTGTGGTGCCGCTCGTCGAGGAAGGCCCGGTCGACGAGGATGCCCTCGATGACGCCGAAGTCGCTCGGCCCGGGCACGCCGAGCCCGAAGCCGATGGCGCGGGCGCCCTCCTCGACCTCGGCCTCCTCGACCATGCGCATGGTCTCCTCGTCGTCCTTGTTGTACACGCAGGCGACCCGGGTGTTCTCGTACACCTTCGCCTTCGCGGCGCGGTAGGCGTCGAAGGAGCCGTGCCACTCGAGGTGGTCGTCGGCGATGTTGAGGCACACGCTCGCGTAGGGGTGCAGCTCGCCGGCCGGCCCGTGCCGGTTGACGCGGTGCAGCTGGTGGCTGGAGAGCTCGACGACGAGGACGTCGAAGCCCTGCGGGTCGCGGATCGCGTCGAGGACGGGGACGCCGATGTTCCCCGCCGGGGCGGCTCGCAGCCCTGCCGCCGCGAGGAAGGTCGCGGCGAGCCGGGTCGTTGTGGTCTTGCCGTTCGTCCCGGTGACCGCGATCCAGTCGGCGGGCGTCCCGTCCGGCCGCACAACCTTGTCGCGCAACCGCCAGGCGAGCTCGATGTCGCCCCAGACCGGCAGGCCGGCCTCGTCCTCCGCCCAGTGCAGGATCGGATGCCCGGGCGGGAAGCCCGGGTTCGCGATGACGAGCTCCGGCTCGAACTCGAGCAGCCTTTCTGGCGGCCCGTCGAGCGTCTCGTCGACCACCAGCTCGGCGCCGATGACCTGCAGCATCCGGGTGCGGTCCGCGTCGGCGGCCTGGGTGACGACGAGGACCTCGCTGCCGAGCTCGACGAGCGTGTCGGCGACGGAGAAGCCGGTCCGGCCGAGGCCGAACACGGCGACGCGCAGCCCCCTCCAGGTATCCGTGTGCCACGAGCTCAGCGCCTCGAAGTCGATGGCGCGCACGTGTCGTCCGCTCATGAGGGCTGACTCAGCCACTCGAGGTAGAAGGTGCCGATGCCGGCGGCGACGAGCAGACCGGCGATGATCCAGAACCGCACCACCACCGTCACCTCGGCCCAGCCCTTGAGCTCGAAGTGGTGGTGGATCGGACTCATCCGGAAGATGCGCTTGCCGTGCGTCACCTTGAAGTAGGCGCGCTGGATGATCACCGAGCCCGCCTCGATGACGAACAGTCCGCCGATCAGGATCAGCAGCAGCTCGGTGTGGCTCAGCACCGCGAGGGCCGTGAGCGCACCGCCGAGGGCGAGCGAGCCGGTGTCGCCGAGGAAGATCTGGGCCGGGCTCGTGTTCCACCACAGGAAGCCCACGAGCGCGCCCGTGATCGCGGCGGCCACGATGGCCAGCGCCAGCGGATCGTTGGTCGTGTAGCACTTGCTCAGGTTGTTCTGGTCGGTCGCCGCGCTGAAGCAGGACTGGTTGAACTGCCAGAAGCCGATGAAGATGTACGCACCGATCGCCAGGATCGAGGCCCCGGGGGCGAGGCCGTCGAGGCCGTCCGTCACGTTCACGCCGTTGGTGGTCGCCGTGGCGAGCAGGTTGATCCAGATCAGGTACAGGATCACCGCGATCGCCGGGACGACGGTGGCGATCTTGGCGATGTCGAGGGCCGGGATGTCCCGCACCGCGGAGATGCCCATCGACGCCGGCGTGTAGCCGTACCGGTTCGGGAACTGGATCGCAAGCACCGCGAAGAGCGTCGCGACGATCACCTGGCCGGTGATCTTCGCCCAGCCGCCGAGCCCGAGGCTGCGCTGGTTGCGCACCTTGAGCAGGTCGTCGATGAAACCGACCGCGCCCATGCCGACGAGCATCAGCAGCACAAGCAGCGAGGGGGCCGAGATGCCGTCACCCCCGTACATCAGGCCGGAGACGAAGAATCCGAACATCGTCGCCAGGATGATGATGATGCCGCCCATGGTGGCGGTGCCCCGCTTGGCGTGGTGCGACTGGGGCCCGTCGTCGCGGATGAACTGGCCGAGCTGCAGCCGATGGAACAGCTTGACGAACAACGGAGTGAGGAAGAGCGAGAAGGCCAGGGCGAGACCGCCGGCTGTCAGAAGTGTCCTCACGACAGTGATTCTCCCAGCCGGTCGCCGAGGAATCGCAATCCGGCGACCTTCGAGCTCTTCACGAGGATCGTGTCACCGGGCTGTGCGAGCGCCATGACGACGTCGTAGGCCTCCTCGGGGGTCTCCACATACTGCGATTCCTCCGAGAAGAAGGTGCCCTCGCGCATCGCCGAGATGTGCATGCGTCGCGCGCCCGGCCCGACGGCGACGAGGCGGTCGATGCCGAGCACGACCACGTCAAGGCCGACCTTGTCGTGCTCCTCGCCCGCGTACTCCCCCAGCTCGGCCATCTCGCCGAGCACCGCGATGGTGCGGGCGCCGGGGCGCTTGAGCTTCGCGAGCGTGCGCAGCGCCGCCGCCACGGAGTCGGGGCTCGCGTTGTAGGCGTCGTTGATGACGGTGATGCCGTCGCGCCCCCCGAGCACCTCCATGCGCCAGCGCTCGGCGCGGCTGACCGCCTCGAGGCCGGCGACGATGTCGGCGAGGCCTACTCCGAGGGCGTGGGCGGTCGCCGCGGCCGCGAGCGCGTTCATCACGTGGTGCTCGCCGAGCACCTTGAAGGCGACCCGGGCCGCCGGCGCGTCCTGGGGGCTCTGACCGCCGGGGAGGACGAGCGTGAACGCCGTCCCCTCGGGGCTCAGCTCGATGTCGCGCGCCGTGACCTGCGCCCCCTGCGCCGGCGCGTGCTGGCCGAGCCCGAACCACAGCACCTCGCCGGCGCTCGTCTTCTCCGCCATCGCGGCCACACGGTGGTCGTCGGCGTTGAGCACGGCGACGCCGTCCGCGGGCAGCTCGGTGACCATCTCGGACTTCGCGAGCGCCGTCTGCTCGATGCCGCCGTACTCCCCCGCATGGGCGAGGCCGACCTTGAGCACCACGCCGACGTCCGGGTGCGCCATGCGCACGAGCCGGGCGATGTCGCCGACGTGGGCGGCGCCCATCTCGGAGACGAGGTAGCGCGTGGCATCCGTCACCTGGAGCATCGTGATCGGCGCGCCGACCTCGTTGTTGAAGGAGCCCTGCGGGGCGACGGTCTCGCCGACCCGGCGCAGGATGCTGGCGAGCAGGTTCTTGGTCGTGGTCTTCCCGTTCGACCCCGTGATGCCGACGACCGTGAGCCCGCCGGCGGCGTGAGCGCGCGCGACGACCTCCGTCGCGAGGGCGCCGAGGGCGACCACGACATCGGGCACGATGATCTGCGGCGTGCCGGCGAGCTCCGGGAGCTCACGCTCGACGACGAGCAGTGCGGCGCCCCGTTCGACGGCCTGCGGCGCGAAGAGGTGCCCGTCGGTCGTCTCACCGGGCTTGGCGAAGAAGACGCCGCCGGGCTCGACCTCGCGGGAGTCTGTGGAGGAGGGGCCGGAGACGGTGCGCGAGGCATCCGCCCCGCTGTGCCCGAGGTGAAGGGTTCCCGCGATCGCTGCGGCGATCTCGGCGAGGGTCAATTCGATCATTCAGATTTCACTGGTGGTAAGGCGGCAGCATGCTCGGTGCGCTGTCGGATGGGCTGACGCGGTACGTCTTGAGCACCTGGCTCATCACGGTGTGGAACAGCGGAGCCGCCGCCGGCGACATCCCGCCCATTTTAGTCGGGTAGCCGATGTTGACCGACACGAGGTACTGGGGGTCGTCGACGGGGGCGACGCCCATGACCGAGACGTAGTACTCGCCCTTGATGTAGCCGGAGCCGTTCGGGTTCGGCTCCTGCGCCGTGCCGGTCTTTGCCGCGATGCGGTAGCCGGGCGTCTTCAGCTTGGGCGCGTTCTCGCCCTGCTGCACGACCGACTCGAGCATGTCGAGCATGGTCGTGGAGGTCGACTGCTTGATCACCCGAGTCGTCTTCTTCTCCGGCTGCTGGGTCAGCGTGCCGTCCGCCTGCTGGCAGCCCTTCACGAGCGACAGCGGCACCATCACCCCGCCGTTGGCCATCGCCTGGTAGGCCTGCAGCATCTGCGCCTGCGTGGCCGAGAGGCCCTGGCCGAACATCGTCGTGAACTTCGTCTGCACGTCCCAGCCGCTCGGCTTGCTCAGGATGCCGCTCGCCTGCGCCGGGAAGGCGACGGCGGTCGGGCTGCCGATGCCGAACTTCCGGTAGTAGTCGTACCGGGTCTGGTCCGACATGTTCTGGCCGAGCTCCGAGATGCCGACGTTGGACGAGTTCATGAGGATGCCCGTGAGCGTCATGTCCTCCGTGGGGTGCCACTCGGAGTCGGAGAGCTGGGCGCCGCCCGGGGTGGAGAAGGTGTACGGCGTGACGACGTGCGAGGAGGGGCTCGCGTAGCCCGTGTCGACCATGGCGGCGGCCGTCAGCGCCTTGAACGTCGAGCCCGGCTCGTACATGTTCGAGAACATCATGGCGGTGCTGCGGTACGCCGCCGGCACACTGTCGATGTCGTTGGGATCGACGGAGGGGTACTGCGCGGCCGCCTTGATCTCGCCGGTCTTGATGTCGACGACCGTGGCCTGGCCGAACTGCGCCCCGAGCGAGCCCACCGTCTGGGCGAGGTTCTGGTTGAGGAACCAGGTGAGGTCGGAGTTCAGCGTCGTCACGAGCGTGCCGCCCTGCTTCGCGGCCTTGGTCACCTTCGTGCTGCCGGGGATGGCCACGCCGTCCTGGCTGCGCAGATAGGTCTCCTCGCCGTTGCCGCCCTGCAGGCACTGCTGGTACTGCTGCTCGAGACCCTCCGCACCCTGCCCGGCCGAGTTGATGTAACCGACGATGTTGCCGCCCACCGCGCCGTCCGGGTAGGTGCGCGAGGGGTGGCTGACGGGGGTCAGCCAGGGGATCTTGAGCGCCTGGATCTTGTCGAAGGTGGGCACGTCGACGTTCTTGACGAGCGGCGCGTACTGCGACTGCGCGTTCACCTTGAGCGCCGCGGTGAAGTCGGCGATGAAGCTCTTCACGGGCGTGCCGGTGATCTGCGAGAGCTTCGCCAGCACGGGGTCCGCGGCGAGCTTCGCGAGTGCCTGGTCCTGCGGCAGCGTCTCGTTCTTGGCGTTCGTGTACTCGCTGAGCGCGTTGACGGGCGAGGCGATGAAGTCGTAGCGCAGCACGCTGCCGGCCATCACCGTGCCGTCGTCCGAGACGATGTCGCCGCGGGCACCGTAGAGCGTGATCGCCGTTCCACGCCGTTCGGCCGCCTGGGCGGTCAGCGCGCTCGCCTGCACCACCTGGATGTCGAAGAGCTTGTAGACGAGGCTGACGACGACGGCCAGCACGAGCAGCAGGGCGAAGCTGGTGCGGCGCCTGGTCGATTTCCTGGCCTTCACAACGGCTCCCCTCCTCGCCCCGTGCCTGCGGCTGAGCTGCTCAATGCGTGCTCGGCGCGGGCAGCGGCCCGCTCCACGCTACGGGTCCGTTCTGCTGAGGGTCGACATTCGCGACCGGTGTGCCCGGATTCGAGGTGTGAGCGGATTTCTGCGGGGCCGGGGATGCCTGCGGGGAGGTGGCGTCCGTCACCACCTGCGACGGGGTCGCGCCCTTCGCGGTGACGAGCGGCACCCCGTCCAGCAGCGCGTTCGGCACGAGCGGCTTGTCGGTCGTGCCCGGGGCGGCGGCGGATCCGCCCGCCGGGGTGGGCGAGCCGATGACCTGGCCGTTCGAGAGGCGCAGGTACACGGGGGTGCCGTTCGCGACCATGCCGAGGGCGCCCGCATTGGCGGCGAGGTTCTGCGGGCTGGACAGCCGGTCGCTCGCCTCCGAGGCGGCCTGGTCGTCGCGGCTGAGCTGCTTCTGCTGCTGCTGCAGCGAGTTCAGCTGGTAGGCGCCGTTGGAGACCCCGATGCTCAGCGCGAGCTGAGCGATGACGACGAGCACGAGCGCGCTGACGGCGATGCCGGCGTACAGCAGGCGCGGGCGCTGCCTGTGGCCGGTCGGGGCGGCGACGGGGGCGAGCAGCCCGCGGCGGCGCTCCTCGCGGCTCGGCAGCGGGAGCTGCGACACCCAGGGATGCTCCTCGATGACCGCCGTGTTGCCGTTCGTGCTCATGCCGCCTCCTTCACTCGCTCTGCGGCGCGCAGGCGCACGGGGGCGCTGCGCGGGTTCCTGGCCTTCTCCTCCGCGCTCGCGAGCTCGGCGCCGCGGGTCAGCAGCACGAGCTCGGGGCGGTGCTCGGGCAGCTCCACGGGCAGGCCGACCGGTGCGGTCGACGTCGACCGCGCCTGGAGCGCCCGCTTGACGATCCGGTCCTCGAGGGACTGATAGGACATCACGACGAGCCGGCCGCCGAGGTTGAGCGCGGCGATGGCCCGCGGCATGGCACGTTCGAGCACCGCGAGCTCCTGGTTGACCTCGATGCGCAGCGCCTGGAACACCCGCTTCGCGGGATGCCCCTGCTTGCTGATCGCGGCGGGCGTGGCGGCCTGCAGGATGTCCACGAGCTGCGCCGTGCGGGTGATCGGATGCTTCGCCCGCTCGCTCACGATGCGTGCGGCGTAGCGCTGCGCGAGCTTCTCCTCGCCGTATTCGCGGAAGATGCGCCGCAGCGCCTCCTCCGGGTAGTCGGCGATGATGCGCTCGGCGGTGAGGTCCGCGGTCGTGTCCATGCGCATGTCCAGCGGCGCGTCCTTGGAGTACGAGAAGCCCCGCTCGGGCAGGTCGAGTTGCATCGAGCTCACGCCCAGGTCGTAGAGGGCGCCGTCGATGGCGTCGAAGCCGAGCTCCTCGAGCGCCGCGTCGATGCCGTCATAGCTCGTGTGCACGGGGCGGAAGCGCTCGCCGAAGCGGGCGAGACGCTCGCCCGCGAGGCGCAGCGCCTCGGGGTCGCGGTCGAGGCCGACGAGGGTCAGGCCGGGGAAGCGCTCGAGCATCGCCTCGGCGTGACCGCCGAGCCCGAGCGTCGCGTCGACGACGACGGCGTCCGGCCGGCCGATCGCGGGGCCGAGCAGCTCGAGGCAGCGCTCGAGCATCACGGGGACGTGCAGTTTGCGGGGGTCCATGGTTCCTGCGGGCGGGCCCGCCTGCCCTGATCCCCATCCATCCTGACGTGGCCGCGGGGAAGTCGGTCACGGCAGAGGATGGCTGGGAGTCACGGCCTGCGGACTAGAAGAGCCCGGGGATCACCTCCTCCGCGGTGTCGGAGAACGCGGCCTCCTGCTCGGCGAGGTATGCCGCCCAGGCCTGCGCGTCCCAGATCTCGGCGCGGCTGCCCGCGCCGATCACGGCCAGGTCCTTGCTCAGTCCCGCGTAGGCCCGCAGCGCCGGCGGGATCGAGATGCGGTTCTGCGCGTCGGGCTCCTCGTCACTCGCGCCGGAGAGGAACACGCGCAGGTAGTCGCGCGCCTGCTTGCTCGTGACCGGTGCCTGCCGGATGCGCTCGTGCATCGCCGCGAACTCGTCGCTGCTGAAGACGTAGATGCAGCGCTCCTGGCCGCGGGTGAGGACGACGCCGCCCGCGAGCTCCGCGCGGAACTTCGCGGGGAGGATGACGCGCCCCTTGTCGTCGAGCTTCGGGGCGTAGGTGCCGAGGAGCATGCGGCGCCTCCCTTCCCCAGCTGACCGCGTTCCCAACTGCCCCCACGATACTCCACAATCCCCCACCTACAAGCGATTGCGGTGTCTTTTGGGGGCATTTTCCAGACGCTCGTCCCCGGAATCTCGCGGAAGTCCGTCGGTGGAGGATGGTGGAGGGAATGTGGAGCAACTGGGGCAGGGAGCGCCCGCGCAGCGGGACCCGGTGGAGGCATCCGCCCGCCTAGGCCGCGGAGATGTGCCGATTCGTCGGATGCCTCGGGCCGACCGCTCCGCCGGACCGACCCATCTCCGCCGAATCGACCCGCGGGTGGCGCGAAGTGGAGGACCCGACCTCGGCCGCCCAGGCGCGTGCCGAGGGGCGCCGAGGGGTCCGGGCTGGTGCCGACGGGTCCGGGCGCATCCGGGCACAGAAAAAGGGCCGGCCCGAATGGGCCGACCCTGGAGTCGTGATGCGGATGCCGGAGCTACCGCTCGCCGTCCTGACGCTTGTCCCAGCGCTCGTTGAGCCGGTCCATGAAGTCGGCGGAGGACGAGGGCCGCTGCGCCCCGCGCCCCGAATGCTGGTCGTCGGGGGCCGCGAACAGCTTGTCGTCCGCACGCCGACGACGTGGGGTGATCGCCAGCAGAACGCCGGCGAGCATCAGCACGAAGCCGAGGATGCCGACCAACGGCTGCGGGACGAAGACACCCGTGATCAGCGTGGCGACACCGACGACCGCGACGAGCACACCGAGCACGATGGCCCGGTAGGCGGGCCGACGGCGCGGGGCCTGACTGATATTCGCGACGAAGTCCGCATCGTTCTGGTAGAGGTTGCGCTCCATCTCATCGAGGAGGCGCTGCTCGTGCTCCGAAAGCGGCATCCCGATCCCCTCTTCTTCAGCTTTGATGCGTGCTGGTGACGCCCAAGTCTAATCGCGCCGATCCCGGTCGGCTAGGGCCGGTAATCTAAGCGAGTGGCGGAAAGCGTGAAACTCGTCGATCTGGTACAGGCCCGTCTCGACCGGTTCATCGTTGACCGCTCATCTATTGTCGCGAGCGTCGGCCCGGATGTGACCGCGCTGATCGACGACTCGCGGCACTTTCTCAGCGGTGGCAAGCGGTTCCGGGCGCAGTTCTGCCACTGGGGCTGGCGGGCCGTCTCCGGGGTGCGCGAGACACCCGTCACCCAGCGCGAGCTGGATGCCATCGTGGGGGTCGCCAGCGCCCTCGAGCTCTTCCATGCCGCAGCGCTCGTGCACGACGACGTGATCGACCGCTCGGACACGCGCCGAGGCGAGCCGAGCGCGCATCGCCGCTTCTCCGCGACCCACGAGGAGCGCCGCTGGGCAGGCGACGCGGGCGCCTTCGGGACCTCCGCCGCGATCCTGCTCGGCGACCTGCTGCTCGGCTGGAGCGACGAGCTGCTGGATGAGTCGCTCGGCGAGCTCGCCGAGCCGTCCCGCGCTCGGGCCGCGCGCCGCCTGTTCAACACCATGCGCACCGACGTCACGGCCGGCCAGTACCTCGACGTGCTGGAGGAGAGCGCGTGGGTGGAACGGGACGAGCGCGAGCTGCTGCGGGCCGCGGAGCGCGTGATCGTGTTCAAGTCGGCCAAGTACTCGATCGAGGCGCCGCTGCAGATCGGCGCCGCGCTCGCCGGCGCGAGCGAGACCCAGCTCGACACGCTGAGCGCCTTCGGCCTGCCGCTCGGCATCGCCTTCCAGCTCCGCGACGACCTGCTCGGCGTCTTCGGGGATGCCGCCGTCACGGGCAAGCCGAGCGGCGACGATCTGCGCGAGGGCAAGCGCACCGTGCTCGTCGCGCTCACGCGGGCGAAGGTCTCGGCCTCGGTGCGCCGCGCCTTCGACGAGCTGCTCGGCGACCCCGGGCTGGACATCGAGCAGGTGCTGATGCTGCAGGGCGCCATGCGCGACTCCGGCGCCGTCGACGAGGTGGAGCGCATCATCGACCACGAGGTGGGCCGCGCCAATGCGGCACTGGACGAGGCATCCCTCGCTCCCGAGGCCATCGCCGCGCTGCGTCAGCTCACGCACCGCGTGACGAGCCGAGACAGCTGACTGCGGCGGCGCCCCCCGGTCGCCCGCGGCGGCGGCTCACCGGTCGCGCTGCTCGGATCCGAGGCGCGCACTCGTGTTCCGAGCAGCGCAAGCCGCCGATTCCGAACGCAACACGCCCCGCGAGCGAGCGGGGACCGGTGCCCGGGCGCCCGCTACGCGAGTGCCTGGGCCACCCGGCGCACCTCGGTCTTGCGGCCGCTGCGGAGGGCGTCGATGGGGGCCGCGCCGAGCGCTTCCTCCGGGTCGAGCAGCCACCGCATCGCCTCCTCGTCGCTGAAGCCGGCATCGGCCAGCACGATCAGGGTGCCGCGCAGCTCGCCGAGCGGCTCGTTGCCGCTCAGGAAGTCGGCGGGCACCACGAGCACCCCGTCGCGCCGGGCGGCGAGCAGGTGCCTGTCTTCGATGAGTCGACGCACGCGTGACGGCGGAACCCCGAGGATCTCGACGAGCTCGGGCACGGTCAGCCAGGTGCGTTTGGACGACGGATCTGCCATGGAGAAAATCGTGCCATGACTTGAGCACGGGGCGTTCACCGGATTCTGACGTGTCGGGAAGGACGCGGAATATATCGCTACCTAGACTCGTGGGGTGGCAAGCGCGAGTCAGTCCGACCCCCTGCTCGGCCGTCTCATCGACGGCCGATATCAGGTGCGCTCGCGGATCGCGCGCGGCGGCATGGCGACCGTCTACCTGGCCACCGATCTGCGTCTCGAGCGGCGCGTCGCGCTCAAGGTGATGCACAGTCATCTCGCCGACGACACGAACTTCCGGAACCGCTTCGTGCAGGAGGCGCGCTCGACCGCGCGCCTGGCCCACCCCAACGTCGTCAACGTCTTCGACCAGGGTCAGGACGACGACATGGCCTACCTCGTCATGGAGTACCTGCCCGGCATCACCCTGCGCGATCTGCTGCGCGACTACGGCAAGCTCACCCCCGAGCAGACCATCGACATCATGGAGAACGTGCTCGCGGGCCTCGCCGCCGCCCACCGCGCCGGCATCGTGCACCGCGACCTCAAGCCCGAGAACGTCCTGCTCGCCGATGACGGCCGCATCAAGCTCGGCGACTTCGGGCTCGCCCGCGCGGCGACCAAAGCGACGGGCACCGGGCAGGCGCTGCTCGGCACGATCGCGTACCTCTCCCCCGAGCTCGTCACCCGCGGCATCGCCGACACGCGCAGCGACATCTACGCGATCGGCATCATGATCTACGAGATGCTCACCGGCGAGCAGCCGTTCCAGGGCGAGCAGCCGATGCAGATCGCCTATCAGCACGCGAACGACTCCGTGCCGCGACCGAGTCTGAAGAATCCGCTCGTGCCGCCGCAGCTCGACGAGCTCGTGCTGTGGGCGACCGACCGGGACCCCGAGCGGCGGCCGGCGGATGCCCGTGAGCTGCTCGACCGGCTCTACGAGGTGGAGCGCGCCGTGCACGACGCGCCCGCGGACGGCGGTGCGGACGTCACCCGCGTGCTCGCCCCCGCGAACGACACCGCGATGACCACCGTGCTCGGCCCACCCGCGCCGCTGGCCCCCGTCGCAACGGCACACCTGACCGGCCCGGCGATGCAGGTGCGCAGCGAGGCGACCGCGACGGATGCCGTGAGCAAGCTCGCCACCGTCGGCCGCAGCCGACGCGGCCGGGGCTGGTGGCTGTTCGGCCTGGTGCTCATCCTCGCAGCGCTCGCGGCGGGCACCGGCTGGTACTTCGGCGCGGGCCCCGGTGCGCTCGTGCCCGTGCCCACCGTGACCGAGCAGCCGGCCGGCGCGGCTGTGAAGCGGCTCACGGATGCCGAGCTGGTCGCCAAACAGCGCCCCGTGTACAGCTGCGCCGCCCCCGACGGGCAGGTCACGGCCACGCATCCGAGGGTCGGCACCCCGCTGCACAAGGGCGACACGGTGACGCTCGACGTCTCGCGCGGGCACAAGCCGAACCAGATCCCCACGCTCGGCGGGCTGCCGCTCGACCAGGCCAAGCAGGCGATTCAGGCCGCCAAGTCGCTCGTCGGCACGGCGATCGACCAGCAGTTCAGCGCGGATGTCGGCGCGAACGACGTCATCTCGGCGAAGAAGGCCGCGAACAGCGGCGACATCACGCACGGCGGGGCCTTCACCGAGTGCGACACGATCAACCTCGCGGTCTCCGTCGGGCCGGTGCCGAACGTCGTCGGCATGCCGCTCGCCGACGCGCAGAAGGCGCTCAGGGCGAAGGGCCTCTACTACGGGCAGGGGCAGGCCAAGCACGACGACACCGTGCCGAAGGGCTCGGTCATCGCCCAGACGCCGGCCGACCCGAGCGGACCCGTGCGGCCGAACGACACGATCCTGCTCGACGTCTCGGAGGGTCCGCAGCTGTACCCCGTGCCCGACGTCACCAACGAGACCTGGGACAAGGCCAGCCAGACGCTGCAGCAGGCGGGCTTCACCGTCGACTACCCGAAGATGGGCGGCCCCTTCGATCTGATCCCCGTCGACCAGCACCAGTCGGCGTTCACCGTGACCAAGCTCGAGCCGGGCCCGAACACGCAGCAGCGGAAAGGCACGACCATCAAGGTCACGCTGAGCTTCAACCTGAACGGCTGAGCGCCCGGATGCCTGAACGCCCGGGTGGCTGAGCAGCCGGGCCGCCCCGGACCGGGCTGAGCCCGGCCGGTCTCAGCCCTTCGCGAGCTCCTCGGCCACGAGGAAGGCGAGCTCGAGCGACTGCATGTGGTTCAGGCGCGGGTCGCACAGCGACTCGTAGCGGGTCGCGAGGGTCTCCTCGTCGATCATCTCGCTGCCGCCGAGGCACTCGGTCACGTCGTCCCCGGTGAGCTCGACGTGGATGCCGCCGGGATGCGTCCCGGTCGCACGGTGCGCCTCGAAGAATCCCTTCACCTCGTCCACGACGTCGTCGAAGCGGCGGGTCTTGTAGCCCGTGGGGGTCGTGATGCCGTTGCCGTGCATGGGGTCGGTGACCCACAGCGGGTGCGCATCGGAGGCCTTGACGGCCTCGAGCAGCGGCGGCAGCGCGTCCCGGATCTTCCCGGCACCCATCCGCGTGATGAAGGTGAGCCGGCCGGGCTCACGCTCCGGGTCGAGCTTGTCGATGAGCCGGAACACGTCGTCGGCGCTCGTCGTCGGCCCGAGCTTGACGCCGATGGGGTTGCGCACGCGGGAGAGGAAGTCGACGTGGGCGCCGTCGATGTCGCGGGTGCGCTCGCCGATCCAGAGGAAATGGCTCGACACGTCGTACGGCGTGCCGGTGCGCGAGTCGATGCGCGTGAGCGGGCGCTCGTAGTCCATCAGCAGTGCCTCGTGGCTCGCATAGAACTCGACGCTCTTGATCTCGTCGAAGTTGGCGCCCGCCGCCTCCATGAACTTGATGGCGCGGTCGATCTCGCGCGCGAGCCCCTCGTAGCGGACGTTGGCCGGGTTCTCGGCGAAGCCGCGGTTCCAGCTGTGCACCTCGCGCAGATCGGCGAAGCCGCCCTGGGTGAACGCACGGATCAGGTTCAGGGTGGATGCCGCCGTGTGGTAGCCCTTGATGAGGCGCGCGGGGTCCGCCTGACGCGACTCCGGCGTGAAGTCGTAGCCGTTGACGATGTCGCCGCGGTAGGCCGGCAGGGTGACATCCCCCCGCGTCTCGGTGTCGCTGGAGCGGGGCTTGGCGAACTGCCCGGCCATCCGCCCCATCTTGATGACGGGCATCGAGGCGCCGTAGGTGAGCACCACGGCCATCTGCAGCACGGTCTTGACGCGGTTGCGGATCTGGTCGGCTGTGGCGCCCGCGAAGGTCTCGGCGCAGTCGCCGCCCTGCAGCAGGAACGCCTTCCCGCTCGCGGCGACGGCGAGCCGGTCGCGCAGCTGGTCGACCTCGCCGGCGAACACGAGCGGGGGCAGCGTTGCGAGCTCGGCGCTCGCGGCCTGGACGACGTCGGCGTCGGGCCAGCTGGGCTGCTGCTTGATGGGCAGCGTCCGCCAGTGATCGAGGCCCGCGAGCACGAAGGGATCGGGGAGGACGGCGGGGGGTTCGACCACGGAAGTCATAGTTCTCCGATTTTATGGGCTCGGTGCGGGCTTGGTGCCGGCTTGGTGCGGTGGGGCTCGGCGGCTCAGCGGTTGAGGCTCGGCGTCGTCGCCTTGACCGAGCTGGCGTACACGTCGACGTACTCCTGACCGGAGAGGCGCCAGAGCTCGTACTGGATCTCGTCGGTGACCGAGCGCAGGATGAAGCGATCCCCCTCGAGCCCCGCGTAGCGGGTGAAGTCGAGGGGCTCACCGATGACGATGCCGATGCGCCGCACCCGCGGAACCCGCGCGCCGCGCGGCATGAGCTCCTGCGTCCCGATCATGGCGACCGGGATCACGGGGACGCGCGCCTCCAGCAGCATCCGCGCCAGCCCGGTCCGGCCGCGGTACATGCGGTGGTCGGGGCTGCGTGTGCCCTCGGGGTAGATGCCGAGCAGATCGCCGGAGGCGAGCACCCGCAGGCCGGTGTTGAGCGAGTCCTCCGATGCCTTGCCCCCGGAGCGGTCGATCGGGATCTGCCCCGTGCCGAGCATGAACATCTTGGTCGCCCAGCCTCGCAGCCCTCGACCCGTGAAGTATTCGCTCTTGGCGAGGAAGGACACGTGCCGGTCGAGCATCAGCGGCAGGAAGATCGAGTCGAAGAACGACACGTGGTTGCTCGCGAGGACCGCCGCGCCCTCCTTCGGCACGTTCTCGATGCCCACGACCCACGGCCGGAACACCGCCTTGAGCAGCGGACCGAGCGCGATGTACTTGAGGAACCAGAAGAAGCCGTTCACAGCCGCCCCCCTGCTCGTCCGGCCCGCCTGGCCAGCCTTGTGCGCGCGTCCCCGCCGCGCGCACCCGGCGAGCCGCCGTACAGGCCGCCGGCCCGCCTGGCTCCTCTTGTGCGCGCGTCCCCGCCGCGCGCACCCGGCGAGCCGCCGTACAGGCCGCCGGCCCGCCTGGTCGCGGTCATTTCGTCGTGGCGTGCACCCGGGCGAGGTCGGCGGCGCCGACGACGCCGGCGTCGTTGACGAGCTCGGCGATCTTGAACTCCGGCTCGGGGTGGTAGCCGCGCGCCGGCAGCGTCTGCAGGAAGGCCTGACGGATGGGGGCGAGCAGCTTCTCGCCGGCTGGCGCCACGCCGCCGCCGAACACGAACACCTGGGGGTCGAGGATCGCGGCGAAGCTCGCGCACGCCTGACCGATCCAGTCACCGAGCTGCCGAAGGGCCTGCAGCGCTCCGGGGTCGTCCTGCTGGATGAGGTCCCCGATGTCCTTGCCGTGCAGGTAGTTGCCGTTCCTTGCACGCACGTCCGCGAGCCCCTGGCCGATGCCGCCCGCGTCGGCGAGCGTGTTGGCGTAGCGCTGCAGGGCGCGCCCGGAGCCGTACTGCTCGATGCAACCGTTGGCGCCGCAGCCGCAGGGCAGGCCGTTCGGGACGATGCGCATGTGCCCGAGCTCTGCACCCGCGCCGAAGCCGCCGCGGAACAGGCGGTCGTTCGCGACGACCGCCCCGCCGACTCCCGTTCCGATCGTCAGCATGACCATGTCGGAGGTGAGCCGGCCGGCCCCGAAGCGGAACTCGGCCCAGCCCGCCGCATTGGCGTCGTTCTCGATGATCACCGGGACGGAGACCTTCTCCTCGATGGCCTCGCGCAGCGGCTCATGGCGCCACGGCACGTTCGGCGTGTAGTAGACGATCGACTGGGTCGCGTCGATGAACCCCGGGGCCGCCACGCCGGCGGCGACGGCATCCGTGCCATCGGCCAGCTCGTTGATCATGTCCACCACGACCTGCTTCAACGCGGTGGAGTCGCCCGCCGGCGTCGGCTTGCGGTCGTGGTGCACGATCTGCCCGTGTTCATCGACCAGAGCTCCCGCTACTTTGGTTCCCCCGATGTCGATGCCGATCGCGTGCACGCGCCAACGCCTTTCTTTTGGCTGGATGTCGGGTGTGTGGAGGGCGAAGCCCTCGATGGAACCCGTCTAAAGTGTATGCAGTCAGTCCGCCGCGTGCCACGCGCGGCGCCCGGTATCAAAGGAGCTACCGTGCACGAATCCGTGATTCCTGCCCTTGTCCCGGCTGACCCCGGGGCCAATACGACCGACCTGCTCATCGAGAGAGCGAGCCTGACGCCGGAGAAGGTGCTGTTCGGCATCCCCGACGGCGGGGAATGGCGCGACGTGACGGCCGCCGAGTTCCTCGCGCAGGTCCGTGCCCTCGCGAAGGGCTTCGTCGCCGCGGGCATCCAGCCGGGCGACAAGATCGGCCTCATGAGCCGCACCCGCTACGAATGGGCGCTCATCGACTTCGCGATGTGGTTCGCGGGCGGCATCCTCGTGCCGGTCTACGAGACGAGCTCGCCGAGCCAGCTCGCCTGGAATCTCACCGACTCGGGAGCCATCGGCGTCATCCTCGAGAGTGCCCAGCACCACGCGGCCTTCGACGAGGTCGCCGCCGAGCTGCCCGCCGTGCAGAAGGTGTGGCAGATCGAGCTCGGCGACCTCGACAAGCTCGTCGCGGGCGGCGCAGGCGTTCCCGACGAGGAGATCGAACGGCGGCGACACCTCGCCAACGGCGACGACGTGGCGACGCTCATCTACTCCTCCGGCACGATGGGCAAGCCGAAGGGCGTGGTGCTCACGCACGCGAACTTCGTCGAGCTGGCGCGCAACGCCGGCGAGAAGCTCGGCGAGGTGCTCGAGGACGGCGCATCCACGGTGCTGTTCATCACGATCGCCCACGTCTTCGCGCGCTTCATCTCGGTCATGTCCGTGCACGCCGGCGTCCGGGTCGGGCATCAGGCCGACACGCGCAAGCTCATGGACTCGCTGCAGTCCTTCCACCCCACCTTCCTGCTGATGGTGCCGCGGGTGTTCGAGAAGGTCTACAACACGGCCGAGCAGATCGCGGAGGCCGGAGGCAAGGGCAGGATCTTCCGCGCGGCGGCCGACACCGCCGTCGCGTACTCGGAGGCGCGGGCGGCGGGCAAGGTGCCGTTCGGGCTCAAGCTCAGGTTCAGCCTCTTCGACCGGCTCGTCTTCTCGACCCTGCGCACCAAGATGGGCGGCCGGGTGCAGTACGCGATCTCCGGCTCCGCTCCCCTGTCGCCGCGCCTCGGCAACTTCTTCGCGGCGCTCGGGGTGCAGATCCTCGAGGGCTACGGGCTCACGGAGACCACGGCGCCCGTGTCCGTGAACCTGCCTGGCCGGTTCAAGATCGGCACGGTCGGCCCCGCGCTGCCCGGCAACGCGATCCGCATCGCCGCCGACGGCGAGATCGAGGTCAAGGGCGTGTGCGTCTTCAAGGAGTACTGGAAGAACCCGGGCCTCACCGCCGAGGCCTTCGACGACGGCTGGTTCAAGACGGGCGACCTCGGCGCCCTGGACGACGACGGCTACCTGCGCATCACCGGGCGGAAGAAGGAGATCATCGTCACGGCGGGCGGCAAGAACGTCGCCCCGGCGGTGCTGGAGGACGCGGCCCGGTCCCACCCGCTGATCGACCAGATCGTGGTCGTCGGCGAGCAGCGGCCCTTCATCGCTGCGCTCGTCACGCTCGACACCGAGATGCTCCCGGTGTGGCTTCGCAACAACGGCGAGGATGAGCACCTGACACTGGAGGCGGCCGCGCAGAACGACGCGGTGCTCGCCGAGGTGCAGAAGGCGGTCGACACCGCCAATCAGCATGTCTCGCGGGCGGAGTCGATCCGCAAGTTCACGATCCTGCCGACGAGCTGGACCGAGGAGAGCGGGCACCTCACGCCGAAGCTGTCGATCAAGCGGAACGTGATCGTGAAGGACTTCGCCGAGGACATCGACGCCCTCTACACGGGCGTCTCGACGAAGAGCCTCTCCCTGCAGGGCTGACGCTGCCCGGAGAACGCGACGTCCCCGCCCACTCCGCCACAGCGACGCGGCTACGTGCTCGCCGCGACGATAAGCATCAGAACCAGTCGGACTCTCGGATCTGCTTCATCGCCTCGCGACGGGTGGGCTTCTCCAGCCGGTCGAGGTAGAGCAGCCCGTCGAGGTGGTCGGTCTCGTGCTGGAGGGCCTGGGCGAGCACGCCCTCGCCTTCCACGAAGACCTCGTTGCCGTCGACGTCGTAGCCGCGGGCGCGCGCCCAGGGGTGGCGGGGCGTCTCGAACCAGAGGTTCGGCACGCTCAGGCATCCCTCGCCCACCAGCTGCTTCTCGCCACGCACCTCGATCACCTCGGGGTTGATCAGATAGCCGAGCTGGCCGTCGACGTTGTAGCTGAACACGCGCGCCGTCACGCCGATCTGGTTCGCGGCCACGCCCGCGCGCCCCGGCAGCTGCACGGAGTCCACAAGGTCGGCCACGAGCGCCCGGACACCGTCGTCGAACTCCGTGACGGGGTCGCAGACGGTCTTCAGCACGGGGTCGCCGAACAGGCGGATGGGGCGTACGGTCACCTATCCACGTTACCCGACGGGACTGTTCGCTCCGGGAGCCGGGGTCACTCCTGCGTCAGCGGCCGGACGACGACGAGCAGGTCGCCGGCGTCGACCTGCTGCGTCGCCGGGACCGCGAGACGCTCGATGACGCCGGCGATGGGCGAAGTGATCGCCGCCTCCATCTTCATGGCCTCGATCGAGGCGACCGTCTGCCCGGCCGTGACCGCCTCCCCCGCCGCGACGCGCAGCGTCACGACGCCGGAGAACGGGGCGGGGATCTGACCGGGCGTGCCGGGGTCGGCCTTCTCGAGCGCCTTGGTCGCGACCTCGACGTGCCGGTCGCGGACGAACACGGGCCGCAGCGAGCCGTTGAGCTTCGTCATCACGGTGCGCATGCCGCGGGCATCCGGCGCCCCGATGGCCTCGAGTCCGAGGTACAGGACCACGCCGGGCGCCACGTCGACGCGGTGCTCCGCCCCGACGGACAGCCCGTACAGGTAGTCGGAGGTCTCGATGATGGAGAGGTCGCCGAAGAGCTCGCGGGTCTCCTCGAACTGCCGGCTCGGCCCGGGGAACAGCAGCCGGTTGAGGGTCGTCTGCCGCTCGCGGCCCGGCGCGGCCAGCGCCGCGGTGTCGCCGGCCGAGAGCGGGGTGATGCCGACGTTGACCTGGCGCCCCGCGAGCACCTTGCTGCGGAACGGCTCGGGCCAGCCGCCGGGCAGGTCGCCGAGCTCGCCGGCCATGAAGGAGATCACCGAGTCGGGAATGTCGTAGTTCTGCGGGTTCTGCTCGAAGTCGGCCGGATCGGCGCGCACCGCCGCCAGCTGCAGCGCCAGGTCGCCGACGACCTTCGAGGACGGGGTGACCTTGGGGATGCGGCCGAGGATGCGGTTCGCGGCGGCGTACATGTCCTCGATGAGCTCGAAGTTGTCCCCGAGCCCCAGCGCGATCGCCTGCTGGCGCAGGTTGGAGAGCTGACCACCGGGGATCTCGTGCCGGTACACGCGCCCGGTCGGCGCGGGCAGACCCGACTCGAAGGGCGAGTACAGGCCCCGCACGGCCGCCCAGTAGGGCTCGAGCGCGGCGACGTTGTCGAAGTCCAGGCCCGTATCGCGCTCGGTGTTGGCCAGGGCCGCCACCAGCGCGGAGATCGAGGGCTGGCTGGTCGTGCCGGACATAGGGGCGGATGCCACGTCCACGGCGTCTGCACCTGCGCGCGCCGCGGCCAGCAGCGTGGCGAGCTGGCCGCCCGCGGTGTCGTGGGTGTGCACGTGCACCGGCAGCTCGAACTCCCGCCGCAGCGCGGTCACGAGCTTCTCGGCGGCGGCGGGCCGCAGCAGGCCGGCCATGTCCTTGATGCCGATCATGTGCACGCCGCTGGCGACCACCTTCTCGGCGAGCCGCAGGTAGTAGTCGAGCGTGTAGAAGCCCTCGCGCGGGTCGTTCAGGTCGCCGGTGTAGCACAGGGCGCCCTCGGCGATCGTGCTCTCCGTCGCGAGCACGGCATCGATCGCCGGCCGCATCTGCTCGACGTCGTTGAGGGCGTCGAAGATGCGGAAGATGTCCACACCCGTGACGGCGGCCTCGGCGATGAAGGCATCCGTCACCTCGGTCGGGTACGGCGTGTACCCGACCGTGTTGCGGCCGCGCAGCAGCATCTGGATCGCGACGTTCGGCAGCGCCGTGCGCAGCGCCGCCAGGCGCTCCCACGGGTCCTCGCCGAGGAAGCGGAGTGCGACGTCGTAGGTCGCACCGCCCCAGGCCTCTACGCTGAGCAGCCCCGGGGTGAGTCGGGCGAGGTACGGTGCGATCGCGAGCAGGTCCTTGCTGCGCACCCGGGTCGCCAGGAGGCTCTGGTGGGCGTCGCGGAAGGTCGTGTCGGTGACCGCGACGGCGGTCTGGGCGCGCAGCGCCCGCGCGAAGGCGGTCGGCCCGAGCTCGAGCAGCTGCTGCCGCGTGCCCTCGGGGGCCGGCAGGGTGAGGTCGGCGACGGGCAGCTTGGCCGACGGCTCGGCCACGTGGAGTGGGCGGTCGCCGTGGGGCTTGTTCACGGTGACGTCTGCGAGCCAGCCCAGGATCTTCGACGCCCGGTCCTGCGACGGCCGCGCGCGCAGCAGGTTCGGACGGTTCGCGATGAAGTCCGTCGCGATCTCCCCCGCGATGAACGCGGGCTCGTCGACCAGGGCCTGCAGGAAGGGGATGTTCGTGGCCACGCCGCGGATGCGGAACTCAGCCAGCGCGCGCCGCGCCCGGTTCACGGCCATCGGGAAGGTGCGGCCGCGACAGGTGAGCTTGACGAGCATGGAGTCGAAGTGCGGGCTGACCTCGCTGCCGGTGCCCATCGAGCCGCCGTCGAGGCGGATGCCGCCGCCGCCCGGCGAGCGGTAGGTCGTGATGGTGCCGGTGTCTGGACGGAACCCGGCCGCCGGGTCCTCGGTCGTGATGCGGGTCTGCATGGCGAAGCCGCTGACCCGCAGGGTGTCCTGCGACAGGCCGATCTGCGCGAGCGTCTCGCCCGCGGCGATGCGCATCTGCGCCTGCACGAGGTCGACGTCGGTGACCTCCTCCGTCACGGTGTGCTCGACCTGGATGCGCGGGTTCATCTCGATGAAGACGTGCTGGCCCTTGCGCTCCCCCGCCGCCTCGACCAGGAACTCGACGGTGCCCGCGTTGACGTAGCCGATCGACTTGGCAAATGCGACGGCGTCGCGGAACAGCGCCTGGCGGATGCCGTCGTCCAGGTTCGGGGCCGGGGCGATCTCCACGACCTTCTGGTGGCGGCGCTGCACCGAGC
The DNA here is from genome assembly GCA_036398375.1 of Gryllotalpicola sp. Lineage (GTDB taxonomy): Bacteria > Actinomycetota > Actinomycetes > Actinomycetales > Microbacteriaceae > Gryllotalpicola. The sequence continues at coordinate 103,718 of DASWPQ010000060.1, forward strand.
AGTCCCGCTCGAACAGGTGGAGCGTCTGCCCGGCGTCGTCGCTGAGGATCTGCACCTCGATGTGCCGCGGCGTGAGCACCGCCTGCTCCAGGAACATGGTCGGGTCGCCGAAGGCGGAGTCCGCCTCCCGCATCGCCTCTTCGAGCGCGGGCCGCAGCTCGGCCTTCGTGTCGACGCGGCGCATGCCGCGCCCGCCGCCGCCCGCGACGGCCTTCGCGAAGATCGGGAAGCCCACCTCGTCGGCAGTCGCGAGCAGCTCGTCGATATCGCGCGACGGCGGCGTCGACTTCAGCACAGGCACCCCCGCCGCGATCGCGTGCTCCTTCGCGGTGACCTTGTTGCCGGCCATCTCGAGCACTTCCTTGGGCGGGCCGATGAAGGCGATCCCGGCGTCGCGGGCGGCCTCGGCCAGCTCGGGGTTCTCGGAGAGGAATCCGTACCCCGGATAGATCGCGTCCGCTCCCGACTGCTTCGCCACCCGGATGATCTCCGCGATGTCGAGGTAGGCGCGCACGGGATGCCCCGGCTCGCCGATCTGGTACGCCTCGTCCGCCTTCATCCGGTGCAGCGCATTGCGATCCTCGTAAGCGAAGACCGCGACGGTCCGTGCCCCCAGCTCGTATGCGGCGCGGAATCCGCGAATGGCGATCTCGCCCCGGTTGGCGACCAGAATCTTACGGAACACGTAGGCCCTTCATGAGCTTCGCCGGTTCAGCGAACGGTTAGGTTCCTCCAGACTACTAACGGTAGGTTTCTGCTCGTGCATGTTCTGAGCGTCAGTTCTCTCAAGGGCGGTGTCGGCAAGACCACGGTGACCCTGGGACTTGCGTCGGCGGCGTTCGCCAAGGGCCTGCGCACGCTCGTGATCGATCTGGACCCGCAGTCCGACGTGTCAACCGGCATGGACATCTCGGTCGCCGGCCACCTCAACGTCGCGGACGTGCTGGCTTCGCCTAAGGAGAAGATCGTGCGCGCCGCGATCGCTCCGAGCGGGTGGACGCGGGGGCGCCCCGGCAAGGTCGACGTGATGATCGGCTCGCCGTCTGCCATCAACTTCGACGGACCGCACCCCTCAGTGAAGGACCTCTGGAAGCTCGAGGACGCGCTCGTCCACCTCGAGCACGAGTACGACCTCACCCTCATCGACTGCGCGCCGAGCCTCAACGCCCTCACGCGGACCGCCTGGGCGGCATCCGATCGCGTCGCCGTCGTCACCGAGCCGGGCCTGTTCTCCGTCGCCGCCGCCGACCGCGCGCTGCGCGCCGTGGAGGAGATCCGCCGCGGCCTCGCCCCGCGCCTGCAGCCGCTCGGCATCATCGTGAACCGGGCCCGCGTCCAGTCCCTCGAGCACCAGTTCCGCATCAAGGAGCTGCGCGACATGTTCGGCCCGCTCGTGCTCTCCCCCCAGCTGCCCGAGCGCACCTCGCTGCAGCAGGCGCAGGGTGCGGCGAAGCCGCTGCACGTGTGGCCCGGCGAGTCCGCGCAGGAGATGGCCCACAACTTCGACCTGCTGCTGGAGCGCGTGCTGCGCACCGCGAAGCTCGGCGAGTACGCACAGGTCGAGTCGGCCGAGCCGGCCGGCGCCGCGCCCAGCGGCGAGCAGTAGCCTCCGCCGGAGTCCGAACGGCGTTCTCCGGCCGAGGTCCGACAACTCGCGCCGTCGGGCACCGGCGCGAAGCTCAGCTCACCTGTTTCCGCGCTGCGCGGCGCGCGGCGAGTTCGTCCTCCGGGTCGGCGGCCGCCTCGCCCGTGGGGTCGATCTCGACGAGCGAGGCCTCGACCTCGCGCAGCACCCGCCCGACGGCGATGCCGAACACGCCCTGGCCCTGACTGACGAGGTCGATCACCTCATCGTTCGAGGTGCAGAGGTAGACCGAGGCGCCGTCGCTCATGAGCGTCGTCTCGGCGAGGTCGGTGACGCCCGACTCGCGCAGCTGGTTCACGGCGACGCGGATCTGCTGCAGCGAGATGCCGGTGTCGAGCAGTCGCTTCACGAGCTTGAGGACGAGGATGTCGCGGAATCCGTAGAGCCGCTGCGAGCCCGAGCCGGATGCCCCCCGCACGGTCGGCTCGACGAGCCCCGTGCGCGCCCAGTAGTCGAGCTGGCGGTAGCTGATGCCGGCGGCCTTGGCGGCGACCGTGCCCTTGTAGCCGACCTCATCGGCCATATCGGGCAGCCCGTCCGTGAACAGGTACTGCAGGTCGAGGCGGCCTTCGGGGCCCACGGCTTCGCTCATGCGCGTACCTTTCGTGAGGGGATCAGCGCCAACCCGAACGGCGCTGAGTCAACGGTACCCAGCACCGGCTGGACCGGCAATTACATCCGGCGCGTCGGCCTCGGCGTGTCGGAACTTTAACCTTCAACCCGAGGGTCAGGGATGCGGTCGCGATGCGCGCGGCCGTTGCCGCATTCGCCGTCCCCGTCACACTACGGCAGCAGCCGGTCGAGCCCGGCGCGCAGCAGACTGCCGCGCACCACATCCAGCTGACGGGCGATGTCCTGTGCGGTGTCGACGGTCTTCGCCCGGCTCGAGGTGTCCCGGCGGCGGGCGATCGGGGCGATCGCGCTCTCGATCAGGCCGAGCTCCCGCTCGACGGCCGCGCGCACCGTGCGCAGATGCCGCGGCTCGATGCCGCGCTCGCCCAGATCGACGAGCGCCGTGAGCACCTGCAGTGCGCCCTCGTCGAAGACCTCGGCCGCCTGGATGAGGGAGGCGCTCACCGCGTCGCGCAGCAGCTGCGCGTTCGCACCCGCCTCCCGCAGCAGCTCCTCACGCGTGTACCGGCGGCCCGTCGAGAGCATGTTCGGCCGCCCGGGGCCGCCCGGTGCGAGGGGGCTGAGGCCGGCATCGAGGTCCGCGAGGTGCTCGCGAATCACCTTGAGCGGCAGATAGTGGTCGCGCTGCATGGCGAGCACGAGCTTGAGCCGCTCGAGGTCGTCCGGGGAGAACTTGCGGTAGCCGGACGGCGTGCGCGACGGGGAGACCAAGCCCTGCTCCTCGAGGAAGCGCAGCTTCGACGGCGTGAGCTCCGGGAACTCGGGCGTGAGCTTGGCGAGCACCTGGCCGATGCTCAGAAGGACCGGCCCGGCGTCCTTCGCCTGGGCCGCCGAACGCGGCACTACTTCTTGCCCAGGTCTGCCCGCGACGCGTAGAACGTGAAGCGGTACTTGCCGATCTGGACCTCGGCACCGTCGACGAGGAGCGCGGTCTCGATGCGCACGCCGTCGTAGTAGGTGCCGTTGAGCGACCCGAGGTCACGCACTTCGAAGAGGGTGCCGTGGCGGGTGAACTCCGCGTGGCGGCGGGAGACGGTGACGTCGTCGAGGAACACGTCGGCGTCGGGGTGACGGCCGGCGACCGTCGCGTCCGCGTCGAGCAGGAAGCGCGCGCCCGTGTTGGGGCCGCGGCGGACGATCAGCAGCGCGGACCCCGAGGGCAGCGCGTTGATGGCCTCGAGCTCGTCGGCGGTGACACCCGTCCCGTCGACGTTCATCGCCTGCGCGAATTCGTCATTGAAGCGCGCAGTCGTCGCTGCGTTGGCTCTCGCCGGTTCGCGCAGGGGGTTCTCGTCGGCCACCATCGTCCTCCTTCGACTTCTTAGCGTATCGGAAAGGTCACGGCTCGGAACGGGGCAAAGCCACGCATAGAATGCGGACCGTGCCCCCTCTTCACGTGGATCTCTGGATTCTGATCGGCATCTGCGCCCTGACCTGGATTCTGTCCCTCGCAACGCGGGAACACTCCTGGGTCGATCGCATCTGGTCGATCGTTCCGGTCGTCTACGTGTGGGTGTTCGCCGCGGCCGCCGGACTGCACGACACGCGGCTCGATGTGATGGCCGTCCTGGTGACTCTATGGGGAGCCCGGCTGACGTTCAACTTCGCGCGCAAGGGCGGATACGCCCGCGGCGGGGAGGACTACCGCTGGGCCCGCCTGAGGGCGCGGATGTCCCGTCCGCTGTTCGAGGTCTTCAACCTGCTCTTCATCGTCTGCTATCAGAATGTTCTGCTGCTGCTCATCGCCCTGCCGGCGTACACCGCGTGGCAGCATCCCTCGCCCTTCACCTGGCTCGACACGCTCGTCGCGGCCGCCTTCCTTGCGGCGCTGGTCGGCGAGACGGTCGCCGACCAGCAGCAGTGGGACTTCCAGCAGTGGAAGAAGAGCGAGCGGTCCGCGGGGCGCGAGCCGAGCATCCGCTTCGTCCAGACCGGGCTGTTCCGCTACTCCCGCCATCCCAACTTCTTCTTCGAGCAGGCCCAGTGGTGGGTGCTGTTCTTCTTCGGATGCGTCGCCGCCGGCTCGCTGTGGCAGTGGACCGTCATCGGCCCGGTGCTGCTGACCGGCCTGTTCATCGGCTCGACGAACTTCACCGAGCAGATCTCCCGCGAGCGCTACCCCGAGTACCACGAGTACCAGGGCCGGGTCTCAGCCCTGATCCCCTGGTTTCGCCGGTCGGGGGAAGGCCTCGCGCATGTGCGCTGAGCCGAGGTAGCCGGCGATGCCGAGCAGCACGAGGCTGAAGGCGATCTGCTCGGTGATCATCCACGCGGGGTACAAGTGCGGGATCGCCGCGAGCACGAGCGTCACGACCGGGAAGAGGCGCGCGAACAGCGTGAGCCGCTGATAGGCCCAGTACCAGCCGTGAGAGGCGCGCCAGGTGAAGTAGAAGAGCGTGGCCGTGATGCCGAGGACGACGAAGGTGCGCATCCAGACCGGCCAGGTGACGGATGCCCCGTGCACGGCCGTCCCGACCGCGACGGCCACCGCGGCCACGCCGAGCGCCAGCTCGAACACGAGCAGCCACACCACGCGGGTGAAGGCTTTCCGGGTGAGCGGGTGCGCGACGGCATCCGCCCCGACCCGCACCTTCGCGTGCTTGCCGCCCGCCACGCGGTCGAGGAACCGGAACAGCGGTTCGGCGCGACGGAGCAGGGCGTTCATGTCAGCGACCGAGGTTACCCGGTATGTCTGTGCCTTCCGCGTGTCCCGCGGCGTCCCCTGTCGGTGGCGGGGGTTAGCGTGGATCCCATGTCGTGCATCCGCTTCAACACCCCCGCCCAGCGTGAACAGATGCGCAAGCTGGCGCCGAGCATGCTGACGCCCGAGGAAGTCGCGGCCCTGCATCCCGCCCCGCCGGTGACCGAGAGCAAGATCCGGCGCCTGCGGCTGCTCGCGGCGAGCGAGAACCCGAAGATCCGCGAGGCCGTCGCCTCCGGCTACAACACCCCGGCGGACCTCTTCGAGGTGCTCGCCGCGGACCCGGACGAGGGCGTGCGCGGCTGCGTGGCCCGGAACGAAGCGACGCCGTGCGACGTGCTGCGGGGTCTCGTGGCCGATCCGAGCGAGCAGGTGCGCGGATTCCTCGCCCTGAACTACTACGTCCCGGCGGACGCGATGGACCGGCTCCGCGAAGACCGGAGCCGTACCGTGCGCGCGCTCGTGCGCTGGAAGACGGAGCTCGCCGCCGAGGAACCGCAGGCCGCGACGCCGCGGGACGCGGAACTGCAGAGCGCGTAGCCGCTCGCGCGGCATCCGCCCCCTGCTCTTTACCAGGCCCGGCTCTTACAGGCCCGTCAGCAGCGCGTCGATCCGCACCCGCAGCTGCGGCCAGGAGTTCGCGAGCCCGGGGTGCAGTTCCAAGGTGTCGATGTCGGCGAACGGGACCCAGCGCAGCTCGATGCTCTCCGCATCGCCGATCACGGGCGTGAAGGCCCGGTCGATGTGCCCTACGACGGTCGTGTAGCTCCACCAGCCGAGGTCCCACACCGATTCGAAGTCGATGACGACCTCGCCGATCGGGATGCCGGCCTCCTCGTGCGCCTCGCGCACGGCGCCGTCCGCGGCCGACTCGCCGTCGTGGCGCGCACCGCCGGGGAGGCCCCAGGTGCCGCCGAAGTGGCTGTAGACGGCCCGGTGCTGCAGCAGCACGCCGACCTCGCGGTGGACGAGCAGCAGCCCCGCCGCCCCGTAGGTGCCCCAGAAGCGGCGCCCGTCCGGCCCCGTCACCCAGCCGTCGCCGCTGCTCAGCGGCCGTCTGGGCAGCGGCGCGCGCTCGTCGGCATGGGCCGAGAGGGGGACGTCGGGATCGCTCACCCTCTTACTCTGTCACGGCCGAGGGCGCCGGGTCCGCGATGGGTCGCGCCAGGTCGTCGCGCAGATCCGCCCCGGGCAGGCTCGCGAGCAGCCGGCCGGGCAGGACGAGCTTCGAGGCGCGGAGGCCGGAGCCGATCAGCACCAGCGGCTGCAGGGCGGCCTCGCTCGCCACGAGGATCGGCCAGCCGTTCGGCAGCCCGATCGGGGTGATGCCGCCGAACTCCATGCCGGACGAGTCGACCGCCTCCTCCTGCGGCAGGAAGGAGGCCTTGCGCACGTCGAGCACACGGCGCACGGTGCCGTTGATGTCGGCGCGGGTGTGCGAGGGCACGACGCAGGCGGCGACCCGCTGCACGCCGTCGCGCTTCCCGGCGACGACCACGCAGTTGACGAGGACCGTCTTGTCGAGGCCGTACTCGGCCTCGGTGGCGGCCGTCTCGGACAGTGCCGGGTCGATCTCGACCACGCCGACCTCGTCGGCCAGGCCGAGGGCCGCCAGGGCGGCCGCGACGGGCGGCGCGACGAGGTCGAGGCGGGTGGAGACGGGAACGGTGGTCAGCGAGCCGAGTGTGTAGACGCCCATGCCCCTACGCTATGCCGGAGCGGGGAGGAACTCGCGCCCGGAGGCGGGATGTGACGTCCCGGAACCCGCCTCCGCACGCGCGAGTCCCGTCGCTCGTGCTACCGTGTCGCGACGTCGGCGGGCTGCTGCGCCGGGTAGGGCTCGGCGAAGTCGGCGGAGCGGCTGACCCGCTCCCACGCCTGCGCCTCGGCGAGCTGCGCCTGCGAGTAGGCCAGCGCCATCTCGACGGCGTTGACGCCGAGCAGCAGGTGCGAGGGCGGGTTCTGCCGCCCGGCCGCCGCGACGATGATCTCGGCGGCACGCACGGGGTCGCCGGCCGGCCGGCTGCCGGTCTGGCGCATGCGCGTGTTCATCGCGCCGACCGTCTGCTGGTAGGCCTCGGGGATGTCGCGGACCGTCATCGACGAGCCGGCCCAGTCGGTCGCGAACCCGCTCGGCTCGACGACCATGACCTGGACGCCGAAGGGCGCCGTCTCGACGGCGAGCACCCGGCTGAAGCCGTCGACCGCGAACTTGGCCGCCTGGTAGCTCGCGATGCCCGGCGAGCCGCCCACGCGGCCGCCGACGGAGGAGAACTGCACGACGAGCCCGCCGCCCTGGGCGCGCAGCTGCGGCAGGGCCGCCTTGGTCACGTTGTAGACGCCCCAGAAGTTCGTCTCGAACTGGGTGCGGAAGTCGGCGTCGTCCGTCGTCTCGATGGGCGAGACGTTGGAGTAGCCGGCGTTGTTGACGAGCACGTCGATGCGGCCGAAGCGCTGCACGGCCGTCTCGATCGCGGCGCGAGCGGCCGCGGCATCCGTCACATCGAGGGCGACGGGCGCGATGGCCTCGCCGTACTGCGCGACGACGTCATCGAGCTGCCCGGGCGTGCGCGCCGTGGCGACCACGAGGTCGCCGGCGGCGAGGGCCGCCTGGACGAGGGCGCGGCCGAAACCGCGCGAGGAACCGGTGATGAACCAAACCTTCTGTGACATGACAGTTAGTACAACATGGTTTCATTAATTATGCAACTCAGTTGTGTTAACGTGGAGGGGTGAGCACAACCGGATTCCAGCGCGCCCGCTCGGGCGAGGCGAAGCAGCAGCGCGAGCAGGCGATCCTCGACGCCGCCGCCGCGCTGGGCGCCGCGCGCGGCATCCGCACGGTCACGCTCACAGACATCGCCGAGGCCATCGGCATGCACAAGTCCGCGCTGCTGCGCTATTTCGAGACGCGCGAGCAGATCTTCCTCAAGCTCACCGCGGCGGGCTGGCGGGACTGGTCGGCGGCGCTGCGCGCCGAGCTGACGGCGACGGATGCCTCCCCCACGGCCGTCGCGCGGGCGCTCGCGGACTCGCTCGTCGCCCGCCCCATGTTCTGCGATCTGCTGGCGCAGGCCCCGCTCAACCTGGAGCGGAACGTCTCGCTCGAATCGGTGCGGGCGTTCAAGCTCGTCACCCTCGAGGAGGTCGAGGCGATCGGGGCGGAGCTCACCCGGCTGCTCGGGCTCACCGTGCCGCAGCGCGTCGACGTGATCGCCACCGCCACGAGCATGGCCGGCGCGCTGTGGCAGATGGCGACGCCCGGGCCCGAGGTCGAGGAGCTCTACCGCAACGACCCGCGGCTGAGGCACGCCATCGTCGACGTCGCGCCGCGGCTCGTCCGCGTGCTGAGCGCGCTGCTGACGGGGATGCGCGGCTGAGGGCGCGGCGGACTCAGCCCAGCGCACCGGCGAGCTCGCGCAGCGGAACCGTGCGATCAGCCGAGACCTCCATGGGCGGTCCCCCTGACGCTGCCCGCACGGCGCCTACACCCGTGTATTAAGCACCTTTTTCAGGGCGAGCCAATTTCGAGAGGCCTCTTCGCTCATCGGATCTCAGTTGCACAGCGCCAGGGAGCCCCCTGGGCGGTCGCCCGCTGTACCAGAGGCCGGTTTCCTCGTACCACTGAATCTTGCGGTAGTGATCATCAAGGGCGGTACGGACGGCCCCTCTAACCACCGCATAAAGGGTCCAGACGATGAACGCGAAAAGCAAGATGTAGAACACAACCACAATCACAACCCCCATGACTCTCCATCCTCTCTGCGGGAATTCAGTCTGCGGAAGTGCAGCCTATGCGAGCACACGATTCATTGTCCAGATAAGTTCGCGCAGCCTCAACGGGCTCACCGTCAGCGGATCTTCATCAGTAGTGCCGAAATCTGAAAATTCCTTAATTTGAGACGAAGTCCGGCGTAATTCTGAGAATCACGCACCTCCGCAGCCAGCGCCATCCCCACCTTGCACGCCTGACCTGCCGCGGGAAAACGCTCCACGGACCCCGACGCGATTCCCGGATGCCGCCTATTCAGGGGCCTTACCAGCCCACAGGTTTTCTGTAGCTTCCCGGCAGGCGATGGCCGACAAAAAAACCGGTCACTGTCTTTCACTCCCGTTTGAACGAAAGAAGAACTCATGCTGCGAAACCGCACGATTGCTTTCACCGGAACGGCCGTCCTCGCACTCGCCCTGACCTTCGGGGCAGGCATCACGGCCGCCAATGCTTCAACGACGACCAGCGAGCCGGCACTGACCCCCGATCAAGAAGCCAGCCTCCGCTCGAACATGACAGCGGTCGGCATCAGCCCCGCCATGCGGGATCGGCTCATCGACAAGCTCGAGTCCGGACAAGCGCTGGACTCGATGACCGGCGCGACTCCCACTTCTGAGTCCACGGAAGACCTCGGCACAGTGACTCGCACCATCAGCGTCTATCCTGACGGCTCCATTCGTACAGAGGACATCGAGAACCCGACTGTGGCGACGCCCGCCGGCACTCTGGGAGGCGTACACGTGCTCGAATCGATCAGCGGCTGCACGACGTCCGGCGGCTGGCACAACGGCTGCACGGTCAAGATCGCAGACCTCGTGAGCTCGGCGTGGTTCGTCATCGACTACATGCCGAGCTCGGCCAATGCAGCACAGGTTCGAGACATGCGACAGAAGACCTGCGCAAACGCGATCGGCTCCTGTTCCGTGTCTGGCTCCATCAAGCGCGCAAACCAGAGTTCCGCAGGACCCGCCTGGGCGGAGATGTCCTACACGGCCCACGCAGGGCCGATCACGGATTCAGGCGCCATGGGCATCCGCGTCTCCGGTACGAAAGTCACGCTCTACTAGACCCAGCTGGCGGCGGTCCCCGTATCCCCTAGATGGGTCAACCACGCATCAGCTGCTCACGGAGGCGCCTCGGAGCACCAGTGCGAGGCGCCTCCGCGCGAAGCGATCGGAGAGGGTTGATGAATCGTTCAGGGGCGGTGCCGAGCTCGGCCCCGTTGACCGAGATCTGGATCGGTCCGCACGACGACCTCGAGGTCGATTGCCTCGAAGCCGATCGGTCTCGCACCGCTCAGCGCAGCGCGCCGGCGAGCTCGCGCAGCTGCGCCTCCGCCGCCGCGAGCTCCTCCTCATAGCGACCCTGCTCCCCCGCCATCGACGGCACCGAGGTCGACAGGGTGCGGCTCACGGTGACGATGTGCAGCTCCATGCCGAGGGCCGTGCCGAGGATCAGCTCGAGCGGCGGGACCGTGTGATCCCAGGTGGCCGTCGCGGTGTCGACGTCGTAGATCGCGCCGCGGCTCGAGACGATCACCGCAGGCCGGCCCTTCATCGGCTGGGTGTCGGAGTCGAACGGGGCCATGAGCCCCGGAACGTGCACGTGGTCGAGCCAGGTCTTGAGGAACGACGGGATCGAGTAGTTGTACATCGGCGCGCCGACGACGAGCACGTCCGCCGCGCGCAGCTCGGCGAGCACGGCCTGCTGCACGGCGTCCGCCTCCGGCAGGCTCGGCGCGTCGGCGGGGCGCAGCCGCGGCGGCCAGTGCAGGGAGGCGTGCGGCAGGTGCGGGACGGGGTCGGCGACCAGGTCGTGGGCGACGACCGTGTGATCCGCGCCGCCCGTGGCCCAGGCATCCGCGAACACGCCGGTCAGCCGCCGGGAGACGGACGAGACGGGATCGATCGACGAGTCCAGACGCAGCAGTGACGGCATGAGGTCACGCTACCGGCAATACTGGCTGCTGACATGGCCAAGAAGACCTCCGCCGCCCCCGCGACCGCCGCGACGACCGCGCTCGCCCGGGCAGGCATCCGCTTCACCCCGCACTCCTACGCGCACGACCCCGCCGCCACCGACTTCGGCGCCGAGGCGGCGCGCGAGCTCGGCGCCGCCCCGGCGCGCGTGTTCAAGACGCTGATGGTCGCCTCGGACGCCGGCTTCGGCGTCGGCATCCTGCCCGTGGACGCTCTGCTCGATCTCAAGGCGCTCGCCGCGGCCCTCGGCGGGAAGAAGGCCGAGCTGGCCGAGCCGCGCACGGCCGAGCGCAAGAGCGGCTACGTCGTCGGCGGCATCTCGCCGGTGGGTCAGCGGACCCCGCTGCCGACCGTGCTCGACTCCTCCGCCGCGGGCTTCGCGACGATCCTCGTCTCCGGCGGACGACGCGGCTTCGACCTGGAGCTCACCCCGGCGGACCTGCTCGCCGCCACCGGCGGCCGCTACGCCGACATCCGGCGGGGCTAGTCCTCCGCGCGCCCGGAGATCGTGATCAGCTCGCGCAGGCAGTAGTGCAGGAGCGGCTCCGGGAAGTCCGGGTCGAGGCGGTTGTAGACGACGCGGCCGTCCTTGCGGGTCGCGACGAGCCCGGCCGCGCGCAGCAGGCGCAGGGCGTAGCCGGCGGAGTCCTCGCTGACGTCGAGGGCGAGGGCCAGGTCGCCGACGCAGAGCTCCTCGGTCTCGTCGAGGGCGAAGACGATGCGCAGCCGCAGCGGGTCGGCCATGACCGACAGGAGGCCGGCCAGACGGGCGGTCTCGTCGGCCGTCGGCACGGCCTGGCGGGCGCGGGCGACGCCGGCGGCATCGATCGGATGCTCGTGCTGCATCGTCGTCATTGCGCCGCCAGGAACGCCTCGGGCTTCAGCTCGAAGGCCGTGCGGCAGCCGGGCGAGCAGAAGTAGTACGTCATGCCCTCGTGCTCGAAGCTCGCGGCGGCGGTCCCGGGGCTGACGGTCATGCCGCAGACGGGGTCGCGGTGGGTCCCGTCGGGGTCGGATGCCATGCCGTGGTGTTTCGTCATCTCGAGGTTCCTCTCATCGAAGTGACCGGCGCAGCGGTCGGAGCAGAAGTAGAAGGTCTCGCCGTCACGCATGCGCCAGGCGACGGCATTGGCGATCTCGACCTGCATGCCGCAGACCGGGTCCTTGGCGTAGCGGCCGGTGTCCCTCCGGGTGCGGTAGAGCCAATACATGACGGCGAAGAGCACGAGGGCCGCGATGTCGAGCCAGCTCGTGCCTGGGCTGCGAGTGAATACGGCCCAGACCGGCCCGTGCTCCGCCATTGCCGCGAGGTGCTCCGGCGCAGGAATCCGCACGAGGCGGAACAGGTACTCGACCGCAAGACCCGCCGCGCTCATCGTCGCCCAGAAGACGGCGAGGATCTTGAGCGTGACCCTGGGGCCGAAGTATCCGCGGTAGATCGCGAGCAGCGGCAGGGCGATCAGGTCGGCGAAGACGAAGGAGACCACGCCGCCGAAGCTCGCGCCGCCGTGCCAGAGCGTCGCCGCGAGCGGCACGTTGCCCACCGAGCAGACGAAGCTGATAATCGCCAGGAACGGGCCGACGACGACGTTCTCGAGGCTGGACCAGAAGCCGTGGCCCGTGAGGAACAGGGATTGCCACACGGCGTCGGGCACGAACACCGTGATGAGCCCGGCGACGAGGAATCCGATGATGAGCTCCTTCCGGATCATCGTCAGGTCGCTGACCAGGTAGGCCGCCGCGTCCGACCAGCCCTGGCGGCTGCGCAGGCGCTGCCGCAGCGGCAGCTCGTCGTGCACCTCGGCGTCGTCGTGGTGGTGCCCGTGGGTGGTCTGCCCGCCACCGGCCTGCTCGCCGCCTCGATGGCCCTCGCCGCGCTGGCCGCCGCTTCGGCTCCGGTCCAGATGCGCATGGGCCTCCGCGGCGGTGCGGCCGCCGAACACGCGCGTGCCCACGAGCGCGAGCAGGGCGATCATGATCGCTCCACCGACGAACTCGGCGAGGGCGAACTGCCAGCCGAGCAGCAGCCACAGCACGAGCCCCATCTCGATGACGAGGTTCGTGCTGGCGATCATGAAGACGAGCGAGGTCGTGAAGTCCGCGCCGCGCCGGAACAGCGTCTTGGCGAGCGCGCTCGCCGCGTAGGAGCAGGAGGAGCTGACCATGCCCCAGAATGTCGCCTTCGCGAGCGTCGCGGGCCGGTGGTCGCCGAGCATCCGCTGCATGCGCTCACGCGAGACGAACGCCTGCACCGCTCCGGACAGCGCGAAGCCCAGGAACAGCGCCCAAAGCGTGTCCCAGAACATGCTGAAGGCGTCGACGAGCCCGTCGCCCAGCATCCGCACGAGATCCATCGCCCCCACAATACCTGTAAATCCGTACGGTTTTCCAGATATTCCCGCGCCCCCGCGCCCCACCCCCGCGCCCCACCCCCGCGTCCCACCCCCGCGCCCCGCGGGAACTAGTTCCCGTTCCGGACAGAGGTCGCCGCAGCCGCGGGCGCAGCTGTCCGGAACGGGAACTAATCGGTGGGCGGCCACGGACCGGGGCCGGGGGCCGGGGCCGAGGACCGGGGGCTAGCCGACGACGTCGCTCGAACGCTGCCAGATGTTGACGCCCGCGTCGACGGCGTGCCGGTCGATCTCGGCGAGCTCGTCCGAAGTGAAGTCCAGCTTCTGGAGCGCCGCGAGGTTGTCCTCCAGCTGGGCGACGCTCGACGCGCCGATGAGCGCCGAGGTCACGCGCGCGTCGCGCAGCACCCACGCGATCGCCAGCTGGGCGAGGCTCTGCCCGCGCCCCTCCGCGACGGCGTGCAGGGCGCGCACCCGCTCGATGGTCTCCTCGGTGAGGAATCCGTCCCGCCACGACGGCGCCGTGGTGGCGCGCGATCCCTCGGGGACGCCGTTCAGGTACTTGTTCGTCAGCAGACCCTGCGCGAGCGGGCTGAAGGCGATGAGGCCGAGACCGAGCTCGCCGACGGCGTCGAGCAGGCCGCCCTCGACCCAGCGGTTGAACATCGAGTAGCTCGGCTGGTGGATGAGCGTCGGCGTCCCCATCGCCTTCAGGATCGCGACGGCCTCGCGGGTCCGCTCGGGCGAGTAGCTGGAGATGCCCGCATACAACGCCTTCCCGCTGCGGACGGCCCTGTCGAGGGCGCCCATGGTCTCCTCGAGCGGGGTGTCCGGGTCGGCGCGGTGCGAGTAGAAGATGTCGACGTAGTCGAGCCCCATGCGCCCGAGCGAGGCATCGAGGCTCGCGAGCAGGTACTTGCGGCTGCCCCACTCGCCGTAGGGGCCGGCGTGCATCCGGTAGCCGGCCTTGGTCGAGATGATCAGCTCGTCACGGTACGGCCGGAAGTCCTCGGCCATGATCCGGCCGAAGTTCTTCTCGGCGCTGCCGGCAGGCGGGCCGTAGTTGTTGGCGAGGTCGAAGTGCGTCACGCCGAGGTCGAAGGCGCGGCGCAGGATCGCGCGCTGCGCCTCGAGCGGCGCGGAGTCGCCGAAATTCTGCCACAACCCGAGCGACACGGCGGGCAGCAGCAGCCCGCTGCGCCCCGTGCGCCGGTAGGGGATGGACTCGTAACGGCTTTCGGAGGCGAGATAGGGCACTCCGTCAGCCTGCCAGATTTCCCCCGCCGGCCCCAGACTCAGTCGCCCGGCAGTCCCGGATTCAGTCCGTCAGACCCAGGGCATGCGCGAGTCGCACGTAGTCCTCACGGATGTCGTCCCCTGCGGCGGCGATGAGCTGCACGGCCACATGGTCGGCACCGGCGTGCAGGTGCGAGTCCAGACGCGCCGCGATCGCAGCGTCGTCCCCGTAGACGACGAGGTCGTCGATGAGGCGGTCGCTGCCGGGGCTCTCGAGGTCCTCGTCGCTGTAGCCGAGCCGCTTCAGGTTGCTCACATAGTTGCGCAGGCCCAGGTAGGGCTTGTCGACGCTCGGGCGGCCCAGCTCGCGCGCCTCCTCCGCGTCCTCGCGCCGCACGACCCGCTGCTCGGTGGCCAGCAGCCTGTCCGGCCCGAGGATCTCGCGGGCGCCCTCGTTGAAGGAGGGCGTGACGAGATAGGGGTGCGCGCCGGCCGAACGGTCGCGCGCGAGTTCGAGCATCCGCGGCCCGAGCGCGGCGAGCACGCGGCGCTCGGCCGGCACGAGCCGGTCGTCGAGCACGTCGAGGTAGTCGACCATCGCCGCGTAGGGCTTGAGCGCGCGGCCGCCCTGGTTCTCGGGGTGCCCCACGCCGACGCCGACCAGCACCCGGCCTGGGTGCGCCTCCTCCACGCGGTGGTAGGAATCGGCGAGCTCGCTCGGATCGCCCGTCCAGATGTTGACGATGCCCGTCGCGACCGTGATGGTGCTCGTGTTGGCGATGAGCGATTCAACGAGCTCGAGGTTTGCCGGGGAGCCGCCGATCCAGATCGCCCCGAAGCCGAGCGCCTCGAGATGGTAGGCGAGCTCGGGGGTCGGATCCGCCCGCCCGCTGATCCAGACGCCGTATCGGCCGAGTGCGGGCGTGCTCACTTCGCTGTAGTCGCTCATATCAGGGGTAGCCCTCTCCGTCCCGACTCTATTCCCGTCTCTTCCCGACAGGTGCCGGTTGCGCGGTCAGAGACCAAAGTACGAGCGGATGCCTGCGGCCGCCTCGAGGAAGGCGTCGACGTCCTCCGCCGTGTTGTAGAGATACACGCTCGCCCGGACGCTCGAGGTGAGCCCGAGGCGCCGGTGCAGGGGCTGCGCGCAGTGGTGCCCCACGCGCACCGCGATGCCGCGCACGTCGAGGTACTGCCCCGCGTCGTGCGCGTGCACACCCGCCACCTCGAAGGCCACGAGCCCGGCGCGCTCCGCCCCGGCCGGGGGCCCGATGAGACGGATGCCGGGCAGCCCGGCCAGTCCGTCATAGAGCCGCGCGGCCAGCGCCGCCTCATGCGCGCGGATCGCCTCCAGACCGGCATCCGTCAGATACCCGACCGCCGCACCGAACGCGACCGCCTGCGACACGGGCTGCGTGCCCGCCTCGAAGCGCTGCGGTGTGGGCAGGAACTCCGCGCCGTCCATGGTGACGGTCGTGATCATCGAGCCGCCGGTGCGGGCGGGCGGCAGGGCGTCGAGCAGCTCGCGGCGGCCGTAGAGCACGCCGAGCCCGGTCGGGCCGAGCATCTTGTGCGCGCTGAAGGCGGCGAAGTCCACGCCGAGCGCGTGCAGTCCGAGCGCGCGGTGCGGGGCCGACTGGCAGGCATCCAGCACGGTGAGGGCGCCGACGGAGGTCGCGAGCGCGACCATCCCCGTGACATCCGCCACCATGCCGGTCACGTTCGAGACGTGCGCGAAGGCGATGAGCCGGGTGCGCTCGGTGACGACCGCGCGGGCGTCCTCGACCGTCCAGAGGCCGTCGTCGTCGACGGGCACGTAGCGCAGGGTCGCGCCGGTCTGCGCGGCGAGCTCCTGCCACGGGATGAGGTTCGCGTGGTGCTCCGCCTCGGTGACGACGAGCTCGTCGCCCGGGCCGAGGGCGAAGCGCCGCGCCGCCTCTCCCCCGCGGCCGCGCGAGGCGACGCCGATCGCGAGGGCGACCGTGTTCAGGGCGTCCGTCGCGTTCAGCTGCCAGGCGATCTCGTCGGCGTCCGCGCCGACGAAGCGGGCCACGGCCTCCCGCGCGCCCTCGAACTCCTCGGTCGCCTCGGCGGCGAGAGTGTGCGCGCCGCGATGCACAGCGGCGTTGCGGCGTTCCAGGAAGTCCTGCTCGGCGTCCAGCACGACCTGTGGGCGTTGCGCCGTCGCGGCCGAGTCGAGGTAGACGAGCGGATGCCCGTTCACGGTCTGGTCGAGGAGGGGGAAGTCCGCCCGCAGGTCCGCGAGCGGTGTCGTCAGAGTCGCCACGCCCCCAACGCTATGCCCGCGATGCGCACTCCGTCTGGGAGGTTACGCCCGGGAAGGCCGCGCGGATGCCGACGGAAGGATCAGGCGGCCACGTCGCGCCCGCCCGGCTGCGCGAAGCTGAAGGTGAACTCGCGGCGCACGGCGAAGCCGAGCCGTTCGTAGACGCCCTTCGCGCTGTCGTTGTCGGCGCGCACGTGCAGGAACGCCCGCTGCCCCTCGGCCCGGATGCCGGAGACGACGGCGCGCACGACCCGGGCCGCGAAGCCGCGGCCGCGGAACTCGGGGTCCGTGCACACGGCGCTCACCTCGACCCAGCCGGTCGGATTCATACGGCGGCCGGCCATCGCGGCGAGGCGGCCGTCGACGCGGATGCCGGCGTAGCCGCCGAGCTCGATCGTGCGCGGGGCGAAGGGGCCCGGCTTGGTGCGCTCGACCAGGTCGATCATCTCGGGCACGTCGGCCGCGCCCAGGGCCAGGACGTCGTCCCCGTCGCCCGGCGCGCTCTGAAAGCCGTCGTCCGTCATCTGCAGCCCGACGCCTGTCTCGCCCGACCAGCTCGCGGGGGCCGTTCGCCCCGGCAGCCCGATGCCTTCGCCGATCGGCACGAGCGCGGCGAGGGCCTCCCAGTCGGCGGCGGTGGCGTCGTCGGGCACGGCGCCCCAGACCGACACCTCGGGGTCATAGCGCAGGGCACGGCCGGAGCCGAGCGCGAAACGCGCGTGGGCGCCGGAAAGGGAATGCCAGGCGGGGTTGTCGAGTACGGAGATCGCGGGCGAAGTCACCCGTCCAGCCTAGATTCGATCGCCGACACCCATTGCGGCGGTGACCGCGCATGCCTCGGGACGCAGCGGCGCCCCGAGCCCGCTCGGACCCGGGGCGCCGCGCGCGGCATCCGCTCGTCAGCTCAGCACGTCAGCTCAGCACATCCGCGAGGAACGCGACGGCCTGGGCGACCGCGCCCTTGGCGGCGAAGGTGTCGTGCAGTCCGTTGACCATCACGAAGTCGTGCACGATGCCCTGGTAGCGCACCGCGGTCACCGGCACACCGGCACGGCGCAGCTTCGCGGCATACGCCTCGCCCTCGTCACGCAGCACGTCGGCCTCACCGGTGATCACGAGCGCCGCCGGCAACCCCGCGAGCTGCTCCTCGCTCGCCCGCAACGGGGAGGCCGTGATCTGCGCCCGCTCCTCCTGGCTCGGAGCGTACTGATCCCAGAACCACTTCATGCCCTCGAGCGTCAGGAAGTAGCCCTCGGCGAACTCCCGGTAGCTGGCGGTGTCGAAGCGCGCGTCGGTGACCGGATAGAACAGCAGCTGCCCGGCGATCGGCACGCCGCCGCGCTCCTTGGCCAGCAGGGTCAGGGCGGCGGTCATGTTCCCGCCCACCGAATCACCCGCGACCGCGAGGCGCGAGCCGTCCAGATCCTTCTGCGCCCCCGAGGCGACGATCCACTGCGCGGTCGCCCACACCTGCTCCAGCGCGTGCGGGTAGCGCGCCTCGGGCGAGCGGTCGTACTCCGGGAACACCACGGCGGCGTTAGCGCCGATCGCGAGGTCGCGCACCAGCCGGTCATGCGTGTGCGCATCGCCGAACACCCAGCCGGCCCCGTGCGTGTACAGGATCACCGGAAGCGTCCCGGTGACGCCCTGCGGCCGCACGATGCGGACCGTGACCGTGCCCGTCGGGCCGCCGGGGATCTCGATCCACTCCTCATCGACCTCCGGCTTGAAGATCGGCTCGTCCTGCACACCATCGACGGCCTTACGACCCTCCTCCGGCGCCAACTGGTAGAGGAACGGGGGCTCGCTCGTGGCATCGACGAACGCCTGCGCCGCCGGCTCCAGAGAAACATTGCGCGGATTGCCGCTCATGGTCTGACTCCTTCTCGTTGTGATGAGAACGGTCGTTCTCGCCTTCGTTCACGACTATAGAGAACGATCGTTCTCAATGCAAGTAGACTGGGCGCATGAGTGAGGAGAACCGCACCAGGATCGTCGAGGCCGCCGACGAGCTCTTCTACGCGCGCGGCATCGGGCAGGTCGGCATGGATGCCGTCCGTGATGCGGCGGGCGTCTCGCTGCGCGCCCTGTACAACGAGTTCCCGTCGAAGGAGGACCTGATCGTCGCCGTCCTCGGCAAGCGCCATGAGATGTGGACGAGCGGCGTCTCCAGAAAGGTCGACGCCATCGCAGAGCCGCGCGCGAAGCTGCTGGCCGTCTACGACTACCTCGCCGACTGGTTCGACGATGGCGACTTCCGCGGCTGCGGCTTCATCAACGCCTTCGGCGAGCTGGGGGCGGCCAGCCCGCGCGTCGCCGAGACCGTGCAGGACCACAAGGCGGACTTCCAGCGCTACGTCGACGCCCTCGTCGAACGCGCCGGCGGCCCGGCATCCCTCGGCCCCCAGCTGGCCATGCTCGCGGAAGGCGCGCAGACGACCGCCGCCATCTCCGGCACGACGGAGGCCGCGCACCACGCCCGAGCGGCCGCGGAGACGCTCATCGCCGCCGCCGGCCTCGCCTGAACGGCGACGGCGGGCGACGGCGATGCATGCCGGAGCGGCACCACGGGTGCCGGCGGCCACGACAGCGTGACTACGGAAGGATGTAGCCCGCTGCCGTGAAGAGGCGGTACCACTCCGTGCGGCTCAGCGGCAGCTCGCTGCCGGCGGCGGACTCGCGCACGCGCTCCGGCTTGGTGGTGCCGAGCACGACCTGGAGCCGCGCCGGGTGCCGGGTGATCCACGCGACGGCGATCGCGGTGGGCGTGACGCCGTACTTCGCCGCGAGCTCGTCGATCGCGTCGTTGAGCTCCGCGTAGTTCTCACGGTCGCCGAGGAACACGCCGTTGAAGAACTGCTTCTGGAACGGCGACCACGCCTGCAGCGTCATGTCGTTCAGGCGCGAGTAGTCGAGCAGCCCGTTGTCACGATCGATCGACTGGTCGAGCCCCGCCATGTTCGCGGCGATGCCCGAGGCGAACAGCGGCGCGTGGGTGATCGACAGCTGCACCTGGTTGAAGGCGAGCGGCTGCTTCACGTACTTCTTCAGCAGCTCGATCTGGCCGGGGCGCTGGTTCGAGACGCCGAAGTTGCGCACTTTGCCGGCTTGGAAGAGCTCGTCGAAGGCCGAGGCGACCTCCTCCGGCTCCACGAGGGTGTCGGGACGGTGCAGCAGCAGCACGTCGATGTAGTCCGTGCGCAGCGCCTTCAGCGAGCCCTCGACCGACTCGAGGATGTGCTCCTTCGAGAAGTCGAAGGAGCCCGGGCGGATGCCGGTCTTGGTCTGGATCACGATCCGCTCGCGCTCGGAGGAGGAGAGCTGCAGCGCGTCGCCGAAGCGCTGCTCGCACACGTGCGGGGCGCCGCCGTAGACATCCGCATGGTCGAAGAAGTCGATGCCCTCCTCGCGCGCGGTGCGGTACAGGGTGCGGATCGCCTCGTCGTCGAGGTCGGCGATGCGCATGAGCCCGAGGATGATGTTCGAGGTCGTGAGATCGGTCTGGGGAAGGGTGAGTTTCTTCACCCGTCCATTCTCCCGCTGACCGCCGTCATCGTCGCGAGGGCTCGTGCGCCAGCGAGATCGGCTCGGACACCGCCTCGAGGGATTTGCGCTCGGCGTCCGTGCCGAAGACGATCGCGATGATGCCGCCCAGGATCATGACGCCCGCGCCCACGAAGTAGCCGATCGTGAGCGGCCCTCGCTGCGAGCCGTCCCCGACGAGCGCGCCGAACACGCTCGGCGCGACCGCGCCGAAGATCTGCGCCAGGGCGAAGAAGTACGAGATCGCCTGGCTGCGCAGCTCGAGCGGGAAGGTCTCGCTCACGGTCAGGTAGGCGCTGGATGCCCCGGCGGAGGCGAAGAAGAACGCCACGCACCAGAAGACCGTCTGCGTGACCGCGTCGAGCGTTCCCGCCTGGAAGAGGATCGCCGAGGCGGTGAGCACGAGCCCGGAGAGCACGTAGGTCCCGAAGATCATCTTGCGCCGCCCGACGGTGTCGAAGAGCCGGCCGAGCACGAGCGGGCCGACCAGGTTGCCGACGGCGAAGGGGAAGAAGAAATAACCGGTCTGATCGCGTGGGATGTCGTAGAAGTTCTGCAGCACGAGCGCGTAGCTGAAGAAGATCGCGTTGTAGAGGAACGACTGCGTGATCATCATGGCGGCGCCGGTGAGGGTGCGCTTCGGATACTTCGTGAAGAGCACCCGGGCGATGACGCGGAACGGCACGTGCTCGATGGGACGCAGCTCGATCGCCTCGTCGTCCGAGACGGGCCGGAGCTGCCCGCCCTGGGACTCGACGCGCCGTTCGATCTCGTCGACCGTGCCATCGGCATCCGCCGCATGCCCGTGGGTGACGAGCCAGCGCGGACTCTCCGGGATGTGCCGGCGCAGGTAGATGATGAACAGGCCGATCACGGGGCCGATCCAGAATCCGATGCGCCAGCCCCAGTTCTGGTCGATGACGTCAGCGTTGTAGAGCGGCAGGCTCGCCGCCGCTCCGAGCGCCGCCCCGCCCCAGTACGTGCCGTTGATCGCGATGTCCACGTGCCCGCGGTAGTGCGAGGGGATGAGCTCATCGATGGCCGAGTTGATCGCCGCATACTCGCCGCCGATGCCCGCGCCGGCGACGAAGCGGAAGAGCAGCAGGAACCAGTACGAGAAGGAGAAGCCCGCGATCCCGCTGCCGACGAGGTAGATCGCGAGGGTCAGGATGAAGAGCCGTTTACGGCCGAGGCGATCGGAGAGCCAGCCGAA
Organism: Gryllotalpicola sp.; assembly: GCA_036398375.1. Classification (GTDB taxonomy): domain Bacteria; phylum Actinomycetota; class Actinomycetes; order Actinomycetales; family Microbacteriaceae; genus Gryllotalpicola. The sequence goes on from DASWPQ010000060.1 coordinate 125,078, forward strand.
GTAGAGGGCGCCGCAGACCTCGCCGACGAGGTAGACGGTGCCGACCACACCGACTTCGGCGCTCGTCAGGTTCAGCGTCTGCGCGTAGCCGTTCGAGGCGACGATCTGGATCTCGAGCCCGTCGAGCACCCAGGAGATGCCGAGGCCGAAGACCACGGACCAGTGGAACCTCGTCCAGGGCAGCCGGTCCATCCGAGCCGGAACCAGACTCCGGACGGTCCCCCCTGCGCTCGAGCTCGACGTCGCTGTCATCCGCTCTCCCCTTTCCCCTTCCACACGCCTTCTGCGCCCATCTGTGCACAAAGGAAGCTAGTCATCACTCCGCGCTCGAGGAAGTGGCTTGCATTCTGCACGCGAGCGTGGCAAGGCCGCAGGAGGCGCGGGGAGGCGCCGTCCGGGGAGGACACGCGGGCGTCGGGAGCACGCGGCTCGCGGGCGTCGTGCGGATGCGAGCGTCTTCGAAGCCCCACCCGACTCCGAAGACGTGCACGCAGACCGGCACCTGATAGCCCCGGCAGGGGCCGCGACCACCTCGTCGTGGTCGTTGCTTTCGAGGCGTCGGGATTCGCGCAATCCCCCGGATCCCCGTTGATCCGTTGGCAACACTGCACTGCTCCCGACGGCACGTCAAGTCACGGTTCGGGCAAGATCCACACCGCGCCGGAGCGCCGATCGACGGCGACGCGGTCCGCTTCGACGCGGGCTAGGAGTCGGCGATCGTGCTGAGCAGCGCGCAGGCGCGGGCGATCGCGTCGCGGTCCTCTGCGCTGAGCGCCTGCAGCTGGGCGTCCAGCCAGGCGTGACGCTGGGCGCGCGCGGCGATGGCGAGCTCGGCGCCCTCTGGCGTGATGCTGAACAGCACCTTCCGGCGGTCGTTGGGGTCGGGGGTACGGACCGCATAACCGGCCGAGGTGAGCCGGTTCACGCTCTGGCTCATCGAGGCGGGAGCGACGTGGTCGTGCTCGCTCAGCCCGGTCAGGGTCTGCGGGCCGCTCTTGTACAGCCGGGTGAGGACGTCGAGCGCCGTGTCGCCGAGTGTGCCCTCCGGTCGCTCGCTACGGAAGCGGCGGTAGAGCCGCCCCACCGTCGACCGCACCTGACCGCCGAGCCCGTCGGAGTCCTCACGTGTTGCGCCTGTGCCCATGAGTCATTAGTATACCTAAAAGTAAGCCTTTAGTATACCTAATCACCGCGTTGGACCACCCTCGCTCGCGTTCCTCATGATCGGAGCACCCATGACTTCCCCTCACGCCGCCGAGGAGGCGGCTGCCACAGGCAGCACCCCCTTCTCCTGGCGGTTCACCACTCCGCTGTTCATCGGTTCCGCGCTGAACCCCATCAACAGCTCGATGATCGCCACCGCCCTTGTGCCGATCGCCACCGGTCTGCACGTTCCCATCGGCCAGACCGCGTCCCTCGTGACCGCGCTCTACCTCGCCAGCGCCATCGCCCAGCCCACGGCCGGCAAGGTCGCGGAGGTCTTCGGCGCGCGCCGCGTCTTCCTCGCCGGGATCGTCCTGGTCCTGATCGGCGGCGTCCTCGGCGGCGTGGCGCGGGACGTCCCGATGCTGCTCATCGCCCGGGTGCTGATCGGCCTGGGCACCTCCTGCGCCTACCCCTCGGCGATGATGCTCATCCAGCGGCGCGCCCGGGCCGCAGGGCTGGAGAAGCCGCCGGGCGGGGTGCTCGGCGGTCTGCAGATCGCGGGCATCGCGACCGCCGCGCTGGGCCTGCCGATCGGCGGCGTGCTCGTCGAGACCGCCGGCTGGCGCTGGGTCTTCCTGGTCAACGTCCCCGTGACCCTCATCGCGCTGGCCGCCGCGCTGATCTGGATTCCACGCGACCCGCCCCAGCAGGCGCCGCGGAACGCACGCGAGGTCCTCTCCCGCATCGACCTCACCGGCATCCTCGGCTTCGCTCTCGCGATGACGGCCCTGCTCGGATTCCTGTTCTCCCTGCCGAACCCGAACTGGGTCGTGCTGGCCGGCTCCGTCATCCTGTTCGTCGCCCTGACCCTGTGGGAGCTGCGCGCCGCGCATCCGTTCTTCGATGTGCGGATGCTCGTCCGCAACGCGGCGCTGACGCGGACGTATCTGCGCTTCGCGCTCGTCGCGGTGTGCGTGTACGTCGTCCTCTACGGCATCACCCAATGGCTGGAGGTCGGGCGGGGGATGTCCGCGCTCGCCTCCGGACTGCTGCTCCTGCCGATGAGCGTGATCTCCGGTGTCGTCGTGGTGCCGATCTCGCGGCGCAACCTCGTTCGCGGCCCGGTCATCGTCGCCGGCCTGGCCAGTCTGGTCGGCGCCGTCGGCGCGCTGTTCCTCAGCTCGGGAACGGACATCGTCTGGATCGTGGCGATCACCCTCGCCTTCGGCATCGCCCTCGGCACGGCATCCAGCGGCAATCAGATCGCGCTCTACACCCAGGCTCCACCGGATCAGCTCGGCGTCGCATCCGGCCTGTTCCGCACCTTCGGCTACGTCGGATCCATCGCCTCCTCCGCGATCACCGGCGTCGTCTTCCACACCCGCGTCAGCGACAGCGGCGTCCACCTCATCGCATGGATCATGATCGGCCTCAGCATCGCCACGGTGGCACTGTCGGTCCTGGACCGCTCCGTGCGGAGCCCCGGCAGACCCGATCGCCCCGAACGTCCGTCCGCACGCGTCCCGTCCTCAAGAATCATCAGAGAGTAAGGAACCGACCATGCCCGTCAACCCCCTCGGCGTTCTGCTGCGCGGCCGCCGCGCCGGACACCACACGCTCGCCTGGGCGCGTCCGGAGCTGCAGGCGCCCGAGAACCTCGCGCTCACGAGCCCCGCCTTCGACCACGGCGCCCCCATCCCGGAGCGCTACAAGGGCCGGATGCGCGGCGAGAACATCTCGCCCGCCCTCGGCTGGACGCCGCCGCCGCCCGGCACCGCCGAACTCGTGCTCATCGTGGAGGACCCGGACGTGCCCTTCGGCAAGCCCGCCACCCACGCGCTCACCGTCGGGATCGACCCGGCGCTGACCGGCATCCCCGAGAACGGCCTCGCCCACCCCAGCGCGATCGCCGGGCTCACCCACGGCACGGGCGCCCTCGGCCGCCGCGGCTGGGCCGGCCCCCTGCCCATCCGCTCGCACGGGCCGCACTCCTACGTCTTCCAGCTCTTCGCCATGGACGGGCACCTGGAGCTGCCCGAGACCTTCACCCTCGCGCAGGCGGTCCAGGCCATGGCCGGGCACGTGATCGGGCGCGCCCGGCTCGAGGGGAGCTACGAGATCCGCTGACGGCGCGCCCGGCCGGAGCCGGCAGGCGCCGGCAGGCGCCGTCGCGGGCTCCGCACCACCGGTAGCCTGGCCCTCATGCATCGCACGATCCGGCCTCTCTTCGCCGTCGCCGCCCTCGCGGCGCTGGCCCTGACCGGCTGCGCCGGCGGAGACGGCGGCGCCCCCGCCGCCGCAACGACCCCGAACGCCTCGTCCTCCCCGACCCCGGCCACCGCCGCCGAGTGTCGGGGCGTGTTCGTCACGGTCCAGTACGGCCTGCTCGGCGGCGATGACGTCGACGCCTGCGATCCGGTGACGAGCACGGCGACCGCGGCGTCCGTGCTGAAGGACCTCGGAATCACGACCGCGGGCACGACGAAGTACGGCGATCAGGTCGTCTGCCGCGTCAACGGCCGGCCCTCGGCGTCGACGCCGATCGAGGTGCCCGGCCACGCGCCGTACACCGAACAGTGCCAGAGCATGCCGGCCGCCTTCGCCTACTGGTCGATGTGGGTGCGCGACTCTGCCGCGGGCCAGTGGGGCTACGCACAGAACGGCGTGGCCGCGGAGCAGCTGAAGCCGGGCCAGACCCTCGGGCTGAAGTTCACCACCGGCACGGACACCGCCGCGCCGCAGGGCTAGGCTCCGCGGTGCGCTTCCGCCCCGCCCCGCTGCGGCAGGCCGCGATCTTCGCGGCCGTGTTCGTGGCCGCGCGCGTGGTGTACCGGGCACTCTTCGCCGGAGCATCCGGCTCGGGCATCCGTCTGCTCGATCTGCCGCTCGTGCTGCTGCCCGCCCCGTTCAGCGGCGTGGAGCTGCTCGGACCGGTCACGAGCGGCGGCCTGTTGAGCGCGCTGCGCTCGGCCCTGCCCTTCGTCGCCGTCATCCTCTTCTTCGGCGTGCTCAACGCGGTCGTCGATGTGCGCCCGATCGTTGCGGCCTCAGCCCGCCGCGGACCCGTGCGCTCGCTCGCGCGCGCCCTCGTGATCGCCGGGCAGACGTTCCCCGCGCTGGGAGCGGCCGTGGGACGTGCCGCCCGTGCCGCCCGGCTGCGCGGCGAACGGCCGGGGCCGAGCACGCTCGTCCCCGTGCTCGAGGGCACGATCGAGCGGGCCGTCGCGCTCGCCGCCTCGCTCGAACTGCGCGGCTTCGCGGCCGAGCGCCGGGTCGACGGCGTGTGCGAGGCACCCGTGCGGGCGCGGGATGCCGCACTCGAGCGCCCGGGCTGGCGCCTGGAGATCCCGTCACTCGCCCTCTCCCCCGGCACGCTCACGGTGCTGACCGGGCCGACCGGCGCCGGCAAGTCGAGTGTGCTCGGCGCGCTCTCCGGCCTCTTCCAGCACGTCGACGGCGGCAGGCAGACCGGATCGCTCCTGGTCGGCGAAGTCGACCGGGCGCGCGTGCCGCCGCGGGAGACCTCCGGGTTCGTCGGGGCGGTCGCGCAGCAGGTGCGCGCCGCCTTCGCCGGGGAGACGGTCGCCGAGGAGCTCGGTCTCGCCCTCGCGCTGCGCGGCGTGGCGCCCGTCATCGTCGCCGCGCGGGTGCGCGAACTCGCCGAACAGCTCGGGATCGCGTCGCTGCTCGACCGCCCCGTCGGCGCGCTCTCGGCGGGCGAGGCCGTGCTGACGGCGCTCGGCGCGGCCGTGATCGAAAACCCGGCGCTGCTGCTGGTGGACGAGCCGCTCGCCGAGCTCGACGAGCACGCCCGGCCGCGCGTCGTCGCCGCCCTCGACGCGCTCGCGCACCGGGCGGGCGTCTGCGTCGTGGTCGCCGAGCATCGGGCCGCATGGTTCCGCGACGTCGCGGACGGCTGGCTCGCGATCGCGGGCGGCGAGCTGCGCGAGACGGATGCCTCCGCCGCGGCATTTGCATCAGGGAACCTTTTCTCAGCCCCAGGGAACCAATGCTTCCCGGCTCCCGCGTCGGGGCGGCCGGTCCCGTCCCGGGGAGCCACGGAAACAATGGTTCCCTGGGATTCGAAAACGGTTCCCTCGCGCAAGTCCCGCGGAGACGTCATCGCCGAACTCCGCGGGGTGAGCGTGCGGCGCGGCGGGCGACTCGCGGTCGACGCCGTCTCCCTCGAGCTCGCGGCCGGCGAGCTGGTCGCGCTCACGGGCCCGAACGGGGCGGGGAAGTCCTCGCTGCTCGCCGCGTTCGCGGTGCCCGAGGCCGCCGGTCGTGTGCTCGTGCGCGGCCAGGACGCCCGGGGGCTCGCGCCGCGCGCCCGGCACGCGGCGGTGGCCCTCGTCCCCGAGCTCGTCGAGGAGCTCTTCGTGACCGACTCGGTCGCGGCCGAGTGCCGCCGCGCCGATCGGCGCTGGCATCCGTCCCTCCCGACCTCCGGGCGGCTGGGCGCGCTGCTCGGTGTCGAGCCGGCGGTGCTCGGCGGCACGCATCCGCGCGACCTCTCCGGCGGCCAGCGGATCTGCCTCGCCATCGCGCTGCAGCTCGCCGCCGAGCCCGCCGTGCTGCTCGTCGACGAGCCCGTGCGCGGCCTCGACGCCCGGGCCCGCGGCGAGGTCGCCGCCGCGCTACGGCGTGCTGCGGCCACCGGGGCGGCCGTGCTCTTCGCGACCCATGAGCGCGACTTCGCGGCTGCGCTCGCCCACCGCACACTGCGGCTCGAGTCCGGGCGGCTCGTCGCTCCGGAGGAGGTGCCCGCATGACGGAGCTGCGCCCTCCGTCGTTCGAGTCCGCCGCGAGGAGCCGCATCCGCCTCGACTGGCGCGGCCTCGCGCTCGTCGCGGGCAGCCTGCTCGCGGCCGCCGGCTTCGCCTGGCCGTTCTTCGCGCCCGCGCTGCCCGCCGACGCGCAGAAGGCCGTGCCCTACCTCGCGTTCGCGCTCGTGCCCGCGCTCGTCGCCGCGCTCGCCATGGTGCTCGACGCCCAGGTCGCGAGCGCGAAGGCCGTCGCGCTGCTGGGCGTGCTGGGCGCGATCGGTGCTGTCACGCGCGTCGCCGGGGACACCGTCGGCGGCATCGAGCCCGTCTTCATCGTGCTGACCCTCGCCGGGCGGGCCTTCGGCGCACGCTTCGGCTTCCTGCTCGGCGCCGTCGTGATGACCGTCTCCGCGGTGATCTCCGGCGGCATCGGGCCGTGGCTGCCGTTCCAGGTCTTCGCGTGCGCCTGGGTCGCCGCAGGCGCCGGCCTGCTGCCCGGCATCCGTTCGAGGCTCGGTGAGCTCATCCTGCTCGCCGGCTACGGCGCGATCGTCTCCTGGCTCGTGGGCGCCGCCCTCAACCTCTGGTTCTGGCCGTTCGCGATCGGCTCGGGCACCAGCATCTCCTACGCGGCGGATGCCTCGCTCGCCCACAACCTGAAGGCCTTCGCGCTCTACTCGCTCGCGACCTCGACGCTCACCTGGGACACCGTGCGCGCGATCACGACGGTCGTCGGCATCGCGCTGGTCGGCCGGCCCGTGCTCGCCGCCCTCCGCCGCGCGAAGCTCTGAAGACGACGCGAAGCAGCCACGTGCCCTCCGCAGCGCGCGACGACTCGTGCCGGGCGCGGACCGGAACGACAGGAAATCACACGCTGAAGTACGTGGACTCGGGGTGGTGGAACACGAAGGCGTCCGTCGACTGCTCCGGGTGCAGCTGCAGCTCCTCGGACAGCTCGACGCCGATCCGCTCGGGCCGCAGCAGCTCGACGACCTTGCCGCGGTCCGTCATGTCCGGGCACGCCGGGTAGCCGAGCGAGAAGCGCGCGCCGCGGTACTCGAGCTTGAACAGCCCCTCAGTCGCCTTCGGGTCCTCGTCCGCGAAGCCGAGCTCACGGCGGATGCGCGCATGCCAGAACTCCGCGAGCGCCTCGGTGAGCTGCATCGCCAGGCCGTTGAGCTCCAGGTAGTCGCGGTAGCGGTTCGCGGCGAAGATCTTCGCGGTCGCCTCGCTCACCGACTGCCCGGCGGTGACGAGCTGCACGGGCATCACGTCGACCTGACCCGAGGCGCGCGGGCGCACGAAGTCCGCGAGGCACAGGTGGCGGTCGCGGCGCTGCCGCGGGAAGTGGAAGCGCAGCCGCTCGGTGCCGAGTGCCCCCGGAACGCCCGGGGCCGAACCGCCGTCCGGGGCCAGCAGCCCTGGCGCGCCGAGCACACCGCCCTCGTCGTCGCCGTGGTGCAGCACCACGATGTCGTCGCCCTCGGAGACCACGGGGAAGTAGCCGTAGGCGACGGATGCCTCCATCAGCCCCTCGGCGAGGATGCGGTCGAGCCAGTACCTCAGCCGCGGCCGGCCCTCGGTCGCCACCAGCCGCTCGTAGCTCTGCCCGCCCTCGCCCCGGCCCGGCTTGAGGCCCCACTGCCCCATGAAGGTCGCGCGCTCGTCGAGGAACGCCGCGAAGTCAGCGAGCGGGATGCCACGCACGATGCGTGTGCCCCAGAACGGCGGCGCGGGGACGGGGTTGTCGGCCGCCACGTCCGAACGCGCCGGCATCGCCTCGGGCTCGGTCAGGGTCAGCTGGGGGCCCTCCCGGTGGATGCGCTTCTTGAGCGGCGGCAGGCCGACCGTCTCCGGGTCGGCGCCGCGGGCGATCCTGACGAGCGGCTCCATGAGGGCGAGTCCCTCGAAGGCGTCCCGGGCGTAGCGCACTTCGCCGTCGAACAGGGACGCGAGGTCGTCCTCGACATAGGCGCGGGTGAGGGCCGCGCCGCCGAGCAGCACCGGCCAGCGGCCGGCCAGCCCGCGCTGGTTCAGCTCCAGCAGGTTCTCCTTCATCACGACCGTCGACTTCACGAGCAAGCCGCTCATGCCGATGACGTCGGCGTGGTGCCGCTCGGCGGCGTCGATGATGTCGAGGATCGGCTGCTTGATACCGAGGTTGACCACCTCGTAGCCGTTGTTGCTCAGGATGATGTCGACCAGGTTCTTGCCGATGTCGTGCACGTCGCCGCGGACGGTGGCGAGCACGATGCGTCCCTTGCCGGCCGCGGCATCCGTCTTGTCCATATGCGGCTCGAGGAATGCGACCGCCGTCTTCATCACCTCGGCGGACTGCAGCACGAACGGCAGCTGCATCTCTCCGGCCCCGAAGCGCTCGCCGACGATCTTCATGCCCTCCAGGAGATGCACGTTGATGATGTCGAGCGCGCTGGTGCCCTCGGCCATCGCCTGGTCGAGGTCGTCCTCCAGGCCCTTCGCCTCGCCGTCGATGATGCGCCGCTCCAGACGCTCGCCGACGGGCAGCGCGGCGAGCTCGGCGGCGCGCTGGTCGCGCAGCGCCTTGGTGTCGACGCCGGCGAAGATCTCGAGCATGCGCGCGAGGGGGTCGTAGCTGAGCGTGCCGTCGGCCGCGTAGGCGCGCCGGTCCCAGACGAGGTCGAGGGCGACCTGGCGCTGCTCCTCGGGCAACGAGGCCAGCGGCACGATCTTCGCGGCGTCGATGATCGCCGAGTCGAGTCCTGCGTTCACCGCCTCGTGCAGGAACACCGAGTTGAGCACCTGGCGCGCGGCGGGGTTCAGGCCGAAGGAGACGTTGGAGACGCCGAGGGTCGTGTGGATGCCCGGATACTTCTCCGTGAGCCGCTGGATGGCGGAGAGCGTCTCGATCGCGTCCCGGCGCGTCTCCTCCTGACCCGTCGCGATCGGGAAGGTCAGGCAGTCGACGATGATGTCCTCGACGTCGAGGCCCCATTCGCCCGTGAGCGCCTCGACGAGGCGGGTCGCGATGGCCAGCTTGCCGTCGGACGTGCGCGCCTGGCCCTGCTCGTCGATCGTCAAGGCGACGACGGCGGCGCCGTGCTCCTTCACGAGCGGCATGATCCGCCCGAAGCGCGACTCGGGCCCGTCGCCGTCCTCGAAGTTCACGGAGTTGATGACCGGGCGCCCGCCGATGAGCTCGAGCCCGGCCTGCAGCACGGCGGGCTCGGTGGAGTCGACGACGAGCGGCAGGGTCGAGGCGCTCGCGAGCCGCGAGACGACCTCGCGCACATCGGCGACGCCGTCACGGCCGACGTAGTCGATGCACACGTCCAGCAAGTGCGCGCCCGCACGGATCTGCCGACGGGCGATCTCGACGCAGTCGTCCCAGCGCTCCTCGAGCATCGCCTCGCGGAAGGCCTTCGAGCCGTTGGCGTTGGTGCGCTCGCCGATGGCGAGGTACGAGGCGTCCTGCTCGAAGGGGACGTGCTGGTAGAGGCTCGCGACACCCGGGTCGTCTTCGACCTCCCGCGTCACGGCCGGGGTGCGGCCCAGTCGCTCGACGACGGCGCTGAGGTGCGCGGGCGTGGTGCCGCAGCATCCGCCCACCAGCCCCAGCCCGAACTCGCGCACGAACTGCTCGTGCGCCGTCGCGAGCTCGGCCGGCTGCAGCGGATACTCGGCGCCGTTCGCGCCGAGCACGGGCAGCCCGGCATTGGGCATGCAGATGACAGGCACCTTCGAGTGCTTCGAGAGGTAGCGCAGGTGCTCGCTCATCAGGTCGGGGCCGGTCGCGCAGTTCAAGCCGATGGCGTCGACGCCGAGCGGCTCGATCGCGGTCAGTGCGGCCCCCACCTCCGAGCCCATCAGCATGGTGCCGGTGGTCTCGACCGTGATCTCCACGAAGACGGGCAGCCGGATGCCTGCGGAGGCGTTCGCGGCCTTGCAGCCGTTCACGGCCGCCTTGGTCTGGAGCAGGTCCTGCGAGGTCTCGATGAGGAAGGCGTCGGCGCCGCCCGCGATGAGCCCCGCGGCCTGCTGCCGGAAGGTGTCGCGCAGGTGCGCGTACGTCGTGTGGCCGAGGCTCGGCAGCTTGGTGCCGGGGCCCATCGAGCCGAGCACCCAGCGCAGCCGGCCGTCGCGGGACTCCCACGCCTCCGCGCGTTCGCGGGCGATGCGCGCCCCGGCCGCGGCGAGCTCCTCGATGCGGTCGTCGATGCCGTAGTCGGAGAGGTTCGACCAGTTCGCGCCGAAGGTGTTCGTCTCCACCGCGTCGACGCCGACCTCGTAGTACGCGTCGTGGATCGCGCCGATGACGTCGGGGCGGGACACGTTGAGGATCTCGTTGCAGCCCTCGAGCTGCCGATAGTCGTCGAGGCTCGGCTCGTGGGCCTGGATCATGGTGCCCATTGCGCCGTCGGCGACGACGACGCGGGTCCTCATCTCGTCCAGCAGGGCCTGTGCGCGGGGCGGGACGGCGGCGGGGGCGGGGAGGGGCGACGTCACCCGAACAGCGTATCCGCGGGGGTGCTCGCCACGTCGTCCGCCGAGGGCGCCGACCCCGACAGCACGGGCTCCGGCAGGTGCAGCTCGGCGAGCGCCGCGCGGGCCGCGAGCCAGCCGGACTGCCCGTGAACACCGGGCCCGGGGGCGGTCGATGCGCCGCAGAGGTAGACGCCGGGAAGGGGGGTGCGCCACGGCGTGCCCGACAGGCGCGGGCGGGCCAGCAGCTGCGTGGCCGAGGTGGCGCCTGCTGCGATGTCGCCGCCCACGTAGTTGGGGTTCTCGCGCTCGAGCCGGGCGGCGGTGCGGGAGGAGACGGCGAGCACCGTGTCGCGGAAGCCGGGGGCGAGGCGCTCGATCTCCGCCGTCACGGCGTCCGCTCGGTCGACCGTGCTGCCGGCCGGAACGTGCGTGTACGCCCACAGCACGTGCCGCCCGGCCGGCGCGCGGGTGTCGTCGATCACGGAGGGCTGGCTGACGAGCACATAAGGGTGCGGGGGATGCCTGCCCGCCGCGACCTCCGCCTCGGCGCGGGCGATGTCCGCCCGGGTGCCGCCGAGGTGCAGCGTGACGGCCTCGCGCAGCTCCGGTGCTGCCCACGGCACCGCCTCGCTCAGGGCGAAGTCCACCTTCGCGACCCCGGAGCCGTAGCGGAACCGGCCGAGCCGCCGACGAAAGGACCCCGGCAGCCGCTCCCCCGCGATCCGGGCGAAGGCGCGCGGTGTGACGTCGAGGAGCACGACGTCCGCGTCGGCCACCTCATCGAGGACCGTCACCTCGACGCCCGTCTCGATGCGCCCGCCGTGCGCCACGAGATCCGCGGCGAGCGCCTGCGCGATCGCCCCGCTGCCGCCGCGTGGGAGAGGCCAGCCGGCGGCGTGCGCGAGCGCGGCGAGGACAAGGCCGGGGGCGGCCGCCCCCACGGCGGGGAGGCGCCGGTTGGCGTGGGCGAACACGCCCGTGAGCAGCGCCGGCGCGGCATCCCCCCGGAACGCACCGTCCCAGGAGCCGCCGCCCTGCTCGAGCGCCCGCAGCCCGAGGCGCAGGGCGGCCGCGGGGTGTGCGGGCGGCAGGAAGGTGCCGCCGACGGCCGCGTCGACGATGTGCCGGATGTCCGCCGCGAGCGGCCACAGCAGGCGCCGCCAGGTGGAGGCATCCGCCCCCAGCCCCTGCGCCGTGCGCTCGAGATCGCGCCACGCCAGGACGCCGCGCCCCGGCGCGAGGGCGTGCGCGTAGGAGATCTCCGGCGTCAGCAGCTCGATGCGCTCCGCGAGCCCGAAGGCGCGGAAGAACGCGGACTCCGCGGCCATCGGGTGCACCGCCGAGCAGACGTCATGCCGGAAGCCGGGCAGGGTCAGCTCACGGGTGGCCGTGCCGCCGCCGAGGTGGTCCGCGCGCTCCAGCACCGTGACCGCGAGCCCCGCGCGGGCGAGCGTGACCGCCCCGGCCAGCCCGTTGGGCCCCGAGCCGACGACGATCGCACGACCGCTGGTCACGACATCAGCCTAGGCCGTGCACGGGGTGCGCCGGCGAGGGCCCGCCGCCTCAGTCGAGCGCGATCCGATCTGGCACCTCGAACGGCAGGCGGGTGAGCCACGTCGCGAACTCGGCGGGCCACGGCCGGCCGGTGGGCAGGCGCCGCAGCTGCCGGCGCACCTCCCCCGACGAGGCCGAGATGGGCAGCACCCGTGTCGGCGCCTTGCTCGACAGCGCGCCGAACCACCAGTGCCGCCACGTGCCCTCCACCGACTCGGGGTCGAGCACGAGGTAGTAGTCGGGCAGCTGCGCGCGACCGGCGCGCAGTGCGTCCGCCGCTGCCTCGGCCTCGACGCGCAGTGTGTCGAGGGTGACGCGATCGTCGTAGAACTCGACCCAGGCGGCGGCGACGTGCGCGAGCGGATCGGCGTCGCTCACGACGTAGGAGGCGTGCGAGCGCAGGATGCGCTGGGCGACCTCGGTGTCGTCGGCGTCGACCGCGCGAAAGGCGTCGACGTTGCGCAGGCCGCCGAGCTCGGCGAGGAGTCCCTCCGAGCCCGTGCCCACCAGGGAGACCACTGTCCCGTTCGATACGGCCATGATCCAGAGTAGGCACGTTCATCCGAAACCGGTGGCGGCCCCTGCTGTCGCGGGGTAGCTTCCGCGTATGCCGAATCCCACGATCGTCCTCGTCCACGGCGCCTGGGCCGATGCGTCCAGCTGGAACGCCGTCGCCGGTGCCCTGCAGAGCCAGGGCTTCACGGTGCTCGCACCGCCGAACCTGCTCCGCGGCGTCCAGCAGGACGCCGACTACATCGCCTCGTTCCTCACGCAGCAGACGAGCGGACCCGTGGTGCTCGTCGGCCACTCCTACGGCGGCTTCGTGATCACCAACGCCGGGCTCGGCGGCGGCGACGTGCGCGCGCTCGTGTACGTCGACGCGTTTATGCCGGACGAGGGCCAGTTCGTGTTCCAGCTGCTCGGCGGATCGGGCTCGGCCTTCGACATCCCCGACCCCACGGCGGTGTTCGACCTGGTCGGCTACCCGGGCGCGCCGGAGGGCGACGCCGAGGCCTTCCTCAAGCCGGACACCGTGCACACCGCCTTCGCCCAGGACCTGCCGGAGGACGAGCGGTGGCTCATCGCGGCTGGGCAGCGGCCCATCACGCTGCAGGCCAACACAACGCCGTCCGGCCCGCCGGCGTGGAAGTCGCTGCCGAGCTGGGCTGTCGTCGGAACGTCCGACCGGGTCATCCCGCCCGCCGTCCAGCGCAGCATGGCCGAGCACGCGGGCGCGACGATCACCGAGGTGGACGGCTCGCACGTCTCGATGGTGTCGCAGCCCCAGGCGACGATCGACGCGATCCTCGCGGCGGTCGCGGCGGTCGCGGAGCCGACCGCCTCGGCATAATCGAGGCATGACGGATTCCTCCCCCGACGCCCTCGCCGCCGCCCTCGAGTCCGCGCGCTACGACGCGCTCGCCGCCGGCGACTATGCGGCGTTCGGCGCCCATCTCGACGAGGAGCTCAGCTACATCCACTCCTCGTCGAGCGTCGACACGAAGGCGAGCTACCTCGCCCAGCTCGAGAGCGGCTTCTACCGCTACGGCCCCGTCGAGCATCCGATCGACCGGGTGCTCGACGCGGGCGGACTGCTGTTCGTCTACGGCGGGATGGTCTGCGACGTCCTGGTCGACGGCACGCAGAAGCACCTCGACAACGTGACCACCGCGATCTGGCGGCGTTCGGGCGAGGCGTGGCGGCTCGTGCACTTCCAGTCCACGCCGCGGCCGAAGGCGTAGCCCGCAGGCGGCCCGCGCGGCGGAGACGGGTCGATTCCGCGGATCGGAGCGGCCGGGTGCTCCGCGCGATCGACCCGTCTCCGCCGAATCGGCCCGGCCGTAGCGACACGTCCGCCGCGGCGGAGCGATGCCTCACACCCGGAACTCGACCCCGGTCCACTCCTCGGAGAGCCGCCACAGCTCCCGGCCGTAGGCGGGCAGGGCGCTCCCCGCGCGCGGCCACGACGGCACCGGCGCCCCCTTCAGGAGCGCGGCGGGCCCGTACAGCTCGCCGCCGAGCGCCGCGGGGTCGGTGAGCGCCCGCACGAGCGGCGCGGCGGCATGGTTCTTGCCCTGCGCGGCGAAGGCGAGGGCGCGCTCGTAAGCGGGCGGATGCGGCGGCACGATGCCGGCGCGCGCCGCAGTGAGCCCGTCGGCCGCGTAGCCGGGGTGCGCCGCCAGCCCGATCGACGAGGAGCCCGCCGCACGCAGGCGGCGGTCGAGCTCCCACGCGAAGCCCTGCATCGCGTGCTTCGAGACGGCGTAGGCGCGGAAGCCGGCGTAGCGGCGCTCGCCGTTGAGGTCGTCGGTCCGCGCGGGGGCGAAGAGCGTCGACATGCTCGTCATCGCGACCCAGCGGCTGCCCGGCGTGCGGGCCAGGGCGGGCCAGGCGGTCGCCGCGAGCAGGAAGTGGCCGAGATGGTTGGTCGCGAAGGTGAGCTCGAAGCCCTCCGCCGTGACCTCGCGCCGCGGCGGCCCCCACGTCACGGAGCCGTTCGCGGCGACGCCGTCGAGCTGCTCCCAGTCGGCGATGCGGGCGCCGGCGGCGCGTACGGATGCCTGCGACGCCAGATCCAGCGAGAGGAAGTCCAGCTCGGCCCCGTCGATGCGCGCCCGCACGGCCGCGATCGCGCGCCGCGCCTTCTCCTCCGAGCGGGAGGCGATCACCACGCGCGCCCCCGCGGCGGCGAGCTGCTCAGCCGCGAAGTAGCCGATGCCGCGGTTGCCGCCCGTGACGAGCACGACCTTTCCGCTCTGATCGGGCAGTCGTCTCGGGTCCCACCCGTCTCGTGCCGGCATCCGTGCGCTCCTTCCGCCCTCCCGCGTCACGCTACCGAGTCGCGCGGCGAAAGGCTGTTCCGACTTTATTTACCCCATTCCAAGTAACTGGTGCCTAGCGTGAAAAGCATGACGGGCCTCCGGACGCCGAGCCCTCGTGTCGTGCTCGTCACGGCAGGGGCGGTGGTCGTGGTGCTCGCGCTCGTCATCGGCCTGCTGGCCTACCGGCTCGGCGGCGTCGCCACGGCGGCCGAGACGCCGACGGCGACCCCCACACCGACGCCGACGGGCCCGCCGACGGTCGCACAGGTGTTCACGCAGACCGGGCCCTCCGTCGTGATCGTGCAGACGGCCTCCGGTAAACTCGGCGCCGGCGTGATCGCGGCGGACGACGGCACGATCCTGACGGCGGACCATGTGATCTCCGGCGGTGGCGGCCAGATCACCGTGACCTTCTCCGACGGCACCACGGCGCAGGCATCCGTCGCCTCGGCCGACCCGAGCCAGGACATCGCGACGCTCACCCCGGACAAGCTGCCCGAGCTGCTCGTGCCCGCCACGATCGGCGGGGATGCCGCGATCGGCACGCCCGTCATCGCGATCGGCAACCCGCTGGGGCTCACGTACAGCGTCTCCTCCGGTGTGGTCTCCGGCGTGGACCGGCGGGCGGACACCGATCAGGGCACGTTCTCGGGGCTGATCCAGTTCGACGCCTCGGTGAACCCGGGCAGCTCCGGCGGCCCGCTCCTCGACCAGACGGGCGACGTGATCGGCATCGTCGTCTCGATCGCCGACCCGGGCCGCGATGACGCCTGGGCGGGCGTGGGCTTCGCGGTTCCGATCGGCGCCGCGCTCGGCGGCGGCGGCTCGGGCGACACCCGCGGACCGCAGATCTGAGCCCGGACCCCCGGAAGGAATCGAAGGAATCCCATGACGGACACGAAGAATCCCCTGGAGCACGTGCTCTTCGAGGTCAAGCGCACCATCGTCGGGCAGGATCTGCTGCTCGAACGGATGGCGATCGCCCTGCTCGCCGACGGCCACCTGCTCGTCGAGGGCGTGCCGGGGCTCGCGAAGACGCTCGCTGTGAAGTCGCTCGCGCAGGCGATCGGCGGGCAGTTCCAGCGCATCCAGTTCACGCCGGACCTGGTGCCGGCCGATCTCGTCGGCACCCGCGTCTACCACCAGCACACGGGCGAGTTCCAGACCAACCTGGGCCCCGTCTTCGCGAACCTGCTGCTCGCCGACGAGATCAACCGCGCGCCCGCGAAGGTGCAGAGCGCGCTGCTGGAGGTCATGCAGGAGCACCAGGTGACGATCGGCCGCGAGACGTTCCCGGTCCCCACGCCGTTCCTCGTCATGGCCACCGAGAACCCCATCGAGTCGGAGGGAACCTACCCGCTGCCGGAGGCCCAGGTCGACCGCTTCATGATGAAGGTCATCGTCGACTATCCGACGCTGCCGGAGGAGCACGCGATCGTCGAGCGGGCGCTGCGGCCGGCGGCCACGATCCAGCGGATGCTGACGCCGGAGCAGCTCGTCGCGATGCGCGAGGAGGCGTCCCGCGTCTACGTCGACCCGGCGATCACCGACTACGCCGTACGGCTCGTCGCCGCCACCCGCTCCCCCGGCCTCGTCGGGCTCGGTGAGCTGGAGCGGTACATCTCCTACGGTGCGAGCCCGCGCGCCTCCATCGCGCTGGTCATCGGCGGCCGCGCCCTCGCCTTCCTGCGCGGGCGGGAGTACGTGCTGCCGCACGACCTGGCCGAGCTCGCCCTCGACGTGCTGCGGCACCGCGTTGTGCTCAGCTACGAGGCGCTCGCCGACGACGTCGATGCGGACACGATCGTCACCCGCGTGCTCCAGTCCGTGCCGGCCCCCGAAGTCGTGCTGCAGAGCCGATGACGCCGACGCCGAGCGGGACCGAGCGGCTGCTGCTGCGCCTGGAGTGGCGGGTCGTCCGCCGACTCGAGGGGCGGATGCCCGGCGGCTACCGCACGGTCAACCGAGGCACGGGCATCGACTTCGCCGGGCTGCGCGCCTACGTCGAGGGCGATGACGCGCGGCACATCGACTGGAACGTCACGGCGCGGCTCGGCGAGCCGCACGTCCGCGTGTTCAACGAGGACCGCGAGCTGACGGTGTGGCTCGTGCTCGACCGCTCCGCCTCGATGGCCGTGGGGCGTCCCGGCCGTGGCAAGCACGACGTGCTCGCCGAGCTCGCCCTCGTGCTCACGCGCCTGTTCGGGCGCGGCGGCAACAAGGTCGGCGCGATCCTCTACGACGAGGGTGCGACGCGCATCGTCCCGCCGGCCACGGGCCGCGCGCAGGCTCTGCGCATCGGCGGCGAGCTGGCGCGCACCGCGGAGGCGCGCCCCGGCGGCACGACCGATCTCGCCGCGATGCTCGGCGCGGTGGCGAACCTGGCGCGCCGGCGCGCGCTGGTCCTTGTCGTCTCCGACTTCATCGGGACGGGCGAGTGGGAGAAGCCGCTGCGGCGGATCGCTCAGCGCCACGAGGTGGTCGTCCTGCGGGTGACGGATGCCGCGGACGACACCCTGCCCGAGCTCGGCCTCATCGTGGTGGAGGACGCCGAGACGGGCGAGCAGCTCATCGTCGACTCGAGCGATCCGCTGTTCCAGACCCGGTACCGCGCGGGCGTCGACGAGCGCGACTCCGCCCTGGCGGCCGGCATGCGCCGCGCGGGCGTCCCCGTGCACCGCATCGCGACGGAGCGCGAGCTCGCGCGCTCGCTCGTGGATGTCGTGGCGGCGACGAGGGCGAGGCGCGCATGACGCTGAGCTCCCCTCTGCTGCTCGTGCTCGGCCTGCTGGTCGTCGCGGTGCTCGTCGTGGGCGCCGCGGTGCTGGCCCGCCGCCGCGCCGCCGCGCTGGCACGGCTCGGCGCCGGCACGGCGGGCACGCGACGCGTGGCCAGGCAGGCGGGCGTGTGGTTCACGATCGCCGGGGTGGCGGTGCTCGCGGTCGCGGTCGCGGGGCCCGCGGCATCCGTGCCCGTGCCGCGCGCCTCGGGCACTGTCGTGCTCACGATGGACGTCTCGCAGTCGATGAGCGCCGACGATGTGAAGCCGTCCCGTCTCGCCGCGGCGCAGAAGGCGGCGCGGCAGTTCATCGCCGCGCAGCCCTCGACCGTCGACATCGGCGTCGTCGCCTTCCAGGAGGGCGCGCTCGTCACCGCGAAGCCGAACCAGGACCACACCGTGGCCGAGCGGGCGATCGACCAGCTCGCCATCGCGGGCGGCACCTCGCTCGGATCGGCGATCATCGGCTCGCTGTCGACCATCACCGGCAAGGCGATCTCGATCGGGCGGGACGGGCAGCTGCCGGATCTCGGCTGGTGGGGCAACGCGACGGTCGTGATGTTCTCGGACGGGCAGGACCTGGGCGAGGGCGTCGACGCGGGCACGGCCGCGCAGCTGGCCGAGAAGTCCGGCGTGCACATCGACACCGTCGGTGTCGGGACGACGGCCGGGACGACGGTGGAGAGTGACGGATTCCGGCTGCGCACGGCCCTCGACGAGGACACGCTCAAGGCCATCTCGCAGACGACGGGCGGCGTCTACCACCCGGCGTCCGACGCGGCGCAGCTCGGTGACATCGCGAAGAGCATCGACCTGCGGATCACGGTCCAGAACCGGCAGCTGCCGCTCGCCGGCGCCTTCATCGGGCTCGCGCTCGCACTGCTCGCCGTGGGCGCCGTGCTGACCGTCGCGCGCACCGGACGGGTGGTGTGAGATGCCGTTCACCTGGCCCTGGCTGCTGCTCGCACTGCTGCTCGTCCCCGTCCTGCTGCTGCTCGCGTGGTGGCTGCGCCGCCGCCGTCGGCGCGCCGCCGTGCGGGTCGCCTCGATCGCGCTGGTGCGGGCCGCGCTGCCGGGACGCAGCCGTTGGCTCCGGCGGATTCCCGTGGCGCTCCTGATCCTCGGCCTCGCAGTGCTCGGCGTCGGTGCGGCGCGGCCGCAGGCATCCGTCCCCGTCCCGTCGACGTCGTCGACGATCCTGCTCGCGCTCGACGTCTCCGGCTCGATGTGCTCGACGGACGTCGACCCGAACCGCATCACCGCGGCGGAGAAGCAGGCGGGAGCATTCATCCAGTCGCTCGCGGGCGGCCCGCGGATCGGCCTCGTCGCCTTCGCAGGCACCGCCGGGGTGCTCGTGCCGCCCACCGATGACACGAAGTCGCTGCTCGCGGCGCTCAACGGCCTCACGACCTCGCGCGGCACCGCGATCGGCCAGGCCATCGTCACCTCGCTCGACGCCATCGCCCAGGTCGATCCCTCGGTGCCGCCGACGGGCGCGGACTCGCCGGCGCCGAACTCGCCCGACCCGGACTCGACCGCCACACCGAGCCCCGCACCGACGCC
This sequence comes from Gryllotalpicola sp., assembly GCA_036398375.1. Lineage (GTDB taxonomy): Bacteria > Actinomycetota > Actinomycetes > Actinomycetales > Microbacteriaceae > Gryllotalpicola. The sequence continues at coordinate 144,172 of DASWPQ010000060.1, forward strand.
GGGCGGCGACTACGCGCCCGATGCGATCGTGCTGCTCACCGACGGCGCGAACACGCAGGGCACCGATCCGAACGTCGCGGCGAAGCTCGCCGCCGACCGGAAGGTGCGCGTCTTCACGATCGGTTTCGGCACGACCGACCCCGCACCGCTCGTGTGCCCCGGCCAGCAGGTCGACGGCGGCGGCTACGGCGGGTACGGTGGCTTCGGCGGTGGAGGGCTCGGCGGGTTCGACGGCGGCGGCCGGGTGCTGCAGATCGACGAGAAGGCGCTGCGGGACATCGCCACGACCACGGGCGGCACCTATCACCGGGCGCAGAACGCCGACGAGCTGAAGAGCGCGCTGGACAGCCTGCCGAGCAAGTTCGCCGTCGTGAAGAAGGACGTGGATCTCGCCGCCTGGTTCGCCGGCTTCGGCGGGCTGCTCATCGCGGCGGCCGTGGCCACCTCGCTCTGGTTCAACCGGGTGCGCGCGCCGCGGGAGTGAGGCGCGGCCGGATCGCCGGGGCCGAGGGATGCCGCGCGGAAGGGACTCCGGCGCCGCGCCGGGCCATCCGCAGCGCCACGCCGGGAACAAGGCCGGATCCCTTCCGCGCGGTCAGCAGCTGCCGAGCCCACTGCAGCCGCAGGCTCTTCTGGAAGAGGTCCCCGGCGGCTTCCGGATGTGACCGGCGACGGGGCCCCGGCTACGACGCGGTGCGGATCGCGATCGCGGCCTCGGGGGTCGCCACGCGGAAGCTGAGGCTCTCCTCGAGGTACAGGCTCACGGCGTCCGCCGTGTGGTCGGCGTAGCCGAGCGAGATGTCCGCGCCGAGCTCGAGCAGCCAGTCGCCGCCGCGTGTGCTCAGCACCACGCTGTCGTGCAGGCCCGGCACCCACTCGATGGGCCCGTCGAGCACGTCGGCGAGGTACTTCAGCAGCGGGTAGCCGCGGTCGGTGCTCTCGATGACGGCCGTCCAGTCGTCCGGGCACAGCGCGAGCGCGTACGGGCCCCCGATGCCGGCGCCCTTGAGGGTCGCGACCGCGATCGCGACGACCGCCTCGAAGGGCGCGGCGCCGGGCTCGTGCCGCAGCGGCTCGTGGGGCGATGCGGCGATGATGCCGGTGATCCCGGCATCCGGCCAGCCGTGGAAGACCGCGGCGTTCTCGGCGCTCGCGAGCCGGTGCGCGGCGGCGTCGAGGGAGCCGAGGTCGACGTCGGCGGCCCCGCGGGTCGCGTTCACGAGCTCCTCGCGCGGCAGGGTGAAGTCGGCGCGCAGCTCGGTGAGCGGCAGCACGCGCCGGGCGCGCCCGACGACGCCGTCGACCGAGGCGGCGAGCACCGGGCCGACGCGGCCCAGGTTCGTCGCCGAGTGCTGCCAGCCGAGCGGGCCGGCGAGGTCGATGAGCTTGCGGGCTCCGAGCGCGACCGTGAGCCGCCCGCGCGCCTCGTCGTCGAGCACCTCCCACACCTCGTCGGCGATCGGGGCGTGCCCGCGCAGCAGGTGATCGGTCATGGTGTCCGTCCTTCCGAGGGCGTTTCCGGGGGTGTGCCGCGCAGCGAGCCGATGCCGAGCGAACCGGCGACCGCGACCGGCGCCACCGGGGTCGGGGCGGCGGGTGCCGCCGGGGCCTGCTCATCGTTCTGCCCGCCGGCGGCGAGGGAGAGAAGCGTCGTGCGGGACGGCGCGAAGAAGGTGGTGCCGGTGATCGCGGTGGAGACGTCCAGGATGCGGTCGTGGAACCCCGCCGGCGCGCCGACGAACATGCGCTCGAGCATCCGCTCGATCACCCACAGCCGCCGCGAGTAGCCGATGAAGTAGGTGCCGAACTCGCCGTGTCCCGGCCGGCCGAATGGCATGTTGTCGCGCAGGATGTCGAGCTCGCCGCCGCGGCCGTCGTCGATCGTTGTGAGCGACTTGTGGGCGAACTGCGGGCCGGGGCCGTCGTCGAGCTCGATGTTGTCGATCTTGGTGCGGCCGATGACGGATTCCTGATCCTCGGTCGTCATCCGCTGCCAGGTGCCGAGGTCGTGCAGGTACTTCTGCACGACGACGTAGCTGCCGCCTGCGAAGTCCGGGTCCTCGTCGCCGATGAGCACGGATTCCGGCAGCTCGGCACCGACCGGGTTGGCGGTGCCGTCGACGAAGCCGAGCAGGTCGCGGGCATCGAAGTAACGGAAGCCGGGCGTCTCGTCGATGACGTGCGCGGCACCCTGCAGACCGTCCAGCAGCAGCCGCTCGAACTCGAAGACGAGGTCCTGCCGGTCGGCGCGGATGTGGAACAGCAGATCGCCGGGCGTCGTCGGGGCGGTGTGCCGGGCGCCGGAGACGACGGGGAACGGATGCAGCTCCTGCGGCCGCGCGGTCGGGCTGAGCCGATCCCAGAGCGCCGAGCCGACCCCGACGATGCAGGAGAGCCGGCCGTTCAGATCGCGGAACCCGACAGTCTTGACCAGGTCGTCGATGCCCGTGATCGTGTCACGGACCCGGCCGAGCGCGGCGGCGGAGTCGCCGACCCCCAGCACCAGGAACACCGCGAAACGCGACAGCGGGGCGTCGACGCTCTGGGCGTCGATGGGAACGCGTGCTGCGTCGGCCATGATCTCCGTCAGCTCGGGCGATGGGCAGGGGCGTCTTCATCCTAGGGAGCGGGGCCGCCCGGAGGCCATGGTCTCAGGACGGTCCCGCCCGACGCGGCGAGAACGGATGGTCCGCGCTGGTCGCCGATCCGGAGGGGAACGGGCTGACGATCCACGCGGCCGAGGCAGAGGGCGCCGCGGACGGCGTCGGCGTCGGCGGCGCTTGCGGAATGTCCTCGGAAGGCGCGAGATGATGTGAGGCATGGACCTCGACGCCGTCGACCCCGCCCTGCGCGACGCGACCGAGCGGCTCCCCGTGCCGAAGGTGGGCACCCCCCTGGGGCGTCGGGCCGCGCGGCTCGCGACCCGGGTCATGGCCGCCCCGGACGTCGCCGGCGTGCGCGTCCGTGCGGTTCACGACGGCGCGCTGCAGTTGCACGTGTACGAACCGGATGCCGTCGCGGCCGGTCGCCCCGGCCTGGTGTGGGTCCACGGCGGCGGCTACGTGATCGGCAGCTGGAAGCAGGACCATCGGCTGTGCGCCGAGGCGGCGCTGCGGCTCGGCGCGACCGTGGTGTCGGCCGAGTACCGCCTCGCCCCCGAGCATCCCTTCCCCACTCCCCTCGACGACGTCGCCGCCGTCTGGGAGTGGCTGCAGCGCGAGGCGCGCGCGCTCGGCGTCGACCCGCGCCGCATCGCGCTGGGCGGCGAGAGCGCCGGCGCCGGCCTCGCCGCGTGCCTGGCGCAGCGGCTGCTCGACGCGGGTGGGGTGACGGCCGCCGCGCAGTGGCTGTTCGCCCCGATGCTCGACGACGCGACCGCCGCCGATCGAGCGCTCGACGCCGTCGGGCACTGGGTGTGGACGAACGCGTTCAACCGGGTCGGCTGGGAGGCCTACCTCGGGCAGGACGCCGGCCGTGCGGAGGCACCGGCCTACGCGGTCGCCGCACGGCGGGCGGACCTGGGCGGCCTGCCGCCGGCGTGGATCGGCGTGGGCGACATCGACCTCTTCCACGCTGAGGACGTGCGCTACGCGGAGCGCCTGCGCATGGCCGGCGTGCCGGTCGAGCTGGACGTCGTGCCCGGTGGCCCCCACGGCTTCGAGAACTGGGCGCGGGATGCCGCCCCGGCTCAGGCGCTGCGCGGGCGGGCGCTGCGCTGGCTGGCCACGGCGCTCGCGCCCGATTAGCTGCCGCCGGCTCCGCTACCCCCGTTCCACGAGGCTCTGGGGCCCGAGGACGACCGCCAGGGCGAGCCGCTCGGCGTCGTCGCTGCCGGGCTCGGCGGTGTAGACCATGATGCGCAGATCGTCGGCGGCGACGATGAGCGTGTCGCAGTCGAGCGTGATGCCCCCGACGTCGGGATGCTCGATGGTCTTGCGCCGCCCCGGGTCCTGCCACCCGGCGACGTCGCCGGACGCCCACAGCTCCGCGAAGCGGGGACTGCGGGCGCCGAGCTCGGCGACGAGCCGTGCGAGCCGCCGGTCGGCCGGGTAGCGCGCCGCGGTCGCACGGAGGTCGCCGACCAGCCCCGCCTCGAGCTCCGCCTGCTCCTCGGGGGTGTGGACGGTGCGGGTGCCCGGGCCGACGAGGTTGCGCCAGACGCTGTTGCGCTCGTTCCCCCGCCAGCCCGACGTCTCCCCCATGAGGGCGTCGTAGGGTGCGTTGGCGACCACGAGGGTCCAGCTCGCGTCGAACACGGCGACCGGAGTGCCCGCCAGCCGGTCGAGCAGGCGCTGCACGCTCGGCGTGACCCGGCTGGGGACCGTGCCCGGGCCCGGCGCCGCCTGACCGGTCAGCCGGAAGAGGTGCTCGCGCTCGGCATCCGGCAGCCGCAGGGCCCGGGCGAGGGACTCGACCACCTGCGGAGACGGCGAGGTCGCACGCCCCTGCTCGAGGCGGGTCAGATAGTCGACGGAGATGCCCGCGAGCCCGGCGAGCTCCTCGCGGCGCAGGCCGGCGGCACGCCGCCGCCCGCCCACGGGCACGCCGACCGCCGTCGGGGCGACACGATCGCGCCACCGGCGCACCGTGCGGCCGAACTCCCCGAGCTCCGCGGATTCCACGTTCCCAGTGTGCGCGCAGCATCCGTCGTCGTCCTGGCCCTGGTATTCCTACGAAAGGCGGAGGACTGCCTGCCGATCGGCGAGCGGCGGATGCTTGCCGATATGACCACCACTCTCATCACCGGTGCCAACAAAGGCATCGGCAAAGAAACCGCCCGCCAACTCATCGCCGCCGGACACACCGTCTACCTCGGCGCCCGCAACGAACAACACGGACAAACCACCGCCAAAGAACTCGGCGCCCACTAC
>DASWPQ010000061.1:0-27683 GCA_036398375.1 Gryllotalpicola sp.
TCAGGACAGCGTTAGCGTGAGACACGAAGACCTCCAGGCTCGTGAAGCGGTTGAACTCAACAGCTCCACTTCACAGCCGGAGGTCTTCGCCGTTCAGCTACTCAAAGCCGTGTTGCCGAAACAACGTCCCTGGACATCACACCTAGGCGTCGGGCTCCATAGCTCGCCTGCGGCGAACAGGGAGGCGCCGCACAGCCTCACTGTCGTACTCTGCTAGGACCATGAATCTCAAGAAGCTCTTCCGTGGGCCGATTCCTTACATCGTGCTGGCGGGCATCATCGTGTGGATCGGCATGAGTTTTTTCACCATGTCCGGTTTCAAGGAGATCACCACGCAGAAGGGCCTCGAGCTCCTCGCTGACGGCAAGGTCCAGTCGGCGCAGATCATCGACGGCGACCAGCGGGTCGACCTCGTGCTCAGCTCGCCCGACGGCAACAACGGCGACCACGTGCAGTTCTACTACGTGGCGCCGCGCGGTGCCGACGTCGTGAAGGCGGTCGACAGTGCCGACCTGTCGAAGGGCTACGACGACAAGGTGCCCCAGCCGAGCGTCTGGACGTCGATCCTCGGCCTGGTCCTGCCGGTGCTCGCCATCGGTGCGCTGTTCTGGCTGATGCTGGCCGGCATGCAGGGCGGCGGCAACAAGGTCATGCAGTTCGGCAAGTCCCGCGCGAAGCTCGTCTCGAAGGAGAGCCCGAAGGTCACCTTCGACGACGTCGCCGGCGCCGACGAGGCCATCGAAGAGCTGCAGGAGATCAAGGACTTCCTCAAGGAGCCGGCCAAGTTCCAGGCCGTCGGCGCCCGCATCCCCAAGGGTGTGCTGCTGTACGGCCCTCCCGGAACCGGCAAGACGCTGCTGGCCCGCGCCGTCGCGGGTGAGGCGGGCGTGCCGTTCTACTCCATCTCCGGCTCGGACTTCGTCGAGATGTTCGTCGGCGTCGGCGCCAGTCGCGTCCGCGACCTCTTCGACCAGGCCAAGCAGAACGCCCCGTCGATCATCTTCGTCGACGAGATCGACGCCGTCGGCCGCCACCGCGGCGCCGGCCTCGGCGGCGGGCACGACGAGCGCGAGCAGACCCTGAACCAGCTCCTCGTGGAGATGGACGGCTTCGACGTCAAGACGAACGTCATCCTCATCGCGGCGACCAACCGCCCCGACATCCTCGACCCCGCCCTGCTGCGCCCGGGCCGCTTCGACCGCCAGATCGGCGTGGACGCGCCCGACCTCGCCGGTCGCAAGAAGATCCTCGAGGTGCATGGCCGCGGCAAGCCGCTCGCGAAGTCCGTCGACCTTGAGGTCGTGGCCCGCAAGACGCCCGGCTTCACCGGTGCCGACCTGGCGAACGTGCTGAACGAGGCGGCCCTGCTGACCGCCCGCTCGAACGCACAGCTCATCGACAACCGGGCGCTCGACGAGGCCATCGACCGCGTCGTGGCCGGCCCGCAGCGCCGCACCCGCGTGATGAAGGACAAGGAGAAGCTCATCACGGCCTACCACGAGGGTGGCCACGCCCTCGCCGCGGCCGCGATGCGCCACACCGACCCGGTGACGAAGGTCACGATCCTGCCGCGCGGCCGCGCACTCGGCTACACGATGGTGCTGCCGCTCGAGGACAAGTACTCGGTCACCCGCGAGGAGCTGCTCGACCAGCTGGCCTACGCGATGGGCGGCCGCGTCGCCGAGGAGATCGTGTTCCACGACCCGACCTCGGGCGCCGCGAACGACATCGAGAAGGCGACCGGCATCGCCCGCCAGATGGTCACCGACTACGGCATGAGCTCTGACATCGGCTCGGTCAAGCTCGGTCAGTCCTCCGGTGAGATGTTCCTCGGCCGTGACATGGGTCACCAGCGCGACTACTCCGAAAACATCGCCGAGAAGGTCGACGCCGAGGTGCGTGCGCTCATCGAGAAGGCGCACGACGAGGCCTACGCGGTGATCAACGCCAACCGCGACATCCTCGACCGCCTGGCCGGCGAGCTGCTCGAGCACGAGACGCTCGACCACAACCAGCTCGCCGAGATCTTCGCCGACATCCGGAAGCTGCCGGAGCGCCCCGAGTGGGTCTCCAGCCCCAACCGGCCGCTGCCCAACATCCCCCCGATCGAGGTTCCGCACCCCAAGGCGGCGATCGACCCGGGCATCACGGATGGCGACATCGACAGCGGCGCCACCCCGTCGCGTTCGCGCCGCAACCCCGGGATCACGCCCCGACCCGCCACCGCGTAAGGGGCCCGCGTGACCGGTATCGACCGCGCACGAGTCGAGGCGGCCGTTACCGAGCTGCTCGCGGCGATCGGCGAGGACCCCACGCGTGACGAGCTGCGCGGGACGCCGTCGAAGGTGGCGGACGCCTACGCGGAGCTGTTCGCGGGGGTGGGCGCCGACCCGCTGGAGCCGTTGCGCGCGACGATCCCGGCCGGCGTGCCCGACCCGGAACTCGTGATCGTCCGCGATCTCGAGTTCCGCTCGGTGTGCGAACACCATCTGCTGCCGTTCCTGGGCCGCGCCCACCTCGCCTATCTGCCCGGCGAGAAGATCGTCGGCCTGGGGCGGCTGCCGCGCATGCTCGACATCCTCGCCGCGCGACCCCAGCTGCAGGAGCGGCTGACGGAGCAGGTGGTGGACGCGCTGATGGACGGCCTGGAGGCCCGCGGTGCCGTTGTGGTGCTCGATGCGCGGCACCAGTGCGTGACGACCCGGGGCCCCCGCCAGGTGCACTCGACGACCGTCACGGTCGCGAGCCGCGGCGAGCTGACGGACCCGGCCCGGCGGGCCGAGGTCATCATGCTGATCGGTGCGCGGATCCCCGCCGCGGGCGGCGACCAGGCGGAGCTGCGAGCGCCCGGCTCGGGGGACGAAGCCCGGTGACGGTGATCATGGGCGTGCTCAACGTCACGCCTGACTCCTTCAGCGACGGCGGCCGGTGGAACTCCCTCGGCGCCGCCATCGAGCACGCCGCCGAGCTGGCTGCACAGGGCGCGGACCTCATCGACGTCGGGGGCGAGTCCACCCGGCCCGGCGCACCGCGTGTGCCGGTCGAGGAGGAGCTGCGGCGTGTGCTGCCGGTCATCCGGGAGCTCACCGCGCGCGGCATCCGCACCTCGATCGACACGATGAACGCGGAGACGGCCCGCGCGGTCGTGGAGGCCGGCGCGGAGTGGATCAATGACGTCTCCGGCGGGCAGGCCGACCCGGCGATGTTCGCCACGGCCGCCGAGCTCGGCTGCGGCTACATGCTCAGCCACTGGCGCGGGCACAGCGCGGACATGAACGCGCTCGCCCGGTATGCGGACGCCGCCTTCGACGTGCGCGACGAGCTGCGGGTGCAGCTCGATGCGGCGCTGGATGCCGGTGTGCACGGCTCACGGCTTGTGATCGACCCGGGGCTCGGCTTCGCGAAGAACCACGAGCACAACTGGCGGATCCTGGGCCGGCTCGACGTGCTGGAGGAGCTCGGCCACCCCGTGCTGATCGGCGCGAGCCGGAAACGGTTCACGGGCGCGCTCCTCCCGGAGGGCGCGGCGATGACCGATCGGGATCTGCCGACCGCTGTGATCGGTGCGCTCGCCGCCCGCGCCGGGGTGTGGGGGCTGCGTGTGCACGATGTCGTGTCGACGCGGGTCGCGCTCGACGTCGTCGAGAAGTGGCGGATCGGCGCGCAGGGAACCGCCCAAGCGGGTCGTACGGAGCCGGCCGCGGAGCGGGCCGTGCTCGCGAGAGAGGGCCGGCAATGACGGATTCCATCACCCTCACCGGTCTCGCCGTGCAGGCGAACCACGGGGTGTTCGACTTCGAGCGCGCGAACGGCCAGCTGTTCGTCGTCGACGTGACCGTGTGGCTCGATCTCGCCCCGGCGGCGCGCGGCGACGCCCTGGCCGAGACGGTGCACTACGGCGAGCTCGCCGAGGCGGTGCATGCCGCCGTCGCGGACGATCCCGTCGACCTGATCGAGACGGTCGCCGAGCGGGTGGCTCGCGTCGCGCTGTCCTTCGCCGGCGTGGAGCGCGTGCGCGCGACGGTGCACAAGCCGAACGCGCCGATCACGGTGCCCTTCGCGGACGTCGCGGTGACGGTGGAGCGCGCGGCCGATGCGCTGCGCCCGGCCGATGCCGTGGGCGAGGCATCCCTCTGATGCGCATCCCCGATCGTGACCGCCTGGATCGCGCACCCCGCCTGCGCCCCGCGGTGATCGCCCTCGGCAGCAACCTCGGCGACCGGGGCGAGCTGCTGCGGGATGCCGTCGCGGCGCTGCGCGCGACGCCGGGTGTCGAGGTGACGGCCGTGTCGCCCGTTGTGGAGTCCGCGGCGCTGAAGCTCGACGGCGTCGACCCGAGCGCTCCGCGCTACCTCAACGCCGTCGCGCTCGTCGACACCCTGCTGCCGCCGCACGAGCTGCTCGACCAGCTGCACCGCATCGAGTTCGAGCACGGCCGCGTGCGCGCGGAGCGCTGGGGCGACCGGACGCTCGACCTCGACATCATCGACTACGACGGACTCGAGTCCGTCGACCCGGAGCTCACGCTGCCGCACCCGCGTGCCTACGAGCGCGCCTTCGTGCTCGCGCCATGGCTCGCCGTCGATCCCGAGGCGACGCTGCCCGGCTGGGGACGCGTCGCGCCCCTGCTCGCCGAGCTCGGCGACGACACCGTGCGCACCGAGGGGGTGGCGCTGTGAAGCGCACGCATCCCACGACGCTCATCATGGTCGGGCTGATCGGCACCGTGGTCGGGCTGCTGACGGATGCCGCGCTCACGGCGACCGGCCATGCGGTCGTCGTCGTGCCGATCACCCTGGCGGTCACGCTCGTGGCGATCGGCGCGGTCGTCGTGGTGATGGCATGGCCGATCCGTCGGGCGATCCGCGGCACCGCGCCCCTGCGCATCGACCCGTTCCGCGCCGCGCGCACGGCCGTGCTCGCGAAGGCGTGCTCGGTCATCGGGGCGCTGCTCGCCGGGCTTCCGCTCGGGCTGCTGTTCTATATGCTCACGCGCACCGTGCTCGGCGACGCAGGCAACCTCTGGCAGACGGTCTCGGCCGTCGTCGCCGGGGCGCTGCTCATGACGGCCGGCCTCATCGCGGAGTGGTTCTGCACCCTGCCGCCGCCCAGCAGCGGCGAGGAGGACGAGGAGGACCGCGGCCCGGAGCCCGGAGCGACGCACTCGCACGCGTAGCTCGTGGCGGTAGCGGAGGCGTCGGCGGAGGAGCCTCCCTCGCGGCACTTGCGCCAGGGAACCTTTTCTGCATCCCCGGGAACCCTTGTTTCCCTGAGAACCTCTGGGAACCCTTGTTTCTCTGAGAACCGGAAACCCTTGTTTCTCTGAGAACCCGGAAACCCTTGTTTTGCTGAGAACCCCCGGGAACCAGTTCGTGCCCAGGGAACCAATGGTTCCCTGGGCACGAGAAAAGGTTCCAGGGTGTGAGTGCCGGAGCCGGCCTAACTCCTGGCCGGAGCGCTCACCGGCTACTTCTTCTGGAGGAGGCTCAGCGCCCTCCACGCCACGGGCAGCGCCGCCGCGGCGATCGCCCACTTGACCAGGCCGCCCAGGACGAACGGCGTGAAGCCGGAGTTCAGCACGGCACCGAGGTCGTGCGGCGCCCCGTAGTGCGCGAGCACGGCGCCGAGCCAGGGCAGGCCGAACAGGAACGGCACGGCCGAGGCGAGACCGAAGCCCAGGACCGAGAGCACCGGGCGGCGGTCCCAGCGGCGCTCCGAGAGCCAGCCGACGAGCGCGGCGGCGGGCACGAATCCGATGACGAAGCCGAAGCTCGGCAGTACCGAGGCGTCGAGTCCGTGCGACCACCCGGCGAACACGGGAGCGCCGACGAGGCCCGCGAGCAGGTACAGCAGCATGGAGGCCGTGCCGCGCCACGAGCCGAGCGTCGCGCCGACGAGCACGACAGCCAGGGTCTGGCCCGTGATCGGCACCGGCCACAGCGGCACCTGCAGCTGCGCGAGCAGCGCCGTGAACGCGGTGCCGCCGGCGACGAGCAGCGTGTTGGCGAGGACGCCGCGGCGCACGAGGGCGTCAGCGAGGACAGGTCGGGTGAGCGAGGCGGAGGCGATCGTCATGCGCTCCACACTAGGGGAGCGCCTGAGCGGATGCTTGGCGAACGGCCACATCGATTGTGGCCGGCCTTTGGCGCAATACGATGAAGCCGTGGTGGAGCGGATCGACATCGACGGGGACTGGCAGCGCGTCTCATCCCGGTACGTCTGGATCGTCATCGTCGGCTCCCTCGTCAGCGGACTTGTGCTCGCCGCCGCGGCCGTCGTCATCTGGCTGACGACCGGCTGGTCGTGGGGCTGGGTGCTGTTGGCCGCCGTGGTGATCGGCTTCGCGCTCCAGCTGATCTACGCGCCACGGCGCGCGCGGGCGATCGGCTACCGCATGCGCGAGGACGATCTGCTGATCCGCCGCGGCATCGCCTTCCTGCGCTTCGTCGCCGTGCCCTATGGGCGCATGCAGCTCATCGACGTCTCGCGCGGCCCCGTCAGCCGGGCGTTGGGTCTCTCCGAGCTCCGCTTCGTGACCGCGAGTGCGAGCAGCAACGTCGAGATTCCCGGGCTGCCCGCCGAGGAGGCCGAGCGCCTGCGCGACCGGCTGATCGCCCTGGCGGAGACGCGCCGGGCCGGCCTGTGAGGGCGGGCCCGACGGGGAGGGGGTGGGCCATGAATCCGCTCGCCGACGGCCGCTGGCATCGTATGCACCCGGCCACGCCCATCCTGCGCGGCGGTGTGGCCTTCATCGCGATCGTCGGCATCGTGTTCGCGAACCTGCGCGAACGGCTCGTCGACTGGATCGCGCGTGTGCCCGACGACGTCCAGCAGGGGGATCCCGTCGACGCGATCGTGCAGCACGGCTGGACCCTGTGGGCGGCACTCGGCGCCCTCGTCTTCATCGCGCTGATCGTGGTCTGGTACCGGGTCACGTGGCAGATGACCGAGTTCCGGGTGACGTCGGATGCCGTGGAGCTGCGCTCCGGCGTCCTCAACCGGCAGAGCCGGCAGGCGCGACTCGACCGCATCCAGGGCGTCAACGTGCACCGCACCCTCTTCGCGCGCCTGTTCGGGGCCGCCCGGCTCGAGATCGTCGTCGCCGGCCACGACGCGAACCTGCACCTGCAGTACCTCGGCTCGGCGGCGGCGGAGGAGCTGCGGCGGGAGATCCTCGGGCTCTCACGCTCCGTGCAGGCCGCGGAGGCGAGCGCGGGCGAGCCGGGCTCGGCGGTGGACGCGCTGCTGCGCGACCGCGCGGACGAGCTCCTCAACCCGGCCGATCTGCACCCGGATGCCGCTCCGCCCGGTTCGGTCATCAAGGTGCATCCGGGGCGGCTCATCGGGTCGATCATCCTGAGCCCGGTCACGATCGTCCTGATCGCCGTCATCGTGTGGCTGATCGTCGAGGTCTCCCTCGGGCACTACTTCCTGCTCGTCGCCGTCGTGCCCTCGCTGTTCGGCATGTTCACCGGCTATTCGCGCCGCTTCAGCCGGCTCGCCCGCTACACCATCTCCGGCAGCGCCGACGGCGTGCGCGTCGGTTACGGGCTGCTGTCGACGAGCAGCGAGACGATCCCGACGGGACGCATCCACGCGGTCGAGCTCACGCAGCCGGTGCTCTGGCGTCCCTTCGGCTGGTGGACGATCCGCATCAACCGTGCCGGGCGCTCGAAACAGCGCGGGCAGGCCGAGAACGCCTCGGTCGTGCTCCCGGTCGGCTCGCTCGCCGATGTCGAGCGGGTGCTCCCGCTGCTCCTGCCCGTGGTGGGCCGGGAGGCGCTGCGCGAGCTCGTCGCCGCGACGGCGCGGTTCTCGGACCGGACCGATCGCGCCCGGACCGATCGCGCCCGGGCCGATCGAGCGCGGGCCGCGCGAGCGCAGGACCCCTTCTCCCGCGCCCCACGGAAGGCCGCCTGGCTGCACCCGTTCAGCTGGCGGCGGATCGGCTACGCCTTCGCCGGCGACGCCCTCGCGCTGCGCGGCGGCTACCTCGTGCGCCGGCTCGTGTTCGTGCCGCTCGCCCGGGTGCAGAGCGTCGCGATCCGGCAGGGTCCGCTGCAGCGGATGCTCGGCCTCGCGGGGCTCCATGTCCACGTCGTCGACGGCTTCGTGCGGCCGCGGCTGCGCGCGATCGGCGTCGCTGCCGGAACCGCCCTCTTCGACCAGCTCGCGCACAGTGCCGTAATCTTGGCGAGTCGCGACGTCAGGAGATGAGGTGCAGGAACGGCCCGGGGGAGCACCCCGCTCAGGGCGGCTCGGCGTCGGCATCATCGGCGCGGGTCGTGTCGGTCCGGTGCTGGGAGCCGCGCTCGCAGGAGCGGGCCACGCCATCGTGGGGGTGAACGCGGTCAGCGCCGCGAGCCGTGAGCGGGCGGAGGACATGCTGCCCGGCGTGCCGCTGCTCGAACCGCCCGAGCTGCTCGAGCGCAGCGAGCTCGTGCTGCTCGCCGTGCCCGACGCGCAGCTTCCCGGCCTCGTCGAGGGGCTGGCCGCCATCGGCGCCTGGCAGCCCGGCCAGCTCGTTGTGCACACGGCGCCCGGCTACGGCGTGGGCGTGCTGCGTCCCGCGCTGGCATCCGGTGCGATCCCGCTCGCCATCCACCCGGCCATGGCGTTCACGGGCACCCGCCTCGACCTCGCCCGCATGGTGGAGACCTCCTTCGCCGTGACCGCGCCGGCGCCCGTCCAGCCGATCGGCCAGGCGCTCGTCGTCGAGATGGGCGGTGAGCCGCTGCTCGTCGCCGAGGGCGACCGCCCTGCGTACGGCGAGGCGATCGCGACCGCCGCGAGCTTCAGCAGACGGATCATCGAACAGGCCACCGGGATGCTGGCAGAGATCGGATTCGAGCAGCCGGGGGCGTACCTCGGCTCGCTCGTGCGCTCGACGGTCGATGACGCGCTGCGTCGCGCCGGCACGGCGGCGCCCATCGACCTGTCCGGACTCGACAGCGACAGTGACATCGACGGAAGAGCATGACGACCATCACCACCCCCACGGCCACCCCCACCCTGCTTCCCACCATCGCGGCGACGCGTGCGCTCGTCGCCGCCCACCGCGCCGCGGGGCGACGTGTCGCGCTCGTCCCGACCATGGGCGCGCTGCACGCCGGGCACCTCGCCCTCGTCGCCCGTGCCCGCGAGCTCGCCGACATCGTGATCGTCTCGATCTTCGTGAACCCGCTGCAGTTCGGGCCGAGCGAGGACTTCGAGCGGTACCCGAGAACGCTGGACGCGGACCTCGCGGCGCTGGCGCGGCGGGCGGATGCCGTCTTCGCCCCGTCCGTGGCGGAGATGTACCCCGGCGGCTCCTCGCAGACGACGGTCCACGCCGGTCCGATCGGCGAGCGCTACGAGGGCGCCGCGCGCCCCGGCCACTTCGACGGCATGCTCACGGTCGTCTCGAAGCTGCTCAACATCGTCCAGCCCGATGCCGCGCTGTTCGGGCAGAAGGACGCCCAGCAGGGCTTCCTCGTGCGCCAGATGGTCGCCGACCTCAACCTGCCGCCGGTGATCGAGCTCGTGCCCATCGTGCGCGAGGACGACGGCCTCGCCCTCTCCAGCCGCAACCGCTACCTCTCGGAGGCGGAGCGTACCCTCGCGCTGACGCTCTCGGCCGCGCTCGGCGCCGCGCGCGAGGCATCCGCCCACGGCGTCGCCGCCGCCCGCCGGGCCGCACTCGCGCGATTCGACCAGCAGCCGGACGTTAGGCTTGATTACCTGGTCATCGTCGATCCGGCGACGTTCCTGCCGCTGGACGACGACGCGACGGGCGACGCCCTCCTGCTGATCGCCGCTCGCGTGGGCGCCACCCGCCTGATCGACAACGCCCCGCTCACCTTCTGACAGGACCCCCATGGCCGACGAGACGACCGACGACGCCCCCGAGCTGACCGCCGAGGAGATCAGCGAGCAGAAGGCCGTGCGCCTCGTCAAGCGCGAGCTGCTCCAGGGCGAGGCATCCGATCTCGGCGGCGGCGCCTACCCGGTCTCACTGCCGATCACGACCACGATCCCCGAGGTGCGCGCGCAGTGGGGCGCACTCGCGGCGGATGAGACGAGCGGCGAGCGCGTCGGCCTCGCCGGCCGGGTGGTCAATCAGCGCAACACGGGCAAGCTGTGCTTCGCCGTGCTGCAGGCCGGCGACGGTGCGCGCATCCAGGCGATGGTCTCGCTGGCCTCGGTCGGCGAGGAGAGCCTGCAGCGTTGGAAGGAGCTCGTCGATCTCGGCGACCACGTCTTCGTGCACGGCGAGGTGATCTCCTCGCGCCGGGGCGAGCTCTCGATCATGGTCGACGACTGGACGATCGCGGCGAAGGCCGTGCTGCCGTTGCCGAACCTGTACAAGGAGCTCTCCGAGGAGACGCGGGTGCGCAGCCGCTACCTCGACCTGATCCAGCGCGAGCAAGCCCGCCGCACCGTGGTCAACCGGGCCAAGGCGACCGCGAGCGTGCGCGACACCTTCACGCGGAACGGATTCCTCGAGGTCAGCACCCCGAAGCTGCAGCTCATCGCCTCCGGCGCCAATGCGCGACCCTTCGTCACGCACTCAAACGCCTTCGACACCGAGCTGTACCTGTCGATCGCCCCCGAGCTGTGGCTCAAGCGCGCCGTCGTCGGCGGCATCGAGCGCGTCTACGAGATCGCCCGCAACTTCCGCAACGAGGGCGCCGACTCCACCCACTCGCCCGAGTTCGAGATGATCGAGGCCTACCTGGCCTACGGCGACTACAACTCGATCGCCGACCTCACCCAGCAGCTCATTCAGGACGCGGCGATCGCTACGAACGGCTCCCACGTGGTCACCTGGGCCGATGGCACCGAGTTCGACCTCGGCGGCCAGTGGGAGCGCATCTCGATGTACGACTCGCTCAACGCGGCAGCCGGCACGGCGTTCACGCCGGCGACGCCCGTCGAGGAGCTTGCGGCGCTCGCCGAGCGCGAAGGGCTCGAGCTCGCGCATCCGATCCACGGCAAGTACGTCGAGGAGCTCTGGGAGCACTTCGTGAAGGGCTCGCTGACCCGCCCGACCTTCGTGATGGACTTCCCCGTCGACACCTCGCCGCTTGTCCGGCAGCACCGCTCGATCCCCGGCGTCGTCGAGAAGTGGGACCTGTACGTGCGCGGCTTCGAGCTCGCCACCGGCTACTCGGAGCTCGTCGACCCGGTCGTCCAGCGCGAGCGCTTCGTCGAACAAGCGAAGCTCGCCGCGGCCGGCGACGACGAGGCGATGCGCATCGACGAGGACTTCCTGCGCGCCCTCGAGTTCGGGATGCCCCCGACCGGCGGCATGGGCATGGGCGTCGACCGGCTGCTCATGGCGCTGACCGGCCTCGGCATCCGCGAGACGATCCTCTTTCCGCTGGTGAAGTAGTTTTGCGCGGCGGTCCCCGCCCGCCGCGCCGCAGTTGGCCTGCACAGTCCATGCGTCCGGCGGCGAGCGAGTCGCCGCCTTGTGGAGCGTGTTGCGTTGCGCGGCTTTGTGGTGTTGTTCGGCGGCGGGCGGGTCGCCGCCTCGTGGGGCGTGTTGCGCCGTGACCCGTGCGGTAGCCGCTCGACGCGGCTACTGCCCCGGCTGCTGGCCGAGGTGGGCGCGCATCGCGGCCTCGTACTCCTCGTCGCTGAGGTCGTCGACCTGCTTGGCGTCCCGGCGGTCGACCTTCCCCCAGCGGATGAAGAGCGCGATGATCACGGGCAGGTCGGCGATCTCGGCGAGGAACCAGAGGAAGTCGCCCGAGAGATGCTGGTCGTGCAGCGGGTTCGGGAACCAGGCCGGCAGCGGGCCGCCGGCGAGCGTGTGGGTGATCGCCGGAACCTTATCCAGCACCGCGTTGTTGAGGCGCAGGAAGATGCCGGGGATCGAGTCGAGCATGAACTCGGCGATCGCGAGCAGGAACTCGTAGATGATGAAGGTGCTGCTGCGGCTGTCGGTGTCCTCCGCGATCGGCAGGGTCAGCACCAGGCCGCCGAAGGGCACGAGCAGCGTGATCGCCGCCGCCCAGCCGGCATCCAGCCGTAGCGGCCCGGCGAGCGGCGTGAGGAAGATCAGGAAACCGGC
Organism: Gryllotalpicola sp.; assembly: GCA_036398375.1. GTDB lineage: Bacteria > Actinomycetota > Actinomycetes > Actinomycetales > Microbacteriaceae > Gryllotalpicola. Next base: position 12,059 of record DASWPQ010000061.1, read on the forward strand.
CAGCGGCACGAGGGGCGCGAAGATCGCGTTGCTCATCAGCCGCACCGGACGGGAGTGCAGCGCCCCCGCGAGCACCGCCTGCCCGCGTGGCGGCAGGGTCTGCCGCATCAGGGCCACCGGCGTGCCGAGCGCGATGAGCGGCGGCACGAGGAACAGCAGCAGCGCGATGCGCGTTGTGAACGCCCAGCGCAGGTCGTGCGACCAGGTGCCGAGGAATCCGAACTGGATCCACGCGTAGGAGCCGAGGCCGAACAGGATGAACGCCCAGCTGCGCCAGGCCGGCCAGTGACCGCCGTGGCGGACGACGGTGACGACGCCCCAGCCGTACAGCACGGCCCCGATCGCGATCGCGACGGCGGCGACGGGGTCGAAGGACCAGGTCAGCAGGAATGCGGGGATGGACGGCGTGACGATGCTCCTCTCGAGCCGCTACCAGCATGGACCCGCGAGCTATCCGCTCGCTGGGGGCGGCCCCGGACACGCGGACTAGGCTCGAAGACGTCGGATCGAATCGATACGAGTCACAGAGAGCACCCCATGAGCGACATCCCCGCGACCTTCACCCCGATCACCGCGGGCTGGACCGTCACCGCGGTCGCCGGGCCCCTGCCCGACGGCATCCCGGCCGATCCGATCCCCGCCGTCGTCCCCGGCGTGATCCACACCGACCTGCTGCGCGCCGGGCTCATCGCGGACCCCTTCGACGGCGACAACGAGGCCGCCCAGCAGTGGATCGGCGACACCGCCTGGCGCTACGCAGTGAGCTTCCAGTGGCATGACGACGGCAGCGCGCGGCACGACCTCGTCGCCTACGGCCTGGACACCGTCGCGACCGTCGTGCTCAACGGCACCGAGGTCGCCCGCACGGAGAACCAGCACCGCTCCTACCGCTGGCCCGTGGCCGCGCTGCTCGTCGAGGGCACGAACACCCTCGAGGTCGTCTTCGCGGCGCCGGTGCCCGAGGTCACCGCCCGCGCCGAGCGCTACGGCGCCCTGCCCCGCGTCAACCACCACGAGTACAACCAGCTGCGCAAGACCGCCTCGCACTTTGGCTGGGACTGGGGCATCGACGTCGCCGGCAGCGGCATCTGGCGGCCGATCGGCATCGACTCCTGGTCGGGCGTCCGCATCGCCGCGGTGCGGCCGCTCGTCGACGTCGAGGGCGACGACGGTGTGCTGACCGCGCACGTCGAGATCGAGCGGGCGGATGCCGCGGACACGGCGGCCGTGCCGGTGAGCGTGATGGTCTCCGCCGGCAACGGGTGGAAGATCCCCTTCGGCGAGGTGCCGGCCGGGGCCACGGCGACCTCGGTCGTCGTGCGTGTGCCCGCGGTGCGGAGATGGTGGCCGACCGGCCACGGCGAGCAGCCGCTCTACCCGGTCACGATCACCGCGGGCGACAGCGCCCGGTGGGCGGGCCGTGTGGGTTTCCGCACCGTGCGGGTGAACACCGAGCCGGATGCCGCGGGGCGCCCGTTCCAGCTGTTCGTCAACGACGAGCCGATCCTCGTGCGCGGCGTGAACTGGATCCCCGACCACGCCTTCCTGACCGAGGTCGACCGCGACCGCTACGCCCGGCGCCTGAACGACGCGCTGGAGGCCAACGTCAACCTCGTGCGGGTCTGGGGCGGCGGCATCTACGAGTCCGACGACTTCTACGAGCTCGCCGACGAGAAGGGCCTGCTCGTCTGGCAGGACTTCCTGCTCGCCTGCGCCGCCTATGCGGAGGAGGAGCACCTCGCGGTCGAGATCGAGGCCGAGGCGCGCGAGCAGATCACGCGGCTGTCGGCGCATCCCGCCCTCGTGATCTGGAACGGCAACAACGAGAACATCTGGGGCTACGCCGACTGGGGCTGGTCTGCCGAGTTGCACGGCCGCAGCTGGGGGAACGGCTATTACCGCGAGCTGTTCCCCGCCCTGCTCGCCGAGCTCGACCCGACCCGCTTCTACTCGCCCGCCTCGCCGTACAGCTTCGGCGAGTACCTGCACCCGAACGACCCGCGCAACGGCACCATGCACATCTGGGACGTGTGGAACCAGCGTGACTACACCGTCTACCGCGACTACGCGCCCCGCTTCGTCAGCGAGTTCGGCTTCCAGGGACCGCCCGCGTGGTCGACGCTCGCCGCCGTCGTGCACGACGAGCCGCTCGACCCCTACGGCCACGAGATGCTCGTGCACCAGAAGGCGAACCTCGGCAACAGGAAGCTCGAACGCGGCGCCGCCGGGCACCTGCCCGCCACGCGCACGATCGAGGACTGGCACTGGGCCACCCAGCTCAACCAGGCGCACGCGATCCGCTTCGGCGTCGCGCACTTCCGCTCGTTGACGCCGCACAACTCGGGCATGATCCTGTGGCAGCTCAACGACAACTGGCCCGTGGTCTCCTGGGCGGCCGTGGACTTCGACGAGCACCGCAAGCCGCTGTGGTTCGCGATGCGGGATGCCTACGCGCCGCGCTTCGCGACGATCCAGCCGCGCTCGTCCGTGGCCGCGCTGGCCGCGGCATTCGAGGGCTGGAAGCCGGAGCTCGACGAGACCGCGCTGGTGCTCGTGAACGACACGGACGCCGAGTGGGCCGGCGTCTTCGACGTGAAGCGGATGACGCTCGACGGCGCCGCGCTCGCGAGCGCGTACCTCAGCCTGTCGGTGCCGGCGCGCGGCGCCGCCACGATCGCGATCCCGGCGGAGCTCGCCGGCTTCGGCGATGCGGCGAACGAGATCCTCGTGGCGACACCGGCGGATGCGGCGTCCGGTTTCGCCCGCACGATCCTCGACGGGGCCGAGCTCGTCGACCAGGCGCTCGCGCCCGACGCGCTCGACGCGACGGCGGAGCGGACGGATGCCGGCTATGCCGTCACGGTGACGGCGCGCTCCTACCTGCGCGATGTCTTCCTGCAGATCGACCGCGTGGACCCGGCGGCGTGGGGCGACCGTGGGCTCGTGACGCTGCTCCCCGGCGAGTCGGCGCGCTTCGAGATCAGCTCAGGACTCGAGGTCGACCCGGCGGCCTTCACGGCGCCGCTCGTGCTGCGCTCGGGCAACGACCTGCTGAGATAGCAGGAGAGCGGGCCGGTCGGCGCGGTCTCACTGGCGAATCGCGCTCCACCCGCCCTCCGTCACCTCGACGCGCAGCTGGGCCGGGATCTCCTCCTTCATGGCCTCGACATGGCTGATCAGGCCGATGGTCCGCCCGCCGGTGCGGAGCTCGTCGAGCGTCTGCATCGCGACCTCGAGGGTGTCGTCATCGAGCGAGCCGAAGCCCTCGTCGATGAACAGGGTGTCGAGCCGGATGCCGCCCGCACGACTCGTGACGACCTCCGCCAGCCCGAGCGCGAGGGCGAGCGAGTGCAGGAACTTCTCACCGCCCGACAGCGAGCGGGGGGACCGCGAGACGCCGGTGTGTGCGTCGTACACCGACAGCTCGAGCCCGGTGCGCTTGCCGCCGCGGATGCGCTCGGCCGAGTGCTCGAACGCGTAGCGGCCTTGGCTCATCGTGCCGAGTCGCGTGTTGGCCGCCGCGACGATCTGCTCGAGCTCGGCGGCGAGCACAAAGCTCTCCAGCGGGATGCCCTTGTCGTTGGGCGGGTCGCCCCTCACCGTCGCCGCGAGCCGGTTCACGATCCGGTGTTGCCGGTCGAGCGCCTCGGTCCGCGCGAGCTCGGCGGCGAGCTCGGCGGCGAGCTCGCGCACGCGTTCCTCGGTCGTGGCCCGCGCGACGCGTTCCTCAGTCGCGGCCTGCTTCGCCGCGGTTGCGGCGTCCCGGCGCTCCCGTGCACCGTCGACGTCGGCGGCCACAGCGGGAAGCTCCTGCAGATCGGCCTGGGCGAGCACCGCCCGCGACTCGGTCAGCCCCTCGTCGTGCGCCGTGACCGCCTCCGTCCGCCGTCTCCGCTCCGCGGCGGGCAGGGCGGCCGCTTCCGCGGCGGCCCGGTCGGCGAAGGCGTGCGCGCTGAGCTGCTCGTGCAGGGTGGTGGATGCCACGTCGGCCGTTCTGCGTGCCTCTGCCACCGCATTCCGGGCCGCGCTCAGCCGCTGGAGCGCCTTCCGTTCGCGGTCGAGTGCGGCGATCCGCGCGGCGACGCTCGGCGCGCCGCCTCGCCCCGCCTCGACATCGACTCGCGCCGTGTCGAGCGCATCCGACGCGAGGACGGCGGTCTTCGCGAGTTCCTCACGAACGGGCGCGGCGGTCCGTTCGCGCTCCGCGAGGGCCTCCAGCGCGGCATCCGCGCTCGCGTGTGCCGCGACGAGCCCGTCGAGCGTGAGCTGCGCCTGACGGGCCACGTCGACCCGTGCCCGCACCGATTCCCGTTCCCGCCCGAGCAGCGCGGCGTCCTTGCCGCCGGCTGCGCCGCGCCGGGCGGCGACCTCCGCCGCCCGGTCGGTGACGGCCTTCGTCGCCTTCTCGGCCGCGACGCTCGCCCGCTCGAAGGCGGTGCGGGCGGCCTCGACCTGCTCGTCGCTGACCGGTTCGCCCTGCCACTCGGCGAGATGCGGATGCTCGCGCGAGCCGCAGACGGGGCAGTCCTCGCCCTCGGCGAGCCCGTCGGCGAGGAGCGCCGCGCGGCCGAGCCGCTGGTGCTCGATGAGCTCGACGACCAGGGTGTCCGCGCCCCGGCGGGCCTGGAGGGCGACGAGCTCTGCCGTCTTCAGGGCGTCGAGCTCGCCGTTGAGGCGGTCGGCATCGAGCGCCGCCGCCAGAGCCGTCTGCGTCGCTTCCAGCGCGGCCTGCGCTGCAGCGAGGTCCTTGGCTGCGGCATCCGCCGTCGCCTGCTCCGCCTCGAGCGCGGCGAGCCGCGCCTTCAGCTCGGCGCGCTCGCCGACGATCCGGGCGGTCGACTCGTCGTGTGCGGAGAGCGCGGCCGCGGCATCCCTCGCCGCCGTCTCGAGCCCGGACAGCCGCGCCTCGGTGTCGCGGGCCGCCGCGAGCGAGCCGATCGTCCCCGCCAGCGCGTCGATGCGCTCGGCCGGGTCGCCGTCCGGTGCAGCGCCGCCCGACACTGAGCCGCCCGACACTGAGCCGCCCGACATCGAGCCGAGGGCGTCGGATGCCGCGGACTCCTCCGCCTGCGCCCGGGCCAGCTCCCCGCCGGCCGTGTCGGCGCCGCGCAGGAACGGTGCGAGCAGGGCCGCACGCTCCGCCGCGTCGAGGAGGCGGCGCTCCACGGCGATCATGTCGGCCCGCGCCTCGAGCGCGGCGAGGCGCTCCGCCGCCTCCGCCCGCCGCCGCTGTCGCCCGGCGAGCCCTGTCGCCTCCTGGAAGGCCTGCTGCGCGGCCTCCGCCGCGGTTGCCGCTTGCGCCTCGCGCTCCCGCACCTCGGCCAGCGCCGCCGCCGTGCCGCGCGCGCCCTCCGCCGCCCAGGCGAGGCGCTCCCCGCCCGAGGCAGGGGCGTCGGAGCGGAGCTCCCGTGCGAGCTCCGCGACGGTCCGCTCCGCGCCGGCGCCGAGCTGACGCAGCTCATCGGCCAGGGCGCGGGCCCGCTCGTGCAGGAGGTCCGCGTAGTCGTCGAAGCGCTTCGTGCCGAACAGGGTGCGCAGCAGCGACTGCCGTGCGTCGGACTGGGCCTCGAGGAACTCCTGGAACCGCCCTTGCGCGAGCAGGATCACCTGCAGGAACTGGCTCCGGTCGAGCTTCACGATCTCGTGCACGCGGCGACCGACCTCGCCGAGCTTGGTCTCCACCGCCTCCCAGCCGTCCGCGGTCCGGATCGCGAGCTCGGCGATGGCCTTCTGCTCGGTGGTGCCGGCCCCGACCTTCTTCGGCCGCTGGTACTCGGGGCTGCGCGCGATCCGGTACTCCGTGCCGTTCGCCTCGAACATCAGAGTCACGCGGGTGTCGTCATCGGGCCCGCAGTAGTCGCTGCGGAGACGCGCGGCACCGCTGTAGTCCTCGTAGCGCGGCACGCTCCCGTACAGCGCGAAGCAGATCGCGTCGAGGATGGTGGACTTGCCCGCCCCGGTCTTGCCGCTGATGAGGAAGATGCCGAAGTCGTCGAATCTCGTGAAATCGACGGACTGCGCCGCCCGGAACGGGCCGAATCCCTCGACCACGAGAGACAGGATCCTCACGCCGTCACCGCCTTCGCGCCCTGCTCGGTCAGGACCGCCGCGAACAGCTCCGCCTCCTCCGGGCTGGGTCCATCGCCGCCCCGCACATGCGCCAGGAAGGCCTCGAGGATCTCGGGGTCGGTCTTGCCCTGCACGCGCTCGGCGTAGCTCGTCCGGCCGTCGTCGACGACCGCGGCGGGCCGATGCTCCACATTGGCGCACCACGGGAACCGCGTCTGCAGCTTCCGCATCGCCTCCAGCGGCCGCCGCGTGTCGGTGAGGATCGCGCTGACCCAGTGATCCTCGTACGGTGCGAACTCCGCCGAGCCCAGCAGTGCGTCGAGCTCGCCCGTGAGGACGGCGAGCGGTCGCGGCACGGGCACGTCGACCCATTCGACGGATGCCACGCCGTCGGCGTCGAGATCGACGAGCCACCCGCCACGAGGCTTGCCCGCCTCGCCGAACGAGTAGTGCAGGATCGCGCCGGAGTACCGGATGCCCTCCGCGAGCGTCGCCCGCCCGTGGATGTGCCCCAGCGCCACGTAGTCCACCCCGTCGAAGACGCTGAGCGGCACCACGTCCACCGTGCCGACGACGATCGGGCGCTCCGAGTCGGCCGACGCCGCCTCGCCGCCCGCCGCGAAGGTGTGGGCGACGGCGACCGACCGCGCGCCGGCTCGTCGTCGCTCAGTCGCGGACGCGCGCACCCGCCCCATCGCGAACCGCATCGCGTCGGCCTGGTTGCGGAACTGCTCATCGGGCCAGCGATGCCGCAGCAGCGCCGGCTCCAGATAGGGGATCGCGTAGAAGTCGACGGGGCCGTGCTCGTCCTCGAGCGGGATCGGCACCCCGACGCCGTCTGGATCGGTCGCGATGACGACCCCGGCGAGGCGGGCGAACGGCGCCGCGAAGCCCAGTCGCGCCGGGGAGTCGTGGTTGCCGCTCGTCAGCACGACCGTGGCCCCCGCTTCGCGGAGCCCGAGCAGGGCCTTCTGCAGCAGATCGAACGCGTCGCCCGACGGCGTCGCCGAGTCGAAGACGTCACCCGCCGCGATCACGACGTCCACGTGCCGTTCGCGCACGAGGTCGGCGATCGCCGACAGCACGGTCGTCACCGCCGTCAGGGTCGAGTGCCCGTGGAACGTCCGCCCGATGTGCCAGTCGGAGGTGTGCAGGATGCGCATGGGGCCACGCTAGCCGGGGGCGCCGACACCGCATCCGTCCCGGGCACCTGCCGGCAGGCATCCGCCACCGGTCTCGGCCAAGCGACACAGCCCGCGTTCACCGGGCCCCGCGTAGAGTAAGAGGGACATGAATGCGTGGGCTGGAATCATCTGGGCGTTGGCTCCGACGGTGCTCGTCGGGCTCATCTTCTGGTGGGTGATGGCCGCGATCGTGCGCGCCGATCGCACGGAGCGCAGGGCATACGCCAAGATTGAGGCGGAAGAGCGCGCGAAGAGGGGTCTTCCGATCAAGCCGTAGCTCGTGATCGCACACGCGGGGGGTGTATGAACGCCGGGTTCTGGACTTCCGCGATCATCATCTTCGCGCTGATCGTCGACTTCGTCTTCCGCGTCGTCGCGATCGTCGTCGTCCCGCGCAACCGGCGCCCCACGAGCGCGACCGCGTGGCTGCTCACCATCAACTTCATCCCGTACCTCGGCCTGCTCGTCTTCCTGCTCATCGGCTCGTACAAGCTGCCGAAGCACCGCAGGGCCAAGCAGCAGCAGATCAACCAGTTCATCCTCGACTCGACCGAGGGCATCGAGCGCGTCCGACGCGACCACCCCTGGCCGCCGTGGCTAGAGCAGATCGTGGCGCTCAACCGCAACCTGGGCGCGATGCCGCTGGTCGGCGGCAACTCGTCCACCTTCATCACCGAGTACGAGCAGAGCTTCGTGGAGATGATCGAGGCCATCGACCGCGCGCACACCTTCGTGCACGTCGAGTTCTACATCCTCACCCTCGACCCGCTGACCACCCCGTTCTTCGACGCCCTGGAGCGCGCGGTGAAGCGCGGCGTGACCGTCCGGGTGCTGCTCGACCACATCGCGAGCCTGCGCACCCGCGGCTACCGCGGCGCCCTCAAGCGGCTCAGGGCGATGGGGGCGCAGTGGCAGCTGATGCTGCCGATCCAGCCGTGGCGCGGCCGCTACCAGCGCCCCGATCTGCGCAACCACCGCAAGCTCCTCGTCGTCGACGGCGAGGTCGGCTTTATGGGCTCGCAGAACGTCATCGATCCCGGCTACGACAAGCGCCGCAACGCGCGGCGCGGCCTGGTGTGGAAAGAGCTCGTGGTGCGGCTGGAGGGGCCCATCGTCGGCGGCCTCAACGCCATCTTCATCACCGACTGGTACGTCGAGACCGACGAGTTGCTCGCGCGCGAGGCGCGCCCCGTCGAGCCCGCGTTCACGGCCCCGCCGCGGGAGCACATCGACTGCCAGCTCGTGCCGAGCGGCCCCGGGTTCCCGGGCGAGAACAACCTCCGGCTCTTCCTCGCGCTGCTCTACTACGCCCAGGAGCAGATCATCATCACGAGTCCGTACTTCGTGCCGGACGAGTCGATGCTCAACGCGATCATGACCGCCCTGGAGCGCGGGGTGCGGGTCGAGCTCTTCGTCTCAGAGGTCGCCGACCAGTGGCTCGTCTACCACGCCCAGCGCTCCTACTACGAGCAACTGCTCGAGGCCGGCGTCGTGATCTGGATGTACCGGGCCCCGACGATCCTGCACGCCAAGCACTTCACGATCGACGACGAGATCGCCGTGGTCGGCTCGAGCAACATGGACATCCGCTCGTTCCAGCTCAACAGCGAGATCTCGCTCATGGTCCGCGGCCGGCACTTCGTCTCCGAGCTGCGCGAGATCGAGCGCGGCTACCGCGAGCGCAGCCGCCGGCTCACCCGGGAGGAGTGGGCGCGTCAGCCGCTGCGCTCGACCATGGCCGACAACCTGGCGCGGCTCACGAGCGCGCTGCAGTGAGCCGAGACCGGATGCCGCAGGCATCCCGGCCGGGCCGTCAGCGCTTCGCGCTGTCCACGAGCCGCTGGATGTACTGGCCGTAACCGCTCTTGCGCAGCGGCTGCGCCAGCGCCTCCAGCTGGTCCAGGTCGATCCACCCGGCGCGCCAGGCGATCTCCTCGATGCATCCGACCTTGAAGCCCTGCCGGTCCTCGATGACCTTGACGTACTCCGAGGCCTGCATCATCGACTCGAAGGTGCCGGTGTCGAGCCAGGCGGTGCCACGGCGCAGCACCTGCACCTGCAGCTTCCCGGCCGCGAGGTAGCGCTCGTTCACGGTCGAGATCTCGAGCTCGCCCCGGGCGCTCGGCTCGATGGTCTTGGCGATCGCCACGACCGAGTTGTCATAGAAGTACAGCCCGGGCACCGCATAGTGCGACTTGGGCTGCGCCGGCTTCTCCTCGATGGAGATCGCACGGAAGTCGTCGTCGAACTCGACCACGCCGTAGCGCTCCGGGTCGCTGACCTCGTAGGCGAAGATCAGGCCGCCGTCGATCTCGGTATTGCCGCGCAGCGAGGAGCCGAGGCCCGCGCCGTGGAAGATGTTGTCGCCGAGCACCAGGGCGACCGACTGGTCGCCGATGAAGTCCTCGCCGATGATGAACGCCTGGGCGAGCCCGTCGGGCGAGGGCTGCACGGCGTACTCGACCTGGATGCCGAGCTGCGAGCCGTCGCCCAGCAGCGCCTGGAACTGCCCGTTGTACTCCGGCGTCGTGATGATCAGGATCTCGTCGATGCCGGCCATCATGAGTGTTGACAGCGGGTAGTAGATCATCGGCTTGTCGTAGATGGGCATCAGCTGCTTCGAGATGCCCTTGGTGATCGGCCACAGGCGAGTGCCCGAGCCGCCGGCGAGGATGATTCCACGCATCGCGGTGCTCCTTGGTGTTGCGGTGGGGAGAGGGCTACGGGCGGCCGAGGGCGCGATAGCGCCAGCCCGCGGCCCGCCACGTCGCCGGGTCGAGGCAGTTGCGGCCGTCGAGGATGTTCTTGGCGCCGACGTGCTCGCCGAAGGCGACCGGGTCGAGCTCGCGGAACTGCCTCCACTCGGTCAGCAGGACCACGGCGTCGGCATCCGCCGCGGTCTCCTCGGCCGAGTCCGCGAAGTCGAGCTCCGGGTGCTGCCGTCGCGCGTTCTCGACCGCCTGCGGGTCGTAGGCCACCACCCGTGCGCCCTGGGCGCGCAGCTGGGCGGCGACGTCGAGCGAGGGCGAGTCGCGGATGTCGTCGGACTCCGGCTTGAACGCCAGACCCAGCACCGCGACCTTCTTACCGAGCAGCGAGCCGTCGAGGATCTCGCGGGTGAGGTCGACGGCGCGGCTGCGGCGGCGCATGTTGATCGCGTCGACCTCGCGCAGGAAGGTGAGCGCCTGATCGGCGCCGAGCTCGCCGGCGCGGGCCTGGAAGGCGCGGATGTCCTTCGGCAGGCATCCGCCACCGAAGCCGAGGCCCGCGTTCAGGAAGCGCCGGCCGATCCGGGCGTCATAGCCGATCGCATCCGCGATCTTGGTCACGTCGGCGCCCGTGACGTCCGCGACCTCGGCGATCGCGTTGATGAAGGAGATCTTCGTGGCAAGGAATGCGTTCGCGCTCACCTTGACCAGCTCGGCCGTCTCGTAGCCGGTGGTCACGAGCGGGGTGTCGTTGCCGAGCGCGACGGCGTAGACCGTGTCGAGGATCTGCTTCGCCCGCTGCGCGGCGGCCTCGTCGTCGGGCAGGCCGTAGACGATGCGGTCGGGGCGCAGTGTGTCCTCCACCGCATAGCCCTCGCGCAGGAACTCGGGGTTCCAGGCGAGGTCGGCCGTCGGCTGCGCCGCCTTCACGAGTCCGGCGAGGCGGCGGGCGGTGCCCACCGGGACCGTGGACTTGCCGATGACGAGCACGCCGGGCTTCAGCTGCGGTGCGAGCGAGGCGATCGCCGCGTCGACGTACGTCATGTCGGCGGCGTTCTCGCCCTTCTTCTGCGGGGTGCCCACGGCGACGAAGTGCGCCTCGGCGTCGGCGGCCTCCGCGAAGTCGGTCGTGAACCGGAGCCGACCGGTCGCGGCCGCCGAGGCGAGCATCTCGGGCAGGCCCGGCTCGAAGAAGGGGGCGCGCCCGGCGGACAGCGCCTCGATCTTGGCCCGGTCGATGTCGATGCCCACCACCTCATGGCCCAGTTCCGCCATGCAGGCGGCGTGCACCGCTCCGAGATAACCGCAGCCGATGACCGTGATGCGCATGGCGCCTCCCTAGATGTCCAGGTACTCGTCGAGAGCGACCAGCTGGTCGCGCGGGGTGAAGCCGGCTGCTTCGATCCGGTCGAGGGGCAGCACGCTGTTGAGGGGGCGCGGGGCGGCCTGCTTGCCGGCGAAGTACGCGGCTGTGGTGACGCCCGTGACGGATGCCGGGTCGTGCCCGGTCACGGCGAAGACGCGCTGCGCGATCTGCGCCCAGCTGAGCGGCGCGCCGGTGCTCGTCAGGTTGTAGACGCCGAACGGCGCCCCGGTGTCGATGAGATGACGGATGCCGGCCGCGATGTCGCTCGTGAAGCTGAGCCGCCCGATCTGGTCGTCGACGACGCTCGGGGCGATGCCGCGCTCGGCGAGCGAGGCCATGGTGCGCACGAAGTTGTTCCCGTCGCCGATGACCCAGCTCGTGCGCACGATGTAGTGCCTCGGCACGGTCCGCACGATCGCGTCGCCCGCGGCCTTCGTCTGGCCGTAGACGCCGAGAGGCGAGAACGGCTCGTCCTCGGGGTGCTCCGAGGCGGCGCCGTCGAAGACGTAGTCGCTCGAGACGTGCACGAGCGTGATGCCGTTCGCCTTGGCGACGCGGGCGAGCGCGGCGACCGCGGTGACGTTCGCGGCCCAGGCGGCTCGCCGCCCGGCATCCGTCTCGGCCTCGTCCACCCGGGTGTAGGCGGCGGCGTTCACGATGACGCCGTAGTCGCGCCAGGCGCGCGCCGTCTCGAAGCCGGGGTCCGTGATGTCGAGCGCGCCGCGGTCGGCGAACTCGGCGTCGGGGTAGACCGCGCGCAGCGCCCGCCCCAGCTGACCGCCCGCGCCGAGCACGAGGGTCGTGCGCGGGGGCATGGGCGCGACATCCGCCAGGCGCGGGTGCGCCCTGTCCTTCTCGCTCAGCACCGCCCGATCGAGCGGGATCGGCCAGTCGATCGCGGCCGTCTCGTCGGCGAGGTTCAGGAAGGTGTACTTCGCGCCCGCGTTCGGCGACCAGTGGTCGTTGACGAGATAGGAGTACACGGTGTCCGGCTCGAGCGTCTGGAAGGCGTTGCCGACGCCGCGCGGCACGAACACGGCCGTCTTCGGGTCGATCTCGGCGGTGAAGACGGTGCCGAAGGACGGGCCCTCGCGCAGATCGACCCAGGCGCCGAACACCTTGCCGTGCGCGACCGAGACGAACTTGTCCCACGGCTCGGCGTGGATGCCGCGCGTCGTGCCGACCTCGTCGTTGAACGACATGTTGTTCTGCAGCGGTCCGAAGTCGGGCAGGCCGAGCGCCAGCATCTTCTCGCGCTGCCAGTTCTCTTTGAACCACCCGCGGTTGTCGCCACGCAGATCGAGATCGACGACGTAGAGGCCGGGAATGAGGCTGTCGTGGAGCGCGGGGCGCGAGGAATCGCTCATCAGCACGGGAGTCTAGCGGGGCGGTCTGATCGCCGACCAGACCGCCGCCGCTACTGGCCCTGCAGCACGTACTTGGCCTCGGTGGACGCCTTCTGCGGCGCCCACCAGGCCTCATTGCTCCGATACCACTCGATCGTGGCGGCGAGGCCGGATTCGAAGTCCCGGTACCGCGGCTGCCAGCCGAGCTCGGTGCGCAGCTTCGTCGAGTCGATCGCGTAGCGCAGGTCGTGGCCCGGCCGGTCGACGACGTGGTCGTAGGCGTCCATCGGCTGCCCGGTGAGCTTCAGGATGAGCTCCACGACCGTCTTGTTGTCCTTCTCGCCGTCCGCGCCGATGAGGTAGGTCTCGCCGATGCGGCCCGCCTCGAGGATCGTCAGCACGGCGCTGGAGTGGTCGTTGGCGTGGATCCAGTCCCGCACGTTCAGCCCCGCGCCGTAGAGCTTCGGGCGCTGCCCGGTGAGCACGTTCGTGATCTGGCGCGGGATGAACTTCTCGACGTGCTGGTAGGGGCCGTAGTTGTTCGAGCAGTTCGAGATCGTGGCCTGCACGCCGAAGCTGCGCACCCAGGCGCGCACGAGCAGGTCGCTGCCGGCCTTGGTGGACGAGTACGGGCTCGACGGGTTGTACGGCGTCTGCTCGGTGAAACGCTGCGGGTCGTCGATCTCGAGGTCACCGTAGACCTCGTCCGTCGAGATGTGGTGGTAGCGGGTTCCGTGCTTCCGCACCGCCTCGAGCAGGGTGAAGGTGCCGACCAGGTTCGTGTCGATGAAGGGGCGCGGGTCGTGCAGGGAGTTGTCGTTGTGGCTCTCGGCCGCGTAGTGCACGACGGCGTCGGATGCCGCGACGAGCGGGTCGACGACGGAGGCGTCGGCGATGTCGCCCTTCACGAACGCGAAGCGGTCTTCCGGCAGGCCCGCGAGGCTCGCCAGATTGCCCGCGTAGGTGAGCTTGTCCAGCACCGTGACGTGGTCGTCGGTGTTCTCGATCAGGTAGTGGACGAAGTTCGAGCCGATGAAGCCGGCGCCACCGGTGACGAGGACTTTGCGCATGGCGCCAAGGGTATCGGAGCCGCATGGGAGTACCGGCGCCGCCTTCACCGTCGCCTCCGCGCTACTCATACCGACGGCCGCTCCTCCCGTGGGAGCAGCGCGCGTCCGGGTGAGCAGCGCGGGGGCTACTGCTCGCGGGGCTTCAGACGCACCGTCGGCAGCACCGGGGCGGGCAGCGGGTGCTCGCCCCGCGACTCCGGAACGAAGCCGAAGCGGCCGTCCGCGGCCCGGTCGCCCTCGATCGCCTGACTCTGCCAGTCGGTGCGCGCACGCACGATGTCCTCGTGCGTGCGGCCCACGAAGTTCCACCACATCACGATGGGCTCGCCCAGGGGCACGCCGCCGAGCAGCACGATGCGCGCGGCATCCGTCGCCGCGATGCGCAGCCGCTCCCGCCCCGGCTCGAGGTAGCCGAGCTGCCGCGCGGCGATCGCGTCGCCGTCGACCGCGACCGCGCCCGCGTCGACCAGGATGCCGTGCTCGAAGGAACGGTCGACCGTGAGCTCGACCACCGCGCCGGCCGGCAGCTCGAGCTGCGCACCGAGCAGCGGCGAGTGCACATCGGCGATCGCCGCGTGCTCCGGGTGGTCGAGCAGGGCGCCCATGAACACGTACGTCGCGACGGCGGCGCCGTCCTCGGCGGTCAGCCGGAAGGGCTCCGGCTCGGTGTGCTCGAACGACGGCGGCCGGTCGCGCTCGGCATCCGGCAGCATGAGCCACAGCTGCACCCCGTGCAGGATCGTCGTCCCTGGCGTCGAATACTCGGTGTGCGAGATGCCGTGACCGGCGGTCATGAGGTTGAGCTCACCCGGGCGCACGAGCGCGTGCGAGCCCACCGAGTCGCGGTGCTCGATCTCGCCGCGGAACAGCCAGGACACGGTCTGCAGGCCGATGTGCGGGTGAGGCGGCACCGTCATGCCGCCCGTCAGCGAGACGTCGTCCGGGCCGTAGTGGTCGACGAAGCACCAGGCTCCGATGGTCGAGCGGCGGCGCTGCGGCAGGGTGCGATGGACCGTCATGGCCCGCGGCCCGCCGAGCGGGACCTCGCGCGGCTCGAGGATCACGACGGGTGCGGCGGATGCCCCGGCCACCACGCATTCGTCGACCACCTCGGCGGGGTCGAGCTCGAGGTTGCTCATGCCGCCGAGCCTACGTCGGAGGCTCAGGAGCGCACCCTAATATGCTGCGCATGCCTGCCTCCCGAGCTCGCCGCCTGGCGGTCGTCGCCGCGCTCGCCGCGGGGGCTCTGCTGCTCTCGGGCTGTGCGCAGCAGGCATCCGTCTCGTCGAAGCCGCTCGCGCGCTATCAGGGCGAGCCCAAAGGGGTGCAGGCGCCCGCGGCGAGCGCGGGCGGCGCGCCCTGGGCGGTGTGGATGAAGAAGGACGGCAGCGAGTTCGCCGTCACCCTCTACGGCTCGCAGAAGTGCCCGCCCGAGGCGAGCGGATACAAGGTGACGGCGCCCGACGAGATCACGATGCGGCTGCCGAAGGCGGCGGATGCCTGCGGTGACGGCTACACGCCGTACACGACGGTGTTCCAGACCCCGCCGAGCCTCGACCGCTACGTCACGATCCAGTTCACGGCGCAGGACACGCACTTCTACCTGGCGCCGGTCAAGAAGAAATAGCTGCTGGTCGAGCCCCGGGCCGCGGCGGTACCGGCATCCGCCTGCCACACGGTCACGTCACACACCCTTAATAACGCCTGGGGCGAACAGGGGCATGCAGTGTCCTGCCCCTTGGTTACTCTCGATGTATCGCAGCCGACCCCATGCTCATGGGCAGGGCGTCATGGCAAGGCTGCGACGAGAGGTGACACATGTTCGAGAGGTTCACGGACCGGGCCCGCCGGGTCGTCGTCTTGGCTCAGGAAGAGGCCAAGA
>DASWPQ010000062.1:0-23061 GCA_036398375.1 Gryllotalpicola sp.
GGTGTGGTGCTGCTGCGCCCCGCCGCCCCCGGTACCGGTGTCATCGCCGGTGGTCCGGTGCGCGCGGTGCTCGAGTGCGCGGGCATCCACGACGTGCTGAGCAAGTCGCTCGGCTCGTCGAACACCATCAACATCGTGCACGCGACCGTCGAGGCCCTCAAGGGTCTCGAGGAGCCTCGCGCCGTCGCCGCCCGTCGTGGTCTCGACTACGACGAGGTCGCTCCGGCCCGTCTGCTGCGTGCCGAGGCTCAGGCAGCCGAGGCTGCCGCTGCAGCGAAGGCAGGTGCCTAATGGCGCGGCTCAAGGTCACCCAGATCAAGGGCAAGGTAAGTGAGAAGCAGAACCAGCGCGACACGCTGCGCAGCCTCGGGCTCAAGCGCATCGGCGATGTCGTCGTCCGTGAGGACAATGCGCAGAACCGCGGTTACGTGCGCACCGTCGCTCACCTGGTGAGGGTTGAGGAGATCGACTGATGGCTGACGAGAAGACGACGGACGAGACCGTCGCGCAGTCCAAGCGCGCGGCGAAGGCCCCGGCCAAGGCGTCCGCCAAGAAGTCCGAGACCTCGGAGCGCGTGAGCGTCCTCAAGGTCCACCACCTGCGCCCCGCCGCCGGTGCCAAGAAGGACCGCACCCGCGTCGGCCGCGGTGAGGGCTCCAAGGGCAAGACCGCCGGTCGCGGCACCAAGGGCACGAAGGCCCGCTACCAGGTGCGCCCCGGCTTCGAGGGCGGCCAGCTCAACTCGGTGATGCGTGCGCCCAAGCTGCGCGGCTTCAAGAACCCGTTCCGGGTCGAGTACCAGGTCGTGAACCTCGAGAAGCTGGCCGAGCTCTACCCGCAGGGCGGCGACGTGACCGTCGCCGACCTGGTGGCCAAGGGCGCGGTCCGCAAGAACGAGAAGGTCAAGGTCCTCGGCGCCGGCGAGATCGCGGTGAAGCTGAACGTGACGGTCGACAAGGTCTCCGGCTCTGCGGAGCAGAAGATCGTCGCCGCGGGCGGCTCCATCCAGTAACCCGTACGGTCCGGGAGCGCTTCCGGACTGACGTAGAGTAGAGGGTCGATGGCGAAAGCCGTCGGCCCTCTCTCTTTATCGAAAGCAGGACTCCCTCTTGTTCAGCGCCATCGTGCGGATTCTTCGCACGCCAGACCTTCGCAGGAAGATCCTGTTCACGCTGGGGATCATCGCCATTTTCCGCCTCGGGTCGTTCATCCCGTCGCCGTTCGTGGACTTCAGCAACGTGCAGGCGTGTCTGAACGCCAACCAGACGACCACGGGCCTGTACGAGCTCGTGAACCTGTTCTCGGGCGGCGCGCTGCTCAAGCTGTCGATCTTCGCTCTCGGCATCATGCCGTACATCACCTCGTCGATCATCGTGCAGCTGCTGCGCGTCGTGATCCCGCACTTCGAGACTCTGTACAAAGAGGGGCAGTCCGGTCAGGCCCGCCTCACCCAGTACACCCGCTACCTCACCATCGCCCTCGGCGTGCTGCAGTCGACCACTCTCATCACCGTGGCCCGCAGCGGCGCCCTGTTCGGCACCTCGAGCGCCACGCAGTGCTCGAACATCCTCACCAACACGAGCTGGTACGCGATCCTGCTCATGGTCATCACGATGACCGCCGGCACGGGCCTCATCATGTGGCTCGGCGAGCTCGTCACCGAGCAGGGCATCGGCAACGGCATGTCGCTGCTGATCTTCACCTCGATCGCCGCGCAGTTCCCGACCTCGTTCTGGGCCATCGAGCAGAGCAACGGCGTCGGCACCTTCCTGCTGGTGTGCCTCGTCAGCATCGTGGTCGTCGCCGCGGTCGTCTTCGTGGAGCAGTCGCAGCGTCGCATCCCCGTTCAGTACGCCAAGCGGATGATCGGCCGCCGCACCTACGGCGGCAACAACACCTACATCCCGATCAAGGTGAACATGGCCGGTGTCGTGCCCGTCATCTTCGCCTCCTCGCTGCTGTACCTGCCGGCGCTCGTCGCTCAGTTCAACCAGCCGGCGGCGGGCAAGCAGCCGGCCGCGTGGGTCACGTGGGTCACGAACAACCTCACCAACGGCGGCCACCCGCTGTACATGCTGCTGTACGCGCTGCTCATCATCGGCTTCACCTACTTCTACGTCGCGATCACCTTCAACCCCGAAGAGGTCGCCGACAATATGAAGAAGTACGGCGGTTTCATCCCCGGCATCCGTGCCGGCCGACCGACCGCCGAGTACCTCGACTACGTCCTCACGCGCATCACCCTGCCCGGGTCGATCTACCTGGCCGTGGTCGCTCTCGTCCCGCTCGTCGCCTTCGTGCTGTTGGGCGCCAGCAACCAGTTCACATTCGGTGGGACGTCGATCCTGATCATCGTGGGCGTCGGCCTCGAAACGGTCAAACAGATCGACTCGCAACTGCAGCAGCGCCATTACGAAGGGTTGCTTCGATGACGGAAGCCGTCGAGAACACGAAGACCGCAGAGGCCAGACTCCTGATCGTCGGCCCCCCCGGGGCCGGCAAGGGAACGCAGGCGAAGTTCATCGCCGGCGGCCTCGGCATCCCCGACGTGTCCACCGGCGACATCTTCCGCGACAACATCAAGAACGAGACGCCCCTCGGTCTCAAGGTCAAGGCGATCACGGCCTCGGGCGCGTACGTGCCGGACGAGGTCACGAATGCGATCGTGGCCGACCGGCTCTCGGCGGAGGACACGGCGGGCGGATTCCTGCTCGACGGTTACCCCCGCACGGCCGGGCAGGTCGAGTTCCTCGACGCGTACCTCGCCGAGCACGGCACCGCCCTCGACGCCGTGATCCGCCTCGTGGCCGACACTGATGTGGTCGTCGGCCGGCTGCTCGCGCGCGCGCAGGAGCAGGGACGTGACGACGACAACGAGGACGTCATCCGTCACCGCCTCGACGTCTACCACACCGAGACCGAGCCCATCATCGAGCTGTATCGCCAGCGCGGCCTGCTCGTCGAGGTCGACGGACTCGGCACGATCGATGAGGTCGCCGCTCGGGTGCACGAGGCGCTCGAGGCCCGCGGCATCCGCCGGGCCGGCGGCGACGCGGCGTAGCCGCCCCGAGGGCGTTATGCGCAGCATCCGTCGATCCATCTACAAGTCGCCCGCCCAGCTGCGGCTCATGATCGAGCCCGGTCTGGCGACGGCCGCGAGCCTCGACGCCGTCGCGGCAATCGTGAGGCCGGGCGTGACGACCCTCGCGCTCGACGCGGCGGCCGAGGCGGCGATCCTGGCCCGCGGCCTGACGTCGAACTTCAAGCTCGAGCACGGCTACTTCCACACCATCTGCGCCTCGGTCGACGACGAGGTCGTGCACGGCATCCCCGGTGACCGGGTGGTACAGGCGGGGGACATCGTCTCGATCGACTCCGGGGCGATCTCGGCCCAGGGGTGGAACGGTGACGCCGCCCGCAGCTTCGTGATCGACGACCCGGCGCAGCCCGAGCTCGTTGCGGCGCGTCGGGAGCTCAACCGGGTCACCGAGCAGTCGCTCTGGGCCGGCATCGCGCAGCTGTACACGGCCAAGCACCTCAACGAGGTCGGCGCCGCGATCGAGGACTACATCCTGGCGCAGGGCGAGTACGGCATCCTGACCGACTACATCGGCCACGGCATCGGCCGTTCGATGCACGAGGAGCCGCCGGTGTTCAATTACGCCGTGCGGCAGCGCGGGCCCGAGGTGCGCCCCGGGCTCGTCGTCGCGATCGAGCCGATGGTCACCCTCGGCAGCCCCGACACCTACGTGCGCGACGACGGCTGGACGGTCGTGACGGAGGACGGCTCGTCGGCGGCGCACTGGGAGCATTCGGTGGCCATGCACCAGGACGGCATCTGGGTGCTCACCGCCGAGGACGGCGGGGCCGCGGGGCTTGCGCCGTTCGGGATCACGCCGACGCCGATCGCGTAGCGGAGCCGGGGCTTAGAGCAGCCCCTTCTTGTGCGCGTCCTCGATCACGCCGAGGGTCGTGCGCAGATGCTGCACGGTCAGGGCGACAGCCGCGTCGGCATCACCTCGGCGGTACAGCTCGACGAGCTCGCCGTGCTCGACATTCGACTCGGTCGTACGCCGGGTGTCGGCGCCGAGCGACAGGCTGACGTAGGCGGAGGAGGCGTCGCGCATCCCCGTCAGGATCGAGGAGAGCCGGCTGCCCTGGTCGCTCTCGGCCAGCACGGCGTGGAACTGCTTGTTGAGCTCCGACCACACGACGATGTCGTCCGTCTCGTAGAGGCGGACATGCAGGTCCTGCGCACGGTCGAGCTGCTCAGCGGTGACCGAGGTGATGACCCGGCGCACCATGATCGGCTCGAGCACGATGCGCAGGGCGTACAGCTCGCGGACGTCATCGAGATCGAGGGTGCGCACGCGCGAGCCCTTGTGCGGATCGACGATGACGAGACCCTCGCCGGCGAGATCGCGCAGCGCCTCGCGGATCGGCGTGATGCTCACCCCGAGCTGCTCGGCGAGCTCCGCCTGCACGAGGCGGGTTCCCCCCGCGAGCGAGCCGCTGACGATGGCGTCCCGCAGCGTACGCAGTACGTAGCTGTGCGCCGTGACATCTCGCCCCTGACCTGGGGCAACGTTCAGCGCCATCCACCCTCGTTCCGATTTGTTGTTGTCATTGTCATGCGATGAGAAGCTGACACCAAGCTACTCACTTCCCGTCGCGGGGGCCGGTCGGCCACCCCGCTCGGCGAACTCTGCGTGGATGCGCGCGGGGCTCGCGCCGTCGGCGAGCAGCGTCGCGAGCAGCATCCGGGCCTTGCGCGGGTCGAGCCAGCCGGCGCCGATCACACCCGCGTCGAGCAGATCCCGCTCGGAGCCGCGGAAGCCGTAGGTGCCGCGGAACGTCGTGCCGCCGCCCGTGCGCGTGGCGAGCACGAGCGGGAAGCCGGGGGCGAGCTCGCGCACGGCACGGGCGAGTCCGGCGGAGACGTGGCCGACGCCGAAGCCGCCGAGCACGGCACCCGCATAGCCGGCGTCATGGACGAGCTCCAGCAGGCGGCCGTCGTCGCCGAGGTGGGTCTCGATCAGGGCGACGGGCGGATGCGAGCGGGCCGCGGGCAGCGGGAGGGCCGCATGCGGGGCCGCGGGCGAGCCGTAGACCACTCGGCCCTCCTCGACGTGGCCGAGCGGGCCGAAGTCGAGGGACGCGAAGGCGCCGACGCCGCTGCTGCGCGTCTTGCGCACCCGGGCGGCCGCGTGAACCTCGTCGTTCATGACCACGAGCACCCCCCGGTCGCGTGATTCGGGCGCACCGGCGACCTGGACGGCGGCGAGCAGGTTCGCGGGGCCGTCGGCGCCCGCCGCCTGCGGCGGACGCATGGCCCCGGTCACCACGAGCGGTTCGGGGCGGCGCCAGTGCAACTCGAGCAGATAAGCCGTCTCCTCGATGGTGTCGGTGCCCTGGACGAGCACGACGCCGGCCGCGCCGTCCGCGATCCGCGCCTCGGCCCATTCGAGCGCCGCGAGCAGCTCGCCGACCTCGAGGGAGGCGCCGGGTTTGGTCGCGAGCGTCTCGGTGACGAGCCGCGCGGCGTCGGCGAGGCCGGGGACGGAGGCGACGAGCGCCGCCGCGTCGAGGGCGGGGCGCACTCCGGTGCCCGTCTCATCGGCGACCATCGTGATGGTGCCTCCCAGAGAGGCGATCGCCACGGCAGGCGGCACCGCGAAGGCGTGCGCCTCGTGCGGGGCGTCGGTCTGGTCGGGGGCGGCGGATTCCACGATGCCGCTCACTCGCCGAGCACGTCCGCGAGCCAGCCGATGACGAGGCGCGTGACCTCGGCCTCGCGGCCGACGTAGTAGTGGTCGCAGTCCGGTACGACGACGGTCTCGACCTCGGTCGTGGCGGCGGCCGCGAAGGCATCGGTCGGGTACTGCTCGGGGTTCTCCTGGTCGCCGCGGAGGTAGAGCACCGGGCAGCTGATCTTCGGCGCGGCTTCGAGCAGCACGGGGGTGTTCGCCTCGAGGTCCACGAAGGAGGCGGCGGTGGTGACGTAGAACCAGCCGGGCATGATGAGGAGCTCGTCCCCGCGGCCCGCGGCCACGAGCGCGTGCGCCTGGGCGGAGATCTCCGGCAGACGGTCGCGGCCGAACAGGCCGAGGCGGGAGCCGCGCTCCACCATCTCGCGTCCGCCCGAGTGCGCGGAGAGGAGCACGAGCGCCGGTGTCTCCGGGTGGGCCGCCGCATAGTGGGCGGCCAGCAGGCCGCCGTTGCTGTGGCCGATCACGACCGGGGCGTCGAAGCCGCGGGCGGCCAGGTAACCGGCGGCGAGCTCGTTGTCGGCGAAGGACTCGGCGACCGTCTGATACGCGTTGCCCTCGGCCTTCCGCGTCGGCGCGCTGACCGTGTCGTGCCCATGCCGGTTGAACGCGAGGCTCGCGAGCCCGAGCTCGAACAGCGGCCCCGGCAGGAAGCGCGGCGCACCGGTATAGAAGTTCATGCCGTTGCCGTGGAAGAGCAGCGCGGCGTTCCGTGCCGGCTGCGCGTCGGGCGCGTAGTAGAGCCCGTCCAGGGGGGTGGTCGGTGAGGGGATCGAGACGAGTTCCATCGCCATGGGCGGGTGTTTCTCCTTGCGGTTCGGTGCGTTGTGGTTCAGTGCGCCAGGGCGCGGTGCGCGGCTATTCGAGCGGATGCTCCGCTCGGAGCACGAAGAGGCCGTGGTTCTTGTCCGTGACGAAGATGTTGCCCCGGCGGTCGATGATGAGGTCCTCGAACTGCGAGGTGAGGGTGCTCGGCAGCGCACCGCGGCGACGCGTCGGGTCGGCGGGCACGAAGCATCCGATCTCGACGGGCTGCAGCGGGTCCGCGAGGTCGAAGAGGCGCAGCCCGGCGTTGAAGTAGGTCATGGGCACGTGACGGCTGAGCCTCGCGTGCGCCGGGTTGTTCTGGAAGTGGTGCTGGTTGTGCGGGCCGAAGCGCCCGCCCTTCTCGTAGTAGTTGCGGTGCGGCAGCCCGGGCAGGGGGCGGGGCATCGGGAAGGTGCTGACGATGCGCGGCGCCCGCTCGTCGGAGATGTCGACGACGAAGGTGTAGTTGAGGGCGTCGCCGGCGGATTCCTGGATCGCCTCGCCGTTGACGATGAGCAGGTCACGGCCGGGCAGAGGGACGGCGGAGTGGACCCCGAGCACGCTGCCGAGGTCGCCGAAGTCGAGGTGGCTGATCATCGTCGGCTTCGTGATGTCGCTGAGGTCGAGGATGACGAGTCCGGCCCGGCCGTGCGGCAGATAGGCGCGGTCGCCTTCGACATGGGCGGGGCCGTGCAGGTAGTTCTGCACCACGCCCTGGCCGTGGTCGTTCTCCTGCTCGGGCCATGCCCAGGTGGAGACCTCGCGGGGTGCGGTGGGGTCGGACACGTCGAGGATGACGAGCCCGTGCCCCACCCAGCCCGGCCGGGTCGCGGTCATGAAGGCGTAGCGGCCGCCGGCGTAGAAGTTGCGGTGCGTGCCCGTCGCCCCGGTGCGCCACTCGCCGAGCAGTCGCGGATGCTCGGGGTCGGCGGCGATGTCCCAGAACAGCGCGCCCTCCTCGAAGGGCACACCTTCGGGCACTCCCCAGCCGGGCATGGGCTGCTCGAGGCCGGCGACGAGCAGCCCGTCTGCGGCCTGCACCTGGATCGTCCAGGTGCCGTCGGGGCCGGGCACGGGCGGGGCCAGGCGCGGCGCGGTCGGGTCGGTGACGTCGAGGACGAGCCAGCCGTGGCCCCACAGCTCGCCGGTGTACAGGTACCAGCGGCCGTCCGCGGTCTCGTGCAGGGCGAGCTTGAAGCCGGCCTTGCCGTCGAGATCGTGATAGCCGATCAGCTCGAAGCCGATGTTCTCCTGGATCTCCGGGGCCTCGTCGAGTGCCATCCGCGTCGTCTCCTTGTTCCGATCCGTACCGCGCGCCGGTTAGGCGAGCAGCGCGCGCTGGTCGATGCCGAAGACCCCGGCGAGCCAGTCGCCGATGATCTCCATGCCGAGTGTCGGGTTGTCGTGCTGGCAGTGCTCGGCGCCCGTCTCCTCCTCGCTCACGAGGCGGAAGGTCACGTCGACGCCGTGCGCGGTCGCGTAGTCGGCGACCTTCTGGGCCTGGGTGACGCCGAGCACGTCGTGGCCGCCGTGCACGATGAGGTACGGGCACTCCATGTGCTCGAGCTCGCCGTCGAGGGTGAATGCCCTGGTCTTCTCGAGCGCCTCGGCCATCGAGCCGGAGTCGAAGACCCACTTGATGTGATCGGCGAGCCCGAAGTCCTCGCCGCGGTCGCCCCAGAGCTCGTGGATGCTCCAGATGGCGCCGTGGGAGATCGCGGCGGCCACCCGGTGCTCGTGGGAGGCGGCGCGGGCGGCGTAGTAGCCGCCGAGGCTGGAGCCCGCCACGGCGATGCGGCTCGTGTCGACGTCGTCGCGGGTCTCGAGGTAGTCGATGCAGGCGCCGACGGGCACCTCGTAGTCGGGGCGCGTGGGCAGCTTCTCGCGGCGCAGCGTGCCGCCCTGGCCGGGGCCGTCGACGAGCAGCACGGAGATGCCGCGCTCGAGCGCGCCCTTGCCGGTCATGGCGTACAGCTCCTCCTTGAAGGAGTCGAGGCCGCCGAAGGCGATCAGGACGGGCTGCGGGCCCTCCACGGGGCGGGGCGCGCGCAGGAAGTAGGCGTACAGGACGTTGCCGTCCTCGTAGGGGATCTCGACCTTCTCCGCCGCGGGGGAGAAGTAGCGGCCCGCGTTGGCCCAGGCGTTCTCGCACTTGGTGAAGGTCTCGAGGCGGCGGGGGTCGTCGGCGGCGAGCCAGAACTCGGCCGAGCGGTAGTAGCTCGAAGCGCGCAGCCAGGCGGCGCGGGCGGTCAGCACGTTGCCGGCCTGCTCGGCCGCGGCGGCGATGCGGTCGTTGTTCTCCGCGATGCGCAGCAGTTCGCTGTGCCAGCTCTCCGCGTCGCCGGGGATCATGCGGGATGCCGCTTGGAACAGCTCGCTGACGGAGCCGCTGCCGGCCTGGGTCTCGCCCAGTGCGCGGCGGAACTGATAGCTCATCCACGGATGCTCGGGCCACTGGTGCCAGCCGTAGGGCTCGTAGTGGGGCCCGGTCTCTGCCGTGATCTGCTCGATGGTTGCGTCGCCCATGTCGTTCCTCCCTCGGAAACTGCCGGTGGGGTTCCTACACGGTACATGATGCATTATTTTCGAGGTCATGACGGGTGGAGTGGAGGTGCGGACGAGCGCGGGCGGTGTGATGCCGCACTTCTCTTTCTCGCGCGCGGCCGCGCGAGGCATCTGCCCGGAATGCCGGAATACCGCGGAAAATAGCGGGTTTTCCCGACCGCCGGGAGTGAGGGACCGACCGGATGCGCGCGGCGAGGCGGAATTTACGTGCCCGTTACATGCGACATACGCCTGTTACATGGCTCCGTCATGATGCTGCATAAATTACATCCCGCATCCTATGAAATATGCGATCCGCGGCGATGACATCCGATTGGTGGAGGAACCACATGACCATGAGTGTTACCCGGAAACCTCGTTCCGCCGCCGCTCTCGCGCGGCTCTCCGCCCCGCTGGCGATCACATGCTTCGTGGTCGTGGGGCTCTCCTATGTCACCAACGCCATGGACAGGCAGGTCTTCTCGGTCCTGCTGCCCGGCATCCAGAAAGAGTACGGCTTCGACCTGAGCCAGGGCGGCCTGCTCTCGACGATCTTCACGCTCGGCATCGGTGTCGCCGGCATCCCCGGCTCGTACCTGCTGAACCGCTTCTCGCGGAAGTCCGTCATCATCGTCGGCATCGCGATCTACTCGATCTTCACCCTGCTCACGGCGCTGTCGGTCAGCTTCGGTGACATGTTCGTCTACCGCGCGCTCTCGGGCGTGGGCGAGGCGATCCAGAACGCCGCCCTCTTCTCCGCCGTCGGCGCCTACTTCTTCCGGCAGCGCGCCCTCGCCGTCGGAAGCCTGAACTTCGCCTACGGCCTCGGCGCCTTCATCGGCCCGCGCTTCGGCGGCCAGCTCGAGGCGATCTCCGGCCAATGGCGCACGCCGTTCTACGTCTTCGCCGCGCTCGGCCTCGCCTTCGCCGTCATCATCACCGTCGTCGTCACCAAGCGCTTCACGGAGCAGGCCGAGCAGGGGCACGACGCCACCGCCGCGGACGAACGACTCTTCGCCCACATGCCCGAGCGCCTCTACAACCGCAACGTCGTCGTGCTCGGCATCGTCTCCGCCGTCGTCGGCGTCTCGGTCTACGGCTACCTCGGCCTCTACCCGACCTTCCTGCAGACCGTGCACCACTTCTCGGTCGTGGAATCCGGTACCGCGGTCGGCATGTACGGCTTCGGCGCGCTCATGGGCATCCCCGCCGGCCTGCTCGGCGACCGCGTCAACCAGCGCTGGATTCTCATCGTCTCGCTCGTCGCGGGCAGCGTGATCGGATTCCTGCTCTTCAACGGCCCGGGCACCCCCGTCGCCCAGAACTGGCTGTCCTTCCTCGAGGGCACCGTCGGCAGCGGGCTGCTGTTCACCAACACCTACTCGGCCATGCAGCGCTCGGTGCGCCCGCACTTCATCGGCCGCGTCTCCGGCTTCTTCGTGAGCGCCTGGTACCTGCCCTCCGCGCTCGCCGGCTATCTGTTCGCCTCCCTGCACAACGGCTTCGGCTGGGGCGGTGCGAGCATCGTGCAGCTGAGCCTCGTCCCGTTCATCGGCGTCATCGCGCTGTTCTTCCTCGACATGCGTCGCGTCTCGAACGCGAAGGTCGCCTCGCTCGAGCACTGAGCCGTACCCCGTACCCCCCTAACCCTGATCCCCCCGCACCGCCCGCCGGCGCCACCCGTTTCCCGGGCGGCGCCGGCACCATGCACCACCCGCACCACGCACCACAACAAGGAGAATCACCAGGTGAACACCTTTCCCGCGAACCTCGCCGAGCGCCGGGTCGCCGTCGTCACCATCGACATGCACCGCGGCCACCTCGACCCCGCCGTCGCGACCATGCCGCTTCCGGCCGAGTCCGCGGCGCGCGTGACGGAGGCGAACCGTGTGCTCATCGACGCCGCCCGCGCCAAGGGACTGCCCATCGTGCACGTCGTGACCGGCTACCACGGCGTCGAGGAGATCGCGAGCAACCCGTGGTGGGCCTCCGTTGCGGGCACGGACGCCACCCGCGCCAACGTGCTGAACCACCAGCTGCCCGGCAGCCCCGGCCTCGAGGTCATGCCGCAGCTGACGGGAGAGGGCGACATCGTCGTCCCCTATAAAAAGAGGTACGACTCCTTCCACGCCACCGAGCTCGACCACGTGCTGCGCAGCCGCGGCATCGACACCATCCTGCTCACGGGAGTCAACACCAACAGCTGTGTGCTCGCCACCACGATCGCCGGCAACACGCGCGACTACTCGGTCGTCGTCGTCGAGGAGTGCGTCGACACCATGGACCGCACCCTGCACGACGCGGCCCTCGCGCTGATCCGCCAGGCCTTCGGCTGGGTCGGCACGCTCGACGAGGTCGTGGCGGCGCTGTGACCGTCATCGACGTCCACGCCCACGTCATCCCGCCCGTCCTGGTCGAGGCCATGCGGGCGGGCACCGCGCCCGACGGCATCCGCCTGGACGAGAGCGGCGACGTCCCCGTCGTCGTGCACCCGCAGGGCTACCGCTACCCGCTGCTACGGCCCTTCTTCGACGTCGAGGCGCGCCTCGCGCAGATGGACGAGTTCGGCATCGACGTGTCGGTGCTCTCGCCCGCTCCGCCGCTGTTCCTGTACTGGATCGATGCGGCGGATGCCGGCGCCGCGGCCGCGGCCGTGAACGACGCCGTCGCCGCCATGGTCGCCGAGCGCCCCGACCGCTTCGTCGGACTCGCCACGCTGCCCATGCAGGACCCCGCGCAGGCGGTCGCCGAGCTGCGGCGCGCGGTGGGGGAGCTGGGGCTGCGCGGTGCGCAGATCGGGCCGCACATCGAGGGGACGCCGCTCGACGACCCCGCCCTGCGCCCCGTGCTGGAGGCAGCCCAGGAGCTCGGCGTGCCGCTCGTGCTGCATCCCTACTACGTCGGCTCGACCCCCGGGCTCGACGACTTCTATCTCACCAACCTGCAGGGCAACCCCTGGCAGACGGCCCTCGCCGCCTCCCGCCTGATCCTCTCCGGCGCGCTCGACGAGCTGCCCGGGCTCGAGCTCGTGCTCGTGCACGGCGGCGGTCACCTGCCGTACCAGATCGGCCGGCTCGACCACGGGCACCGCGTGCGCCCCGAGGCGAAGGCGCCGAAGCAGGCGCCGAGCGACTATCTGCGCCGCTTCCACTTCGACTCGCTGACCCACAGCGCCGAGGCGACCGCCTGGCTCGTCGGGCTCGTGGGCGCCGACCGGGTGCTCTACGGCACCGACCTGCCCTTCGACATGGCGGGCGGCACCTTCGACGAGCAGCTCGCCGGGGTCGATGACGCGGCGGCCCGCCGCGCCGTGGCGAGCGAGGCCGCGACGCGCCTCTTCGGACTGGACGACAAGGAGAACGAAAACCGTGACTGAGGACATCCTGCTGCACATCGACGGCGTCGACGCGCCCGCCTCCGACGGCGGGACCTTCATCGTCTCGAGCCCCGTGACCGGCGAGCCGCTCTACACCGTGGCCCACGGCACGGCGGAGGACGTCGACCGCGCCGTGCGGGCGGCGCGAGCCGCCTTCGACGACGGACGCTGGCGGGGGATGCCCGCGCGTGAGCGAGCCCGCATCCTGAACCGCGCCGCCGCGCTGCTCGCCGAGCGCATCGACGAGTACGCCCGGCTGGAGACGCTGCAGATCGGCCGACCGCTGCGCGAGATGCGCGCCCAGCTGCGCCGTCTGCCGGAGTGGCTCGAATACTTCGGCGCCGTCGCGCAGACCGCCGAGGGCACCGCGCCGGACTTCGGCGCGGGCCACCTCAACGTCGTGCGCCGGGTGCCGCTCGGCGTCGCCGGGCTCATCACCCCCTGGAACCACCCGCTGCTCATCACCATGAAGAAGGTCGCGGCCGCGCTCGCCGCGGGCAACTCCCTCGTGATCAAGCCGAGCGAGCTCGGACCGGTCGTCCCCGGCCTGTTCGTCCGGCTGCTGGGGGAGGCGGGCCTGCCCGCCGGCGTCGTCAACATCGTGCCGGGCCTCGGCCGCACGACCGGCAAGGCGCTCACTGCGAACCCCGGCCTCGCGAAGATCGACGTCACCGGCGGCACCGAGACCGGTCGCACGATCGCCGCCGCCGCGGGCCGGGCGCTCGTCCCGTTCACGGCGGAGCTCGGCGGCAAGGCACCCGTCGTGATCTTCGACGACGTGGACGTCGACCGCGCCGTCGCCGGCGCGCTGTTCGCCTCCTTCATCGCGACGGGGCAGACCTGCGTGCAGGGCGCGCGCATCCTCGTCCACCGCTCGAAGTACGACGAGGTCGTCGCGGCGCTGACGGCGCGCATCGCGCGGCTCCGGATCGGCGACCCGATCGACGCCGAGACCCAGATCGGCCCGCTCGTCTCCGCCGCGCAGCGGCAGAAGACGGCCGACGCCGTCGACCGGGCGCGGGAGCAGGGCGCCACGGTGCTCGCCGGCGGGCGCGTGCCCGAGGGGGAGCGGTTCGAGACGGGCTGGTTCTACGAGCCGACCCTCGTCGGCGACATCACGCCCGAGCACGAGCTCTGGTACGAGGAGGTCTTCGGACCCGTGGCCGTCATCCGCCCCTTCGACGACGAGGAGGACGCGATCCGCCAGGCGAACGACTCGCCGTTCGGGCTCGCCGCCTCGATCTGGACGACGGACACCGCCCGGGCGCTGCGGGTGAGCGAGCGCCTCGACATCGGCATCATCTGGATCAACGACCATCACCGCATCGACCCGTCCTCGCCGTGGGGCGGGTTCAAGGACAGCGGGATCGGCTCGGAGAACGGCCTCGACGCCTACCACGCCTACACCCAGGCGCGCAGCGTGATCGTGAATGTGGCGAACGAGCCCTTCGACTGGTTCGCCACGGCCGACGAACTGCGGTACTCCTAGGAAGCGAGGCACACCCATGTCAGACATCCAGCTCCTCGTGGAGGGCGGCACGGTCGTGACGCCCCAGGGGCGGCGACGCGCGAACGTCGCCGTCGCGGACGGGCGCATCGTCGCGGTCGGGGCCGAGCGCCCCGCCGCCGACCGCGTGGTCGACGCCTCCGGCCTGCTCGTGCTGCCGGGCGGCGTCGACACCCACGTGCACCTGATGGACCCCGGCGCCCCCGAGCGGGAGGACTTCCCGACCGGCACCGCGGCGGCCGCGGCATCCGGCGTCACGACGGTCATCGAGCACTCCCACGGGCATCCCGTGCGGACGGCCGCCGACCTCGCACAGAAGGTCGACTACCTCGACGGACGCTCCAACGTCGACTTCGGGCTCGCGGCGCACGCCTGGCCGGGGCAGACGGATGCCGTGGCCGAGCTGTGGGCGGCGGGAATCTCCTTCTTCAAGGTGTTCACCTGCACCACGCACGGCATCCCCGGGCACGACGCCGGCGCGCTCAAGAGCCACCTGCTCGCGCAGGCGGAGGTCGGCGCGGTGAGCCTGCTGCACTGCGAGGACGAGGCGCTCACGGGCGCGGCCGAGCGGATGCTGCACGAGCTCGGGCGCGATGACCCGGCGATCCTGCCCGAGTGGCGCAACGTCGACGCCGAGCTCGTCGCCGCGACGGTGGCCGCGCTCCTCGTGCGCCGCACGGGCGCCCGTGCCACGATCGCCCACGTCAGCAACCCGCAGGTGGCCGGCTATGTCGCCGCGGAGCGTGCGAAGGGCGCCCGGCTCGCCGCCGAGGCGTGCCCGCAGTACTTCCTGCTGCGGGAGGACGAGGTCCTGGAGCACGGTGCGCTGCGGAAGTTCACCCCGCCCGCCCGCGCCCGCATCGACGAGGACGAGGCCGAGATGTGGCGCCTGCTGCGCGCGGGCACCCTCACGCACATGTCCAGCGACCACGCCCCGTCGACCCTCGCGCAGAAGGCGGACGGGGACATCTGGTCGGTGCACTTCGGGCTCCCTGGGCTCGACAGCACCATGGCGATCCTGCTCGACGCGGCCGCCCGCGGCCACCTCTCCTATGAGGACATCGCCCGCGTCTACAGCGAGGCGCCGGCCAAGACCTACGGGCTGTGGCCGCGCAAGGGCCGCGTCGCCACGGGGGCGGACGCCGACCTGGTGCTCGTCGACCCGGCCGCGACGCGCACCCTCAGCAACGAGGCCGTGATCTCGAAGGCGGGATGGACGCCCTTCGATGGACGCACCGTCACGGGGCGCGTCGTCGAGACGCTGCTGCGCGGTGAGACCGTGGCGCGCGACGGGGTTCCCGTCGCCGCGCGCACCGGCCGCTTCCTGACCGGGGCGGGGTATCGCAGGGACTGAGCCCCGCCCCACCCGGGGCTTCGGTAGGGTCGAAGCATGTCGGCTCCCATCGTCTTTATGCTCGACGTCGCCTCTGCCGAAGCCCCCGAGCCCGCCGCAGGGTGGGCGTCCACGGTGCACCGCGTCCCCGAGGGCGAGGCGACGCTCCAGGCGACCGACCTCTCCGCCACCCGCGGCGACGGCGTGTTCGAGACGCTCGGGGTGCTCGACGGCTGCGCGCAGGCGGTCGAGGCGCACTTCTGGCGGCTGGCCAACTCGGCGGAGCTGCTGGACCTGCCCGCCCCGAACCTGGAGCAGTGGCGCGTCGCCATGACGATGGCCGGGGCCGCACTGCCCCGTGAGCGCCAGGGCGGCATCAAGCTCGTCCTCTCCCGCGGCGTCGAGGGGACGGGCCGGTCGACGGGCTGGCTCATCGCGACCGTCGCCGAGAGCGACTTCGCCAACCGCACCGCGGGATGGAAGGTCGTGGTGCTCGATCGCGGCTACCGGCACGACCTGTCGGAGCACGCGCCGTGGCTGCTGCCGGGCGCGAAGACGCTCTCATACGCCGTCAACATGGCGACCCTGCGTGAGGCGGCGCGGCGCGGCGCGGACAACGCGATCTTCGTCTCCTCCGACGGTTATGTGATGGAGGCGCCGCAGTCCACCGTGCTGCTGCGCCGCGGCGACACCCTCGTCACGCCGCGGACGGACATCGGCATCCTGCCCGGCACCACGCAGCTGAGCGTCTTCGCCCTCGCGGGGGAGTGGGGTCTGCGAACGGAGGACCGCCTCGTCGGGGCATCAGAGCTGCTCGACTCGGACGGCGTGTGGCTGCTCTCGAGCGTCAACCTCGCGACGCCGATCACCGCGGTCGACGGCACGGCGATCGCCGTCGACCACGCGCTGACGGATGCGCTGAACACGGCACTCCTCGCCCGCCGGGAGTGACACGACGCCGCAACACTCCGGCCGGCTTGCGAGCTTAGACCCTCGGTTGGCGTTATGGGAAGACTTCCAGTACGATTGATCTTTGGTGTCTTGCACCCCTTTTCGGGTGCGCGTCGTGCAACGTTCGAGCCACCACATCCCCCGCACGAACAGCGAACCCCGACTTTCTAGCGACAGTGAGGCTATGGCCAAAAAAGACGGCGTCATCGAGATCGAAGGATCTGTGGTCGAAGCTCTGCCCAATGCGATGTTCCGCGTTGAGCTGACCAACGGGCACAAGGTTCTCGCCCACATCTCCGGCAAGATGCGTCAGCACTACATCCGCATCCTTCCTGAGGACCGCGTAATCGTGGAGCTGAGCCCTTACGATCTGACCCGCGGCCGCATCGTCTACCGCTACAAGTAGGAGCTCGCTGCACAAGTAACGGCCCTCCCCTCCAGGGAGGAGCACGATGACAGCGAAGGAAACACGTCACATGAAGGTCAAGCCCTCAGTCAAGCGCATCTGCGAGCACTGCAAGATCATCCGCCGCAACGGTCGGGTCATGGTCATCTGCTCGTCGAACCCGCGCCACAAACAGCGCCAGGGCTAGTCCCCGCAGGCTTCGGATGCCTCGGGCATCCGTGAACACAACTGAACACCGATCAGGCGACGCCAGAACCCGCCGGCCATGCGGCCGACGGGGGACACCTCGGGTTGGAGGCCCGGGCACCGGCGTTGCCCCACACCTCCACTTCACTTACAGGAGAAAGCCAACATGGCACGTCTTGCAGGCGTTGACATCCCGCGCGAGAAGCGCGTGGAAATCGCACTGACGTACATCTACGGTGTCGGTCGCACCCGGTCGCTCCAGACCCTCGCCGCCACCGGCATCTCGGGGGACATCCGGGTCAAGGACCTGACCGACGACCAGCTCGTCGCCCTTCGCGACTACATCGAGGGCAGCTTCAAGGTCGAGGGCGACCTCCGCCGCGAGGTTCAGGCCGACATCCGCCGCAAGGTCGAGATCGGCTCCTACCAGGGCCTGCGCCACCGCCGTGGCCTCCCGGTGCGCGGTCAGCGCACCAAGACGAACGCGCGTACCCGCAAGGGTCCGAAGCGCACCGTCGCCGGCAAGAAGAAGGCCGGCCGCAAGTAATCGCGGGCCCAGGATTCCAGGAGAGATAGACACACATGGCTGCACCTAAGACGGCTGCGGGGCGTAAGCCGCGCCGCAAGGAGAAGAAGAACATCGCTGTGGGCCAGGCCCACATCAAGAGCACCTTCAACAACACGATCGTGTCGATCACCGACACGGCCGGTGCTGTGATCAGCTGGGCCTCGTCGGGTGGCGTCGGCTTCAAGGGCTCGCGCAAGTCGACCCCGTTCGCCGCGCAGCTCGCTGCAGAGTCCGCGGCCCGCCAGGCCCAGGAGCACGGCATGAAGAAGGTCGACGTCTTCGTCAAGGGCCCCGGCTCGGGCCGCGAGACCGCCATCCGCTCCCTCCAGGCTGCGGGCCTCGAGGTGGGGAGCATCACCGACGTGACGCCGCAGGCTCACAACGGCGCCCGCCCGCCGAAGCGTCGTCGCGTCTAACACCCAGTAGGACTACCGGGGCCTATCGGCCCCGGCGCGGGGAGCGCGGCGGCGCACCGCGCCCCCGCACCAAGCATCCCCGCGCACTCACGCAAAGGGTCATATAGCGGACCCTGAGCCGAAAGGAATCAACAGTGCTCATTGCACAGCGTCCTACTCTGACCGAGGAGCCGATCTCGGAGTTCCGCTCGCGGTTCGTCATCGAGCCGCTCGAGCCCGGCTTCGGCTACACCCTCGGCAACTCGCTTCGCCGCACGCTGCTGTCGTCGATCCCGGGGGCGGCGGTCACGAGCATCCGCATCGACGGCGTGCTGCACGAGTTCACCGTCGTTCCGGGCGTGAAGGAGGATGTCACCGAGATCATCCTCAACATCAAGGGTCTGGTCGTCTCCTCGGAGCACGACGAGCCCATCACCGCGTACCTGCGCAAGCAGGGTGCGGGCGAGGTCACCGCGGCCGACATCTCCGCCCCGGCCGGTGTCGAGATCCACAACCCCGAGCTCGTCATCGCCACGTTGAACGACAAGGCGAAGCTCGAGATCGAGCTCACCATCGAGCGCGGTCGCGGCTACGTCTCGGCCCAGCAGAACCGCAGCGAGTTCAGCGAGGCCGGCCAGATCCCGGTCGACTCGATCTACTCCCCGGTGCTCAAGGTCACCTACCGCGTCGAGGCCACCCGCGCCGGCGAGCGCACCGACTTCGACCGCCTGGTGGTCGACGTCGAGTCCAAGCCGGCGATCACCCCGCGCGACGCCATCGCCTCCGCCGGCCGCACCCTGGTCGAGCTGTTCGGTCTCGCCCGCGAGCTGAACAACCAGGCCGAGGGCATCGAGATCGGCCCCGCGCCGGTCGACGCGGTGCTCAGCTCCGAGCTGTCGATGCCCATCGAGGACCTCGACCTCTCCGTGCGCTCCTACAACTGCCTCAAGCGCGAGGGCATCAACACCGTCAGCGAGCTCGTCTCGCTGTCAGAGACCCAGCTCATGAACATCCGCAACTTCGGTCAGAAGTCGGTGGATGAGGTCAAGGAGAAGCTGACGGAAATGGGCCTGACCCTGAAGGACTCGGTCCCCGGGTTCGACGGCGCCCACTTCTACAGCGGCTTCGAGGACGAGAACTAAGCTTCCCGCCCCCTCGACCACCAACCTTTTCACCAACGGAGAAAGACAATGCCCAAGCCCACCAAGGGCCCCCGCCTCGGAGGCGGCCCCGCCCACGAGCGCCTGCTGCTCGCGAACCTGGCCGCCAGCCTGTTCACCCACAAGTCGATCCAGACGACCGAGGCCAAGGCCAAGCGCCTGCGTCCGATGGCTGAGCGCCTGGTCACCTTCGCGAAGCGCGGGGACCTGCACGCCCGTCGTCGGGTGCTGGCCGTGATCAAGGACAAGTCGGTGGTGCACGAGCTGTTCACGCAGATCGCGCCGCTGGTCGCCGACCGCGAGGGCGGCTACACCCGCATCGTGAAGACCGGTTACCGCAAGGGCGACAACGCCCCCATGGCCGTGATCGAGCTCGTGCTCGAGCCGGTCACCCCGAAGGTGAAGAAGACCGCGCCGGCCGCAGCCGCCGCTCCGGTGGAGACCCCGGCCGAGGCGCCGGAGGCCGACGCCGCGGAGGAGACCGCAGCCGAGACCGAGGTCGTCGAGACCGAGGCCGCGGAGACCGAGGCCGTCGAGGAGACGACCGAGGCCGCTGCCGAGGAGACCGTCGCCGAGGCTGCGGAGGAGCCGGCCGCCGAGGCCGCCGCCGACGAGGCCAAGGCCGAGTAACTCCGCGACAACTGCGTCGCATCGAACGCCCCGCGCCCGAATGGGTGGCGGGGCGTTCGTCTTCCCGGCCAGGATGAGGACATGACGGATGCCTCACGCCGATGCCCCTGTGGCAGCGGCCTGGTCTACGGGGAGTGCTGCGAGCCGCTCCATTCCGGTGCGCGTCGCGCGGCGACGGCGGAGCAGCTCATGCGCAGCCGCTACAGCGCCTTCGCCGTCGGTGATATCGCCTACCTGCTGAGCTCCTGGCACCCATCGAGCCGGCCGGGCTCCCTGGAGCTCGAACCGGATCTCGTCTGGCGCCGGCTGGACGTGCTGGACGTGGTCGCCGGCGGCCCCTTCGACAGTGCGGGCATCGTGGAGTTCCGCGCGATCTGGCGGCAGGGCACCGCGCGCGGCGACCTGCACGAGCGCAGCCGCTTCGTGCGGGAGGGCGGCGCCTGGTCCTACCTCGACGGGGAGGCCGTCCCCGACTGACGTGCCCGCGGCACCGGAGCGGTTCCGTAGGATGGCTGGAGTGAGTGAGTCCGCCCCCACCCGCCTCCGGCTCGACGTCGCGTACGACGGCACCGCGTTCAGCGGTTGGGCCCGGCAGCCGCGGCTGCGCACCGTGCAGGGGACGCTCGAAGAGGCACTCGGAGTCCTGTTCCGCCGGACCCCGCCCGCCCCGACGCTCGTCGTCGCCGGGCGGACCGACGCCGGCGTGCACGCCGCCGACCAGGTCGTTCATCTCGACCTCACCGCCGAGCAGCTGGCCTCCCTCCGCGACGTCCGTGCTCGGGGCGGGAGCCTGCGCGACGCCGGTGCGGCGGTCGCGTATCGGCTGAACGGCATCCTCGGCTCCGGGACCGATGTGGTCGTGCGGCGCGGAATCGTCGCGCCCGAGGGCTTCGACGCCCGGTTCTCGGCCGTGTGGCGCCGCTATGAGTACCGTGTCAGCGACCGGTTCGAGACGCGCGACCCGGCGCAGCGGCACCGCACGGTGTGGTGGCCGGGCGCGCTCGACGGCGAGGCCATGGACCGCGCAGCACAGGGCCTGCTGGGGCTGCGCGACTTCGCGGCGTACTGCAAGCCGCGGGAGGGAGCGACGACGATCCGCACCCTGCAGTCCTTCGAGTGGCGCCGGGACGAGGCCGGTGTGCTGATCGCCCGCCTGCAGGCGGACGCCTTCTGCCACAGCATGGTGCGGGCCCTGGTGGGCGGGGCCGTCGCCGTCGGTGAGGGCAAGCTCCAGGCATCCGACCTCGCCCTGATCCTCGACCTCGGCGAGCGGACGAGCGCCTTCACGGTGATGCCCGCTAAGGGCCTCACCCTGACCGAGGTCGGCTACCCGCCCGACGTCGAGCTCGCGGCGCGCGCCGCGGCTACCCGCGCCCGGCGGGAGCTGTGAGCTCGTCGGGCTCCGCGGCCTCCCGCGACTCCTCGTCGAGGGCTGGTGAGGCGGCCTGGATCAGCGCCTCGACCCGTTCGCGCGCGAACAGGTAAGGGTAGCCGATGGACGCCGCGAGGTAGCCGAGCAGCGTGCGGTCGTACGAGCCGAAGGCGCGCTTGCGGTCCCACGCCCGCCGCAGCACTCCGCCGCGGCTGCGCCGCTTCGCGGGGCGCTCGGCCAGCAGCCCGGCGTCGCGCAGCTCGGCCATCGCCGCAAGCTGCTGCTGCCAGTCGTTGTCCGCGGGGTCGTGGAAGTAGTTCTCCTGCCGCCATCGCGGGTCGACGTTCCGGAACCGCGCGGCGATCAGATCGCGTGCGGGACCGAGCAGACCGCTACCGACGAACACCTCGTTGATGAGCTCGCCGCTGACGCCGAAGTCGGTCAGGACGAGGCTCGGCACGCCCGCGGCGATCGCCTCGATCGCCGCCGTGGAGCTCACCGTCACGAACCCGATGGCGCGGGCGAGATGGTCCGCCATCGATCCGGCCTCGACAACGAGGTTCCGCGGCGCCCGCTGCGGAACGAAATCGGCGTAGGGGTACTTCTCCCGATGCGTCTGCCGCTCGCCCGCCTGGGCGCGCACCTTGATGACCACGCGGAACTCGGGGTGCGCCTCGGCCGTCTTGACGAGCCAGTCCACGACCAGCCGGCGCTCCGGCAGCGTGAACGGCACGCCCGGCTGGGCCGCGAAGACGATGCTGTCGCGTTCGGCGGGGGCCGGCGCGGATGCCGCGGCGGGGGCGGCAGCGGCGGATGCCGTGGCGGAGTGCCGGAGGAACGGCAGCGTCGCCAGCACGAAGTCGTGCGTCATGCCGCGCTCGGCGGCGAGCTGTCGGTACTCGCGGATCTCGCGGTGGCTGTGCAGCACGAACAGGTCGGCCTGGGCGCGTCGGAACAGGCCCTTGTACTTCGCGGGGGAGGAGATGCCTGGCAGCCCTGTCATGATGACGGGCCGCGGTCTGACCTTCTGCGTGACCGTGGTGATGAGCGCCTCGGCGACGGCGCCGCTCGTCGAGACGAAGACGGCGTCGTGGCCCTCGCCGTTCAGCTTGTCGACGATCCCCTGCAGGGTCAGCCGAGGGGCGGCATCCGCCCCGAACCCCGTGCCGGCGAGCGCGAAGGCGAGCTGCGCCTCGCTCGCGGCCAGCCGCGAGTCGACGGTGACGAGCTCGACCTGCCAGCCGTCGGAGAGCTCGGAGAGCAGGGATGCCCCCCATTTGACGTACGAGTCGGAGTCGACGACTCCGAGAAGCCGCCTCGTGCTCAACGCTATGCGCCCACGCGGCGGAGCTTGGCCTTGGGGGCCTCTTCGCCGGGGAAGACGCGCTTGACGCCGTCACCCAGCGCCTGCTCGATGATGCGGATGTCGCGCACCAGGTTCTGCAGACCGTGCGGCTCGAGCGAGGCGGCGTGATCGCTGCCCCACATGGTGCGGTCCAGCGTGATGTGGCGCTCGACCGCGACGGCGCCGAGGGCGACCGCGGCGATGGAGATCTGCAGCCCGGGCTCGTGGCCGGAGTAGCCGACGGGCACGTCCTCGAAGCGGCCCTTCAGGGTCTGGATCATGCGCAGGTTCGCCTCCTCCGGGGGCAGCGGGTAGGTGGAGGTGGCGTGCAGCAGCACCAGCTTCTCGCGGTCGAAGCGCGCCACGGCGCGGTCGATCTCTTCCAGCGTGGACATGCCCGTGGACAGGATGACGGGCTTGCCGGTCGCCGCCATGCGGTCGAGCAGCTCCAGGTCGGTGACGGATGCCGAGGCGACCTTGTACGCGCAGACGTTGAGGTCCTCGAGGAAGTCGACGGAGGGCACATCCCACGGGGAGGCGAACCAGTCGAGGCCGCGCATGGTCGCGTAGTCGCCGATCTCGACGTACTGGTCGTGGGAGAACTCGACGCGATAGCGGTACTCGAGGTAGGTCATGTCGCCCCACGGCGTCGAGCGGGGCGTGTTCTTCATGTGCTCGGGCGTCGAGATCTCGGGGGTGCGCTTCTGGAACTT
>DASWPQ010000063.1:0-16819 GCA_036398375.1 Gryllotalpicola sp.
CGTGCTCGAGGCGGACGGCGGCGGGGTCGTCGGTCATGGGCGGGCCCGGCGGTAGCGGGGCTTGTGCACGGGGCCGCGCCGGTGGCGCATCACGGTCTGCATGCGCTCCGCGGCGAGCACGCCGATGCAGGTCAGCACGAGGGTCAGGCCGGCCAGCCACAGGGCGACGAGCACCCAGTCGATGGGGCTCACCGCTCGGCCTGCCGGTCGAGCTCGTCGCGGCGGCGCTGCGCGGCGCGGGCGATGCCGGCGGCGGCCAGGCAGCACAGCAGGGCGATGAGACCGAGCCCGTCGAAGCGGTCGCGGACGACGTCGGCGATGGTGAGCGCGATCGCCACGGCGGCCAGCAGCAGCTGCAGCCCCGCCAGGAGGTGCGCCTCGGCGGTGGTGTGCGCGTGGATGATCTCCGCGACCTGGTCGCGGTCGGGTGCGGGCATGCGGGTTACTCCTCGACGAGGGTCAGCTGGGTGGTGGTGAGGGTGAGCGCGGCGACGCCGCCGAGACGCTCGTGCAGCGCCTGCAGGCCGAGATCGGTGAGGCGCACGTTCGGGTAGAGGTCTTTCTGGCCGGGGATCCGGTCGTGCCGGGTGATCGCCCAGCCGAAATTGACCATCAGCTGCGAGGCCTCCCACCCGTGGGTCAGGTGGTTGATCCACCCGTGCAGGTGCAGCCAGTCGAAGAGCGCCTGCTGGCCGATGCTGATGGCCGGGTCCCGGTCGAGGACGCGCGCGGCCTCCCGGATCGACCAGGTGCGGTCCGCCGGCGTGAGGGCGGCTGCGGCGTCGACGCCGGGCAGGACGGCCACTGGGCGCAGCGCGGCCGCCGGCTGCACCGAGAGCACCTGCGTGATCCCGGTGTGGGAGAAGCGCACCAGCTCGGCCAGGTGCTCGCGGAGGCGCTCATCGAGTGCGAAGTCAGCGACCAGCTGCAGGGCATCCTCCAGCGGATACGCGAACGCGAGCTGGCGGTGCTCGGCCGGCTGGTCGTGACCCGGCTGCGCGCCGAACTCCGCCAACGCGCCACTGGTCAGATCGGCGCCGGCCGCCGCGAGGAGATCGCGGCCGATCCACCGCACCTCGCCGTCACGCAGCACCGCGCAGATCGTCGACCTGGTGGGCGTGAACCGGTACTGCCAGTGCTCAAGCTCGCCCACCGGAGTCCCCTTCGGCGTCGAGTGCGGCGCCGGCCGGGGATCCCATCCCGGCCGGCGCCTCGCCGTCACCGCTGAGAGGTGTGGTGTCGGCGGATCCCCTTAGTGTGCGAGCGACGGAACCATCAGGAGTCGTAACCTCCTGGCCGTCTCCACCGAGAGGAAGATCGTCATGAGTTCGAGCGATATCGAGACCCTGCGGCAGCAGATCCACCGGATCCGGCACAACTCCTTCGCCGAAAGCAGCGGCGGAGACCCCAGCGATCCCGACCTCGTGCACCGGATCCACAACAGCGACGTCAACGCCGTCTGGGACGCGCTGTACGTCCTCGCGGATCGCATCGAGCGCGGCATCCCAGGAGCGGACCGGGCGGCCAGCTTCTAGGTCCCGAAGCTGCAGGCGCCGGATCGCGAGCACGCGCTCGTTCTGCGCGACGAGCTCGGGGTTCGCCGCGCCCATCAGCTGCGTTCCTC
The DNA here is from genome assembly GCA_036398375.1 of Gryllotalpicola sp. Taxonomy (GTDB): domain Bacteria; phylum Actinomycetota; class Actinomycetes; order Actinomycetales; family Microbacteriaceae; genus Gryllotalpicola. Next base: position 1,625 of record DASWPQ010000063.1, read on the forward strand.
GGCGAGCGCCGATCGCTTGTCACGGTCGCGGAGTGCATCGATCTCGGACTTGAGGTAGCGGCGATGGCCGGATGGAAGCCGGACGGCCTGGATGACGCCGCGGTCGGCGAATGTCGCTAACGTCTGCGTTGTTACGCCGAGGACCCGGGCTGCTTGCCCGGGCGAGAGCATTGCCCCCTCGTCATCATCTTGACGATTTTGCATGCCTGACGATATGCAGATTTAGCAACTTCCGTCAATCTCTGTTTCAATATTGACGATATTTGCGGTTCTGGATACGGTTGCTCTATGTCCTCGCAACAGGCAACTTCCGTCATCTCCATCGGCAATGTCGATGCCGAGATCGGCCGACGCGTCCACCAGCTGCTGTGGGATCGCCACATCACGCAGATCGCATTCGGCGAGATGTCCGGAATGGATCAGACTGCGGTCGCCAAGCGACTGCGCGGGAAGCTCGGGTGGAACGCGACCCAGGTCAAGCGCGCCGCGGTGGCGTTGAGTACGACGGTTGCCTATCTCTACGGCGAGACCGAGGATCCGCATCGTCCGGGCTTCTCATCGAGCATGCCTGTCAACGCGGACGAAAACTTTTGATAACGGTTGCGCGTTTTCGGCCGGATCTCGCCACTCCGGTGACTTAATCTCAGACTGCGTAGTGCAGGCGCATGGGGGCGCCTTGTGGGGGTGAAAGGGGGACCCGTGAGCGATTATTCGCCAGTGGGTGCGCGCGCTCATGTGAGTCAGACGGGTCGCGGGGTGGTCGGTTCGTCGCGCCTTCTCCCGTCCGGGTCCGCGCTCGGCTCCGAGCAGGACGGCCCGGATGCACAGGCGATCTTCGCCGCGGACGACGCCGCATTCACCCGTCCCATCCCCATCATCGCGAACCGACGCCTCGGCGAGACCGGGGTCAGCGTCTACCCGTTCGCGCTCGGCACGGCACGCCTCGCTGCGATGGACGAGGTCGCCGCCGGGCGCATCCTGCACCGCTTCGCCGTGCGCGGCGGCATGCTCTACGACGCCGTCGACGAGGACGGCTCGGGGCGCAGCCAGGAGATCCTGGGCGGATGGCTCGCCACGAACCGACCCGCCTCGGTGCTCACGACCCTGGTGCCGTCGGTCGCCAAGGACGGCGGCCAGGCCTCCGGCGCGACGCGGCTCGTGCGCGCCGTCGAGGCGGCGCTGGGGCGGCTGCGCCGGGAGCACATCGACCTGCTGATGCTCGATCTGCGCGAGACGGGTCTCGGTCTGGAGCAGCAGCTCGCCGCGGCGGAGCGGCTGGTCGCGGCAGGCAAGGTCCGGCACATCGGCGCCACGGGCGCCTCCGGGGACGAGCTGCTCGAGGCGCGTGTGCTCGCCGGCAACGACATGCCCCGCATCATCGCGGTGCGGGCCGCCTGGGACATCACCGACAAGCTCTCCTACGGCGGCGACATGCGTATGGTCGCGGCGGCGCAGGGGCTCGCCGTGCTGCCGGATGCCACCGCCGCCTCGGTGGCGCTGGCGAGCCCGTCGTTGCCGCAGAAGGTGCTCGCGGGCTGGGGCCGCGGGGCGCGGCTCAGCCAGGCCGTTAATGCGCGCGTCGTGAAGCCGGAGCGGGAGCGGGCGACGGATGCCTTCACCGGCCGCGGCCGTGAGCACCGCATCGGCGTCGCACTGGATCGGGTCTCGGACGAGCTCCAGGTCGCGCCGGCCACAACGCATCTGGCCTGGCTGCTCGCGAAGCGCGGCGTGGTCGCGCCGATCGTCCAGGTCACGCGCCCCGAGCAGGTCGACACCCTGATGGATGCCGCGGCGGTGCGCCTCACCCGCGCCCAGATGCTCGAGCTCGACCGTGCGGTCGAGCTGCTTCGGTAGGCGCTGCCTCGACCGTGCGGTCGAGCTGCTTCGGTAGGCGGCGCGAAGGCGACGCCTAGGCGGTCATCCGCGCAGAGCCGGAGCGGCGCGCCCCCGCGCTCTCGGCGATCACGCGTTCGACGGCCCGCTCCAGGGCGTGATGGGCGCGCACGGGGTCGCCGACGTTGCTTCCGGACAGCGCGCCGTCCCGGAACAGCATCAGGTCGTCGACGGTGTCCTCGATGTGGGCGTGCCCCAGCTCGACGACGACCTCCGTCAGCAGCTCGCGCTCCCAGGCGCGATGCCGCGCCACGGCCCGCCGCACGGGGTGCTCCGGGTCGCCGAACTGCGCCGCGGCATTGATGAACGGGCACCCGTGGAAGCCGGGCCGGGTCGCGATGTGGCCGATCAGCGCGGCGAGGGCGCGCATCACGTCCGCGGACTCGTCGAGGTTCGCACGCGCCTCGTTGATGAGCAGCTGCGTCCGTCGGTGCCTGCCCTCGACGTAGGCGACGATGAGCAGGTCCTTCGAGCGATAGTGTTTGTAAAACGTCGCCTTCGTGACGTGCGCTTCGGAGATGATGCGGTCGACGCCGACCACATGGATGCCTTCGGAGTAGAACAGCCGGTCGGCGACGTCGAGGATCTTGAGCTTCGCCGGAGCGGGAGGTCGGGGTGCAGGCGCGGTCGGGGGCATTCAGCAGATCCTTCGGGCAGGCTGGAAAAGTGCCGATCTTGGGCAAAGCGATGAGCGACTGTCAGCGGTCGCTCAGGCCGTCAGTATAACGAAGCACCCGGGCCGGAGTCCTCATTCCAGAGGACAAGTCCGCTTCTGCGTGTCACACACACGGGGGCCGGGCGCGGCCCATGCGGGCCCGGCCGGTGGGGCCCTAGAGTGGCTCGTGATGAATGGGGCGGTGTCACTTCCACTCGACGTGGCCGAGCTGGCCTTCGCGGCTTCGGGTGACGCCCTGGTGCGGCGCACCCTGCTGCCGGACGGCGCGCGTGTGCTCAGCGAGCGCGTGCCCGGCGCACGAAGCGTCACGGTCGGCTTCTGGGTCACGGTCGGGTCGCGCGACGAGGACGAGGCGACGGACGGCCGCAGCGCGAGCTTCGGGTCGACGCACTTCCTGGAGCACCTGCTGTTCAAAGGGACGGACTCGCGCACCGCGTTGGACATCGCGGTGTCGTTCGACTCCGTCGGCGGCGAGCACAACGCCGCGACCAGCAAGGAGTACACCTGCTACTACGCCAAGGTGCAGGACAAGGACCTGACCATGGCGGTCACGGTCATCGGCGACATGCTGACGTCGAGCCTCATCGACCCGGACGAGTTCGACAACGAGCGCCAGGTGATCCTCGAAGAGCTCGCGATGGCGGAGGACGACCCGGCGGACGTGGCGAGCGAGCGGCTCTACGAGGCCGTGCTCGGCGGGCATCCCCTCGGGCGGCCCATCGGCGGCGACCCGCAGACGATCCGCGCCGCGACCCGGGACGGGGTGTGGCAGCACTACCGCGGCAGCTATCGGCCCGAGAACATCGTCGTCGTGGCCGCGGGCGCGGTCGATCACGATCGTTTCGTGGCGGACGTGGCGGCGGCGCTCGCCCGCGGCGAGGGGGCGGATGCCGGAGCCACGGCGCCGTCGCCGCGACGCCCGGTCGCGCCCGCAGAGCTCGCGCGGCAGGCATCCGTCGTCACCGTTCAGCGCCCGGTCGAGCAGGTGAACCTCTTCCTCGGCACGCCGGGGATGGTGGCGACCGACGGGCGGCGCACCGCGATGGCGGTGCTCAACTCGGTTCTCGGCGGCGGCATGTCGAGCCGGTTGTTCCAGGAGATCCGGGAGAAGCGCGGCCTGGCCTACTCGGTGTACTCCTTCGCCGCGGGCTTCTCGGACGCCGGGCTGTTCGGCGTCTACGCCGGCTGCGCCCAGCGCAAGGCCGTGCAGGTCGTCGAGCTCGCGCGCGCCGAGCTCGAGCGCCTCGCTGAGTACGGCATCACGGGGGAGGAGCTGCGTCGCGCCGCCGGGCAGCTCTCCGGCGCATCCGCCCTCGCCCTTGAGGACTCGGACACGCGCATGACCAGGCTCGGCCGCGCGGAGATCAGCATGGGGGAGTTCAGCGACCTCGACGAGAGCCTGCGCCGCCTCGCCCTCGTCACGGCTCCGGACGTGCAGGCGCTCGCACAGGAGCTCGTGAGCCGGCCGTTCACGCTGGCGGCGGTGGGCGAGGTCGATGAGGACGCCTTCGCCGGGTTGGGGCTCGGATGACGCACTACCTGTACCTGGCGCGGCACGGCGAGCAGCAGGACGCCGAGCACGGCATGGAGGACGGTCCGCTCTCGGCGCGCGGGCTACGGCAGGTTCGACTGCTCGCCGACCGGCTCGGCGGCGTGCCGTTCACGGGCGCCTACCACTCGCCGCTGACGCGCGGCGAGCAGACGGCACGGGCTCTGGCCGAGCGGCTGCCGGCGGTCCATCCGGAGCCGTCGAACCTGCTCTTCGACTGCATCCCCTCCGGCCCGGAGCCCGGCATGCCGAAAGCGTTCGAGGCCTTCTTCCACGGCGTGAGCCCGGTCCGGATCGAGGCCGGCCGGGCGCAGATGGACGACGCCGTCGCCGAGTTCCTGTCCCCGTCGCGGGCGGACCAGCACGATCTGCTCATCACGCACAACTTCGTCATCGCCTGGTTCGTGCGCGAGGTGCTCGACGCCCCGCCCTGGCGCTGGATGGGGCTCAACGCCGCCAACGCCTCGCTGACCGTCATCCGCCACCGCCCGGCCAAGCCGCCGGAGCTGCTCGTCTTCAACGACCTCGGGCACCTGCCGGCCGAACTGCGCACGGGCCTGCCGGAGACGCTGCCGTTCTGAGCCCGACCGGATGCCTCAGCACAGGCATCAGCGCGGAAGATGGCAGCCCGCCACGGGATCGGCTAGGCGACATCCTTGCGGTACCACGTCGTCGCGTTGGCGTTGTCGTTGTACGGCGGGATGGAGGTGTAGCCGCTCGACGCGTAGAGGCCGTTCGCCGCGACCAGGCTCGCGTTGGTGTCGAGCACGACGGCGCGCGCGCCGAGGGCGACGGCGCGGCGCTCGAGTTCCGCGAGCAGCGCGCGGCCGGTGCCCTTCCCTCGGCCGGCGTCGCGCACCCAGAGATGCTTGACCTCCCACACGGGGCCAGAGCCGGGGTCGCCGAGCACGTCGTCCGCCAGACGCCGGATCCCCCCGCAGCCGATCGCCTCGCCCGTCTCGTCGAGGGCGAGCAGGAACTCGCCATGCGGCATCGTGAAGGTCGCCGGCTCCGGCAGGTGGATCACGTAGCCGTCGGCGACGGGGAAGGTGGCGTTCCGGTAGCCGAAGTATTCGGTGAGGAGGGTCTGGGCACGGTCATCGGTCACGGGCACGGGCAGATAGCTCACCCCCCGAAACTACTAGGGTTGAGGGCATGACGATCCGCGTGGCCGTGGTCGGGGCGACCGGCAAGCTGGGCTCGGCGGCGACGGCGCTGCTGGGGCGCACGGAGGGCTTCGAGCTCGTCGCGCGGCTCGGCTCGGGCAGCGAGCTCGCGGAGCTGCTGGGGCCGGCGGATGCGCCGTCCGACGTGGTCCTCGACGTGACGCTGCCGCAGGTCAGCCCGGGGATCGTCGAGTACGCGGTCACCCACGGCCGGAACGTGGTCGTCGGCACCTCCGGCTGGTCGGCCGACCGTCTCGCGTCGCTGGGCACGCTGCTCGCACGCCACCCGGAGCGCGGCGTCGTCGTCATCCCGAACTTCTCCCTCGGCAGTGCGCTCGGCACCGCCTTCGCCGCCGCGGCGAGCCGCTTCTTCGACGCGATCGAGATCGTCGAGGCGCACGGTGCGGCCAAAGCCGATTCCCCCTCCGGCACGGCGGTGCGCACGGCCGAGCTGATCCAGGCGGCGCGCGGCGACCGCGGCCCCGTCTCGGCGCCGCACATCGACCAGCGCGCCCGCGGCCAGCAGGTGGGCACGGTGCCGATCCACAGCATGCGGCTGCCCGGCGTCGCCGCCCGGCAGGAGGTCGTCTTCGGCGCCGACGGCGAGACGCTGACCATCCGCCACGAGGTCATCAGCCCGAGCGCGTACGCCGCAGGCATCCTGCTCGCCCTTCGCTCCGCCGTCGACCGCGTCGGCCTCACGGTCGGCCTGGACGCGCTGATCGACCTCGGCATCTCGAGCGCGCGATGAAGAGCCGCTTCGCCGCGCTGTTCATGGCGCTGCTGCTGCTGCTCTACATCGTCCTCGCGGGGCAGCACGCGATCCTGCTGCTGGCCTCCGGCTCCGTGCTCGGCGTCGTCGCCGGCTGTGCACTGATCCTCTTCCCGCTGATCGCGCTGTGGGCCCTCTGGCGCGAGCTGTGGTTCGGCTGGAGGACCGAGCAGCTCGTCAAGAGGCTCGACGCCGAGGGCGGACTGCCGGTGGAGACCGCGGTGACGGCGTCAGGCCGCCCCCTGCGCGAGCTCGCCGACGAGGAGTTCCCGCGCTACAAGGCCGCGGTGGAGGCCGCACCCGAGAGCTGGCGCGCCTGGTTCCGGCTGGGCCTGGCCTACGACGCCTCGGGCGACCGACGTCGTGCCCGCTGGGCGCTGCGCGAGGCGATCAGGCTAGCGCACACCGCGTCGTAGCGCGTCGGCGTCCCGATTAGCCTGTCCTGGTGACCCTGAGCCCCGAAGCAGCACTCGTCGACGCCCTCATCGCGACCGTCCCCGACTTCCCCGAACCCGGTGTCGTGTTCCGCGATCTGACCCCGGTATTCGCCGACGGGCCCGCGCTCACTGCGCTCGCGACGGGGCTCATCGCCCCCTTCGCGAGCCGCTTCGACTACGTCGGCGGCCTCGAGGCGCGCGGATTCCTCATCGCCGGGGCCGCCTCCGTGCTGTGCGGAGCCGGGGTGCTCAGCGTGCGCAAGGCAGGCAAGCTGCCGCGCGCCGTGCTGACGCAGGAGTACGCGCTCGAGTACGGCACCGCGGCGCTCGAGGTCCATGTCGGCCAGCTGCCGGCGGGCAGCCGCGTCCTCATCGTGGACGACGTGCTCGCGACGGGCGGCACGGCCCTGGCCGCGGCGAACCTCATCGAGCGCGCAGGCTGGCGCGTCGCCGGCGCCGCGGTCGCGCTCGAACTGAACGGGCTCGGCGGCCGCGAGCGGCTCGAGTCCCGTGGCATCGAGACCTTCGCGCTCCTGAGCTACTGAGCCCAGCGCGCTGCCCCGCCTCGCCTCGCCTCGCGCCGCCTCGCCTCGCGCCGGTGTCCGGTCTCCGCCGGCAACTTGTTTCCGTTCCGGACGTTTCCACCCGCTGCGGCGGGAACATCTGACCGGAACGGGAACAAGTTGCCGGGGGAGGCGCTCAGGCCAGCGTCGCCTCGAGCGTGATGGGGATGCCGGCCAGGGCCTTCGAGACAGGGCAGCCCGCCTTCGCCGCCGCGGCGATCTGCTGGAACTCCTCCTCGGAGATGCCGGGGACCGTGGCGCTGCACAGCAGGTGGCTGCCGGTGATGCCGCCCTGAGCGATGTCGAAGGTCACGGCCGCCGTCGTCGAGACGCTCGTCGGGGTGTGCCCGGCCGAGGCGAGCTCGTTCGAGAACGCCATCGAGAAGCACGCGGCGTGCGCCGCCGCGAGCAGCTCCTCGGGGGTGGAGACGCCTGCCTCGCCCTCCGAGCGCGCCTTCCAGTTGTAGGAGAAGCTCGCGAGCTTCGAGGAGTCGAGGGTGATGTTGCCGTTGCCGGTGGGCAGGTCGCCGTTCCAGACGGCGGATGCTTCGCTCGTGAGGGCCATGGCCGTTCCTCCTAGGTCGAGATGGATTCGGCCTCAGCCTAGGAGAAGCGACCGCTCAGGCGGCAGCCCCCGAGCGACGCCCGATGAGCCCGGTGCGCACGAGCAGCAGGTAGAGCTGGCAGCCCAGGCAGTAGCCGAAGACGGAGTTGAGGAACGCGGCGACGAAGGCAAGCGCGGCCGCGACCACCACGACGACAGGGAACCACACGCCGAGGACGACGCCGATGCCGGTGATGATGAGCCCGACGAGCTGCGCGAAGGTCGGAGGGGCCGGGTCCTCGAGCTCGGCGGGCGGTGCGAGCCGGGGCCGCACGGCGGCGCGGTAGAGCGCGCCGTAGGGATGCCTCTGCACTCCGGCGGCGGCGCCCCATAGGAACAGCAGGGCGATGATGGCGAGCAGGATCCAGGCGGCGAGACGCGCCCCGGTCAGCCCGAGGACGAGGTCGACGACGAGCAGCACCGCGGTGATGCCGGCCGAGAAGCGCGGGCCGCGCGGGTCGATGCCCGCCCGACCGGGCGCGGCCCGGAATTCAGTTGAGGACATGACGGTCTCCGTTCAGGATGGCGACAGGATGGCGGCGAGGGATGCCTCGAGCTCGGCGGGCCGCGGCGCGCCGCCGATCCGACCGCGCACGGCCCCCGCCCCGTCGAGCAGGAACGTCGTGGGCGTCTGCAGGATGCGGAAGCGCCGGGCGAGCTCCGGGGAGTCCGTGAGGTCGACGTCGATGTGCACGACGCCGGCGGTGCGCTCCGCGACGCTCCCGAGCAGACGTCGCGTCGCCGGGCAGTAGGCGCAGTACTCGGTGGAGAACTGCAGCAGGGTCGCGCGGCTGCCGAAGGCCGCGCTGCTGCCGACATCCGCCGGCGTGAGCGATTCGGATGCCTGCGGGGCCGACGCGCGCACCCGCCCGTTGCCGCGTCGCCACAGCAGACCGACCGTCGTCGCGACGGCGACGAGGGCGGTGACGACCAGAACGGCGGCGAGCGGACTCATGGCACGCTCACGGTAGACACGCCCGTTCCCGGCCGGGCGAACATGACGAAGCGTGACGGGCACCCGCCGCGGGCTGGAACCGGTAGCCTGGGAACCATGTCGACGCCCGAGAATCCCTTCGGCCAGGTCCTCGTCGCCCTGGTCACCCCGATGACCGCTGAGGGTGAAGTGGACTGGGTCGGCGCGGAGAAGCTCATCGACAGCGTCATCCAGAACGGGGCGGACGGTCTGGTGATCTCCGGCACGACGGGCGAGACCTCGACGCTCACCGACGCCGAGAAGCTCCGGCTCATCGAGGTCGCGAAGGACGTCTCGGGCGGGCGCGCCAAGATCATCCAGGCCGGCGGCTCGAACGAGACGGCGCACGCGATCCAGCTGTACACGAAGAGCCAGGCTCTCGGCATCGACGGCATCATGATCGTGACGCCGTACTACAACAAGCCCACCCAGTCCGGCATCCTGACCCACTTCCGCCTCATCGCCGACGCGGTCGACCTGCCGGTCATCCTGTACGACATCCCGGGCCGCACGGGCGTCCCCATCAGGTACGAGACTCTGCTGCGTGCGGCCAAGCACCCGAACATCCGCGCCGTCAAGGACGCCAAGGGCGACTTCGCCGAGGTCAGCCGGGTGCTGAACAACACGGATCTGCTGTACTTCTCCGGCGACGATACAAACGTGCTGCCGCACCTCTCCATCGGGGCGAGCGGGCTCATCGGCGTCACGGCCAACATCACCGCACGCCCCTACCGCACCATCGTCGACGCGGTGAACCGCGGCGACCTGAAGACCGCGACCGAGCAGCACAAGAAACTCGAGCCGCTCGTCCGGGCGATCATGACGCACATCCCCGGCACGGTGTCGGCGAAATACATCCTGCACGGCCTCGGCCGCATCAGCAGCCCGCGCGTGCGCCTTCCGCTGGTCGGTCCCGAGGACTTCGAGGCTGCCATCATCGAGGAGGAGCTCGACCTCGTCCACGACGTCGAGGGCGTGGACTTCACGAACTTCCGACCCGACCGCAACGCCGCAGCCGGCGGCGCCCTGCCGAAGGTCGCGGGCGCCACGCGCTGAGCGACGCCTCGCTCAGGCATCCGACCGCTCAGCACCGACCGTGCTCCGCACACCTACCGAATAGAAGGATCAATGGCAGAAGCCGTCTTCGACCCGCCCGCTCTCGAGCCGCGCACCCTGCGCGTATTTCCCACCGGCGGCCTCGGCGAGGTCGGGCGCAACATGACGGTGTACGAGATCGACGGGAAGATCCTCATCGTCGACTGCGGCGTGCTCTTCCCCGATCCGGACCAGCTCGGCGTCGACCTGATCCTGCCCGACTTCGGGCCGATCAGGGACCGTCTGGCCGACGTCATCGGCGTTGTGCTCACCCACGGCCACGAGGACCACATCGGTGCCGTGCCGTACCTCCTGAAGTTGCGCGCGGACATCCCGCTGATCGGCTCGGGCCTCACCCTGGCGCTCGTCGAGGCGAAGCTCAAAGAGCATCGCATCAAGCCGTACACGCTCACAGTCAAGGAGGGCGACGTCGAGACGCTCGGGCCGTTCACGCTCGAGTTCATCGCGGTCAACCACTCGATCCCCGACGCGCTCGCGGTCGCGATCACGACGTGGGCCGGGGTCGTGCTGCACACGGGCGACTTCAAGATGGACCAGCTGCCGCTCGACGGCCGCCTCACCGACCTGCGCGCCTTCGCCCGGCTCGGTGAGAACGGCGTCGACCTGTTCCTGCCCGACTCGACCAACGCCGACGTGCCCGGCTTCACGCAGACCGAGCGCGAGATCGGCCCGGTGCTCGAGAACATCATCGCCCGCGCCCCCCGGCGCGTGGTGGTCGCGAGCTTCTCCAGCCACGTCCACCGGGTGCAGCAGGTGCTCGACGCCGCCGCCGCGAACGGGCGCCGGGTCGCGCTGCTCGGTCGCTCGATGGTACGCAACATGGGCATCGCCGCCGACCTGGGCTACCTCAAGGTGCCCGAGGACGTGCTCATCGACTACAAGCACGCCGCCGAGCTGCCGGACGAACAGATCGTCTACATGTCCACCGGATCCCAGGGCGAGCCGATGGCGGTGCTCTCGCGCATGGCGAACCTCGACCACCAGATCGAGCTCGGGCCGGGGGACACCGTGATCCTCGCCTCGAGCCTGATCCCGGGCAACGAGAACTCGGTGTACCGCGTCATCGACGGGCTCACGAAGCTCGGCGCGACGGTGATCCACAAGGCCAACGCCAAGGTGCACGTCTCTGGGCACGCCGCAGCCGGCGAGCTGCTGTACTGCTACAACATCCTGAAGCCGAAGTTCGTCATGCCCGTGCACGGCGAGTACCGGCACCTGACGGCGAGCGCGAAGCTCGCCCAGCAGACGGGTGTGCCGGTCGAGAACACCATCGTCGCCGAGAACGGCACGGTCGTGGACCTGACCGAGGGCGTGGCGCGCGTCGTCGGCCAGCTCGACATCGGCTACGTGTACGTGGACGGCGCGAGCGTCGGCGAGATCACGGATGCCGACCTGAAGGACCGCCGCATCCTCGGCGAGGAGGGCTTCATCTCGGTCATCGTGGTCGTCGAGTCGGCGACGGGGCGCATCGTCGCCGGCCCCGAGATCCACGCGCGCGGCTTCGCGGAGGACGAGGCGGTGTTCGACGACGTCAAGCCGAAGATCGCCGCGGCGCTCAAGGAGGCCGCGGGCAACGGCGTGCGCGACACGCACGCGCTGCAGCAGACGGTGCGCCGCACCATGGGCCGTTGGGTGAATACGAAGCTGCGCCGCCGCCCGATGATCGTGCCCCTCGTCATCGAGGCATGACCCGCTCCGTGACTCTCCGGCCCCCTTCCGGGGCGATGTCGGATGCCTCGGCTACGGTCTGATCCATGGCCACGAGTACCAAGACGTCTTCGCGCGCCCGCGGTGCGAGCGGCGGCGGGCGCACTCAGTCGACCAGACAGAAGACGGCCCCGACGAAGAAGCTGCCCGCGAATCAGACGGTCGTCATCGAGACGACCGAGCACGGGCTGCTCGCCCGGGCGTGGATGGGTCTCGCCCACCTCGTCGGCGGGGGCGTGCGCGCCTTCGGCCCCGAGACGCTCGCGAAGGAGGAGCGGCGCGACGGCCTGCCCTTCTTCCTCGTGCTGCTCGCGGTCGCCGGTGCCGGGGTCGAGTGGTTCTTCATCAACGCGAGCTGGGCGCACGCCCTCGACGCGTGGACCTTCGGCGGGCTCGTCGGCCGTGCGGCCTTCGCCCTCCCCGTCGTGATGCTCCTCTTCGCGGTGTGGCTGTTCCGGCATCCCTCCTCCGTGCACGACAACACACGCATCGGCATCGGTCTCGTGCTCGCGCTGATCAGCGTCGCAGCACTCTGCCACGTCTTCAGCGCGCGCCCCCAGCCGGTCGACGGCATGCCTGTGCTCGCGCGGGCCGGTGGCGTGATCGGCTGGATGGTCGGAGCAGCCCTCATCTTCCTCACCACGCAGTACGGCGCGACCGCGATCATGATCGTGCTGCTCGCGCTGAGCCTGCTCATCATCACGAAGACGCCGCCGAACAAGATCGCGCCGCGGCTGCGTCAGCTGTACGCCTACCTGTTCGGCGCCGCCCTCCCCAGCGAGGAGGAGCGCGAGGCGGCCAGGGCCGCGAAGGCCGAGAAGAGCACGCCGGTCGAGCTCGACGGCCTCGATGACGAGCCCGCCCCCGACAAGCTGCCGTGGTGGCGCCGTACGAAGAGCGGCCGTGAGGAGGACCCGGAGTTCGAGGCCGGCGTCGACGGCCTCACCGAGGTGTTCGGCGAGAAGGCGTCGCCTGCGACGGGTGCGGGCGGCTTCGCCTCCGCCCTGGAGGCCGACCCAGTGCCCGACCCCGCTCCCGAGCACCTCGGCATCGACGTGTTCGCCGAGCTGGAGAACGCCGAGGACGCGGTCAAGCGGTTCACGGGTGAGGTGCCGACGGGCCACGCCGGCGGCCTGCGCAGCGACAACATGACCGAGGTGCTGCCGGTCGACGACGGGCTGCCCTTCGACGACAAGCTGCCGCTCAGCGAGAGCGGAGAGCTCGTTCCGGTCATCAAGGCCGCCGAGCCGCTGCGTCCCTATGTGCTGCCCTCCGCGGGCACCCTCGCGGCCGGCCCGCCGCCCAAGACCCGGTCCGCCGCCAACGACGAGGTGGTCCGCGCCATCACGAACGTGCTCGAGCAGTTCGGCGTCGACGCCCGGGTGACCGGCTTCTCGCGCGGCCCGACCGTCACGCAGTACGAGATCGAGCTCGGCCCCGGCGTGAAGGTCGAGCGCGTCACGGCGCTCTCGAAGAACCTTTCCTACGCCGTGGCCAGCAACGAGGTGCGCATCCTTTCGCCGATCCCCGGCAAGAGCGCCATCGGCATCGAGATCCCGAACTCGGACCGCGAGACGGTCTCGCTCGGCGACGTGCTGCGCTCGGCCGCGGCCACCAACAGCAAGCATCCGATGACGATCGGCGTCGGCAAGGACGTCGGCGGCGGCTACGTCGTCGCGAACCTCGCCAAGATGCCCCACCTGCTCGTCGCGGGCTCCACGGGCTCCGGAAAGTCGAGTTTCGTGAACTCGATGATCACCTCGTTGCTGATGCGGGCGAAGCCCACCGAGGTGCGTATGGTGCTCATCGATCCGAAACGGGTCGAGCTGACGATCTACGGCGGTGTGCCGCACCTCATCACGCCCATCATCACGAGCCCCAAGAAGGCCGCAGAGGCGCTGCAGTGGGTCGTGAAGGAGATGGACATGCGGTACGACGACCTCGCGTCGTTCGGCTTCCGCCACATCGATGACTTCAACAAGGCCGTTGTCGAGGGTTCGATCGTGCTGCCCCCGGGCAGCGAGCGCAAGCTGAAGCCGTACCCGTACCTGCTGGTGGTCGTCGACGAGCTCGCCGACCTCATGATGGTGGCTCCGCGCGACGTCGAGGACTCGATCGTGCGCATCACCCAGCTCGCCCGCGCCTCCGGCATCCATCTCGTGCTCGCCACCCAGCGCCCCTCGGTCGACGTCGTCACGGGGCTCATCAAGGCGAACGTGCCTTCCCGTCTCGCCTTCGCCGTCACGAGTGTGACCGACTCGCGCGTCATCCTCGACCAGCCGGGCGCCGACAAGCTCATCGGCCAGGGCGACGCTCTGTTCCTGCCGATGGGCGCCGGAAAGCCGTTGCGCGTGCAGGGTGCGTGGGTCAACGAGTCGGAGATCCAGAAGGTCGTCGATCACGTCACGCGCCAGGCTCGGCCCGAGTACCGACAGGACGTTGTGCCGGCCGAGCAGAAGAAGCAGATCGACTCCGACATCGGCGACGACCTCGAGGTGCTGCTGCAGGCGGCAGAGCTCGTCATCAACACTCAGTTCGGCTCGACGTCGATGCTGCAGCGCAAGCTCAAGGTGGGCTTCGCCAAGGCCGGCCGCCTCATGGATCTCATGGAGTCTCGTGCCATCGTCGGCCCATCTGAGGGCTCGAAGGCACGCGACGTTCTCGTGAAGCCCGATCAGCTCGCCGAGGTGTTGGCTTCGCTGCGCGGAATGGATGTCGCGGGGCCGGCGCCTTCGGGCCCCTCGAGTTCGTCTGCCGCCGGGGCCCCGTCGACCTACGCCCCGGATTATGCACAGTCGAGCCTTGACGACGACGATGCACAGATGTCGTACGACGACCCGCTCGCCGAGCCCGGCCCCGGGTATCCTGAAGTCGAGGCTGATGGCGACGAAGACGCGTGGGGCCTCACCGGCAGAGAGTAGCACCATGACCGTTTCGGGCACGCCCGCGAAGACCAGCAACTGGAACCTTCCGAACGCCATCACCATCGTGCGCATTCTGCTCGCGCCGGTGTTTTTCATCATGCTGCTCGCCGACAATAACGCAGACGGTGTGTTGCGCTACCTCGCGGCAATCTTGTTCGTGCTGGCGATAGCGACAGACGGCATCGACGGGCATCTCGCCCGCAAGAACAACCAGGTCACCGACCTCGGCAAGATTCTCGACCCGATCGCCGACAAGGTGCTCACGGGTGCGGCGCTCGTCGGTCTGTCGATCTTGAACGAACTGCCGTGGTGGGTGACCATCATCATCCTGATCCGCGAGATCGGCATCACGGTCTGGCGGTTCGCCGTCATCAAGCGTCGGGTCATTCCGGCGTCGCGCGGCGGAAAACTGAAGACCCTCGCGCAGTCGTTCGCCATCTCGTTCGCTCTGTTCCCGTTTTCGACGCTGTTCGGCGCTTCCGATCCCGTCGTCATCACATTCAATGTGATCAACATCGTGCTCATGTCGATCGCGTTCATTCTCACGGTCATCACCGGCATCGACTACCTGATTCAAGATCGCAAGCTCAACAAGGCCACTCCCGCCGGCTCCGCCCCCGCATGAATGCCGATGAGGCTGAGGGTGCCGATCTCACCGCCCGGCTGATCGCCGACCTGACGCGGCGCGGCGATACGGTGGCCGTGGCGGAGTCGCTCACCGGCGGGCTGCTTGCAGCTGAACTGATTCGGCCCGAAGGCGCCTCGAACGTCGTGCTGGGTGGCGTCGTGGCGTACAACACAGCGCTCAAGGCGTC
>DASWPQ010000064.1:0-8591 GCA_036398375.1 Gryllotalpicola sp.
CTGAACCTCGCCGCCACGGCCTACAACATCCACAAGATCCACACCGCAACCGCCTGAAACACCGCAACCAAGGGCCGGTCGCCTGGCGTCGTCATCAAACCATCCGCCTCCGCAGACCCATCGGCATTCTGCGACAGGCTCCCCAGTCCAGGAACGGAACGAACTCCGACCAGGCGTTGCGCCAGAGCTTCGTGATCGCTGGGTACTGGGTGCCCGACTTCGCGTCGAACTCCTCGAACCGCTCCCGAGCGGCTGCCTCGGACGGTGCCGTATAGACCGGCTTGAGCGCTTTCACGATCGCGTCACGGTGCTGCCTTCCGGCGTATCGGAACGAGTTGCGGATCAGATGCACGATGCACTGCTGCACGACGGCCTGATCCCACGTGGTGTTGATCGCTTCGGGGAGACCTTTCAGACCATCGCAGACGGCGATCAGGACGTCTTCGATGCCCCGATTCTTCAGCTCGGTGAACACCTGCAGCCAGAACCTCGCGCCTTCACCCCCGTCGCCGGCCCAGATCCCCAGGATCTCCCGCTCTCCGGCCGTGGTGACGCCCATGACGACATAGAACGGGGTGTTCCTCACCTGCCCATCACGGACCTTCACGACGATCGTGTCCACGAAGATCACCGGGTAGAGCACGTCCAGCGGCCGGGCGGACCACTCGGCCAGCTCGCCGGCTACCTTCTCGGTGATCTTCGAGATGGTGTCCTTGGAGACTTTCGCCCCGTAGACCTCGTCGAAGTGCGCGGCGATCTCCCCGGTCGTCAGGCCCCGCGCGGAGAGCGAGAGGACGATCTGGTCGATGCCGTCCAAACGGCGCTTCCGTTTCGGCACGATCACCGGCTCGAACGAGCCGTCACGGTCCCTGGGGACCTCGATCTCTACCGGGCCGATCTCGGTCAGCACCGTCTTGACGCGGGTCCCGTTGCGCATGTTCGCAGCGATCGGGGTCCCGCCGTGCTCATGACCGAGATACTCGGTCAACTCGGCCTCCAGCGCGGTCTCGAGCACGTTCTTGGTCAGCTGGCTCAGCAAGCCACCTGGCCCGGTCAGGCTCACGCCTTGTTCTTTCGCTTGCGCGAGCAGCTGCTCCGCGAGCTCCTTCTGATCGATGATCTCCCCGGTCACGGGATCAATCATCCCGTCGTCAACGACGACCTCGGTCGTGTCAGCCACGGCCATCTCCTCTCGGATCAAGCCGGACCCTCACCCACCGTTTTTCTTACAGTCCCGAGGCGTGGCCCGATAACGATCGTTTCCGGCACGGAGTCCGCGCGGTGCTCCCGGCTAGTTATCGCCGAAGACGAATTGGCCGATGACCGTGGTGCCGTCCGACTCGTAGACGTTGACGGAGTCCCCGTCCTGGTGGGGCGGAAGCATCTCCTTGGTGAAGGCGTAGCCGACGGCGCCGTTGGTGGCCTGCACGGGTTCAAGGTCGGGCATGCCGTTCTTCTTGTTGACGGCACCGTAGGTCTGGCCGTTGGCGTTGATGCCCCAGTCGCTCGTTGTGGCGGTGCCGTACTGGGCGGTGGCCTTCCAGGTGGTGTCGGGGTCGACGGTGATGGTGATCGATGTGCTGCCCGGCGCGAGGTAGCCGTCGGTGACGCGGACGCCCCTGGTCAGGCTGCCGCAGTTGAACTCCGTCGTCTCCGGGCCAGTCGGGGCGATGACCTTGCCGGTGTTGATGTTCTGCATGACGCCGGGCGTGAGCGGGACGGAGACCTTGCCGGTGCCGCTGACGCACGAGAGGTCCACGATGACGGAGTTCGCGCCCGTCACGGCGGGTCCGAGGCCGATCGTGGCAGTGCCGGTGTGGGTGACGGTCACGGGCGTGCCGGCCGGCGTGACGGTGGTGAGGCCGCCGTAGTTGGTGGCCACTGCGGCGCCCGTCGTAGCTGCGGCGACGGCCACAGCGGCGATGCCAATGCCGAGGGCTCGGGTGCGGCGCTGGTGGCGCTGGAGGCGGCTCTTCTTGGTGCCGATTGCGACGAGCTCGTCGCGGATGGCGCTGGCGAACTCGGGATCGAGTGTCGGGGTCGTGGTCATCAGTTCATCCCTTCGGCGGGTCGTGAAGATGGGTTGAGGTCGTGCAGGTCGATTCGCAGCCGCTGGCGGGCGCGGTGCAGCCGCACGCGGGCTGTCGCCGGCTTCACGCCGACCGCCTCGGCGGCCTGCGCGATCGGCAGACCCTCCAAGGCAGTGAGGGCGAGGAGCGCGGCGTCGACGGGCGCGAGCTGCCCGAGGGACGCCACGAGCCGGTCGTGCGTCTCGATCGGCTCGGCGTCGGGGCCGGCGATCGCTTCGCTCCTCGTCGTCGCGCGAAGCAGTCGCTGATACCGCGACGTCGACCGGCGCAGATTGCGCGAGAGGTTGACCGTGGTGACGAGCAGCCACGGGAGGACGGAGCCGGCGACCAGTCGCACCGAGCGGCGCTTGCGCCACAGCTCGAAGAACGCGCCGGCCGTGACGTCCTCGGCGTCGTGCTGATCCTCCAGCAGCCTCAGAGCGCGCCGGTACACGCGATCGCGATGCAGGTCGAACAAGCGGCCGAACGCCTCACCATCGTTGGCGCGCGCACGACTCCACAGGTCAAGCTCGGCCGGATCATCCATCACAACTAGGAATGTCCGCGTCGGCCCGATTCGTTACAAGGCTCGCCGGTTGTGCTGGAACTGATCCCCTTGTGAAACAGGGTTTCAGCCACCCGTAGGATTTCGTCAAGTAGGCGAGACGAACCGATGTGCATCAGACGACATTTACGTGAGATTGCTCCGCAACCGAGAACCTACAGCGTGCTCATGGGCCCTGACTAAACGCTGCGACCGGCACAAAACCGGCACGATGTACAGGCGCGATTGGGTGCAACTGCGTCGTGAAACGACGAAACCCCCGAGTGATCGGGGGCTTCTGGTGGTGGCTCCGACGGGCGTCGATCCCGTGACCTCACGATTTTCAGTCGTGCGCTCTACCAACTGAGCTACAGAGCCGAGACGCCGGTGAGCCGGCGCTCTTGGAAGAAAAGCCCTCTCTCACGAAAGGGCTTGTCGCTTCCGCGACCCTGACGGGACTTGAACCCGCGACCTCCGCCGTGACAGGGCGGCGCGCTAACCAACTGCGCTACAGGGCCATATTTTGTTGTTTTGGACTTCACGTGATGCTGGTGGTAGTCACCGTGACCCCAACGGGATTCGAACCCGTGCTACCGCCGTGAAAGGGCGGCGTCCTAGGCCACTAAACGATGGGGCCGTCAGCGGCTGCCACCGCATGACTACCGAGGGTCAAGCATACGGGAGCCTCTGCGGGAGTCCAAATCGGCTTGGTCGGTTCCTGACACTCGGGCGTGTTACCCCGAGCGGATGGCCCGCTCCCGGTTAAGTTCGACCTGCCTATGCATACCGACCGGGCGCGAAGGAGGCGGCAGACCGTGCGTTCTAGCTCATCCGGAAGCGCCGCGCCCGGGCAGCCCCGGCGGCCCGGCGGCCGACTGCGCAGTCGGCTAGTGCGTGTGCTCACGGCGCTCGTGGCATCCCTCGCCCTCGTCACCACCGGAGCGGTTCTGGCGCCGAGCGCGGCGTGGGCCGACCAGTACCCGAGCTGGAGCCAGGTGCAGAAGGCGAAGGCCGACCAGTCCGCCGCACAGGCCGAGTCGAAGCGCATCACCGCGCTGCTGCACTCGCTGCAGAGTCGTGCGTCTGCGGCGCAGCGGGCGGCGACGGATGCCGGCACGAAGCTGCAGACGGCGCAGAGCGCCTACTTCGCCGCCGATCAGAGGTATCAGTCGCTCAAGGGCGCGGCGGCCAGGCTCAGCCAGCAGTCGGACACGGCGAGCACACGCGCCGGCCAGGTCGCCGCGCAGCTCTACCGCTCGGGCGGTCACAATCTGACGGTGTCGCTGTTGTTCGCCGACAGCAATGGCACTGATCCGCGCGATCTGCTGAGCGACCTCGGCAGC
Source organism: Gryllotalpicola sp. (assembly GCA_036398375.1). Lineage (GTDB taxonomy): Bacteria > Actinomycetota > Actinomycetes > Actinomycetales > Microbacteriaceae > Gryllotalpicola. The sequence goes on from DASWPQ010000064.1 coordinate 3,957, forward strand.
ATGACGAAGCTGACCGAGTCGACCTCCGACCTGTGGGCGCAGGCCGAGCAGGCCAAGAACACCGCGGCCGCGGCATCCGATCAGGCGAAGTCGGCGCTCGATGAGCGCACCCGCCTGCAGAAGGAGGCGCAGCAGGCCTTCCAGGCGGCGGTCGCGGCCTCCGCTGCTGCCCAGCAGGCCGCCACGGCCGAGCAGCAGCACTCCGATCAGCTGAAGTCGATGGTCGCGGCGCTCGCGAACACGTCCCAGAAGACCGTCGCCGCCTATCAGAAGGGCGTCGCCGTCCGCGCAGCCGCGGCGAAGGCCGCCGCCGAGAAGGCGGCCCGCGAGGCTGCGGCGCGCGCCGGACAGGTCGGAGCGCAGGGCTGGGCGGTGCCAGTGTCCGGCTGGATCTCGGCGGGCTTCGGCCCGCGCCCCGCGCCCTGCGCCGGCTGCACCACCTGGCACGAGGGCGTGGACATCGCCGCGGCGGGCGGTACGCCGATCCACGCCGCCCACGCCGGCACTGTCACCTATGTCGGCTGGTACGGCGGCTACGGCAACTTCATCCTGATCGACGACGGCGACGGCATGTCCACCGCGTACGGCCACATCATCCCCGGCGGCTTCGCCGTCTCCGCCGGCCAGCACGTCACCGCCGGCCAGGTCATCGCCCACGTCGGCAGCACCGGTCATTCGACCGGATACCACCTGCACTTCGAGGTGCGTCAGAACGGCATCCAGATCAATCCGATCGACTGGATGGCCCAACATGGAGCGTCACTATGACCGAAACACCCGGCGGAAGCTTCCGCCGCCCCGCCGCCCTCAGCATCGGAGCGGCGGCGATGGGCGTCGTCACGGCGTCGATCAGCATCATCGCGCATCCGGCCTCCGCGGCGGCGGCCGACTACCCCAGCTGGAACGACGTGCAGCATGCGAAGGCCGATGTGAGCGCCCAGCAGGCGATGGTCAACCGCATCAACGGACTCGTCGGCCAGCTGCAGGACCAGGCCACCGAGGCCGGCATGGAATCCGAGATGGCGCTGGAGAAGTACCACCAGGCCCAGGGGGCCCTCGACGACGCGACCGCGAAGGCCGCCTCGTTGCAGAAGCAGGCAGACGAGGCGGGCAAGACCGCGAAGACCTCCTCGATCCGGGCGGGGCTGCTCGCTTCGCACCTGATGCGCTCGGCCGGCACCGACGGCTCGCTCGGCCTGCTGCTGGAGGGCGGGGACGCGGGCGCGGCCGACAAGCTGCTCTACCAGCTCGGCACGATGAGCCAGCTCACGGCGCAGTCGCGGCAGATCTACGACCAGGCGGTCGCGGACCGCAACACCGCCGAGACGCTCACCGGCCAGGCCAAGGCGGCGCAGCAGGAGCGTAAGAAGGCAGCGGATGCCGCGCAGCAGGCCCTGCAGACGGCGCAGATCGCCGCCGCCGCCGCGCAGGCGGCCGTCACCACCCAGCAGCAGAAGCAGACCGAGCTCACTGCGCAGCTCGCCTCGCTCAAGAACATCTCGGTGCACACGGCGCAGCAGTACGTGGCCGGGCAGCAGGCGGCCGCCGCGGCGAAGGCGGCAGCCGAGGCGGCAGCGCAGCAGCGCGAGGCGGCGGCGAAGGCGGCGGCCGCCCGGAAGGCCGAGCAGGACAGGCAGGCCGCCGATGCCGCGCAGGCGGGCAGTGCCGGCTCGGGCGGCTCCGGTGGCTCGGGCGGCTCGAACGGCTCGGGCACCGGCGGGACGAGCGCCCCGCCGCCGCCCTCGGCACCGTCCGGCCCTCCGACGACGACAGCGCCGCCCTCCTCGTCGATCGTCGACACGGTGCTCAACTATGCGCGCGCGCAGCTCGGCAAGCCGTACATCTTCGACGGCTCGGGCCCGGTCGGCTACGATTGCTCCGGCCTGACCATGGAGGCATATGCCGCGGCGGGCATCTACATCGGCGGCCACGGCGTCGTGTACCAGTACCGGCAGGCGGCCGCGCTCGGTCAGCTCGTGCCGCGCAGCCAGGCGCAGCCAGGCGACCTCATCTTCTGGGGAACAGCGCCGAACGGGCTCTACCACATCGGCATCTACCTGGGTGGCGGGCAGATGATCGCGGCGCCCCAGGTCGGCGAGAACGTGAAGATCCAAGCGGTGTGGGGATCACCCATCGATGTGGTCGCGCGCCCGTCGATCGGCCACTGACCGGCGGCGCTGATCACCGCGACGCCAGATCCCCACCACCGCCCCCACAACGCAACGTGCCGCCGCCGCCGACCCGAGAACACGGTTCTGCGGGCCGACGGTGACGGCACGATGACGTCGTCGCGGCTCAGTTCTCCTCAGCGGCGAGGCGCTCGACGGCCTCCGCGATGAGCTTCTCGGCATCCGAGGCCGAGCCCCAGGCATCCACCTTGACCCATTTGCCGGGCTCGAGGTCCTTGTAGTGCTCGAAGAAGTGCTGGATCTCCTTCTTCGTGTACTCGGGGATGTCGTCGACGTCCTGGATCCACGTCCAGCGCGGGTCCTTGTACTGCACGGCGATGACCTTGTCGTCGCCGCCGGCCTCGTCGCTCATGTGCAGCACGCCGACCGGGCGCACCGTGACGCCGACGCCCGGGAAGAGCGGGTAGTCGAGCAGCACGAGCACGTCGAGCGGGTCGCCGTCCTCGCCGAGGGTGTTCTCGAAGAAGCCGTAGTCGGCCGGATAGGTGAAGTTCGTGTACAGCACGCGGTCGAGGAAGACCCGACCGGTCTCGTGGTCGACCTCGTACTTGTTGCGGCTGCCGCGGGGGATCTCGATCACGGCATCGTAGGCATTGGTCATGCCGATAACGTTAGTCGGTGCCCCAGAACGCGGAAGAGCGTCGGCCGCGCCTCACCCCCGCCATCGCGGACGTGCGCCGTGCGGTGCGGGCGGGCCTCGCTGGCAGTGGCGGTACGGTGGACCGCCACGTGGGCCCGCATCCCCGGCGGGCGGAATCCCACCCCGAGCGGCCCTTGGTCCTCGTCGCGCTGTCGGGCGGCCCCGACTCGCTCGCGCTGGCCGCCGCGACCGCGTTCGAGGCGCCGCGCGCGGGGATGCGCGCCGGCGCCGTGATCGTCGACCACGGGCTGCAGGACGCCTCGGCCGAGGTCGCTGCGGCCGCGGCGACCCAGGCGCGCGCACTGGGCCTCGACCCGGTGCTCGTCGTGCGCGTCGACGTCGACCACGGCAGCGCGGAGGGCCCGGAGGGCGCCGCGCGCACCGCTCGGTATGCGGCGCTGCAGGCTGCGGCATCCGATCATGGCGCCGCCGCCGTGCTGCTCGCGCACACGCTCGACGACCAGGCGGAGACGGTGCTGCTCGGCCTCGCCCGCGGTTCCGGGGCGGGGAGTCTGCAGGGCATGGCGCCCGCCTCCGGACTCTACCGGCGCCCGCTGCTCGGCATCCGCCGCGCCACGACCCGAGCGTTCTGCGCCGACGCGCGGCTCGCTCCCTGGACCGACCCGCAGAACTCCGATCCGTCATACGCCCGCGTGCGCGTGCGCGAGAGGGTGCTGCCCGCGCTGGAGGCCGAGCTCGGGCCCGGCGTCGCCGAGGCGCTCGCGCGCACGGCCGAACAGCTGCGGGAGGACAACGAGGCCTTCCAGCGGATGATCGACGAGCTGATCGAGGACATCGTCGAGCACGTCGAGGCCGGCATCGCGGTCTCGGCGAGCGCCCTCGCGGCGAACCCGCCCGCGCTGCGGGGGCGGATCGTGCGCTTCGTCGTGCTCTCCGAGTTCGGTATCGCGATCGAGCGCGTGCACGTGCAGGCGGTGGTCCGGCTCGTCACGGACTGGCACGGCCAGAAGCCGCTCGACCTGCCGGGCTTCACGGCGGCGCGTGAGGGCGAGCTCCTCGTCTTCCGCGCCGCGCGCTGAGGCATCCGCTCGCACCGAGGCCCCGGCCGCGCCCGTCCGCACCCCGCTCGCACCCGGCCGCCCAATAGAGTTTTCCCATGCTGCCGGAAGACGTCGCCTCTGAGCTCGAGCGGGTCCTGCTCACCGAAGAAGAGATCGCCGCGAAGCTCGCCGAGCTCGCGCGGCGGATCGAGGCCGACTACGCGGGCAGGGACCTGCTGCTCGTCGCCGTGCTCAAGGGCGCGGTCATGGTCATGGCCGATCTGTCGCGTGAGCTGAAGCGCCCCGTCGATCTCGACTTCATGGCGGTGTCGTCCTACGGCACGAGCACGCAGTCGAGCGGGGTCGTGCGCATCCTGAAGGACCTCGACACCGACATCAACGGCCGGAACGTCCTCATCGTCGAGGACGTCATCGACTCCGGGCTCACGCTGCAGTGGCTGACCCAGAACCTGCTCTCGCGCGGACCCGCCTCGCTCGAGATCTGCGCCCTGCTGTACAAGCCGGATGCCGTGAAGGTCGACCTCCCTGTGAAGTATGTCGGCTTCGACATCCCGAACGAGTTCGTGGTCGGCTACGGCCTCGACTATGCCGAGCGCTACCGCAATCTGCGCTCGATCGCGGTCCTCGCTCCGCACGTGTATTCCTAGGTGTGATGTCCAGGCAGGTTGTTGAGCCTGCTGATCGGCGTCCCACCGATCGCGGAGTGTCGCCGGTGGTGGTTGTAGAAGTGGATCCAGCCGGGAAGCGCGTTGCGGCGTTCGGTCTCTGAGGCGTAGAAGCGGGC
>DASWPQ010000065.1:0-26087 GCA_036398375.1 Gryllotalpicola sp.
TGACCCCGTCGTAGGCGACCGATCCGGCGGTCCCGGTCTGGACCTTGCCGTCCGCGTCGGCATACTCGACGACGCGCCCGATCATCTCGGCGGCGGCGCTGCGCATCTGCAGGGCGAAGCCGTCCTGGCTCGTCGTCGCCATGTCGGTCAGCTTCTCCATCGTCGCGAGCTGCGTCGTCTGCGAGATCATCTGGTTCGTGTCCATGGGGGACGTCGGGTCCTGGTTCTGCAGCTGCGTGACGAGCAGCTGCAGGAACATCGAGCTGTCCATCACCTGGCTCGTGCTGGTGTCCGTGGACGGCGGGGAGTAGATGCTCGTCGGCGCGGAGGCGGCGCTGACGGGGTCGACGGCGGTCATGCGGTCTCCTTGGGGCTCAGGCGAGGATGTCGAGGACGGAGTCGGATGCGACGCCGGCGCGGCGCACGGGGGACTCCGTGGTCAGGGGGGCGGGGGCGAGGGCGGATGCCTGTGTCGTGGCGTTCTGCTCGAACAGCTCGAACAGCGCCTGCTGGGCGTTCTGCTGGCCGCCCTGTGCGCCGCCCTGGCCGGCCGCGGCGGAGCCGAGCGAGACGCTCGCGGTGATCCCGCCCGCGGCCAGGTCGCGGCGGAGGTCGCCGAGGATGCCGTTCAGCGCGTCGCGCCCCGCGTCGGAGGGCGTGCTGAGCTCGATGTGCAGGCCGTGCTCGGTCGTCCGCGCGTCGACCGTGACCGGTCCGAGCTGCTCGGGGACGACGCGCACGACGACGGTGTGGCCGCCGCCCGGCTGCTGGACGAGCTGCACGATGGGCCCGCTCAGCTGGCCGGCCAGTGCGGGCGCGTACGGCGCGGTCGCGGGCGTGGGAGCCGCGATCTGCGGAGCCGAGAACGTCGTCGCCTGCGGCGTCAGGGCGACCGCGAACTGCGTGAGCGCGGCGGCGGACCCGGCCGTGGCGGAGGCGGCCGTCGATCCGGTCAGCGCGGCGAGCGCGGCGGAGGCATCCGTGTCGTCGTCGCCCCCCGCCCCGGCCTGCGCGGAGGCGCCGGCCAGCAGCTGGGCGAGCACGGCCGTCATCGCGGCGGCGGACGAATCGGCGGCCGACGGCTGCGCGGCGGCGGGCTGCACGGCGGCGGGGTCGGCTGCAGACGGAGCGGCCGTGGCCACCCGCCGGATCGTGCCGATCTGGTCGGAGGAGAGCCATTCCTTGCGCTTCACGACGTTCTCGCCCGGCTTCGGCGCCTCGATGATCATGCCGTCGCCCGCGTAGATCTGGATGTGCCCGTTGCCCTTCTCGACGATGAGGTCGCCGGGCTGGGCCTGCGCGAGGGAGGGCACGGCGGTGCCGATCTTCGCTTGGTCTTGCACGACGCGCGGGGCGGAGATGCCGAGGTCGCCGAGCACCTTCTGCACGAGGCCCGAGCAGTCCATGCCGCTTGTGCTCTCGCCGCCGAAGACGTACGGCACGCCGAGGTAGCGCTCGGCGTCGGCGACGATCTGGCCGCCGGTCACGGCGGATCCGGCCGTCTGCCCGGTGCCGTCCGGTCCCGGGGCGTCCGGGGAGGTCGTCGCGGCCGGCGCGGTCGCAGCGGGCTGCGCGGCCGAGGCATCCTTCACGGTGCCCTTCACCGCGCCCTGCGCGGCGTTCAGGAGCTTGGCGAAGGCATCCCCGCCGCTCGCGCCCGAGGTCGCGCCCGACTGCAGGGACCCGAGCTCGGACTGGATCTGCTGCACGCGGGCGACCGCGTCGACGACGCTCATGCGACCTCTCCTCTGCGGTTCTGGGCGATCTCGTCGAGGGCCGCCTGCTCCTGCCGCAGCTCCTGCTCGCGCGCGTCCGCGGCCGAGCGCTCGGCGAGGCGGTCGAGGGTGCGCAGCCGTACGCCCGCGGTCGTGAACGCGGCGGACGCCGCGTCGAGCTCGGAGCGGGCGGAGGCGCCCCGCTCCCGCAGCTCGTCCAGCATGTTCGCGTTGGCGAGGCGGGCGGCGGCGATCGCGCGCAGCTCGTGCACGTCGGCCGCGGCCGGCGTGAGCCGCTCGAGGGCGGCGCGGGTGCGCGCGACGAGCGCCTCGCCGTCGCGCACCCGCTCGCTCACGCGGGACAGCTCGGCGGCGGCGGCGTCGCGTTCGGCGCTGCGCAGGCGCAGCAGCGAGTCGAGACGGAATCGGCCGGTCATGCGGCTTCCTTCCCCGTGGTGGTCTGGCTGGTGGTGGTCCGGTCCGTGCCGGTCTGGCCGGCGACCGGAGTGGCGTCGAGGGCGGCGACGAGCGCGCGCAGCCGCTGCCAGGAGGCCTCGGCGGCCGCGGACTCGGCGAGCGGCTGGGTGAGGAACGCCGTGATGGCCTCCTCCTGGGCGATCGCACGGTCGACGAGCGGGTTCGCGCCGGGGCGGTACGCGCCCACGTCGATGAGGTCCTTCGCGGCCGCGTGGGCGGCGAGCACCCGGCGCAGGGCGGCGGCGTCGGCCGAGCGCTCCGGCCGGTTGACCTTGCTCGCGAGACGGCTGATCGAGGCGAGCGGGTCGACGGCGGGGAAGCGGCCGGCGTTGGCGAGCTCGCGGCGCAGCACGACGTGGCCGTCGAGCATGGACCGGGCGGCGTCCGCGATCGGCTCATTGTGGTCGTCGCCGTCCACGAGCACCGTGTAGATGCCGGTGATCGTGCCGGACTCGTCGGCGCCCGCGCGCTCGAGCAGCTGGGCGAGCATCGCGAAGGTCGACGGCGGGTAGCCGCGGGTGGCCGGCGGCTCGCCCGCCGAGAGCCCGATCTCGCGCTGCGCCATCGCGACGCGGGTGAGCGAGTCCATCATGAGCACGACGTGCCGGCCGGCCTCGCGCTGCGCCTCCGCGATGCGGGTCGCGAGGAAGGCGGCTCGGCGGCGCATGAGCGCCGGCTCGTCCGCCGTCGCGACGACCACGACCGAGCGGGCCAGCCCGGCGGCGCCGAGGTCGTCCTCGAGGAACTCGCGCACCTCGCGACCGCGCTCGCCGACGAGCGCGATGACCGTGAGCTCGGCATCCGTGCCGTGCGCGATCATCGACAGCAGGCTCGACTTGCCGACGCCGGAGCCGGCGAACAGGCCGAGGCGCTGCCCGCGGGCGAGGGTCGTGAGCGTGTCGACGACGCGCACGCCGGTCTGCAGCGGTTCCACGATGCGGGCGCGGCGCAGGGCGGTCGGGCTTGCGTGCTGCAGGGGCACCCGGGCGGATGCCGCGAGCGGGCCCCTGCCGTCGATGGGGCGCCCGAGGCCGTCGAGCACACGACCGCGCAGGCCGTCGCCGACCGGGACGAGGGCGGGGCGGGGGGCGCGTGTGACGGGGGCGCCCGCACCGATGCCGACGACGGAGGTGAGCGGCATCAGCCGCAGCCGGTCCTCCTGCACCGCCACCACCTCGGCCGAGGCCAGGGTCCCCTCGGGCGACGCGAGCTCCACGACGTCGCCGACCAGGGCGGGCAGGCCGCTCGCCTCGACGCCGAGGCCGAGCACGGCCGTCACCTGCCCGGCGCGCTCGGGGCGTGCGGCGTGCAGCAGCTCGAGTGGCATCATGCGGCGCCCTCCTCGGCCGGGAGGCGCGGGGTGCCCTGCTCGTCCTGCCCCGCGTCGACGCCGTCGGACAGCGCGCGGCGGACGCGGCTGAGAGCGGCCGTGATGCGGACGTCGAGGAAGCCGGCCGGCAGCTCCGCGACGGCGTCGCCGCGATCGAGGGCGGGGTCGGCGACCACCTCGACGGGGCGGGGCGCGAGCAGCGCGGCGACGGCGGGCACCTCGGCCGGATGCACGCGCAGCCGGGTGATCGCGGCCGCCTCCTCCGCGGCGAGGACCCGCCGGGCGATCGCGCGCGCCGAGGTCGTGCCGTCGGCGAGCTCCTGCCCGAGCAGCGCCTCCGCCAGCTCGATGGCGGCCTGCAGCAGCGCCTGCCTGGCGTCGGCCAGCCGCTGCTCTGCGCGCTGGCCGAGCGCCGCGGTGACGAGATCGAGCCGCTCCAGGCGGGCCGTGGCGGCGCGCTGCGCGGCCTCCCGCTCGGAGCGCGCCCGCTCCTCGAGCGCGCTGCTCCGCTCCTCCAGCATCCGCTCGGCCCGGCGCGCGCCCGCGGCGTAGCCGTCCGCATAGCCGCGCAGCTCGGCCTCGCGGCGCGCCGTCGTGTCCTCCGCGCCGCCGATGACGTGGGCGAAGGCGAGGCTCTCGAAGATGTCAGTCAACGTAGACGTCCTCATCCGTGGCGCGGTGCACGGTGATGCCGCCGGCCGCCTCGAGCTCCCGGATCGCCCGCACGACCGTCGCGCGTGCCTCGTCGACCTGCGAGGCGCGCACGGGCGGCAGCAGGCGGATCTCCTCATCGAGCAGCTCGCGGTTGTGCTCGGAGAGGTTGCCGCGCACCGTCTGGGAGACGGCGTCCGTCGCGCCCTTGAGGGCGACGGCGAGCACGGCCGGGTCGGTGCCGCGCAGCACCTGCTGCACGTCGCGCGGGTCGAAGCGCGTGAGGTCCGCGAAGGTGAGCATGCGCGAGCGCACCTCCTCCGCGAGCTCCGGGTCGCGCTCGTCGAGGCCCGCGAGCATCGCCCGCTCGGTCTTGAGATCGGAGCGGTTGATGATCTCGACGAGGGGCTGCACACCCCCGATGGCGTCGCTCGGCGAGCGCGGGGCGACGACGGCGACCGAGCGGGACTTGAGCGCGGAGGCGACGATCGCGACGGCCTCGGGCAGCGCGGGCGCCATGGTGGCGATGCGGCGCGCGACCTCCACGCGCATCTCGTCGTCGAACTGGGCGATGACCTGCGAGGCGAGGCCCGGGCTGAGGTGAGCGAGGACGAGCGCCGCCGTCTGCGGCAGCTCGCCGTCGAGGAGCGTCACGATCTGGGCCGCGTCGACCTCGTCGAGGAACTCGAAGGACTTGCCGGCCATGGAGGAGGTGACCCGGCCCATGAGCCCGGCGGCGCCGTCGGGGCCGAAGGCGGCCTGCAGCAGGCCCGTCGCGACGTCGCGGCCGCCGCGCACGCCGAGCGGCCCGCGCACGGTGAGGTGGTGGAACTCGTCGAGGATCTGGGCGGTCGTCTCGGCGTCGACGCGGCGCAGCCGGATGACCTCGGCGACGATGTCCTCGGCCTCGGTGGGCTGGAACTGCTTGAGCACCGTGGCGGCGGCATCCGACGGCAGGTTCATGAGCACGACGGCCGCCTTCTGCGTCCCGGTGAGTTGCGGGGCCATCAGACCTCGACCTCCTGCTCCATGAGGGCGCGCAGCAGGGATGCGGTGCGCTCCGGGTCGCTCGCGGCGAGAGCCGTCAGCTCGCGCTTCTGCACGGCGAGCGCATCGCCGGCGGCCGGCAGCGGCAGGGTCGGCGGCAGCAGCGGCTCCGGCTGGGCCGGCTCGATCGGCTCGAGCGCCGGCTGGGCGAGGGAGGGCAGCAGAGCCGCGAGCTCGTCGTCGTCCACGATCTCGTCGGCGAGGAGCGTCGGCCCGGCCGAACGGCGCCGCACGATGGCCGCTGCGACGATGGCTGCGATGAGGACGAGCGCGGCGGAGCCGGCGAGCACCCCGGTCCGCAGCAGCTGCGCCTGCCGCTCCTGCGCCTGCTGGCGGGCGCTGTCGGCGAGGGCGTTCTGCGCGGCGGCCGCCGCCGAGGTGCTGAACGGCACCGCCTGCACGGTCACGATGTCGCCGCGGCGGTTGTCGTAGCCCGCGGCGGACTGGACCAGCTGCGTGAGCTGCTGCAGATTGACGGAGCCCGCCGCCTTGGCGCTCACGGCGACCGAGACGGTCTGGCGGGTGACGGCGCCCGGCGGGATCGTCGTGTTGGTCGTGGTCTGGTTGAGCGCGTTCGACTTGCTGCTGCTCGAGTTCTGGTAGTTGCCGTTGCCGCCGGCAGCCGTCGGCCCGGCGATGTTGTCGGGCCCGAGCACACCAGTGGAACCGGAGCCGCCCGTGCCGCTGTAGCTCTCGCTCTGCGCGCTCTCGGTCGCGGCGGGGGAGCCGGTCGGCGCCGAGAACTGGGTGGTCGTCTGCTGCGCGGTGTTGGGGTTGACATCGGCGGAGATGGCGACCGTCGAGTTGCCCGGCCCGACGATCGTGTCGAGCATCTTCTGCAGCGACTGCTGGGTCTTCACCTCGTAGGCGTTCTGGCTCTTGCCCGCGGCATCCGTCGTCGTCCCGCCGACCGCGGAGAGCGTCTCGCCCTGCGCGTCGACGACGCTCACGTCCGCGGGCTTCATGTCCGGCACGGAGGCGCTCGTGAGGTGCACGATCGCGTCGACCTGGTCGTCGCTGAGCGCCTGGTTGCCCGCCGTCGCGACGAACACGGATGCCGTCGGGTCCGCCTTCTGCTCGGTGAACACCGTCTCCTGCGGGATCGCGAGCTTGACGGATGCCGTCTTGACCCCGTTCATGGCCTGGATGGTGTTCGCCAGCTCCTCCTCCATCGCCTGCTTGTAGGTGACGTCCTGCTGGAACTGGCTCGCGGTGACGCCCATCTTGTCGAGCAGCGCGTAGCCGCTCGTGGTGCTCGAGGGCAGGCTGTTCGCTGCGGCCTTGAGACGCTCGGCGTAGACCTTGCCCTGCGGCACGAGGACCGTGCCGCCGCCGTCCTCCAGCTGGTACGGCACGCCGTCGCTCGTGAGCTGGTCGACGATGGCCGACGCGTCCGACGCCTGCAGGCCGGTGAACAGCGGCGCGTAGCTCGGCCTGCTCAGCCAGCTGGCCAGCGCGATGCCGCCGAGCACGACGACGGCCACGCCGATGACGGCGACCGTGCGCTGCGCGGCGCTGAAGCCGCGCACATAGTCGCCGAGGCGGCGCAGGAGCGTGCGGAGCGATGCGGGCATGGGCTCAGGCCTGCATGTTCATGATCTGGGTGAACGCGTCGACGCTCTTGTTGCGCACCGTGCTGACGAGCTCCATCGTGACCTGGGCGCGGGTGGCGGCGATGGTCGCGTCGGCGATGTCGTCGAGGTTGCCCGTGACGGCCTGCACCGCGAGCGTGTTCGCCGTCTCCTGGCTCGACTGCACGGCGTCCACGGCGCCCGTGAGGGCCGAGGCGAAGCCGGTCCCGGAGGGGGCGGAGACCGCGGCGGACGCGGGCTGGGCGGGCTGAGCAGCCTGGAGCGCCTGGAGGGCGCTGCTCGGCACGGCGGAGAGGCCGGAGATCGGTGTGATCCCGCTCATCACTGCGCCCCGATCTTGAGGGCGGCCGCGTAGGCGTCCTGCGCGCGGTCGACGACCGCCGCGTTCGCCTGATAGCCGCGTTGGGCCATGATGAGCGCGCCCATCTGGGACGAGAGATCGATGTCCGGCATCCGCACGTAGCCCTCGCCGTCGGCGACGGGGCTCTCCGGGTCGTAGGTGACGCGGCCGGCGGCCGAGCCGTAGCTGGTCCCCGCGACGTAGACGCCCGAGACGCCCGGGCCGGGCTGGACGGCGATGTAGCGGGCCTGGAAGGCGGAGCCGCTCGTGGGCTCCGCGGTGTTGATGTTGGCGATGTTGTCCGAGATGGCGTCGAGCCACTTGCGGTGCACGGTCATTCCCGTGCCGGCGATTCCGATCGCGTCGGCCATGTCCCCTCCTGTCCCGTCGGCCGCGTCAGGCGGACTTGAGCGCGGCGGTGAGCGACTGGAACTGCTGGTTCATCGCCTGCGTGGCGAACTGGTACCGCAGCCCGGTCTCGATGTTGTTCAGGGTCTCCTCGTCGAGGTTGACGTTGTTGCCGTTCGTCTGCGTCGGCTCGAGCGAGGGCAGCGTGGCGGGGGAGACGAGGCCGCTGCCGTTCGCGACGGACTGGGCGAGCGCCTGTTCGAAGGTGACCCGCTGGGCCTGATAGTCCGGCGTGTTGATGTTCGCGATGTTGTCGGCGATCACGCGCTGACGGGTCGACAGCCCGGTCAGCGCGCTCTGCAGCGCGGCTTGGGTCACGGATTCGATCACGGTGGTCCCCTCACAGGACGAGATGGTCGTGTGCCGGCCGATCCGTGGCCGCTCCTCGGGAGCGAATCCGTGCTCTCCGCTGTGGGTTATCGGGTGCGGCCACCCGCCCGTTAGCCCCTTACCCGCACAGTGGGGGTGCGGGGTGCGGGGTGCGGACGCCGCGCTCAGCCGAGGGCGTCGAGGTAGACGGGGCGGCGCGGGGCCTGCGTGCGGGCGAGCCGCCTGGTGCGCGCGAGCCGTCGGCCGAGCTCGGCGTGCGCCGACTCCACCGCCGCGACGAGCTGGGCGTGGGCGGCGCGCAGCGCGCGGGCGCGGGGCAGCAGCGGCGCGGGCAGCGGGGGCATCGCGGCGGGCGGATCCCAGGGGGCCGGCGCCAGGCCGGCGCGCGCGCGGGCGACGTCCGACTCCATCCGGTCCAGGAGGGCGGACCAGGCGGCGACGTCGGGCGTCACCGGGGCGGCGGCGATCGGATCGGCTGTCGTCGGAGCAGCCGACGTCCGGTCGGCCGACGCCTGGTCGGTCGCTGGCCGGTCAGGCGACACCGAGCGTGCCCATCTGCGCCGCGGGCTCGGCCTGCGCAGCCAGGGCCTGGCGCCAGGCCTCCGCGAGCGGGGCGACGAGGCGGATCCCCTCCCGGGTGCGCTCCACGTCGTGGCTCACATTGGCGAGCATGAGGGCGTTGCGCACGTAGGTGTAGATCGCGAAGAGCTTCTCGGCGTCGCCCCAGACGTCGAGGCGCAGCGCGAGCTGCAGCTCGGTGATGATGTCCTGCGCGTGCTGCAGCTCGGGGCCGGCGTCGCGCCAGCGCTCCTCCGCCTGGGCGAGCTCCGCCCGCCGCAGGTCGAGCTCGAGCCGGTCGTAGAGCATCACGACGAGCTGCGCCGGGGTCGCCGAGAGGATCGACTCGCGCGCGTAGGCGCTGCGCGCCTGGAAGGGGGTCGTGGCCATCGTCGTCTCCTTCGCCCTGGTCCTGCTCGGTCCTGCTCGGTTCTGGTCCTGGTGCTAGCTCTTCGAGCTGCTCGATGAGCTCGACAGCGCGTCGACGTACTGCTGGAGGTAGGAGCCCTGCGACTGGAACTGGCTCATCATCGTCTCCATGTAGGCGAACTGCTGCTGGAGCGTCGTCTGCTGCTGGTCGAGCAGCGTCTGCATGTCGTCGGACTTCTGCTGCATGGAGTCGATCGAGTCGTTGTCGCTGTTGATCTCGTCGGTGAGCGTGCCCGTGAAGGGGTCCGAGACCTGCTTCGTCGCGGTGTTCACCCGCGCGACGATCGCGTCGAAGATCTGCGTCGTCTTCTGCGGGTCGGCCGTCATGGCGGCCTGGAAGGCATCCTGATCGAAGCTGATCGTGCCGTCCTTGGCCAGATCGATGCCGATCGAGGAGGGCGAGACGCCGTCGACGTCGAGGGTGAGCGCGTCGGAGAGCTGCTGCCCGGCGCCGCGCACGGTCGAGTCGGCGGTGAAGGAGCCGAAGACGGTGTCGGTGTTGCCGCTGTCGTCGGTCGTGGTCGTCGTCGCGGAGCCCTTGGCGATCGTCTGGAGGATGTTGCTGACGGTCGCGACGAGCGAGCTCGCGGTGCCGGACTCGGTCTTCAGGTCCTGATTCACGCTCAGCGTCACCGGGGTGGCGCTCACCGCGCTCGCGGTGACGTCGGCGCCCGGCAGCACGTCCGCGAACTCGTTCGTGGAGCTCGTCACGGTCTGCGCGGCCGCGGTGCCCGGCCACAGGGTCAGCTGCGCGTCCTGGGCGGTGCTGATCGTCGCCGCGCCGGGCTGGGCGGCGAGGTCGGTCGCCGTGCCCGCGGCCACCTCGTCCGGCGTCCCCGCATAGACGGTGAACGCGCCGTTCGCGCCGGTCTGGCTGCTGGAGAGCTGCAGGCGGTAGAGCGCGTTGCCGTCGGAGTCCGTGCCCGCCTTCACCTTCACCGCGGTCACGCCCGCGCCCGAGGCGTTGATGGCCGAGACGACGCTGTCGAGGCTGGTCGAGTTGGGGGTGACGGAGGTGTGAGTGCCGTCCGCGGCGACGATGGTGAGCGCCGGCGGGCTGCTCGGCCAGGCGTTGAGCGGGCCCGTCACCTCGACCTGGCGGCTCGCGAGCCGGTCGACGGTGAAGCTGAGGTCGCCGGCGGCCGCGGTCGTGTCGGCGGTCGCCGTGGCGACGCTCGGGTCGCTGATCGTCGCCGTGTACGCGCCGAGGCCGGCGGTGGCGGTGAACTTGCCGGTGTCGCTCGCGAGCGAGGCGAAGAGCGCATTGAGGCTCTGTAGGTCGCCGACGGTGTTCTTCTGGGTGGTGATCTGCTGGTCGAGCAGCGACTGCGGCTGCGAGGCCGCGGCCATGAGGGACTGGATGAGGCTCGCCGTGTCCAGGCCGGACGCGAGGCCGCTGAGCTGGATGCCTGCCATGCGGGTGTCCTTCGTGTCGTCGCGTCAGTGCGGGTGGCGCGGGCGGGGGCCCGGGCGCCGCACGCAGGAGGCCGGAGCCGGTCTGCGTGCGGCGCCGTCGCCGTGAGGTGGGCCTAGCCGAGCAGCTTGAGGATGCCCTGGTTGGAGGCGTTGGCCTGCGCCAGCATGGAGACGCCGGCCTGCTGCAGGATCGACTGCTGCGAGTAGTTGACCATTTCGGAGGCCATGTCGGTGTCCTGGATGCGGCTGTTGGCCGCGGACAGGTTCTGGCCCGTGACCGCGAGGGTCTGCACCGCGTCGGCGAAGCGGTTCTCGGTGGCGCCGATCGTCGCCTGCTGGGTCGACACGGCCGAGATGGCGGCGTCGATGGTCGCGATCGTGGTGTTCGCGGTGGCGTTGTCTGTCACGGCGAAGCCCGTGCCGGCGGCGGTTCCGTCGGCGCTCATGAGCGAGCCGACGGCGGTGGAGAGGCTGACCGTCGAGAACGAGATGGTGTTGCTGGTGTCGGTACCGGCGTTCGCCCCGGCGCCGACCTGGAAGCTCAGGGTGGCCGAGGGGTTGGCAGCCGGGTCCAGCAACGAGATGCCGTTGAACTTGGTGTTCGCCGACATGCGGAAGAGCTCCTTGCTGAGCTCGTCCGCCTCGTCCTGGATGGCGCCGCGCGAGTCGGTGTCGTTCGTGTCGTTCGCGCCCTGAACGGCGAGGTCGCGCATCCGGTGCAGGATCGACTGCGCCTGGGTCAGCGCGCCGTCGGTGGTCTGGAGCAGCGAGATGCCGTCCTGAGCGTTGCGGCTCGCGACCGAGGTGCCCGAGATCTGCGCCTGCAGGCCCTCGGAGATGGACAGGCCGGCGGCGTCGTCGCTGGCGTTGTTGATGCGGTAGCCGCTCGACAGGCGCTGCAGCGAGCTCTGCAGCTTGGACTGCGTGTTGTTCAGGCTGTTGTAGGCCTGAAGCGCGGCCACGTTGGTGTTGATCGAGAATCCCATGATCGTCTCTTCCTTGACTCCGGGGTGACCGGGCCCGTCCGTGGGCCCGGAGTGTTACACGCAGCGCTATCGGCGGCGGCGCGGCATCCGTTAGGCCGTGGTCCCCGTCTTGGGGGTGCGGCCCGAACGCGCCCGGAAGGCGTCGAGGTAGGCGACGGCGCGCGACGAGCTCGGTGGGGTGGGCAGCTCGGCCTCGTAGACGAGACCGAGGGCGTGGCGCAGCAGGGTGATCGCCTGCGAACGCTGCTGCGAGACGGCCCCGTGGGTCACGCCGAGCTCGACGGCGAGCTCGGTGACCGGCCGGTCCTTGAAGTAGACCTCCTCGATGATGAGCTTGAGCCGCTCGGGCAGCGCGTCGACCGCGTCCCGCAACAGGCGCATCCTCTCGCGGATGATCGCGATCTCGGCGGGGGAGAGCTGGGGGCTCACGACGCTCTCCGCCATCTCGTCGATGCTGCCGACAGTGCGGTTCGCGAAGCTCAGGCCCTGCGTCGCGGTCGCCCGGTCGACGCCGAGGGTGTCGGCGATCTCGTCCGTCGTCGGCTGCCGGCCGAGCGCGGCGGTCAGCTCCTCCTGCGCGCGCACGGTCTCGGTGATCTGGCGGCGCGCGGAGCGGCCCGCCCAGTCGGCCCGGCGCATCTCGTCCCGGATCGCGCCGGCGATGCGCTCGCGGGCATATGCCCCGAAGGGCACGCCTCGTTCGGGGTCGAAGGCCCGAGCCGCTTCGACGAGCGCGACCGCGCCGGCGGCGGCCAGGTCGTCACGACTGAGATGTGTCGCGGAGCCCGCGACCTCGGATACGAGGTACCCGACGAGTGGCAGATTCGCCACCACCAGGTCGTTGCCCTGACCACCCACGCTCCCCACGGGGCTGACTGTAACCAGAGCGACGGGCGCCCGGCCAGAAGCGAAATTCTCGTCGAGACGCGCGGGGGTAGAACGACCGGGTCCCTCTCAGGACCTGACGGGCCGCGCCCGCTGTGGCGTCGCCGCGACCCCGTCTGTTCGGATTCCGCGGCTTTCCGCGGCTTTTTGTCTCACGACGTATCGGATGCCCGGCATCCGTTCGTCACCTCGCCGTCACGTCGCGCAGCGGCCCCGCGGTTCAACGGCACGGGGCCCCACTTGTGGTGCCCCCCGCCTCGCCGCGCCGCTCGGGACTGGAAGCGAGGAAAGCTCAGGCGTGCAGCGCTGCGTTCAGCTCGATCCCCGCTCCGTCGCGCTGCACCGCCTCGACGGCCCCCGTGACCGAATTGCGGCGGAACAGCAGCCGCGGAACGCCGGAGAGCGTGAGCGCCTTCACCGTGATCGGCTGGCCGTTCTCGTCGCGCTCGCCGACGAGCGTGACCTTCGTCCCGGCCGTGACGTAGAGGCCCGCCTCGACGACCGAGTCGTCGCCGAGCGAGATGCCGATGCCCGCGTTGGCGCCCAGCAGCGCCCGCGCGCCGATCACGACGCGCTGGGTGCCGCCGCCGGAGAGCGTGCCCATGATCGAGGCCCCGCCGCCGATGTCGGCCCCGTCGCCGACGACGACACCCTGCGAGATGCGGCCCTCGACCATCGAGGTGCCGAGCGTGCCCGCGTTGAAGTTCACGAAGCCCTCGTGCATCACGACCGTGCCGGGCGAGAGGTGCGCGCCGAGGCGCACGCGCGAGGCATCCGCGATGCGCACGCGCTCGGGCGTCACGTAGTCCAGCAGGCGCGGGAACTTGTCGATCGCATAGGCCTGGATGCCGGCGCGCTTGAGCGCGGGCAGCAGCTCAGGGTAGTCGGCGGCGGCGACCGGGCCGGCGTTGGTGAACGCGACGTTCGGCAGGTGCGCGAAGATCCCGTCCAGGTTGATCGTGTTCGGCTGCACGATCAGCTGCGAGAGCAGGTGCAGGCGCAGATAGGCATCCGGAGTGCTCGTGACCGGCTCGTCGAGGTCGACCGAGACGGTCACCGCCTCGAGGCGCACCCGGCGGCGCTCATCCGGCCCGGCCTGTGCGACGAGCTCGGCCGGCGGCTCGACCCCGTCGGGCGGCGTGCCGAGTCGCGGCGCGGGGTACCAGGTGTCGAGGGCGGAGCCGTCTGCGGCGATGGTCGCGAGGCCGAAGCCCCAGGCGCGGCGGGAGGTTTCGGGCATCTCCCTAGACTATCCACGTGGCCCTCGACCTCTCCGCGACCTCCATCGAACTGACCAGGCAGCTGTGCGACATCGAGTCGGTGAGCGGCAACGAGAAGACGATCGCCGACGAGATCGAGGACGCGGTCGGGCGGATGCCGCATCTGAGCGTCACGCGGGACGGCGACCTCATCGTCGCCCGCACGGAGCTCGGCCGGGCTCGCCGCGTCGTCATCGCCGGCCACATCGACACGGTTCCGGTGAACGGCAACCTGCCCACCCGCTTCGAGGGCTCCGACGGCGTCGACTACCTCTGGGGCCGCGGCACGGTCGACATGAAGGCGGGCGTGGCGGTGCAGCTCAAGCTCGCCGCCGAGCTCGCGGCGCCCGCGGTCGACGTGACCTGGCTGTGGTACGACCACGAGGAGGTCACGAGCGACCTCAACGGCCTCGCCCGCCTCGCCCGCACGCGGCCCGAACTGCTCGCCGCCGACTTCGCGATCCTCGGCGAGCCGAGCTCCGGCCAGGTCGAGGGCGGCTGCAACGGCACGATCCGCGTCGACGTCGTCACCCGCGGCAAGCGCGCCCACAGCGCCCGGGCGTGGATGGGCTCGAATGCGATCCACGCCGCCGCGCCGATCCTCTCCCTGCTCGCCGCCTACACGCCGGAGGAGGTCGAGGTCGACGGCCTCATCTACCGGGAGAGCCTCAACGCCGTGCTGATCGGCGGCGGGGTCGCCGGCAACGTGATCCCCGACGAGTGCCGTGTGCACGTCAACTACCGCTTCGCTCCGTCGCGCTCGGGTGCGGAGGCGGAGGCGAGGCTGCGCGAGCTCTTCGAGCCGTTCGGCGAGGTCGTGCTGGTCGACGTCGCCCCGGGGGCCCGGCCTGGGCTCGACGACCCGCTCGCCCGCCAGTTCATCGCGGCGGTCGGCGCCGAGGCGCGCCCGAAGTACGGCTGGACGGATGTCGCCCGCTTCAGTGCCCTCGGCATCCCGGCGGTCAACTACGGCCCCGGCGACCCGAGCCTCGCCCACGCCGACGACGAGCGCGTCCCTCTCGCGCAGATCACGGCGTGCGAGGACGCGCTCCGCGCCTGGCTGGCCTGAGCCGATGTCCGCTGCGATCGACCCCGAACGGGTCCCGACGTGGCGGGCCCAGCCGTGGCGTGCTCTGCCGTGGTGGGCTCGGGTCACCCTGGTGTTCCTGGCGGGGCGGGCATTGGACACCGTGCTGCTGCTCTGGCAGGCCGCGATCGAGGGGCCGAACGCGTGGACGGGCGCGCACCCCCGCTACCTCGACTTCGCCAACATCTGGGACGGCCGCTGGTACCAGATCGTCGCTGCGACCGCCTACCCCGTGCAGCTGCCGATCGACGGCCAGGGACACGTCGAGCAGAACACCTGGGCCTTCCTGCCCGTCTACCCCTACGTCGTCAAGGGCGTCACGGGCCTCACCCGTCTGTCCTGGGAGAGCGCGGCGGTGCTCGTCACCGTGCTGTGCGCCTGGGGAGCGACGCTGATGTTCTACCGGATCATGCGGCTGCGGCTGCGTCCCTCGACCGCGATGTACGCGACCCTGCTCTTCTCCATCGCCCCCGTCGCCGCGCTCTATCAGGTCGCCTACGCCGAGGCGATGTTCACGCTGCTGCTCACGGTCGTCCTCTACCTCTGGCTGAAGCGGCGGTTCTGGTGGATGCTGCCCTTCCTCGTGGTCGCGGCGTTCACGCGGCCCGGCGAGGTGGCCATGGCGCTCGCGCTGGGGCTGTGGGTGCTCTGGCGCCTCATCCGCGCCTGGCGGGGCCGGGAGGCGTTCCGGATGCCGGAGCTCGTGGCATCCGTCGCCGCCACTCTCGTCGCCCTCGTGGCGGGTCTCGCCTGGCCCCTGATCGCCGGTCACGTCACGGGCGTCGCGGGTGCGTACACCGACACCGAGCTGAACTGGCGCGCCTCGTACACGGGGTGGGGTCCGCTCGTGCCGTTCACCCCCTGGGTCCAAGGCGCGAAGTGGTGGTTCACGCTCTGGCTGCACCTGCCGGCGTGGCTCGGCTACCTCGCGCTCGTGCTGCTGGTCGCCGCGTTCGCCGCGTTCCTGCTCATGCCGCCCGCGCGCCGCCTCGGTGCCGAGCTGCGGCTCTGGATCGCCTCGTACGCCCTCTACGTGCTCGCCGTCTTCTTCCCGCAGTCGAGCACCTTCCGCATCCTCCTGCCGCTGTTCCCCGCGCTCGGTGTCATCGCCGCGCCGCGCGCGCTCTGGTATCGCGTCTCGATGGTCGTGGTGTTCGTCGCCGCCCAGGTGGGCTGGCTGCTGCTGTGCTGGACCATCGGCGACTACGACTGGTCGCCGCCGTGACGTGTTACGTCCGGGCCTGTCACATCGACGGGTGATTTCGGCCCCTGTAGGCGGTGCGGGATAATGGACACAAACCACGAAAGGGGAGCTACATGGCGGCCATGAAGCCGAGAACCGGAGACGGACCCATGGAGGCTGTGAAGGAGGGGCGGCTGATCATCGTGCGCGTTCCTTTGGAGGGTGGCGGCCGCCTGGTCGTCTCGGTCAACGACGACGAGGCCAAGGAGCTTCACGACGCCCTGGCGACGGCCATCACCGGCAACTGAGATCGCGTCTCATG
The DNA here is from genome assembly GCA_036398375.1 of Gryllotalpicola sp. Lineage (GTDB taxonomy): Bacteria > Actinomycetota > Actinomycetes > Actinomycetales > Microbacteriaceae > Gryllotalpicola. Next base: position 16,016 of record DASWPQ010000065.1, read on the forward strand.
AAGGCCGCCCGCTGGGGGCGGCTTTCATGGTTAAGCCGCCAGTTTCGTGATCTGCAGCAGCCCGTCGCCCACTGTCGACAGCGCGCTCACGACGGCCCCGGACTGTGAGATCTCGCTGATCAGGGTGCGGAACGCGATGGCGATGTCGTCGCGGCTGGCCGGGTTGCCGACCTTGCCCTGCCAGAGGGCGTGCGGCACGAGCACGGTGCCGCCCGGGCGGGCCAGGCGCAGGCCGTGCTCGACGTACTCGATCACGTGGGCGGGGTCCGCGTCGACGAGCACGATGTCATATGCGTTCTCGTTCATACGCGGCAGCACGTCGAGGGCGCGGCCGCCGATGAGGCGGATCTTCGCGGCGCTGTGGCCCGCGTCCGCGAGGTACTGTCGCGCGGCCTGTTGGTGGTCGACCTCGGTGTCGATGCTGGTGAGCTCGGCCTCGGCCGCGCCGCGCAGCAGCCAGAGCCCGGACACACCCAGCCCGGTGCCGAGCTCGATGATCTTGCCCGCACCCGTGGCGGCGACGACGACGGCGACCTGGGCGCCCACGGCGGGCGCGATCGGGGTCACCCCGAGCTCCAGGGAGTGCTGGCGGGCGCGTGCGATCACCTCGTCCTCGATGACGGCGTCGTTCGCGAACTTCCAGTTGCTGTCGTTGTCCGACATGGGCCTCCGTACCTATTGCCTTTCAGGATATCGAGCGGGTCGCGGGGAACCGGTGAGGCTCACGGTGTGCAGGCATTACTCTTGGTGCGTGGGCGATTGGTTCTCCTTTGACAAGCTGCTGGTGATCGCCGGCATCGCTGTCGTCCTGATCGGCCCGCAGCGGCTGCCGATGTATGCCGAGAGGCTCGGCCAGATGGTCCGGAACCTGCGCAGCTACGCCGACAACGCGCGTGATCGGATGCGCGACGAGATGGGCGCCGAGGTCTTCGACGACATCGACTGGAAGAAGCTCGATCCGCGTCAGTACGACCCGCGTCGCATCATCCGCGACGCCCTGCTGGACGACTCGAGCGACGCCGCGGAGCCGGAGCAGGTCGTCGGCATCTCCTCGGTCGCGACCAAGGCCGCCGAGCCGGGCGTCGTGGGCGTTGTGCCGCCCTTCGACGCCGAGGCGACCTAGGCCCGAGACGGCCTAGACCCGAGACAGTTAGGCCGGGCGCACGCCCAGGCTGCGGCCGGCGAGGTTCCGCGGGCGCCGGGCCATCCCGGCGGCGACGGCCGTGAGCACCCGGGCCGCGGGGTCGTCGGGGTGGGCGAGCACCACGGGCGAGCCCGCGTCCCCGCCCTCGCGCAGCGCCACCGAGATCGGAACGGAGCCGAGCAGCGGCGCCCCGAGCTCCGCGGCGACGGCCACCCCGCCGCCCGACCCGAAGAGCTCCAGCACCGTGCCGTCGGGCTGGGGCAGCCCGGCCATGTTCTCGACCACGCCGTAGACCGCCTGGCCGGTCTGGGCGGCGAGGGCGCCCGAGCGCACGGCGACCTCCGCGGCCGCCGGCTGCGGGGTGGTCACGACGAGGACCTCGGCGTTCGGCAGCAGCTGCCCGACGGAGATCGCGACGTCGCCCGTCCCCGGCGGCAGGTCCAGCAGCAGCACGTCGAGGTCGCCGAAGTAGACCTCCGTCAGGAACTGCTGGATGGTGCGGTGCAGCATCGGCCCGCGCCAGGCGACCGCCGACGACCGGCCCTGACCGCGTTCCGGGTCGAGGAACATGCCGATGGAGATGACCTTCACACCGTAGGCGACGGGCGGCAGGATCATGTCGTCCACCCGCGTCGGCCGGGCGCCGCCGAGGCCGAGCACTCCGGGGATCGAGAATCCGTGCACATCGGCATCCACCAGCCCGACCCGCAGCCCCTGCGCCGCCAGCGCGACCGCCAGGTTCGCCGTGAGCGTCGACTTGCCCACCCCGCCCTTGCCCGAGGTGACCGCGTAGACGCGGGTGAGGGAGTCCGGGCCGAACGGCATCGTGCGCCCTCGGCCGCCGCGCAGCCGTTCGGTGAGCGCCGCGCGCTCCGTGGCGCTCATCACCGACACCGCGATCTCGACGCCCGACACCCCCGGCACCGCGGCGACGGCGGCGCGGACATCCGCCTCGATGCGGTCGGCAGCCGGGCAGCCCACGATCGTCAGCCTGATGCCGACGGATGCCTGACCGCCGGCGTCCACGGCGACGGAGGAGACCATGCCCAGCTCGGTGATGGGTCGCCGGATCTCCGGGTCCAGGACGTGCTCGAGCGCCGCGGAGACCCGGTCGTCGAGGCTCACGGAGCGGCGTCCCTCACGGGTTCGGGGACGAGCCCGGCCCCGGCATCCGGCCCGCGTTCAGCCTCATGCTCTGGTTCGGGCTCCGGTCCGCGGTCGGACTCGAGCTCCTCGAGCAGCGCGCGCAGCTCCTGCCGGATGAAGTCCTTCGTCGGCACGTCACGCAGCGCGAGGCGCAGCGCCACGACCTCGCGGGCGAGGTACTCCGTGTCGGCGAGGTTCCGCTCGGCGCGCTGTCGATCCTGCTCGATCTGCACTCGGTCGCGGTCATCCTGCCGGTTCTGTGCGAGCAGGATCAGGGGCGTGCCGTAGGAGGCCTGCAAGGAGAGGATGAGCGTCAGGACCGTGAAGCCGAGCGCCTGCGAGTCGAAGCGCCATGCGCTCGGGACGATGCTGTTCCAGACCAGCCAGATCGCGCAGAACACGGTGAGCACGAGCAGGAACCACGGCGTGCCCATGGCGCGCGCGATCCACTCGGTGAACCGCCCGAAGCGGTCGGCGTCGCGCCGTGGGCGCACACGTCCGGAGAGGCCCTTCGGAGCGTCCAGATCCGGGACCTTGCTGTCGACACGTGCCATGACTCACCTCGTTTCCACTGTGCCTGTTCGAGCCGCCGCCGTGCGTTTGAGCGCGGCGTCTTCGCCGTCACGACTTCGCCAGTCGTCCGGGAGCAGATAGTCGAGGATGTCGTCGATGGTCACCACCCCGACGAGCCGGTTCGCCTCGTCCACGACGGGGACCGAGACGAGGTTGTAGCTCGCGAGCGCCCGCGACACCTCGGAGACCGAGGCGTCGACCCGCACGGGCTCCAGCCCCTGGTCGATGAGCCCGCCGAGCCGCTCGTGGGGCGGGTGGCGCAGCATCCGCTGATAGTGCACGACCCCCAGGAAGCGGCCGGTCGGCGGATCGTAGGGCGGCAGCGTGATGAACACGGCCGCGGCCAGGGCGGGGGCGAGCTCTTCGCGGCGGATCAGCGCGAGCGCCTCCGCCACCGTCGCGTCCGCCGAGAGGATCACGGGCTCGGTCGTCATCAGGCCGCCCGCCGAGTTCGGCGCGTAGTTCAGCAGCATGCGCACGTCGTCGGCCTCTTCGGGCTCCATCAGCTCGAGCAGGTGCTCGCGGTCCTTCTCGGGCAGCTGGGCGATCAGGTCGGCGGCGTCGTCCGGCTGCATCTGATCGAGCACGTCGGCCACCCGCTCGTCGTCGAGGGCGCGGAGCAGCTCGACCTGGTCGTCCTCGTTCATCTCCTCGAGGGCGTCGGCGAGGCGCTCGTCGGGCAGCTCCGCGGCGACCTCGACGCGGCGCTGGTCGGGGAGCTCCAGCAGGCTCGTGGCGAGGTCGGCCGCCTTGAGGTCGGTGTAGCTCGCGATGAGGTGCTCGGCCGACTGCGGCTCGTCGGACGACGCACCTTCCTCGCGCACCTCGGCCCAGGTGACGAACTGGGTCGCGCCCTTCGCGAACGGCGAGGAGGAGGTCTTGGGGCGGCGCACGAACAGCTGGGTGACATCCCACAGGCCGCTGGGCGCTTGCGTGATCGCGACGTCCTCGATCGTGGCGGTGCCGCTGCCGTCGCGGAAGGCGATCTGGCGGCCGAGGATCTCGGCGATGACCCGTACCTCGCCGCCGCGCTGCTCGAAGCGGCGCACGTTGATGAGGCCGGTGGTGATGACCTGACCCGCACCGATCGAGGTGACGCGGGTGATGGACACGAACACGCGGCGCTTGCCGGGGATCTCGACCACGAGCCCGACGACCCGCGGAGCGCCGTCCGAGCGGTACACGACGACGACGTCGCGCACCTTGCCGACGCGGTCGCCGACGGGGTCGAACACCAGGCATCCGGCCAGGCGCGCGACGAAGACCCGCTGTGCACTCACGGTTAAACCCTATCGCCGGGACCCTCCGGAAAGGCGGCATGCGACAATGGCGCCATGACCAGCCCAAACCCTCTCGGCGGCCGTCGTGCGATCCCGATTCCGGCGGTGCCGAAGGGCGACACCGTGGCCTCGTACGAGAGCTACCTCGACGCACAGCTCACGGTCGATGTGCTCGCCCACGCCGACTTCCCGGTCGACAAGATCTCGATCCTCGGCAACGACCTCAAGACCGTCGAGCACATCACGGGGCGACTGTCGTGGGGGCGCGTCGCCCTGGCCGGTGCGGCGAGTGGCGCTTGGTTCGGCATCTTCCTCGGCATCGTGCTGCTGCTCTTCGGCGCTGCTCAGGAGAACTTCAGCCTCGTCGTGGCCGCTGTGCTGCTCGGTGCGGGCTTCGGCATGCTGTTCAGCCTCGTCTCCTATGCGATCACCCGCCGGCGCCGGGACTACACCTCGTCGACCGCGGTGCTGGCCACGAGCTATTCCGTCATCGTCGACACGGAGCTGGCGAACCGCGCCAGGAACGTGCTTGCCGAGAACGGCCGGGGAACCGGCCAGATCTGAGCCCGTTCCCAGTCGCCCAGTGACAGCGTGGAGGCATGAGCACGGCAGAGCGACCGCAGTCGCCGACGGATGCCTCGCCCACGGATGCCCCCACAACGGCGCGCGCGGGGACCGGTCGCGGCGCCCATCGTGGCGCCCGTCTCCGGGCGTGGTTCAGCCGGGTGCGCGCCGGCCTGGAGCACCGCCCGCGCCTGCTGTTCGCCTATCGCGCCCTGATCGGCGTGCTCGGCGTGACCGTCGTCGTCGTCGGCCTGATCCTCGTGCCGCTGCCCGGCCCCGGCTGGGCGATCGTGTTCGTCGGCATCGCGCTGCTCGGCACCGAGTTCGCCTGGGCGCACCGGCTTCTGCACTGGGCACGCGGGCAGCTCACCCGCTTCTGGGCGTGGTGGCGCCGCGTGCTGCGCAGGAAGAGCCCACTGGCCTCCCTCGTGCCCGACGCCGAGCGGGCCGAGCCCGCGGGGGAGACGCGCTAGCCGTGCGCGGCTGGTGATGCCACGCCGCGGCTCTCCGTCGGCAAGGGATCCGGTACGACCTGCGCGAATGGCACGTGTGAGGGGCCTGCGACCGAATCCCTTGCGCGCGGAGAGCGCCGCGGAGGGGTGACGGCGGCGTGGCTCAGCTCAGCTGTACGGGGGTGTGCTCGAGCTCGGGGGCGGCCTCGCCGACGATGGAACGCGCGAGCGCGTCGCCGAACAGGGGGCCCATGGTGAGACCTCCAGCACCGTAGCCGGTCGCCACGTAGGCTCCCTCGACCCCAGGAACGGCCCCCACGAGTGGCAGCTGGTCATCGGGCAGGGGGCGCAGCCCGACGCGCGTCTCGATCAGGGTCGCGTCGGCGAGGCCGGGAACGACGTGTAGCGCATCCTGCAGGACCTGCAGCTGACCGGCCGCAGTCACGCGCGGATCGAAGCCGCTGCCGGTCTCGCGCGTGGCGCCCACGGCGATGCGGGAGTCGTCGAAGGCGACGACATAGTGGTGCGAGATCGGATGCACCGACGGCCACATCGAGGTGTCGACGCCCTCCAGGCGCAGGTGGGTGATCTGCCCGCGCTGCGGGGCGACGGGGACCGTGGCGCCGACGGCCGACAGGATGCCGTCGCTCCAGGCGCCGGCGGCCACGATGACGGCGTCCGCCGTCAGGACGTCGCCATCGACCCGGCTCTCGACCCGGCCGTCGTGCGGCACAAGGGAGACCGCACCGCGTCGCCGCACAGCCCCGAGCTTCTCGGCGCCGGCGAGCAGGGCGTCGCGCAGGGTGCGCCCGTCGACCCGGCCACCGCCCGAGATGTGCACGGCGTCCACTCCCTCAGCGAGCGCGGGGAAGAGCGCGCGGGCCTCGGCGTTGCCGATCCGCTCCACCGTACCCACGACCGAGCCGGCCGTCGCGGCGCGTTCCTGGACCCGCCGATACGTCGCCTCGAGCAGCGCCTCGTCCGCGTTCACCACGAGCGCGCCGCTCCTGCGGTAATCGGTTCGGGTGATGCCCAGCTCGGCCAGTCGCTCCAGCAGCTCGGGGTAGAACGCGGCCCCCGCGGAATATGCGGCGTAGTAGTCGCCCTCGGCGGAGGACGACCAGGGCTGGATGATCCCTGCGCTCGCGGCGGTGGCCTGCCCGAACTGACCGTCGTCCACCACCGTGACGGACACGCCGCGCCGGGCAAGGGCGAACGCGGTGCTGGCTCCGGCGATTCCGGAACCGACGACGACGGCTGAGATCTCTGGCATGGCTGCTCCTGATTGGTCTGACGGTGGATGTTGCGAGGGGATGCGACCGCTAGCGGCCGACGGCGTAGCCCTGCATGCCGCGCGGGTTGGCACCCGCCTTGAGGAATCCGGTTGCAGGGTCGCGCAGCACGCCGGAGAGGCGGCCCTGCGACCAACTCGGAGCGACGTCGACGATGTGCCCGCGCGACTCCAGCTCGGCGCGGACCGCGGGGTCGACGCGGTCCTCCACCACGAGGTGTCCGGGGTAGGCCGCGCGCGGGTAGAAGGAGCTCGGGAAGTGCGTCGTGTGGAACATCGGCGCATCGATGGCGGCCTGGATGTTGTGGCTCCCGTGCAGATACGCGAGCAGGAAGTTGAGCGACCACTGGTCCTGCTGGTCGCCTCCCGGGGTGCCGAAGGCGAAGAAGGGGGTGCCGTCGATCGACGCCATGCTCGGGGTGAGGGTGGTGCGCGGGCGCACTCCCGGAGCCATCGTCGCCGGCAGCCCCGGCTGCAGCCAGAGCATCTGGGCGCGGGTACCCAGGCTGAGGCCCAGGGAAGGGATGATCGGCGAGCTCTGCAGCCAGCCGCCGCTGGGGGTGGCCGAGACGAGCATGCCGTTCCGGTCCACCACGTCGACGTGGCAGGTGTCGCCGGAGGTGAGGCCGTTGCTCTGCACGGTCGGCTCTCCGGAGCCGCGGGCGTCAGCGATCTTCACGGGGTGATCGGCGCGGGTCGGCAGGACGGGCGTGCGGCCGTCGGGGGAGCCCGGGCGGAGCTCGAGCGAGGCGCACGGGCCGATCAGCGCGGCACGATCGGCGGCGTACTCGGAGCCCAGGAGTGTGTCGATGGGCACGCCGACGTGGTCCGGATCGCCGTACCAGGCCTCGCGGTCCGCGAAGGCGAGCTTCGCGGCCTCGGTGATGGTATGGATCCACTCGACGCCGAGAGGCTCCGCGTGACCGAGATCCGCCTGATCGAGCAGGGCCAGCTGCTGCAGCAGCACGGGCCCCTGCGACCAGGGGCCGGCTTTGTGCACCTCGATCCCGTCGTAGCTCACGGACAGCGGGGCTTCGATCGTCGGCTGCCAGCGAGCCAGATCGTCCGCGGTCAGCAGGCCATGGTGGCGTTCCCCCGAACTGTCCATGATCGGGCTGCCGGCGAGGAATCCCTCGATCTCCTCGGCGACGAAGCCGCGGTAGAACGCGTCGAGCGCGGCGTCGATCTGGCCGTCGCGGTCGGATGTCGCGGCCTCCGCCTCGGCGACGAGGCGCCGGTAGGTCGTCGCGAGCGCACGATTCGTGAAGCGCTCGCCCGGCTTCGGCAGGCCGTCGGCGAGGTAGCTGGCCGCCGAGGTGGTCCACTCGGTGCGGAACAGCTCTTCGACCTGGGCGATGGTGTTGACGATGTTGGGGACGAGCGGATAGCCGTCCTCTGCGTAGCCGATTGCCGGCTCGAGGACGTCGCGAAGGTGCCAGGTGCCCTGCTCGCGCAGCAGCAGGAGCCAGGAGCCGAAGGCGCCGGGCACGGTGGCCGCGAGCGGTCCCGTGCCGGGGACGAGGTCCAGGCCCAGCTCCAGGTAGGCGTCCAGGGTCGCCGCGGCCGGGGTGACGCCCTGCCCGCAGAAGACCCGCACGTCCCCGGCAGCGCTGCTCGCCATGATGTTGGCGTCACCGCCGAGGCCGTTCAGGTGCGGCTCGACGACCTGGAGCACGAAGCCGGCGGTCACGGCCGCGTCTGCGGCGTTGCCGCCGCGCTCGAGCACGGACATGCCGGCGGATGAGGCGAGCCAATGGGTCGAGGCGACCATACCGACGGTGCCGGTCAACTCGGGGCGGGTGGTGAACACGGGGGCTCCTTCTGGCGGTGGGAAGCGAGGGTCAGCGGCGCGGGTATCGCCGGTGGATCTCGATGGCTGCGTCGATGTGGTCGCGCATCGCCTGCTCGGCGGCGATGTCGTCGCCGGCTTCGACGGCGTCCAGGATCCGCTTGTGCTCCTGCCAGGACTCCTTCGCGTTCTTGCGCACGTTCAGCGAGTACACCCAGGCGATCTTGAACTTGAGCTGGTCGAGCAGGTTCTTGAGCTCGTTGTTCGCGCTCGCGCTCCAGAGCGCCGAATGGAACACGGAGTTCAGCGATGGCAGCAGCTCATACTGTTCCCGGGCGGTCGCGTGATCTCCGCGCGCCTGCGCGTCGCGGAGCACCTCGAGGTCGTCCTCGCTGCGGAAGATAGCGGCGCGCCGGGCCGCGATGGGCTCGAGCCCGGCGCGGATCTCGAGCGTGTGGTCGGCGGAGTCCCTGTCCACCTCGGCCACGAAGGCGCCACGGTAGGGGACGAGCTCGACGAAGCCCTCCGCCTCCAGCATCCGCAGCGCTTCCCGCACCGGGATGCGGGAGACGCCGAAGTGCTTGGCGAGGCGATCCTCCACGAGCTGCTCACCCGGGGCGTAGTTCCCGCCGATGATGCGCGCGCGGAGCACCTGGGCGATGGCGAGCGGGGTGGTGCGCGCTTCGCCGTCTGTGATCGGCGGGGTCAAATGAGGTCTCACTCTCGTCGGGGCATCGGTTGGAATCCGACATTGCCAGCGGGGGAGGCCGAAGTGACGACCTCATCCGGGGGACACGGATGCCCGCGATGACAGCAGGGGATGGCCGCCCGGCGATGGCGCGGCCCGTGTTACAAGATTGTATACGAATTGTCCTTGATGGTATACGAAGCTATTGCATCGGTATACGATCCAGATTCAACAGCGTCGGACCCCTAGCACACAAGCCGCGTTGCCCGGCATATACCAAATCCCCGAAATCAATTGCGCGTTGGCACCACGGAGGAGAAGCAATGACTGTTCAGCTATGCCCCGATTGCGGCACGAGCGACTGCCCGTCGCTCCTGACCCGTCACACCCTGTCGCGCCGGTCGCTGCTGCGCGCCGCCGGCGTCGGCGCGTTCGGCGCCGCGACCGTCTTCGTGCTCGCCGCCTGCACGGGGACGAAGGGCTCGGACTCGGCCGGCGCCGCCGGCGCCGCGAAGCCGGGAACCGGAGTCGCGACCATGGCCATCTTCGGCAGCATCGGCCCGTGCCTGATGCCCAATCTGACCAACAACGGCAACGCCCGCGCCGTCACGCAGTGCTTCGGCTCGAGCCTGCTCGCCTATGACGACAAGATGAACTTCGTCCCTTCGCTCGCGACGAAGTACACGGTCTCGGCGGACGGCACGCAGTACACCTTCACCCTGCGCCAGGGTGTGAAGTGGTCGGACGGCAAGCCGTTCACCGCGGACGACATCGAAGCGGCGATCACCGCGATGACCGATCCGCAGACCACGACCAACTGGATCACCTACGTCAGTCCCATCGCCGGCACCCTGGATCGCAAGGCGGGGAAGTCCACGCCGATCGGCTACAAGAAGGTCGACGACACGACCTTCACGGTGACGCTGTCCGCCCCCAACGCCTCGTTCCTCGACCTCTTCGGAACCCAGTTCCAGCCGCTTCCGGCCCATGTCGTGTCGACGATCGCGCCCACCGAGCTCAACACCGGGAAGTTCGCGCAGGCCCCGAGCGTCACGATCGGTCCCTTCTACATGACCAGCCGCTCGGGCGACGACGACATGGAGATGGCGCGCAACACGTACTTCTGGGGCGGCACCGTGCAGCTC